>JAVVEH010000015.1:0-92021 GCA_032251435.1 Lentisphaeria bacterium | reverse complement strand
TTGATTCAGATAAATCGCATACCAAACAAATGCACCGGATGTCGTACCTCCGCCGCTGACTTCTTTGTTATGAAAAAGATAAGAACCATTTCACAAATTCTGCTAGTATTCTCCTCTGTCCGGCTTTCAGCTGCCACCGAACTAGATGAAGACTACGTTGCATCGTTGTCAAGATCAAGTAGTCCCAAGATTGCGTCTCTTGTTTTCAGACTTCGCGAGAAAATTGATAGCAAAGAAGAGATTAAGGCAGGTGATTGGGAAGAGCTCGGAAGACTATTTGTCAAAACAGAGTCTCCAGTGCTGTTACACCAGCCCCAAACTGGCGCTTGGCTGATTTCTCCCGAACTGATGGTGTTTCGCCGGTTCATGGAAGACTATCTCAGCAACCCCGGCAAGAACATGATTCTAGTTCACTTTCTCGAGAATTGGGCTGTGGAAGATATGCCTGGGCTTGTTCTAAAAACAAGAATTCTGCAACAAATCAAAAAAGAAAAGGAGATCTCTGATTTGGTTGGTGATGGCAGCTGGTTGTTACGAGACCTGCTTTCAGCAGTGGCTTTTGAGGAAAAGTTTTTCGTGTGGCAAACGGAAAACCCGGATGAAGGGATTGCCGCGTCGGCTGCTAGAATGTTTGATGATGCCGAAATGGCGGAAGCGGCGATGAAGGGGGAAGATCACGTCAATGAGAAGAAAGGTTATTTCAACAAGTGGCGCTCATTGCTGGCCGGAAGGGAATTCAAGAAAGCGAAGCAATACCACCAAGAAATCTTTAAAAAGGTAAACGAAACCCGCGGAATTGGAGATCTGATATTCCTTCCCCTGTGGCTTAGTTCGGGAAAAATTGTTGACGACGTAGTCAAGATGCTACCGTCAGAAAAATCATAACGAGTGCATGCAAGGGATCGCTGACCGCGCCCGCTGATGCTGTTGTTCGTAAACAGGAACAGCTATGAGTCGTAGATCGACATTTGAACGCATCTGGGCCAGCACTGCTGAGTCTGTCCAACACCGTGTTTGGATAATGTCCGACTTGCAGCAGTCTGAGCTCACTGTTGCACGGCAGTGCCTGACCGAAGCAATAACGGATTTCCAATTACTGGACATGGCTTGCGAGCAGATCTGGTATCTGGGGGACTCGGTGCAGGGCGCTGATCTGGATGTCGTGAAACAGATGGCAGATATGCAGGCTGAATTACTCCAGTCACTGGGAATACCGTTGACATTTGTCTGCGGAAACCATGAGTTCGACCCATATTGGTGTCAGCAGGACAACCTACCTCTGCCGAGCAGCGAAGCACTGGAAATCGCCTCCCGTGAACGGTTCATGCAGGTGCCAGACTGGCGCACATCCGAGCGACTTTCGGACTTCTATTTCAAAGGGACACTGGGGGATTATGCGTTATTCTTTTTCCCTGATCATGCTCAACCGCAAGGATCCTGGATCGCCTCTGGCGGCAAGATTCACGGCGACAAAGAAGCTTATCCTTACACTATCGAATCCTACAAAGCTGTCACAGAAGAGATTCGCAGTATCCCTGGTCCTGTCATTACGGCGGCACACAATTCGTTTGCAGGAGGCTTGCGAGCATCCCCCGTTTTGAACCAGATGCTTCCTCTGCCAGGCAATGTACGCGCTCATTTCTACGGGCATTCTCATATTGGCGAAGCTTATTGGGGAGGGCCGTCCTGTTTTCGAAAGCTCTCTACCGTTGACACGCAGAACATCCCTCAAATCGATGTTGCCGCTCTGGAGAATCACAGAGGTGATGCCATACGCTCGACCATCCTAGAGATCTATAAGGATGGGACGTTTGGTGTGTTTCTTCGCGAACATTGTCGTCGTAGGTGGAGCGATGCGTACTACTTGGCAGAGAGCCTGATTGATGACTGATAGAATGAAGATTTACAAGGAAAAGCGCATTCTCAGCGAACAAGGCGTTGCACAGCGACGCAGTAAACCGCGCGCGTGAACGCAACCGTTAAAAACGGAAGAGAATACTCTCGCAAAGGCGCACTAAGATCGCAAAGGATTTTTTTTGACTTTTCCCCCCTCTTCTTGGCGTTCCTTAGCGTTCTTGAGTGATCCCGTTATGCGGGAGAACGGGCGAGAGAAATTCTGGGTTTTCTTTTTGCGGAGTCCGCGGTAAAGTAAGGCGTGCCGAGGATAAGGTCAAAACGGGTCTCCGGCCGTCAAAGCCCGTATGTTTATGAGAGTTTTATTTTAACCAGTGGCTGCTTGGGACTGGTATTCGCTGCCGCTCATTTATCAGCCCCAGACCCAGTCGTTCAAGAGAGACTATGCTTTTGTCCTGGGTGTATAATTCATTTCCAGCCTTATATTGCTTGACATGAAGAAGTGCATTATCATTGCGGGGCCAAATGGTGCTGGCAAGACAACATTTGCCACTGAATTCCTTCCACAGGAGGGTGAAACTGTCAACTTCCTGAATGCCGATTTGATTGCTTTGGGAATTTCCCCTTTCGCACCGGAACGAGTGGCGATAGAGGCCTCGAAAATCATGCTCGAGCGGATTGCTGAATGTTGTCGCCGTGGGGAGTCTTTCGGGGTGGAGACCACTTTGAGCGGAACTTCCCATCTGAAGAAGATCCGGCACTGGCAGAATCTGGGATATTACGTGATCCTGCATTATTTGCAGCTTGCTTCCCCCGAATTAGCAGTTGAGCGCGTTCGGTTACGGGTCAGGCATGGCGGCCATTTCATCCCGGCGGATGTCATCCGTCGCAGATTTCGGCGTGGGCTTCTACACCTTCCCGTGTATCAGAGCGCAGTTGATGAATGGAAAGTTTGGGACACATCCCAAGGTGAACCGGAGTTGCTGGATGAAAACTAAAACAAAGCGTGAAGATACTCGTCTGGCAGAGCAGGCAATGAAGCGGGCTGCCAAAAAGGTTTTGGGCGAAGCAGTCCGAAAAAACGAAAGCATTCCGCTTTGGAATGGCAAAGAAGTTGTCTGGAAGGTTCCCAGCAAGGAACTTGAACAAATGAATGCACCGGACGCTCATTCTTCACGCCGGTAATCCACACGGTATACCATGAAAATGCACTATTCCATCTGCTTCGTCGGCTTCCTGCTCGTATCATTCATGGGCGTGCAGGCTCAGGCGGAGAATGAGGATTTGTCTCTGGAATCACTGAAGACTGAGATCCTTACTGCATTCGGGGACGAAGCCGGGAAAGCATCTGCGGTTGTTGCTGGGAACGAGCTGAAAGTGGGCTACAGGACTCGGAGATTCTTAGTCCACAACGGATCGAAGACGGGAGAGTGGTCCGAGAAAGCACGGGAAGTTGTGGGACCTTCGAGCAGAGGCATCACCATCAGGATTTTCATTCAGGCGGCGTCTTTGCCGTCAGCATGGCGCAGACCGGTCAACGATTCCGGTGCAACCGTTGGGTTCAAGGGGCGTGCTCCCTACTGGCAGACACTTACCTGGGTGATGCCCTTGGAAGGCAAGGAGCAGAATGTCTGGATAAATCTCGCCCACGGCGGGCAGACAGACAGTGAAGTCCTCGAAAAGTTGAAAGTCCTTTTTGGGCAGATCCGATAGGGAAGCATACCAATTGGATTCACGCGACCTCGTATACTCGGCGCGTGATCCTCACGTTCGGTGAGAAGAGAATGAAGAGATTCTGGAAAGACAAGATCGCGATAGTGACGTCTCTGGTCGGTGTCGGACTAATGGTTTTGACCATTATCTGGCACATCAACCCAGTCGAGGGGTCTGTCATGCCACATTTCCTCACCAGTAGCCCTGTCGGTGTTGCAGTGATCTGCATTCTGCTCGCCACTTGCCTGCTGGTTTGGCTACCCACCGTCTCTCTGGTCACGTTCATCCCACTTTCCGAACACACACAATATGTCATCGCGTGCGGGATCATGATCATGCTCCAATTCATGGTGTATTTCATGATCGGCAAGTTGATCTCCCTGTGTACCAGAAAGCTGTCAGAAAGAAGGAAGACACAGAACCAGTGCGTGATTCGGACGGAGTACCGCCGCACCCCCTATTGTTCTGACTTTCAAGACTGGATTTATTCCAAAAATTACTCTTCGTGCTATAGTAGCGAATATCATATACAAGGAGCAGTTAAATGCCAGTCATTTCTATGTTTTAAGGGATTATCGTTTCTCTTTACTTCATGGATAATCAGCGACATAAAAAGCCACATATTCATGTCAAGTATCAGGAGCACGAAGTAGTCATTGCCATTCCCGACGGCGACGTTCTTGAAGGATCCATCCCGAAAAATAAAATGAAACTTGTTTCAGCTTGGATTGAGATCCACCGTGACGATTTGATGGCTGATTGGGAGTTGGCTGTTAACGGGGAACAACCCTACAAAATCGATCCACTGAGGTAATTTATCATGAATCCACGAGTCAAATCAGTCACTGCGATGACGGGATATCGATTACGCCTTATCTTTGATAATGGCGAGACGGGGATATATGACTGTTCTCCTCTTCTTGAGTTTGGTGTCTTCAAGGAGCTCAAAACCCCATCCTATTTTCAGAAGGCCAAAATAGAAAATGGAACAGTTTCTTGGCCAAATGAACAGGATATTTGTCCAGACACTCTCTACGAGGATTCGTACAAGGAGAAACCTCCTCAGAACAAAAAGATGCATGTAACTGGCTATTCGCAGGGCTCATTAGCCAGTACATGATCCAGAACGTTCGACTTGACACCCACATTGCTTACTATATATTGAAAATGTACTAAAACATGTACAACTTTCAAAAGGATGCTCAATGGCAACTTTAACTGCGACAGATGCCCGGAAGGGATTTTTTGAACTCCTGAAATCAGCACGGGAACAGCATGAAATCTACCATATCCGCTACCGAAGCGGTGATGCCGTTCTTATGTCTCAAGAGGAGTACGACAGCCTTCAAGAGACTTTGGCACTTCTCTCAAGCCCAGGATTTCGGGAAGGTTTTGATAAATCTCGACATGAAGCCGAAACCGGTGAAACTGTGACTTTTGAGGATGTCTTTGGAGAGGCACAGTGACTTACCGGATTCATTTCACCCGTCAAGCAGCCAAGGATGTGAAGAAACTCACGCCAAAGCTGCAAAAAAAACTAAAAGAAATACTCCGAGCCCGGATAGCCGTTGATCCCTATTTGGGGAAGCCTCTTGTGGGCGAACTTAAGGGCTATTATTCCATTCGCCTAAGTTACAAAGATAGAATTGTTTACTCAATCAACAACGATGAATTGATCGTTTTGGTCATCCGTGCCAAAACACACTACGGTGATTAAATTTCGAACATGTGGCACCCCTCATTCCGATTGGAACCTGCTTGGGGGGTATAATATCTGGGCGTATTTGCAGGCACGGAAGAAAATCTAAATTCCAACCAGACTAATGGAGAGGGACTGAGCATGGCTGCCGCCAAGCCCAGCCCCACACCGGCATGTTGTTGCGCATTATTCGAATCTGGCGCTATTTTACCGGAAACCAAGCGGGTTCATAAGATGAAGTTGACGATAACAACCCATGAAAAGCAAGCGCGGGAAGAGCGTAGGTTCTGGCATCTTCATACGCCGGAGGAGCGCTTGGCTGAAGTCGAACGACTGAGAATTGAATCAGGGAAATTCCTGTATGAATATCCATCCCGACTTCGAAGAACTATTACGATTACTCGAAGAGCACCATGTTGAGTATATGATAGTGGGTGGGTACGCCGTGGCATATCATGGCTACCCCAGGTTCACTAAAGATATCGACATCTTTTTCAACCTTTCCCAGGAGAACGCCTGTCGCATTCAGCGCGCCCTTATTGCCTTTGGGTTCAAAGAGAACGAAGTGCCGATTCAAGCATTCACGACGCTTGGCAATGTCCTAACTTTCGGTGTGATTCCCAGCCGTGTGGATCTCATCAACGAAATTGATGCGGTCTCGTATGAAGAAGCCCGAAAAAGAATTGTTCGCGGGAAATATGGCCGTGTGGAAGTGAGCTTTATCGGGTTTGATGATCTGGTGCGGAATAAGAAGGCGACTCCGCGTACCAGAGACAAAGGGGATGTAGAAGAATTGACACAACAAGACTGATGCACTGGATGCTCGCACCTCGCCCCAGTGATCAGCACGGTTCTCTATTTCATGCCGATTGTCCATCGGGTTTAGATAGGCTACATTGTCGGATGAATTATCACGTCGAATTAAAACCCAGGTCAATCAAGGATTTACGACACCTGCCTAAAGAAGAAGCCGCACGGGTTTTAGAAGCTTTGGAGAATTTACAGGAGGGGTTTAGTGGAAACGTTAAACGTTTGACCAATTATTCCCCGGAATATCGTCTCAGGGTCGGCAACTACCGGGTTCTTTTCGAAGTCGAAAAGCCAAATATTATTATTGTTTACAGAATTTTGCATCGCAAAGATGCTTACAGGTGAAATCATGCTAGCACTACATCCGCAAATATTGGAAAAGGACGGTCGTAAGGAATTTGCCATTCTTCCCTATGATGAGTTTCAGCGTATGTCCGAGGAGTTGGCGGACTACCAGGACCTAAAAGATTTACGGGCTGCCAAAAGCAAGGAAGCCGATGCTGGCACCTTGAGCTTGGCCGAGGCCCGGGAAGAATTGAATCTCTGAATCGGGCTTCCGCCCTGCTTGTTCCGGGGCGCGCAGCGCCCCGGAACAAGCGGTTGCACTTGCCAGCTCCCCGCCCAAGCCGCGCTCGTGCGAGTTTCTGCAAGTGACCCGGGCGATTGGCTCAGGAATGACTTGAGCGCCTGATGGCGCGATGCTCTCGATTTTGTGTCGTTGTCGTTGTCAGTGAGGACCGGAACGGTCCGAACGGTTGTCGTAATCGTGATCGATTCCGGGGCCTCCGAACGGCGAAAAAGATCGACTACGACAACGATTACGACAACGACAACGAGGAATGCGGAAGACGGAAGCCAACCAGCGGCTTCACCATGACGCGCTAACGCGCGCCGGTGAGCCGCGACGTTCGACAGCAAAATCAGACAAATGAACTCACAAAGAATCAATGGCTTTGTAGCATATCTGTTGCCGACTGATACCGGCAAGTCTGTCGGGGGTGGGGTTGAGGCTTGCGCATTCTTGCCTCGGGCTATCCAGTCAGCCGAATCCTGGCTGATTGAGATGCCCCATGAGACAGTCGGTTACCTGAGCATCCACTATAAGGGCGGTGGGACTATTTCGTATCGTGCGGGCGAATCACGCGATGAAGCTCTCGGCATGACATTTGACCATGTCGAACACAGCTCGGAATTTCCCCAGGTCGAAGCGTGTCTGTTGCCGACTGGCAAATCATCCTGGCGCTCAAACAAACGGTTTGTGATGCGGTGGTGCAAGATCACCGCGGCCTCCACGGGCGGCCCCTTGGAAGTGATGGCCATCGCCATCAAAACCACCGGCCATTCCGTGAATGAAGTGGGCGGTTTTTCCTGTTCGGACTCAAAGGTGAACGAGATGTACGGAACCGGTGTAAGAACCGTACGGCTCTGTATGCAAGAGGTCTACGAGGACGGCGTTCGCCGCGATAAACTGCCGTGGATATTCGACACCATCCCACAAGCCTTGGTTAACTATTATACCTATGGCGACCGCGATCTTTTCCGTGCTTCGTGGCGCCACTTCGCCAGGGAATATCCCGGCCACGGCATCGTTTGCACATCGCAACTTTGGGGGCCTTATGGAAGCTTTCCTGTCGAACGCCCACGACATGCGAATGGCAGCTTCGGACCCACGCCTGGCCAGGCGGGAAGCCCTGTTCACAATGACTGCGTCTGGCCCGTGGTCAACTTCTACCAAGTGGAAGCGCTTTTTGCCTGGAATCTGCCCCAGGCCTGGGAATTGCTGCAGAGGTGTTGGGGAAACATGATCGATCAGGTTAATTGAAGTCGAAGTAACCAAGGCCAGCAATGGCGCCAAAATCACTGTCGTCAATGCGCCATCTCGATGCCGTCATTTGCAAATCGCGTCATAAAGGCTCACTACTGTCTGGGGAAAATGTGAAATTGAGCAACCATTTTTTACTAGCTTTTATTTGATTTTATTTAAAATGGTTTTATCCTTACTGTCATGCTGACCAATCAGTCTCCACCAGAAGCGAAAATCCAGCTTTTCCGTTCGTTGTTCAAGGGACGGGAGGATGTGTTCGCCCAGCGGTTTGAGAGCCGGAAAACGGGGCGAAGCGGTTACTCCCCGGCCTGCGCGAATGAATGGGCCCGGGGACTATGCGGCAAGCCCGCCGTCAAATGCGCCAAATGTCCCAACCGGCATTTCTTAAAGGTTTCCGCTGAAACGACGCGCTGGCATCTGACCGGCAGGGATCGGTCGGGACATCCGTTTGTCATGGGTCTGTATCCCATGCTGATCGACGAAACCGTCCATTTTCTGGCCATGGATCTGGATGGGGAGGGTTGGCAGGAGGATGCCCGGGTATTGGTTGATGTCTGCCGGGACCTGGATCTGCCCGTCTGCCTGGAACGCTCCCGCTCCGGCAACGGTGGACACCTCTGGTTTTTCTTTGCTGAAGCTCTGCCGGCGGTGACGGCCCGAAAATTCGGAAGCGCGTTGCTGACGGCGGCCATGAACACCCGCCCGGATATTGGTTTCCGATCCTACGACCGCTTATTTCCGAACCAGGACACACTTCCCACCGGCCGATTCGGCAACCTGATCGCGCTGCCACTCCAGAGAGAAGCGCGTCAAAAAGGCAATAGCGCTTTTGTTGACATAAACTTTACGCCTCATTGCGATCAATGGGCATTTCTTTCGGCTCTCCCCCGTTTATCGCCCTCCCGGATTGTCGGCATCATCAGTAGGCAGGAACGTCTTGAGGGCATTATCGGCGTGCGGCTGGTTCCCGAAGAAGACGATTTCAAGCAACCTTGGAAACTCACACCTTCCAGGAATCCCCACCAATCGGTCAAAGGCCCTCTTCCGGATGCCGTCCATGCTGTTCTCAGCGACCAGGTGTATATCCCGAAAAACGACCTGACGCCCTCCCTTCGGAATCATCTGTCGCGCCTGGCCGCTTTTCAAAACCCGGAATTCTATCGGGCTCAAGCCATGCGGCTGCCAACCTATGACAAACCCCGGATCATCGCCTGCGCCGAAGAGTTCCCCGATCACATCGCCCTGCCCCGCGGCTGCCTGGAAGACACAAAAGCCTTCTGCCGACAGCACGGCATCACATTCCGGGTCAAAAACAAATGTTTCAAAGGCGTTCCCTTGGATCTCCGGTTCACGGGCGTGCTTCGCGAAGATCAGGAACAGGCGAAAGATTCGCTTCTCAAGAAAGACACGGGGGTTGTGGCCGCCACCACAGCCTTCGGTAAAACAGTGCTTGCCGCCGCCATGATTGCCGAACGCGGGGTCAACACGCTGATTCTTGTCCACAGACAACAGTTGATGGAGCAATGGATCGAGCGGCTGACAACCTTTCTGACACTGGATCGCAAAGACATCGGCTGCCTCGGCGCGGGACGGCGAAAGTTGAAGGGGAAGGTGGACATCGCTCTACTGCAAAGCATTGTCCGGAAAAGTGTTGTCGATGACCGCATTGCCGAATACGGACACATCATTGTGGATGAATGCCATCATATTTCCGCCCGGAATTTTGAATTGGCCGTCAGGCGGGCGAAAGCCAAATACATTCTCGGGCTGTCCGCCACTGTCACCCGCAAAGACGGGCACCACCCGATCATTTTCATGCAGTGCGGACCGGTGCGGTATCAGGTGGAGGCGGCACAACACGCTGAGACCAGCCAGTTGACCCGGCAGGTGATTGTCCGCCCCACATCTTTTATCCGCCACCAGACGGCAGAGGAGGAAGATTCACGGACGAGTTTTCCCCGGTTGATGGGGACGCTCGTCCGCGACACGCGCAGAAACGCCTTGATCCGTGATGACATCGTCGCGGCTTTGAATGGCGGGGCGCATCCTCTGGTTTTGACAGAACGGACCGAGCACCTGGATATCTTGTCAGCTCTGCTAGGGGAAACAGGTGTCGAACCGATATGCATAAAGGGCGGGATGAGCAAGAAAGCGCTCAGTCTAGCATTTGAACGTATCGCGGAAACCTCGGAATCAGGACACCCGCAGGTCATTTTGGCTACCGGCCGTTTTGTTGGCGAGGGTTTCGATCTGCCCGAACTGGATACCCTGTTCCTCACGCTGCCGATGTCCTGGAAAGGCACCGTCGCCCAATATGTCGGACGGCTTCACCGTACCGTTCAAGGCAAAGATACGGTACGGGTTTTCGACTACGCCGATTTGAATGTGGCCATGCTTGAAAAAATGTTCACCCGGCGGTGCCAGACCTACCGACGGCAGGGATATGCGCTAATGGTGCCGGCCAGTGCCATCCCCGGCTGGCCAACGGATGTGCCGCTGCCGATCGATGAAAAATGGAAAGAGACCTATTCGGCGAGTGTTCAGCGCCTCGTCCGGGATGGTGTCGACACACCGTTGGCTGAATTGTTTGTCAACGTGGCCACACCGCCGGCGGCCCTGAACGAAAAAGAAGGGATTGACCGGGCCCGAAGCGCCAGCGAGGCTTTCCTGTTCCGACGGCTCGAAAGCCTGCCCGAAACCAGGGGGCGTTTTACACTGAACGCGCGGCTGGATATTCCATTTCGCGGACAGCGCGGCATGGAAGTGGACTTTCTGGACAGCGACAACCACTTGGCCATTGAAATCGACGGCGCGCGCCATTTCCACGACAGAGATACCTACCGCCGGGATCGGGAAAAAGACTTTCTCCTGCAGGAGCGGGGATTCCGCGTCCTGCGCTTTCTGGCCGAGGACCTCGGCAGTCATCTCAATCACATTCTCGACACCATCCTCCGAGCTGGCCTGATCACGCCATGAATTGTTAATCTGTTAGTAGCTGGGGCGTAGGCCGGGGTTCCTTGCCCGGCTATGCCTTAAGACAGTCGGCCTTGGAAGACCGCCCTGCGCACTTTCCCCCAGTTGCTAACCGGTTACCATGAATTTCGGGCGACAGCTTTACATTCGGGTGTCCATACGTATATTCCGGGGTTGAAAAACATGCGGTTGTGTCACTTTCCCCCGCCAGGCGACGCGCTTAAGGCTCAGGGCAAGCTGACTGGTTTTATTCACTTCGTCTTTTTAATGGATGACCACTTTTGAAAACGTTTAACACACCATTACTGAAAGAGCTCTGTGATGTCCAGGGCGTGCCCGGGTACGAGGAAAAAGTCCAGGAGATCGCGGCGCGTGAACTCAAAACGTGCTGTGATGAGGTTTACAAGGACCGGATGGGCAACATTATCGGTGTCAAGAAGGCCAACCAGCCCGTCTCAACCGAGCGTCCCTTGCGGGTGATGTATTGCGCCCATAGCGATGAGCCGGGGTTCCGGGTCACCGAGATTACCGCTCAAGGTTACATCCGCCTTCAGGGGCAAGGAGGGCCGAACCGCGTGTCCCTCTCAGGACAGCAGATCAGGATCGAAGGAACCGAACCGATCTACGGGGTGATGGTTCCAACCAGTGACGAGGCGAAAGAATTCCCCAAAATCGAAGACATGCTCGTGGTCACGGGCTGTGACGCGGAATGGGTGAAAGAACGGGTGCGCTTCGGTGATCGGGCGACCGTCAACGTGTCCCTCACCCCGTTTAACAATGACATTGTCTGCGGGAGAAACTTTGATGACCGCCTCGGCGTTTTCTGCATGATTGAGGCGATGAAAAAGGTCACTGACATTTCGGTCGATCTCTATGCCGTCGCCAGTGTTCAGGAGGAGGTCGGCACCCGCGGCGCCATGGTGGCCACCCAGGCGATTCAGCCTGACATCGGGATCGCCATCGACGGGGGCTGTGTTGTCTCGCCCATGCAGGGCAAGAAGGACTGCTGGACCAGTGAAATCGGCAAGGGCGCCGCCATTTACCAGGCTGACCGTTTAACCATCTGCAGCAAACTCCTTACCACCTTCCTCCAAGAGATTGCTGACCGGGAGAACATTCCCCACCATGAGAACTGGCACGGGGGAACAGACGCCCATCAGATCCAAAAACAGGGCAAAGGCGCCCACGTCACCACCATCGGTGTCCCCTCCGCCTTCATGCATTGGGCCAACGGACTGGCGGATAAACGGGACATTCAGGCGGTCACCGACCTGCTCGCCCTCTTTCCTGGCGAGGCCCACAAAATGGCCATCACTCCTGACCCATGGACTAAGCTTTAACGTGAATATTCTTTTTATTGGCAACAGTCACACCTATTTTCACGGGATGCCTTATCAATGCCTTGAGTTGCTGGGGTGTCTCGGCATTCAAGCCCGTGTCGCCCTGGTCGCCCAACCGGGAAAGAGTCTGAAGTGGCATGGTGAGAACCCCACGTCCAGACTTGCGCTGCAATATGGCGACTGGGATCACATCATCCTGCAGCAGGCCACCCACCCGTTTCGGGGAGGTGATGAATTGCTTGACGGGGTGAAGGGGCTCCTGGATCTAATGCCGGCGGGGCCGTCAGTATGGTTCTATAAGACCTGGTCCCGCAAGAACCGGCCGGAAGATCAGCGGGAGATCGATGATGAATTCCGCGGCGCGTCCGCGGAATTCGGCATCCCGGTCATCGCCGTTTCAGATGCCTGGCATGAGGTGGAACGGCGGGATCCCGGGCATGAATTGTATGACGCTGACGGCGCCCATGCCGGTCCCGCGGGCAGCTATGTCACAGCCCTTTGCATCGCCCGGGCGCTATCGGGTCAATCGGTGCGTGGATTGCCATCAACTCTACACTCTGGCGACAGGCTTCTTAACCGGGTATCGCCCGATGCCGCCGCCCTTTATCAAACCGTCGCCGATGATCAAATCACGGGCTGAGCATCAGGGGGGATTAAGATTGGGCGGGTTGCCACCGCGGTCACCGCGAAGTAAATCTCCCGACGGCTCATCAATTAGACCAAAAAAACGAGACTATGGCATGACGAATCCGACCAATAAGGAGCGGCTGCAAATCCTGTTAGATGGCGGCATTCCTGATGTTCCACCGACTTGGGAGCTGGTTTTCCAGATTCAGGAGGAGTTTTTCGGCATGGCCCCCCGCGGAGCCTTACGGGACATGGAGTACGCTTCAGAAGAGGACATGCGCCGGGCGCTCTGGCAGTATGATTTCGAGGTTTATGAGCGCTGCGTCGAAGAGTTGGGCTGGGGGGCAATCCGGGGCGGATACGATCCGGAGGAGGTAAGGTTCCACAAAGACAGGATTAATGGCCGGGCCCTGGTGGTGGGTTACGAAGGGGAAGGTGTTTTCTACATGCCAAACGGCGACACAATGATGGATTTCGCTGTCCGTTTATACGAGGATCCTAAGGGGATTCAGGCTGAAGCGCGTGAAAAATGTGACAAGGCGAAGGAAACCTTTCGGCGTCACGTTGATGCCGGGGCGGACCTCCTTCTCGGCACGTGGGACATGGGCTTCAACACGCAGCCATTCTGCTCGCCCGAAAAATTCGAGGAGATTGTGGTCCCCTATATGACCGAGCTCGTGGAATACGCGCACGGGCTGGGGAAGAAGCTGATCGTCCACAGCGACGGTTGTCTGACCCCGATTCTGGATCAGATTCACAAAACCGGCATTGATGGCTATCAGTCGGTGGATCCCCAAGGCTGCATGGACATCAAGGCTGTGCGGGACCACTACCCCGACTGGCTTTTAATGGGCAACGTCGCCTGTAATATGCTACAGGATACGAATGACGAGAAAATCCGCGAATCCGTCCGTTACTGCATGAACCACGGCGGCGTGGGAAAACCGTATATTTTCTCCACCTCCAACTGCATTTTCAAGGGCATGCCGGTTGAAAGCTACAAAATTATGCTCGACGAGTACCGGTTACTATGCGGAGCCGCGCAGTCGACCTGCGATTGAGACAGCTGTTTTCAGGGCATGACATGTCGGCAAACAAGATCCTTAAGTTCCCGCCGCAGTGACTCGGGGACAAGTGGTCTGGTTGGTGGTAAACGTTGGAATTCGGTGCGGGACACCGCCCAAGGCAGAGGCAGACCAACTGGATCCGCAGCGAACCGTCAACGTGCGGGACGAAGTGAAATTAATCATCCTATGGGATGGCTGTAAAAATTAGGATAAAGTGAATAGGCATGCGATACAAAACCATTAACCTACACAATGTATGCGACATCATCGAAGGCGACGGGAACCCGGGAGTCGGTCTGTCGCGGCTTCCCGTGGATATTCTTGAAAACATCAACAAGGGAGCCCGGAACATGGCCCGCATGGGCACCGGTTGCGAGATCCGCGGCATGTCGCCCGAAGACGGCGAAGCGAAGGTGGTGTTGCAAGTGGTTGACGACAATGTCACGCCCCCCGTCGCGACTGTTTATCACGGGTGTTTCTGCGGGCAGTCGGTCTATCTGAGCGACGTCCCCACAACAATCACAATCACTCCACCCAAAAATCTGCCCTTGATGGAAGCGATCAGCCGCCTGGATCATCACCCGTTTGATCCCCGGCTGATCCGTATCCGGTTACCTCATATTCACACGACACGGATTTTATCGATCGAGGGGGACCTTGGTTATCCGCCGGCCGCGGCCACGCCCGCCAAAACGCTGCTTTGCTATGGCTCCTCCATCACGCACGGCGCCAGCGCCATCCCGCCGGAGGGCATGTACGCCGCGCACTGTGCCCGGCGCCTCGGCTATGATGTCATTAATCTCGGTTTCGGCGGCGCCGCCCAAATGGATGCCGCGATCGCCGAACACATCGCCGCGCGGACAGACTGGGATATCGCCACGCTTGAAATGGGCATCAATGTCCGCGACTGGCCTCTGGAAACATTTCGCCAGGCCGTGGAACGCTTTGTCGGCACGATCGCCACGGCTCATCCTGACAAATATCTTTTCTGCATTGACCTGTTCACCAATGACGCCGATTTTATGGACAACCCGGCAAAAGGCGCGGGATTCCGCGAAGCCGTCGCCGATAGTGTGAGCGCCTTCGACTCCGGAAAGATCGTTCATGTGGACGGCCGGACGATTCTCACTGATCCGACTGGACTGCGGACGGACCTGGTTCACCCGAGTGACCTGGGCATGGCGGAAATGGGAACTAATCTTGCCCATGTGATTCAGCAATATGTAAATCTGTGAGAAAAAAAGAATACTCTGACAGAAAAATTATGGACAGAAAAATAGACAATGGGGTATAAAAAAGAAGACGCCGGCAAGGAGGAAAATCACGCTGAACTTATCCCAGAGCCGAAAGTATATGCATTACGATTAATTTATGTGGAAAATTTCACCACAACGCCTCTTCCGCTCAGATCCGGGAGTCAACGAAAGAAAATGATATGAACAAATCCCACACATCCTCCGCCATGACCCTGCGTTACCCGGCGACCCGCTGGCAGGACGCCCTCCCTACCGGCAGCGGGGTAGTCGGCGCGTTAATATATGGCAACATCCAAAATGACACGATCCTTCTGAATCACGACGCGCTGTACTATCCTCGGGAAATCCCGGCGGGAATCGATGTCTCGGATCTGCTCCCGGAGGCGCGCCGGTTGATCCAGGCGGGACGATGCCGGGAAGCGGCTCAATTGATGCCCGACGCCTATGCGGCGCGCGCGGGGATTGAGGCTGGCTCGACCAGCGTCGGCAGGGATCCCTACCAGCCGTTCTGCTCCATCGGACTGACGATGGCGACCGACGGCCCTTTCCGCGCGTACCGCCGGGGGGTGGATTTTGACACCGGGCGGGCCTGGGTTGAGTGGACGGACAACACCGCCACATATACACGCGAGGTGATTGTTTCCCGACTGACTGACACCGTTTTTCTGCGAATCAGGGCCACCGCCCCGGCATCCGTCTCCTGCCGTCTGTCAATTGCCAAGGCGCGGAACGAACAAGTTGGCAAAGAGTTGACTCACACCGCCGGGCGGCCCGGCGATGTGGACATGACAACATCACAATCCGCCGCGCCGGAGACCCGGACATTGACGTTTTTCGCCCGCTATCCCACCGGGTTTTCCTTTGGCGCGGTTGGCCGCGTTGACGCTGCCGGGGGAACCGTCAGCGCCAGAGATGACGGACTGGTGATTACAGATGCCGATGAAGTCGTGCTGCGCGCGCGGCTTTTTCTCGGCGAAGAATCTGACACCGCCCTGCCCCGCCTACTGGCGGAGCTCGCCGCGCCAGCCGCCTTTGACACGGCGTTCGCCGACCACGCGGCTCAACATGGAGAACTTTTCAAACGGGTCACGCTGTCACTGGGAGAAGGCGAAAGCGCGCGACAAGAAAATCGAACGCTCAATCCGTCTCCGCCCTTCGTGGCTACGCCGAGACAGGCAGTCCAACATCCGACATCCGACATCGAAGCCAACGTCAGGGGCGGTTCCCGTACCGATACTAAGCAAGTTGGGACGCCGACAAACCATCACCCGTCCAACCATCTCACCCATTCAACCATTTCGTCGCCGCCCAGTAACGAAGAGCTGCTGATGGCGGCTTACGATGGCGATGTGCCGGCCAGCTTAATCCAAACCATGTTTGAATTCGGGCGTCATCTGCTGATCTGTTCCAGTCGGCCGGGAGGGTGGCCGGCGAATCTTCAGGGCCTGTGGAATGGTGATTACGCGCCGGCTTGGAATTCCGACATTCATACCGACGAAAACATTCAGATGAACTACTGGCAAGCTCTGGCCGGCGGTCTGGAAGAAGCGGTGTTACCACTCTTCGATTATTTTGAGCGGCATCTGGATGATTTCCGCGGAAACGCCCGGAATGTCTTTGGTTGCCGGGGAATCCTGGTGCCCATCGCCATGACCACCCATGGCCGGGAAATTCCCTGCACGTGGTCGAACTGGACGGCGGCGGCCGGCTGGATCGCCCAGCATTTTTACGATTACTACTTGTTTACCGGCGACCAGAATTTTCTTAAAGACCGGGCTGTTCCGTGGCTCAAAGAGGTGGCGCTTTTTTACGAGGATTTCCTTATACAAGACGAAGGGGGGAAACTGCTGTTTAACCCATCCCTGTCACCGGAAAACCGGCCGGCCGGAGGCGACAGCCTGTTGACCATCAACGCCACGATGGATGTGGCGGTCTGCCGCGAAGTCTTGACGAATCTATGCGACGCCTGCGAGGGTCTCGGTATCGAAGCGGCGCATGTCGGCCGCTGGCACGACATGCTGGAAAGACTTCCCGGCTACGAGATAACCGAAGACGGTGCCATGAAAGAATGGCTTCACCCGGCGTTCAAAGACAACGACCACCACCGCCACCAATCCCATATTTATCCGGTTTTTCCCGGACTGGAAGTCACCGAGGAGTCAAATCCGGAGATTTACGAAGCCTGCCGCCGGGCGGTTGAGAAGCGTCTGGTCATCGGGCTGACCAGTCAGACCGGCTGGTCCATGGCCCACATGGCCAATATTTACGCGCGCCTCGGCCAGGGTGACCGGGCTCTGGAATGCCTGGAAATCCTGTCTCGAGGCAGTACGGGTCCCAACCTGTTCACCTATCACAACGACTGGCGTCAGATGGGGCTGACATGCGGCTGGGGAAACCAACCGCCCTTTCAGATCGACGCGAACTTCGGCATCACCGCCGCGGTGCTCGAAATGCTGGTCTTCAGCAAGCCCGGATGGATCAAACTTCTGCCCGCTCTCCCGGCGAAATGGCGTTCCGGAAAAGTGACGGGCATCCGCTGCCGCGGTGGTGTCTCCGTGGATATGGAATGGGACAGGGAGGCGGGAGCGTTTTCCGCGACACTGACCAGCGACCGCGATCAGACCCCGCGGCTCCGGATTCCCAAATGGGCGGCGAAAATCAGCTTCCAACCCGCTCCGGTGTCACCCCCGGACACGGCCGCCGACTCCGATGACTGGACTGTCGCCTTGAAGCGGGGTCAACCGGTCACAATCAAGGCCGCTGAAACCACCTGATTCGTTGATAATTTCCGACATAAACAACGTTGCGTTTCAAGGGAATCAGTTTATTTCAGATTAACAGACTGTCGTTTTCAGGTACCGACTGAAAAGATAGCGGGATAAAAGTTGTCTCAATGCTGTTAACGGCAAAAAAAGGAACACTGGACAATGATGAAAGCACATGTAATGAAAAACGTCTGCGGGGCAATCGCCGCCGTGGTCATCGGCACATCAAGTGTATGGGCCGCGAAACCGAAAACACCGGCGCCAAAAGCGCCGCTCAGTGAGACCGGCCAGAGACTGGAAGCGCGGTACGCCGAACAGCTTGAAACGCTTAAGCAAGAGATTGTCAAGGCGTTGCCGACGGTGGATGATCAGAAAAAAGCCGCTTATATGCAGGCGCGCGACACCGAAACAGCCGCTGAGGCGGAGTTGAATGAGGCGGGAAAACTTCTGGGCGCGATCAAGGCGGCGCAAGGAGCGGTCGGGCATGCGAAGGGCAAATGGATTGGCGGCGCCGAGAAAGGCATCGCGGAAACAGAGGCGAAATTGAAAAAGGCCGCCACCGAAGCCGAACGGGAAGCGTTGATGCAAGAGCTGGCCAAATGGCGGCAGAACAAGGAGGACGGGCTCGCGGCGCTCAAGGAGCGACAGGCGAAGCTGGACGCGGCGCTGGCGAATGAACCGGCCTGGCGCGCGCGCCAGGAGGCGGCGGAGACGGCCCTTGCCCAGGCGCGGGCTCAGACATTGAAGAGACTCAACGATCTTAACTTGGACGCGTTTCTCGCCAGCGGCGAGCTGGATGACAAACTGGCGGCGTTCGTTGTCCTTTATGAAGCCACCCCGTATGGCTTGGCCGCGTTCGCTCAACAGGGCGAAGAACACGAGACGCTGATTGAAAACCTGCTGGCGGATGCCGATCTGATGACACGCATGCTGGTGGCCGATGGCGCCAGTGGCGGCGACTATGGTCAGGCGATGAAAATTTACACGGACATTCAGAAAGCCAGTGACAAAGCGAAAGACGGGGTCCTCGAGCGATTGGCGCTCGCGGTCAGTCTGGAACACGCGGTTCCGATCGGTCAGAGAAACGCCACGGATGACCCTGACGCGCCAAAGACCGTTGACCCGGTGGCCCGCTACTTGAGCTATGAAAAGGCGTATGTGGACGGTGAGCTGGATCCCGGCTTCAAGGATTTGAGCGTTTGGGACTATCGCCTGGTTGTCGACGGTGAAGAACCGGATGAGATCAGCGCCTGGGGGCGTCAAATGCTCCGTGACTATCGGCCCGACCATATCGCCACCGACGACTACCGCTGGCGGTACGTGGCGGCGGTCAGAACCGAAGTCCGCTATGGCTCGCAATACAACAAATACGACAAGCCCGAACTGCAATTTTTTCAGAATATTTTGATGAATGGCGGTGTCTGCGGCCGACGGGCCTTCTTCGGCCGCTTCATCCTGCGCGCCTTCGGCATCCCGACCACAGCCCGGCCGCAGCCTGGGCACGCGGCTCTGGCCCACTGGACTCCTGACGGCTGGGTGGTGAACCTTGGCGGAGGCTGGGGATCCGGCACCACAAAGTTACAGTATACGGACGATAGGGATTTCCTGGCCACCACGCAGGCGCGGGAAAATGAAAAAGCCTTTATGGCAGTCAAACGAGCCCAGTGGGTTGGTGATGTCCTCGGTGAAAACCGGATTTTCGGACTTCACGACAAAGCTAAACCTGGCTTCTGGTACGGCGTGTCGCTTTACACGCAGAGAAACATTATCGAGGAATCCAAAGCGGTGGCACTGGCCGCGGTCGGTGAGGAGCTGGGCGAGGCGAACGAAACCGAAGTGAAACCACCCGTCGATCAGGTGGCCCTGGAAGCGCGCGACAAGACCATCACCGTCAGTCCGGCCGGTGTCATCACGATGCCGGCGGCCGCCTGCAGCGAGCCGACGAAAAGCACTGGAAAAATTATCTTCATGGACAGCTTTTCCGGCGGCAAGCAGTTGCACTACAGCCGTGTCGGATCCCCCCAGGATTTTGAATACACGGTCACCGCGCCGACGGCCGGCAAGTACATGATCACCGCGCGGATCGCCAACCCCAGCTGGGGCCAGAATCTCCTGGTGGCGGTCAACGGCGCCAAAGAGCCGACGGAAATAAAATTGCCCCTGACAACCGGTCTTTGGGACAATACCCAGCCCGTTGAGATCCAACTGGCTGAGGGCGAAAATGTGCTCCGTTTCTCGCGCAGTGGAGAAAATATCAGAGGCTTGAGCATCAAAGAATTCACGCTGGCGCCCGTGGCCAAATAAATGCCGTGACGGGGTCGTCGCCGGTTAATTATCGGTGGCTGTCCGTAAGGAACGGGGTGACAGAGTTGGTGATGATTGTAAACGACACCATCTTTGTCACCCTTCCCTTTTATGCACTGAAAGTCACCTCTAGGAAAGGCAAAGCGGCCACCGTAATCGGATGGGCTTTTGCCGCCCGGGAAAAAAACACCCGCTATGAAAAAATCACTCCCAAACATTCTTTTCTTTTTTCCCGACCAATGGCGTGGGGATTGGATGAGTTTCAATCCTGAACTGGATCTCCGGACCCCAAATATCGATCGGCTGATGGCCCGGGGGACCACATTCACCCGGTGTTACACGTCGTCACCACTCTGCGCGCCGGCCCGGGCCTGTCTGGCTTCCGGGCGTTCCTTCGAACGGTGTCCGGCGCCCAGCAATCAAGACGACTATGATCTCTCGGTGCCCACGGTTTATCAATGCCTGCGGGATACGGGTTACCGCGTGGCGGGCGTGGGGAAATTCGATCTGCACAAAGGTCTGGCTAAACCGTTGGACTGGTATCTGGATGGTTCGCGTCTGCTCGACGAATGGGGCTTTACTGACGGGATTGACAATGAAGGAAAATTCGACGGCAGTGGCAGCTATCGCCGGCAGGGAGGACCGAAAGGCCCGTATATGAACTTTCTTCACCAGGAGGGAGTGGCGGAAGCGTATGTGAAAGAACATGCGGATTGCGGTGAGCGCGGCGATGTCTATATCACGGCCTTGACCGACGAGCAGTATTGCGACAACTGGTTGTCAGATAATGGGCTGAATATTCTGCGGTCACTTCCTGCCGGTCAGCCATGGTTTATACAGGTGAATTTCACGGGTCCGCACAACCCGTTTGATGTGACCCAGCGCATGTGCGAGACCGTTAAAGACCGTTCGTTCCCGGACCCGGTGAACAGCGCGGATAAACAGGCGAAAAATAATCAGAAAAACGCCCGGCGCTATTATGCGGCCATGATTGAAAACATTGACCGTCAGATTGGCCGTTTTCTGGACTTGGTGGCGGCGCGGGAAGAGCTCGACAACACCCTGATTGTTTTCTGCAGCGACCACGGTGAGATGCTGGGGGACCATCAACGGTGGGGAAAAAGCGTCTGGCAGGAGGGTTCCATTCATGTGCCCTTGGTCATTGCCGGACCCGGCGCCCGGCAAGGGGCTGTTTCGGACGCGCGGGTGGTCCTTCACGACGTGACGCGGACGTTTATCGAAGCGGCCGGTACTGAAGCCCTGGCGGATACGGAAAGCCGGAGTCTTTGGCCCGTGTTAAGGGGTGAAACATCCGAACACCGGGATCACGTGCTGACCGGACTTGGCGGTTGGCGGTGCGTCGTCACCCAAAAGCATAAATGGGTCACTGGGTTCCGGGACACACCGGAGATCCTGATCGACTTGGAAAACGATCCCGAAGAACTGAAGAACCTTGCCGGGAATCCGGCTTATTCCACTATTCAACACGAACTTGACCAACACATTAAAAAGATAATCCAATGAACCTCTTGCAAAACTCTTCGAGAAAAGTGGGGGGCTTTAGGGGCAACGCCCCGATATGAAATAGCCTAGGGCTTGCCCTGGGTTGGTGGTGGAGTATAGTTTTAGCCCTGAAGGGGCGGCATGAAACCCACGTGTTGCCTTCATATCGCCCCTTCAGGGCTAAAAAACTCCTTGATTCAACACCCAGGGCAAGCCCTGGGCTATTTCATTTCACCCCCTTGGGGCTTTGGACAGCACTTTTGCATCCCCCCACATTTTGGACATTACCAAAATATTATTGTCACAAAAAGACACAAAAAAGCAACGGCTTCCCTCCCTCTAAATTCTCGTGCCTTTTCGTGCCCTTTCGTGGGAAAATTCTTCTTTAAATCCGGCTAAGAGCCCGTTTGATGACGCGCCCCACTCTCAACTGATTACATCTGGAAATTCCGCAGAGCGTCTTCACCATCACTGGGGACTATGCGGAATACTGGAACATTTCCGAAGGCAGCCTGATTTTAACCTCAACCATCCCCGAACCGTCCACGATGAGCTGTTTAAGTAATTGGAAAGTGAAACCAGCATGCCCGACCCCAATCGCTTCTTGCGGCGGGGCGGGTTCTATTCATCACCGAGGCACGGTGACATGGAGAAAATGATTGATTAAGGGACAAAATGGTTTAAAGAGTTGTGGACATGGTTGAAGACCAACTCTGTGGCGAGAGCCCTTCCAAAGCGGCGATGCCCCGGGAAAAATGGGGAGAAAAGGGAATTTCGATCAATTTTTTGGTGAATAGTCTGCGACCGCTCGGAGAATAAGAGGTTTTTGTCAGAAACGGGAAAATGATTCAGGAAAACAACATGACTGAAAAAATTTTGATGGAAAAATACGACGGGGAATCAAGTCTGGAAGAAGTCCTGCGACGCTGCCAAAAGTCATTTCAAGACTACACCGGGCGTGATCTTCTCTTCAGCCGCGATGTCACCAAGGAAGAGTTCCGCGCCCGGCGCGGGCGCCTGGCCGAACTTATCGGCGCGGACGCGCACATCTTGATACTAGGGGGACCGGCGCAAGCCAGCCATCTAGCCAGCCAGGACGCGACATTTTATTATTTCACCGGCCTTGACGCGCTTCAGTCCTATCTGCTCATCGACGGGCATGACGGTCACAGCACATTGTTTCTGCCCCCGCGTGACGCCATGGACGGAGACCCATGGGACAAGGTCGGCTTTGAAGACGCCGACATGGTCGGCGAACGACTGGGGGTTGACACCGTCAAAGCCGCCGACCAACTGACATCGGCCCTGGGCGCTGTCAAACGCCTCTATATCCCTTTCGCCGAGCTGGAAGGCGGAGGTGTCACGCGGTTTCTGGCTAACGGTTGCGCCAAAACCCGTGCGAGCGACCCATGGGACGGCACAACGCCCCGCCACCAAACCGTGATAGAAAAACTTAAGAACGAATTTCCGGCAATGACCGTGGAGGATGCCAGTCCGTTTATCGGGCGGATGCGGCGGGTGAAAAGTCCGGCGGAGATCGAAGTGCTCCGCCAGGCCGGACATTTATCCGCGCTGATCATGATTGAGTCCATGAAAGCCACCCGGCCCGGCATGTGTGAAAGTCAACTTGAAGCTATTGCCAAATACATCTATTCGGCTTACGGAAATTGTGATCTCGGTTACGGTGTGATCGCGGCCAGTGGCGTGAGAATTGAAAACGGGCACTACCACTTTAACAACTGCACACTCAAGGATGGCGACGTGGTGTTGATGGATTGCGGCCCCGACCTGCGGCATTACTCCAGTGATATCGCCCGCATCTGGCCAGTCAATGGCCGGTACAGCGACTGGCATCGACGCGTTTACGGCCTCATCGTGGAATATCATAAGGTGCTGATCAGCCTGATCAAACCCGGCATTTTCGCTCAAGACGCCTATGCGGAGGCGAGAGCGATTGTCCGGAGAGACTACGTAAAAGAATTTTTCCCGAATGGTGATTTGTATGAGCCATTGGACAGCATGTTGAGCCGGGGCGGACCTTACAATCACTGTGTGGGCCTGAGCGTCCATGACTTTGTCGGCCCATGGCGCGATGAGGTCATTGAAGAGGGCATGGTCTTTGTGGTCGACCCGATGGCCATGTTCCGGGATCTCCACCAGTACATCCGCGTGGAAGACACCGTCGTCGTCACCCGTGACGGGTGTGAGCGGCTGACTGGAGCCGCCCCCATTGAAATGGATGACATCGAAGAACTGATGACATGTCCCGGCGCCTTTGATCCGGAAAACCTGCGGATCTTTTCGTGAGTCACTCATGATGACTGTCGTGGAAACCGCGCCCGTCCTGTCACGGAAACGTATTGGAAACCCCGTGAAACTTAGTCGAATGATCAAAATGATGACATCTGTCGCTTTAACGGCGACTCTCGGAGCGGGCGGGACCGCCTCAGACGCCGACCTGGACCTGAAGGCCTCTCCCCGACTCTGGGTCAGCGAGGATGTGGCGCTGAATCTTAAAGATAAGCTGCATACGCCTTACCTGAAAAGTCAGGCGGCGAGAGTCCTCGAAGACGCGGACTGGCTGGTGGAGGCCAAGCCCGTCGCCGAAGGGGAAGCCGGGAGCTATCAACAGGGGACCCGGGCCATCGCCAGCCACCTCCAGTGTCTCACGGCGGCCTGGGTGCTGACCCGTGAGCCCAAGTACCGCGCCGCGGCTATCCGGCATCTGGAGAATCTGATGACATGGAATCAGGTCAGTTGCGAGGCGAACGTGAGGATGTCCCATGAGCATCAGATGTTCTTCTGCCTGAGTTACGGCGAACACGCCGCTGACATCGGTCTCACGTACGATCTTTTCCGGTCGGACATCACACCCGAGGAACAGCGGGTCTTCTTTGATGTGCTTGATCGTTTTTATTTGAAAGAGGCCCTTCGCTCGCTGGAAAATCCTCCCTGGTGGGCGAACAAGAGCTGGTCCAACTGGAACGGGGTCTGCGCCGGCGGCATGGGCATTTTAGCGTTGGCTTTTTACGATGACCGCCCTGAATGCCGGAAGCTGATTCCGTTTGTTGAGAAGTCACTGGGTGAGTATTTCAAATCCTACATCAAAAACGGCGGGGGTTGTCACGAGGGCACCGGCTACTGGAATTACGGGATGCATTACGCCATGCGCTACTTGCTGAGTTGGGAGAACGCCACCGGGCGGGAGCATCCCGCGTTCCAGATCAAAGAACTCGGCCTGTCGCTTCATTTTCCGCTTGATTTCACCGGCATCACGTTTGGGGACAACGACGGCTGGCATCCCGCCGGCTTTTTCTTCATGCTGGCGAAACGTCTGAATCAACCCGAAGCCGCGTTGCGGGCCGCCACCTACCTGCCGGAGCGGGTTGAAAGCCGTCCCGCGGATATGACGCGTTTATCCCGCGCGGCGACGGGCGACATCCTCTATGGAGCGGACTTTATCCCGACAAGCGAAGAGATGGCGGCGCTGCGGGAGGCCCATGCCAAACGGAAAGACCCTGTCGCCCGGGTCTATACCGGTCTCGAATGGGCGGCGCTGGCCGACGACTCCGTCTTTCCGTCCCTGCGGCTCGCCGCCCGCGGCGGCTCCAGTGAGATCACCGGC
Source organism: Lentisphaeria bacterium (assembly GCA_032251435.1). GTDB lineage: Bacteria > Verrucomicrobiota > Lentisphaeria > Oligosphaerales > MVZH01 > JAVVEH01. The sequence continues at coordinate 66,660 of JAVVEH010000015.1, read as the reverse complement.
CACGGTCATCTCGATCTTTTGAGCTTTAAATGCATGGTTAACGGCAAACAAATGATCGGTGATCAAGCCGGCGGCAATATGAAAGTGAACTTCACCGCCTACGGACATCATCTTTACAGCCGTGGCGCGGCCGCCAAGAGCACCCTCTTTGTCGATGGTCTGGGTTGCCGTGAAAACGCCGTCTGTGATGAGACTGAAGTCGTGAAAAACGGAGATCTTCTCGGCATCCGGATCGATGGGTCCAACATCTACCTGCCCCGCTGGAGGCGGGGGTTTATCGGCCGCCTGTTTTTAATGGTGGAAAACCGGTATTGGTTGATCGTTGATTCAGCTCCCGGGCACATGCTGGAGTCGCGCTTTCACACTCTCGCGGATTATGAACGGGGACCGGATTGGGTATCCCTGAACCATGACGGGGAGCGAATGATGATGACGTTCGCCACCTTGGGAGGGGGCCTGATGCAAGAATCCCGCGGCATGCCGTCATCACCGCGGCGGCAAACCAACATCTTGCGCTGGATGAGCCAAGGGTCGTCCCACGACAGCCTGCAGGTGGCGGCCTTGAACCCCGGTGATGACAAGCTGACGCTGACGCTGAGTAAAGAAAAAGGCGGCGTGTTCGCCATCCTCATCAGCGGACCAGAGGATTACCAGCGCACGGTCCGGTTGACACGGACGCTGGAGCTGAAGCGTGATCAACAATGAACTATTTGGCTAATCTCATTCTAACTGGTGTGATCGTGTCAGCATCTTTGCATGCTGATGATCAACCGCTTCAAAACCCGGTGGTTTTGCGGCGGCAGGGGCTTCATGGCTATATCGGCTACGGGTCGGGAAAGCCTCCTGAAAACTCGAATTTCAATATGGGCATGGGGTTTTATTCCGCGGTCTGGCCATTGGTCGGCGAGCCGATCGCGGATTTTCAGATCGGCCTTCCCGGCTGCTGGATTCTTCCGGACAACTCCGACAACAAAGACACGCCGCTGGCGCCGGAGGGAACCTTGGCGCGGACCTGGTCCGGCCGCGGCCCGACCTGGGCCAGTGTGTTCCAGACGCTCGAGGGCGGTCTCGGATACTGGGCCCGCAGCCGTTTCCGTTACGGGCCGCCGAAGTTCAGCATGAATGCGACACCCCAATGTTATGACTATGAGATAGGATCGCCGGGCTGGGCATTTTTTCACAGCTCCATGACCTTGCCGGACAACCGTCTTGGCATCGCGCAACTCAGCAACCGGCTTCTGATCCCTCCGGACGGGCTGCCTTTCGCGGAAAAACCCAATGGGACGTTCATGGGCTACGCCTATATGGCCTTGCCGTTTACGGATCCTGTCGAAGGGGATCCTCCCACCGGCGACCAAGCCTGGACATGCTTTGTCAATACGGCGAACTTCAAAGGCCCGATAGCCTACTACATCCCGGAAACCTGGAGCAAAATCGGCAAGATCTTCAATGCCCCCTTCCTTTACGGCCGGGGGCTCGACGCGAGACCCGGCGTCATGAGGGGCGGGGCAATGGAAATTAACGCGGTGCCGTGCTTTGAAGGCAAAGACAGCAACGGCGTTATCTATTCTAAAATCCCCAAGCTTGCATTTCCGGTTGACAAGGATGGCCGGTCGATTTTAGTTCAGGATGTGACGTACTACTCCAAGGAAGCTCTTTTCAATGACTTTCTCGGCTGGCGGAAGGGCGGCGAGCCTTGTTCCGGGCAATTCAGAAAAGAAGGGATGTGGAAGCCGGAATTGACTGCCAGAAAAACCCGTTATTCCCAAAGGAGAAAGATCATCATAGGCATGGACGGCATCCTGAAAAGCCATGTCTACTCAGGCAATATCTGGGGGTTGGAATGGTATGAGAACGAGGTGGTTAAAGCAGGTTATTTTCCGCAATATTTCAGGAATGAAGGGGCGAAGCGGATCCCTGTCGCTGTCACCGACGTGCCCGTGGAGACAGGGCTTGTCGAGAAGGAGTTCACCCGCGCGAAACGGGGCGAGCCATTTCTTTCCCCCAAGGCGGGAGCATGGACAAACCCCGGGCCGAAACTCGGCCCCTTTCAAGTCGAACTCAGGGACGGTTCACTGGTCACCTACTACTGGTATAAATTCATTGACCAGCCATCCTTTCAGCAGTATCCATGGACGGACGAAAAAAAGCGCAGGCTCCAGGATTTTGTTGAAAAAATCCATGCCTCATGGCCGATTGACAGGGAGTATCTTCCCCCGCCCGGCACCGGGGAGTTGGCGACCCTTGATCCGGCTCTGTTGGTCACTCCACCCAAGGGACTTGACATCGGCTATGTGCCCATTGTCACGCGCCAGGAAGATACGGCAAAATGATCAGGAAGACATGCATGAACGTGATATTCGATGGAAAACGGGCTTACCGGCATCTGGAAGTTCTGGCAAAAGATATCGGCCCCCGGCATGGGGGATCGGCGAACGAGGCTAAAGCCGCCGCGTACATCCACGGTTTTTTCGCTGAGCTGGGGTTGCGTTCCGGGTACGACGACTACCCGATTTATTCGTTTGAGAAGGCGGAAGCCGAACTCACCACGCCTGATGGACACCAGTTCCCCTGTAAACCGTTTCCGATGACGGCGGGGACACCAGCCGAAGGTGTCACGGGCGAAACCGTGTTCCTGGAGGACGCGGACGCGGTTTTCCTTGACGACGGCGTGACGGGACGGATTGTGGTCACCTTCAACACCTTTGACCGCGCGGCCCACGATCGCTTTGCCGCCCTCAATCCCGCCGGGCTGGTCTCCATACAATCGGCGCACAGTCAACTGCACGTGGCCGCTCCCTGGCGGCATATGCCGGAGAGCGGAGTGGAGACGATCCCCTCTGTTTGCATGACCTATTCGGATGGCCTGGCTCTGATCGAAGACCGTCCCGCGGCGTTGACACTCCAGTCGAAAACAACCGGCGAAGGCTGGCGCGCGGGCAAGAATGTGATCGCGGATCTCCCCGGCTCGGAGCCTGGCGATGAGGTCATCATCATGTGCGCGCATTATGATTCCGTCTGGACAGGCCCGGGAGCGTTCGACAATGGCGGCGGCACCGCGGCCTTGATGGAACTGGCCCGCGTCTACAAGGAAAAGGGGTCAAAATACACTCTTCGTTTTTGCGCCTTCGGGGGCGAGGAAATGGGGTTGTGGGGATCAAAGAGCTATGTCCAAAGCCTGCGGGATCAAACTGACGCGGACACACCGGAGAACGCCCGCGAGCAAACCCAACTGAACAATGTCAGATTCGTCATCAACCTCGATATGATGGGCATGCGTTTCGGGCGCAGCAACGCCCTGATCCTGGGACACCCCGACATCGCCGCGTCCGTCCGCCTGCTGGCTAACCGGCGACGCTACGCCATCGGCATTCAGGAAGACAAGATTTACTCATCAGACAACAAGTTTTTCAACCTCATGGGCATCCCCAGCCTCTCCTTCAACCGCATGGGCTTCGCCAATGGTCAGGGGCACACAGCCGGTGACACCATTGACAACTGCAGTCCCGGGGGAATCGCCCACATCGCCCAGTTTGTGGAAGCCTGGATCGACGACTATCTTATGGATCTTCACACCTTTCCATTTCCGCGGACGCTTCCCCCGTCGTCACAAAAATCCGTCGATGAGGCGCTTAGCGGCAAGGGAGCGTTCGCTGGCTACGACAGAAAGAACTTGCTCAAGAAAGCAAGACAAAATTAGACTTTTCCAAAAGCGGTCGCCAAAGAGGGAGACCGTCCCAGACGCCGCCATCAAAAAAAACGGTACTCTATAAAAACGAAGAACAGGATGTGTGCGATGCTGGTTGAATACGCTCAAGCGCCGCTGGCGATAGGTACTCAGAAACCCCGCTTCTCGTGGGAGGTTCCCCTGACTGGACGCGGCCGCGAACAAAGCGCTTACCAACTCTTGGTGGCGACACAGAAAGCGTTGCTTAAACCAGGCCAGGCGGATCTCTGGGACAGCGGCAAAGTCGAGTCGGCGCGGTCAGTCAATATCACCTATGGCGGCCGCGAACTCCGCGGCGGCATGGATTGCTACTGGGCGGTTCGGATTTGGGATGAAAGCGGGGACACAACCGGCTTCTCAGCCCCCGGCTATTTCGGCACGGGACTGTTCAACCAGTCCGACTGGCGGGGCGAATGGATCGGCATGGGGAATCCCGGGGAACCGGCCGCCGACCCCGACGCGCATCAACTTAAGCGGGTCCCGCCAGAATTGGCGGCCTTTGAACCGGAACACCGCGCGCCGCTGCTGCGCCGGGAATTTGTCCTCGAACAGCCCGTCAAGCGCGCCCGCGCCTTTGTTTGCGGCTTGGGGCTGTTTGAACTACGCCTGAATGGCGAAAAGGTGGGTGATGATGTGCTGGCCACGCCGCGGACGGATTTCCGCAAACGAGCCTTTTACAGCACCTATGATATCACCGAACGCCTCCAGCGGGGAGCGAACGCCCTCGGCTTGATCCTTGGAAATGGCTGGTTTAACGGCCAGAAAAAATACTGGGGCTGGCAGATGCAGTGGTTTGGCTCTCCCCGGGCGATCGCGCAGGTGGAGATTGAACTGGCTGACGGCTCCGTCCGCCACATCGTCAGTGACGGCAACTGGCGGGCGGACTGGTCACCGATTACGTTCAACTGTCTTTTTGACGGGGAACATGTGGATGCCCGATTGGAGCAATCCGGCTGGGATCAACCCGGATTTGATGACTCGCGCTGGCGGGCAGTCAGTCTGATGACACCTCCCGGCGGCAAGCTTCTGCCAGTCGCTCATGAACAGGAGCGCATCGTCGAAACCATCCGCCCCGTCTCCGTCGCGGAACCTGAGCCCGGGGTTTATGTGTTTGATCTGGGCAAAAATATCACCGGCTGGATTCGGCTGAAAATCACCAACGGGGCGGCGGGAGATGTCGTCAGAATGCGTTTTGGAGAAGCTCAATATGAGAATGGCGCCCTGAACGCCTCCAGTAACAACGCGGCCCGCCAGGAAGACCACTACATCCTCAAAGGCGGTGGCGGGGAAACCTTTGAACCGCGGTTCACTTTCCACGGATTCCAGTTTGTCGAGGTGACCGGTTATCCGGGGACGCCGGATCTGGATTCGGTGACCGGCTGTTTTGTCCGCACCGCCGTTGCCCAAACCGGTCAGTTTGACTGTGGTCATGCGCTGATTAACACCATTCATCGATGCACGCTTCAGTCCCAGCTCTGTAATGTTCAAATGGGGGTGCCGACCGATGACACCCAGCGTCCGGAGCGCCAGGGATGGGGCGCCGACGCCTGGGCGACAGCGCGGGAAGCCCTGTACAATCTCTGGATGCCCCGCGTCTATCACAAGTGGATTCAGGATTTCTGTGACCAGCAGGACGAAAAGGGGATGGTGGGCATGATCACTCCCCAAGCCGCGGCGCATGAAGACTTGCCGTGGAGTTCCGCCTTTATCTTGATCCCCTGGTGGCAGTACACGCACTGCGGTGACCGCCGGATCCTTGAGGACTGTTACCCGTCCCTGCGGCGATACCTGGCATTTCTACGGGAGAACGGAACCCGGGAAATCACCACGTGCGCATCCGCCGATTTGGTTGAACGCATGCAATCAGTCACCATGCCCAGAACACGGCTAGTCGCCCCCGAAGACCGCGGCCATCTGCAAATCTCGCAGTGGGGAGATCATCTGGCCACCGCGGATGGTTCCGTCAGTCGTTCCAACCTGCCTCTCTCTATCGCCACGGCGTTCTACTACCTTGATGTGGCGACGATGGTGGAGATTGCCACAGTGCTGGGTCGGGACGAAGACGCCGACACGTACCACGCGCTGGCTGAGGACATCAAAACCGCCTTTAATCAGCGGTTTTACAATTCAGCGGTCGGTTTCTACGATTCCGGTGTGCAAAGCGCCCAAGCTTGGGCGCTGGTCTTCGGGCTGGTGCCGGAGGAACACCGCCAGCGGGTCGAGGCGTATTTCACCCGCGCTGTCGGACAGACCCAACGTCGTTTGACAACAGGCTACATCGGCACCAAGTTCGCCATTGAAGCGCTCTCGATGAGCGGGCGCGACGATTTGGTCTGGGAACGGGCGACGGCGACGGACTATCCGAGCTGGGGATATATGCTGCGGTTGAACCGCACCACCAGTTGCGAACGCTGGGATGGCGAGGGAGGATCGCTCAATCACGCGCCTCTAGGCGCGGCGATCGACGAATGGTTCTACTGGGGGCTGGCCGGCATCCGCCCCGACCCGTCAGCCCCAGGCTTCGAACACATCATCTTCAAACCCTACCTGCCCAAGGATCTTCCCTGGGTGAAGGCGTCGATCCAGACACCGCGGGGCAGGGTTGTCTCCGAATGGCGGCAAAACGGGACGGAGGCGGCATTGAGTCTCAGTGTTCCGGCGAACTGCGCCGCCACGGTCTATATTCCGGCGGAAGACGCCGGGAACATCACCGAAAGCGGCTTCCCGGCCGGCGATGCCGAAGGGGTGACTCTGTCAGGCACTGAAAACGGGGCCACCGTCTTCCAGACTGGCTCCGGAAATTACCGTTTCACATTCCCATCAAGATGAAAAAGGCCCCACCCAGGGGTGTCACGGCAATCTTTTTGAATGGCAAGGGCAGTGGTCTTTCATCTACTGCGAAATGGCTTTTTCAAATAACCGTTTTTTCGGGATTTCTGGATCAGCCGGGTCGATTTAAAGGATTGAACCACCAGCCTGCCGCCTGTGTTCCCGGATGGCAACTGTATCTCGAGGGTGGCGGCCATCCGTTCCTGGCTGAACCGGTAAGTCTCGCCCGCCGGATTGCTCGAAAGCTGATCCGCGGCGCTGTCCGCTTCGGCAAAGCGTTTCGGCAGGGATTGCTTCTCGCTGTCCCAGTTCGCCAGGACAGCTTCGACTTCAGAGTCCGCCCCATTCACGATCATGCCGTACTGGGTGAGCGTCGCCTTGGGCGCGACGAATAGAGGTTTGATCGTCAGATTGGTCCAGCGGCCATGGGTATCCGCATCGTTGTCATCCCAGGCTTTCTCGACTTGGGCATTGGCGTAAAACGCGTCGATGCTATCCCCGCTGTGCTGGGTGATGTGAAAGGGTCCGTCATCCCAGGCAAGGTTGTCCCGATGATCTCCGGGGCGTGGCGCCAGCCGACTGTAGTCCATGCCGTCGATCCACATGCCACCAGCCGGCAAGACGACATCGCATGTCTCCAGCGGAACATGCGAGTAGGATCGGGCCGGGGGATAGTGGATGGACGCGAGACAGCTCAGGCCCACATTCTGCGGAAGATCCGTGTTGTTGAAAAACCGGGTCTGGGTAAACACCCGGGTGTCAATGCGGTCAAATAATCTCGCAGGCTCCGCCGACGCAGGCGACAGCGTCCTGCAATTTGGTATTGTCCTCGTCCTCAATGACCAACGAATAGTCCACCCGCGTGTATTCCCGCCTGAGATCTTCCCATAGCTTACAGTTATGCACCCGCTTCAAGCAGCGCGTCATTTTCAACACATCTCCGTCAAAGTAATTGACAGCGAATTTTTCAGCGCGGCGGACCCAGTCCGCGCGCTCCGCGAGCAACCGTTCCACGCCTTCACGCACCCGTTTGGGCATGCGCTCCACGCCGGGAAAGTCCAAACTGTCTCCCCGTCCCAAGGCGGCGTCGCAAGCCACCCACAAGTTATCATCAAACACATGCAAGCCATCGACAATCAGTCCGGAAGACATGATAGCCCCCACACCGTAATGATCGACAATTTCCCGCGCGTCCCAGACTTCCGCGAAAGGCGCTTGCGGATAATCCAAATCCCCGCCGTCCGGCAACAATGACACACCGGCGAAATAATTCCGGTTATCAAAAATATACCGGGCCGCCTCATCCCACTCATCGTCTTTGACCGTGATCGTGTTGGACACATTATGGCTGAGCCAAGGTTGGGCGCAGGCCTCATCCCGGCGCCCGGCGTCGATCCAGTTGGCCTTGGTCAACTTCACATATTCGAGCAAATCCAACGCCGACAGATCGCGTTTGACGCGGGCGTCCCGGGACGCCTCCACGCAAAAGGTGATCACCACATCCGTGCCATTGGGGTTCCACACGCTTTTCTCCACAGCGAGTGGGTTCAAGTCGCGGAAATACGTCACGATCGCCTCATCCTCATTGGCTTGGGCGCGGCGGAAATAGCGGCGGGCGTGATGGGGATGGATGCCGCTGCTCACTCCCAGCAGGCAACTACTGGTTCCGGAAGGCTTCACACAGGTTGTCCGCGCGGCCGGGGGCAGCCCCAGGCGGGCGGCCACCTCGGCGTTTGTCCTTAACACAACGTCGGCCATGCGTTTTTGCAAGTCAGCGTTGAACGCGATATCCGGATGTTCCATCATCCCGGTCATGGAAACACCCAGCAAGGATTCCCGGTGAGCGATGCGGGAGCTGACTTCCCCCAGATACGCGAAATCCGTGTAAGCGGCCTGCAAGGTGCCGATAATCGCGGCGCCCCGGGCGGCTTCCGCGAACGCCGCCTCACTGTCCACCGCCCCGATATTGATCTCGGACAAATTACAAAACGCCCAGCCGCTCTCCCCGTCAATCTGCGGATACAAACCAATTTCGGCACAGGGATTGAAGGTGATTTCCCGATTATCGGCCCAGACAAAACCTGGTTCTCCGTATTCGCGGACAGAAGTCATCAACGCTGAAAATTTCTCCCAGGTGGTCTCTCCCCGGATCAACATGGCCGAGTTGTTTGACCGGGCCCGTTGCGGGTTTTCCGTGAACCAGTTCCCCGTTTTCGCTGTCGCCATCGCCTCATCGTCGGGTGAAAACATGCAAATAGTGGCGCTGCGGCGGACACCGCCGGACAACACCGCGTCTGACGCGTGCATCAGAATATCGTATGCGTCGATGGTCTCCAGTCGCCCCCGCCCGGCCGCCGTCACCCGGTCACAAATCACCCGGATAAGCTCTAAACTGCGCTTCAAGGGCTCTGGGCCGGGAGCTTTGCCCACCCCGCCAGTAATCGGCGCGCCTTTCGGACGAATGGCGGAGTAATCAAACCGCGTCACGTGGCCAAAATAGTCCGGGAACGGCTGATCAGTCTCAAAATAACCGGACAGCAGCGCGCCCAACGCGTCCGCCCACCCTTCAATGCTGTCAGCCACCGCGTGAATCACCTCCCCTTTTTGGGGACGGCGAAGCGCCGGCAGCTTGCCCACATGATGAAATTGCACAGAAAAACCCACCCCGCACCCGCACAGCAGCAACCACAGGGCTTCCTGGAAAAAACGCGGCCGGTCGCAATACGACGTGGTGCAATTGTAAATACGGGCGTGCTTTTCCAAAATAGGCGCCCCGCCAAATTGAAGCGCCCGCTGACTTCCCAACACGCGCTTGGCCAACATCAAGTCACGGATCTCCGCCAGTAAATCCGAAATCTCATTCCCCCGGCTGACGAAATACCGCCGATGCATGTCAACCACCCGGTCAACCGCCTCTTCATAGGTCTCCCGACGGCGTTTGCCGGGTAAAAAGCGACTGTACTTGCTCGTGAAAATATAATCTTGCAAATTCTTGACACTCATCAAAATTCTCCATGTGAAAACACAATATACAGTAGTGTGGCGAAAAGAAAATACTATATACAGACATATTTTACAACTTAAAAAGTATCATTTTGGCAAACTTTATTTTCGATGCGGAAACGGGGATGATGAGGGCAAGAACAGATAGCCACAAAAAGACACAACCATGGATTCTAGAGATCTTCCGCATCCTCCAGCGTTTAAAGTTCAAAATCGTACGATTTTCGCGAACTATGGGATCGTGGTAATTTTTTTCATAACCTTCACACAGTCAGTGGACAAACCTGTCTCCGCAAGCTAAATTACGGGCTTTGTGTTTACAATCTGTGCTGTCGCATGGCGGCGGGAGCGCCCCGTTTCCATGTGATCGTGAAAGGTTCGAGACAGTGTTTATTTTTTCTGGTACAGCAAATCCGGCGTTCGCGGAGGATGTCGCCAGCACGCTTGAAGTGGAGCTGGGCGATGTTCGCGTGGAGCGTTTTCCTGACGGCGAAGTGTTTGTGAAGTTCATTCAAAACATTCGCGGCCGCGATGTGTTTATCATCCAACCCACATGCGCCCCGCCGAACGAAAATTTAATGGAGTTGCTGATTATGCTCGATGCGGCCCGCCGGGCCTCCGCCCGCCGCATCACCGCTGTTCTGCCCTTTTTCGGGTACGCCCGTCAAGACCGCAAGGATCAGCCCCGGGTGCCCATCACCGCGAAACTGGTCGCCAATTTATTGACAACCGCCGGTGCCGACCGGATATTGACCATGGATCTTCACGCTCAGCAAATTCAAGGTTTTTTTGACATTCCGGTGGATCATCTGTACGCCGCCCCGATTTTAGTCAAATATCTGCGGCGGGCGTTAAATAAAGACGCCGTCGTTGTCGCCCCGGATTCCGGCGGGGTGAAAATGGCCCACTCCTACTCCAGCATGCTCGGCACGAGTCTGGCCATTGTGGCCAAACAGCGGACAGACGCCCGCAAGGTGACAGCGTCGCATGTCGTGGGTGATGTCGCGGGCAAGGACTGCGTGCTGGTGGATGATTTGACCACCACTGCGGGCACGTTGATCGCCGCCGCTGAAAAGTTGATTGAAAGCGGCGCGAAACGGGTTTTTTCGGCCGTGACGCACTGCCTTCTCGACGAGGTGTCGTGTCGGCGCTTGGAAAACAGCCCGATCACCCAGCTGGTCACCACCAACACCGTGCCCTGTTGCGACACCGTGCGCAGTGCCGGGAAAGTGAAGATTTTGAGTGTCGCCCCCCTCATCGCCGAGGCCATTCTCAGGATCAATGAGGAACGCTCAATCTCATCGCTGTTCCGTTTAGACTGAGCCAGCTTATTCTGTTCTTAAATAAACAATAATCACGCTATTTAATCGTATCAAAACAGCTAAGACAAGTGGCGGCTTTCCCGCCCCGAAAGGATAATCAATGAGCGCATCAGAAACCGTGATCAAAGTTGTGGAACGGGCGGAGACAGGGAAAGGCGCCGGCCGCCGGCTGCGCGCCGAAGGCAAAGTCCCAGCGGTCATCTACGGCCATGGCAAAGCCGCGGTCAATTTAAGTGTGGCGGAAACGGAAATCATCCCGGTTTTGCATCACACGGGACTGGTCAAGCTCGAGGTTGAAGGGAAGAAGACAGCCAAAACCGCGGTCATTAAAGATTACCAGATGAACACGTTGAAAGCCCGGCTGGTGCATGTCGACTTCCTGGAAGTCAAAGCCAATGAGGTGATTTCAACCATGGTGGATGTCGTTCCCCATGGCACGCCCGCCGGCGCGGCTCACGGCGGTGTTTTGGATCAGATTCTTTACTCCGTGGAAGTCCGCGGGGCGGCGAATAAACTGCCGGAAAGCGTGATCGTTGAATTGGACCAAATGGAGATTGGCGATGTGATCACCTGTAGCGGTCTGGCACTGCCCGACGGGGTGGACATCGTCGGCGACACGGACCAGATTATTTTCAGCCTGCACCTGCCGAAAATCGAAGCCGCCGCCGAAGATGAGGATGCGGAAGCCGGCGCGGGCGACGTTAAGGATGTCGCGGAAGAAGCCGCCGCTGAATAATTTAAACCCCACCGCTTTCACATGTTATGAAAGATTTGGTGTTCCCAAAATTAATTGTCGGCTTGGGCAATCCGGGGGACACCTACACCGGAACCCGGCATAACGCCGGCTTCATGGTGGTTGACCGGGTGCTGTCGCGGATGGGCGGCCGGGTGGTCCGTGAAGAGCGCTTTAACTGCGTGTTATGCCGGGCCGCTTATGGCGGGCGGCGTTTTTTCACCGCTCAGCCGACAACGTTTATGAACCGGAGTGGCGACGCGGTGAGCCGGATTGCCAATGTGCGGGAACTCACGCCCGCGGAGATTCTGGTTGTGTATGATTGTTTAGACTTGCCACTGGGTCGGTTGCGCCTGCGCGCCGGCGGCGGAAGTGGTGGACAAAAAGGTGTGGAATCCATCATCCACGCGCTCGGACGCTCCGATTTTCCCCGGCTGCGGGTGGGGATCGGGTCAACCGAGAAGTATAACGTGGTGGATCACGTGCTGTCGGCCTGGACAGCGGAAGAACAGCCTCTTGTCGAGAGGGTTCTAGACGCTGCGGCCGATGCGGTTCTATTCAGCTTACGCCGCGGGGTCACCGCGGCGATGAATGCCTTCAATGGCTGGGAACCGCAGCCGGCGGCGGAATCAGAAACGGTTGTAACATAAGGAGACCGAACATTGAAGGCGTATGAAGCAGTATTTATTTTAGATGAACGCAAGTTCGAAGACGGCGGCGAGACATTCGCCAGCCAGTTCGTCAGTCTGGTTGAAGAACTAGGCGGCACAGTCACAGACAAGACTCCCATGGGGCGCAAGCAGTTCGCCCGTCCCATCAAGAAGCTTAACGCCGGGATCTATTGGGATTTTGTCATTCAATTGGATCCCGCCAAGGTCGTGGTTCTCAAGGACCGTTTCCGGCTGGACGACAGCGTGCTGCGTCTGGTGGTCCTGGATTTTGTCGCCGCGCCCAAAAAAGTTGAGCTCAGGGAAGACTAATCGTCAATCCATTTTTCACGCCATAGTTTAACCAATAACCGAGGATATGTATCATGCCTGCACCCAGTGGGAAAAACACGCGTCATCGGCGGCGCCGCAAGGTGAACCGTAAAAAGGTCTGCCGTCTGTGCGAAGTCCGCGTCAGTCATATCGATTTTAAAGATGTCGATCTGCTTAAACGCTATCAAACCGAGCAGGGGAAAATTCTTCCCCGCCGGATTACCGGCAATTGTTACAAACACCAGAAAATGCTGGCTGCCGCGGTGAAAACCGCCCGCAACCTGGCATTGGTGATGTAAAAAAAGGAGATTCAGCAATGGCAACAGAATTGATTCTCCTGGAAGATGTCGCGAATCTCGGCCAAATCGGCGACCGTGTCCGGGTGGCCGATGGATATGCCCGTAACTTCCTTATTCCGAAGAACAAAGGCGTTCCCGTCTCCAAATCCGCTCTGCGCATTTTGGAAGCCCGGAAAGCTGTGATTCAAAAGGATCATGAAGAGCGTTTGGCCGTGGCTCAGTCCATGGCGGAAAAAATCAACAAAGATTCCGTCACCCTGGCCGTGGAAGCCAATGAGGAAGAAAAACTCTACGGCTCCATTTCCGCTCCTCAGATCGTCGAAGCCCTTAAAGCCAAAGGCATCGAGGTTGAACGGCACGCGGTCTTGATGGAAGAGCCCATTCATCAGCTGGGTGTGTACAATCTCGACATCAAGTTGCACAAGGATGTCACCGCCACGCTCAAAGTCTGGGTGGTGCGCTCCTGACACTTGGCGCTTTTGATCCCACGGCCGTTCCGCTCACCCGGAACGGCCGTTTTTTTAACATCTTCGCCCGGTCAGTTTTGAAAAAGCGCCCTTTAAATGCTACGTTACCCGGATTATTCATCGTCAAATGAATCGGAACGCGGTTCGGGACGAGGTTCGGGTTCAGGACAAGGTTTCAAGGTTTCATCTCGTGGGCTGACCGCGGGCTGTTTTGACTATTCAGGAGCGAACAGGTATGAGTGTCGAGAGCATGGCGAAAGCATACGAACCGGCGGCTGTCGAGGCCAAGTGGTATCCTCTCTGGGAACAGCGGGGATACTTCAAGGGCGACCCCGACTCTGACAAGACCCCGTACACAATCGTCATTCCTCCCCCGAATGTGACCGGCGTGCTGACACTTGGCCATGTGCTGAACAACACGCTCCAGGACATCCTCATCCGTTTCGAAAAGATGCGCGGCCGGGAGATCTGCTGGGTGCCCGGCACCGACCACGCCGGCATCGCCACCCAAGCCAAAGTGGAAAAATTCCTTCAGGAAACCGAGGGACTCAGCCGCTATGATCTGGGACGGGAGGATTTTCTCACACGCGTCTGGGAATGGAAAGAACAGTACGGTGGCAAGATCATCCAGCAGTTGCGCACTCTGGGCACCGCCTGTGACTGGGAGCGCGAACGGTTCACGCTCGACGAGGGGCTGTCCAACGCGGTTCAGGATGTCTTTGTCACATTGTATGAAAAAGGGCTGATCTACCGCGGACACCGCATCATCAACTGGTGTCCTAAGTCGCGGACCGCTCTTTCCGATGAGGAAGTCATCCACAAAGAAAAAAAAGGCAAGCTCTGGCATTTCCGCTATCCGCTGACCGATGGCAGCGGCCACGTCACCGTCGCCACAACGCGCCCGGAAACCATGCTCGGCGACACCGCGGTCGCCGTCCATCCAGACGATGAGCGTTACACCGGCATGAAAGGCAAGACCATTCTCCTGCCGATCGTCAACCGGGAAATTCCAATCATTTTTGATGATTATGTCGACAAGGAATTCGGAACCGGGGCGGTCAAAGTCACGCCGGCTCACGATCCCAATGACTATGACATGGGCATGCGGCATGAATTGCCCATGATCACGGTCATGGGCGACGACGGCGCCATGAACGCCGACGCCGGGGCGGATTTTCAGGGCATGGACCGGTTTGTCTGCCGCAAAGCGGTTGTCGCTAAAATGGACGAATTGGGTCTGCTTGAAAAAATTGAGGATCATCAGCATCAAGTGGGCTATTCCGAGCGCGGCGATGTGCCCGTCGAGCCGCGGCTGTCCGAACAGTGGTTTGTCAAGGTGAAACCGCTGGCGGAACCCGCGTTGGACGCGGTTGAGAGCGGCAAAATAACGTTTCACCCGGCCCGATGGGTCAAAACCTACCGCCACTGGATGGAAAACATCCGTGATTGGTGTATCAGCCGCCAGTTGTGGTGGGGCCATCGCATTCCCGCCTACTACTGCGCTGGTTGCGGCGAGACCGTCGTCGCCAAAAGCATGCCGGCGGCCTGTCCCAAATGCCACACGCACGAATTCCACCAGGACGAGGATGTGCTGGACACCTGGTTCAGCTCCTGGCTCTGGCCGTTTTCGGTCTTTGATTGGCCCACAGAGACCAAAGAATTAGACAAGTTCTACCCGACCGACAGCCTGGTGACCGGGCCGGACATCATCTTCTTCTGGGTCGCCCGCATGATCATGGCCGGGATTGAATTCATGGGAGATATTCCCTTTAAAGATGTTTATTTCACGTCCATTATCCGGGATGAGCAGGGACGTAAACTTTCCAAGAGTCTCAACAATTCCCCGGATCCTCTGGAAGTGATCGCCACCTACGGGGCCGATGCCCTGCGGTTCACGATGATCTACATTTCGCCGACCGGACAGGATCTGCGCTACAGCAATGAAAAGTGTGAAATCGGGCGCAATTTCGCCAACAAACTGTACAACGCGGCGCGGTTCCGGGCCTATCACGGCGACCGGACGGATCAGTGGGATGACTTGAGTGATCTCGGCAGAAGCGATCTGCGGCCGGATGACCGCTGGATCCTGGCCCGTCTGAACACGGCCGTCCAAGGCGCGACAACCGCTTTGACGGGATTTCATTTTCACGAGATGTGTCATTCCCTTTACGAATTCGTCTGGAACGAGTTTTGCGACTGGTATCTGGAATCGGCCAAGGCGGTTTTAAATGGCGATGATGACCGGGCCCGCGGCACAGTGTTAAGAGTGTTCGACCACACATTCTCCCGTATCCTGCGTCTGCTCCATCCGGTTATGCCCTTTATCACCGAAGAGCTTTACCACAATTTGGGGTTCGCGGGGGATGAAGAAACGGTGATGCGCGCGGCATGGCCGGTGCCTTTGGCCGCGGAACAAGCGGCGGCCATGGGCGCGGATGAGGAGATTGTCAGCCAGGTCGCCAGTAAGTTTGATTTGATCCGGAATATCCGGAATGTGCGCTCCACCTATCAAATTCCCCCCAATCAGAAGATCAAGGTTATTCTTGTTCCCGCCGATGAAAACGCCGCGGCGTTCCTCCAGGAAGATCCGGCGTCACTGGCCGCCCTGATGACCGCCTCGGAGGTGACTATTGCAACAAACTATGAGTCTTCCGGGTCAACAGGCACAGCCGTGGGTGATTTGGCCACCGCCTACCTGCCCCTGGCGGGCGTGGTGGATATTGACGCGGAAAAGAAGCGCTTGCGCAAACAGGAAGCGGAGCTGCTCGCTTTCATTGAGAAAGCCGGTAAAAAATTGTCAAACGAGAAGTTCGTGACCAACGCTCCGGAAAAAGTCATTCAATTGGAACGTGACCGTCTGGCGGATCTTCGGGAAAAGATCGCCCGGATCCGCGGACGGCTGGAATCACTGGCCTAAGTTACCCTTGGCGGCGACCGTTCCCGACCAACCGCGGGCCGGAAGCGGCCAAAACGAGTCATCACCGCTTGCCGAAATCAAGCAAAAAAAACGCGCGCCGCGCGTGCTCACTAAACAAGGAAATGATCATGCCTGAAGACATCAAGACATTTGAAGAAAACGTGCGTGGCGTTTGTGAAGAATTGCGCGCCGCTCTCCAAGCCGACGGCGGCGATATGGCGGTTGTGAAAATTGACGGAAAAACCGTTTATGTGGTTCTCCAAGGCGCTTGCGGCTGTTGTCCTCACGCCATGATGACGCTTAAAGGCGGCGTGGAACGCGTGCTGCGCGAACGCGTCGATCCGGACATCGTCGTCGAGCGCGTTGAGTAAGCAAGGAGACAGGGCATGTCTGGAGATCAAGATTTTATTAAACCTGAAATTTTGAACAGCCCCAAAGACACCACCCGGCATCCGGAGTCAAAACCAGTCACCGGCAAAGGCGGTGTCATTGTCGCGTCCAAAATATTGCCCGACCGGATCTTTTTACTGCCAGTCGATCCCAAACCCGTTTTTCCCGGACTGATGTTCCCCCTGGTTCTAAATGGGGGGCCCCAGGCCGAAACCTTAAAAAGGGCCTATGCGGAAAGCCCCGAGCACATCATTGGCTTCGTGTTGACTCGGGAAGCGGTGACTGAGGAGAGCGGGGAAGAACCCTCGGAATTCTACCGGGTTGGCACCGCCGCCCGCATCCTGCGGATACAAGAGGGCCCGGACGGCGCCGTGCAGGCGTTATTGCAGGGGGAGAAACGATTCCATATTCTCAAAGCGGCGAAACGGGATGGCAAATATGTCGCTCAAGTGGCGTATCTTGAAGACTTGATTCCCCCGGTTGAGGAAGTGCGCGCCAGCGGCATGGCGATCATCAACACCATGCGGGAATTGATCAAGCACAATCCTCTGTTCTCAGAAGAAATCAAGATGTTTGTCTCCGCCGCCGATTGGGACGATCCCGGCAAACTCGCGGACTTCGCGGCGAATATGACCAGCGCCACACGGGAAGAACTGCAAGGCGTTCTGGAAGCTCTGGATGTTCAAATCCGCTTGGAAAAAGTGCTGTTCATCCTGCGCAAAGAACTGGATCTCAATCAGCTCAAAGAGAAAATAACCCACCAGATTGAAGAGAAAATAACTAAACAGCAACGGGAATTTTTTCTTCGCGAGCAGCTTAAAGTCATCAATAAAGAGCTGGGCTTGGAAAAAGATGAGAAATCCGAGGAAATCGCCCGATATGAGAAACTCCTGGACGAACTGGACCTGAACAAAGAGGCTGAGGCCCGGGTGAACGAGGAGCTGGACAAACTCCGGGTCCTGTCGACTCAGTCACCGGAATTCAGCGTCTCCCGCAACTATCTGGATTGGCTGACATCGCTTCCCTGGAACACATATTCGAAAGAAAAGTTGGATATCAAACGGGCGCGGCGCATCCTCAACCGGGACCATTACGGCTTGGAGGATGTCAAGAAACGCATCCTTGAATTTGTGGGAGTCGCCAAACTCCGCGGCGGGGTTGAAGGCAGCATCCTCTGTTTAATCGGTCCGCCAGGGGTGGGAAAAACGTCGCTGGGAAAGGGGATCGCCGAATCCCTGGGCCGGGAGTTTTTCCGTTTTTCTCTCGGGGGCATGCGTGATGAAGCCGAAATCAAGGGGCATCGCCGGACCTACATCGGCGCCCTGCCCGGCAAGATCATGCAGGCCGTCAAGAATGTCGGCACGGCGAATCCTGTCATCATGTTGGACGAGATCGACAAAGTCGGCAAATCCTTTCAAGGCGATCCGGCTTCCGCGCTTCTGGAAGTCCTCGATCCGGAACAGAATCACGCCTTCCGGGATCATTATCTGGATGTTCCCTTTGATCTGTCAAAAACCCTGTTTATCGCCACCGCCAATGTGCCGGACACGATTCCCGGCCCCCTGTTTGACCGGATGGAAGTCATCCAGTTATCCGGCTATATCACGGCGGAAAAACTGTCCATCGCCCGACGGCATCTTGTGCCCCGGGTGCTGGTGAAGAACGCCTTGACCTCAGACAACTTGCGGTTCACAACCGCGGGACTGCGGGCGGTGATTACCGGCCACGCCCGGGAGGCCGGTGTCCGGGGGCTTGAAAAAGCCCTTAACAGTTGCGCCCGGAAAGTCGCCGCCGGTATCGCCGCGGAGGAAATAACCGAACAGGTGACGATCAACCCGGGCAATGTCGCCGATTTTCTCGGTCAGCCCGTGTTCACGGATGACCCGTTGATGCGCCAACGCAAATCCGGAGTGGTCATGGGATTGGCCTGGACCCCTCTCGGCGGGACCACCCTGTATATTGAGGCGGTTAAAATGCACAACATGGGGACCGGATTAAAGTTGACCGGACAACTTGGCGACGTGATGAAAGAAAGTTCCCACATCGCCTATTCCGTGGTCTCCGGCAACACCAGGGCCTTTGGTGTGAGTGACGATTACTTCAAAGATGTCACCATCCATCTGCATGTTCCGGCGGGGGCCACACCGAAGGACGGGCCTTCCGCCGGCATCACCATGGCCACCGCGCTGGTATCCCTGGCCACCGGTATCAAAGTCCCGGCCAAATGGGCGATGACGGGTGAACTCACGCTCACCGGCCGGGTGCTGCCGGTCGGCGGTATTAAGGAAAAAGTGATCGCGGCCAAACGGTCCAAAGTGAAGCACGTG
Source organism: Lentisphaeria bacterium (assembly GCA_032251435.1). Classification (GTDB taxonomy): domain Bacteria; phylum Verrucomicrobiota; class Lentisphaeria; order Oligosphaerales; family MVZH01; genus JAVVEH01. Next base: position 47,666 of record JAVVEH010000015.1, on the reverse strand, counting down.
ATTTTGCCGGAGGCCAACCGCAAGGATTTTGAGGACATCCCCGAAAAGGTCATTCAGGGTGTCACGCCCCATTTTGTGGAAGAATACAAACAAGTCTTCACCCTTATCTTCAAGAAGTAGCCGCGCCACCTTGGCCCCCTGAAGAAGAATCGAAGATCTGGAGAGAGCGATTGCCTTTGCAGGGCTGCTGGTCACACCTGTATTTTCAAGCCGCCCTGAATGGGATTATAATGGAAATCGACCGCATGTTCGGCGGGATCGCCAACTTCAAATGAATAATTCATCCCCCACCTTCTTTCTTTTCTCTGAGGTTCTCATCGCATTCATCAAAAAATTGATTCACTCTTTGGCGTTCACGCGCCTTTTATTTCACGGGCTCGCCTGCGACACCGGGGGGGAAAATCGGCGGGAGAAAACTCCCGCCGATCCCTTCCAGAGCCCTCAAGGCACTACGGCCAGGCGGGTATTCATTAAAGAATACTTTCGCCAATTGGATTTCTTACGGGCGGAAACCAAAAAAGCCACGGCCATTCCATGGAATCACAGTTCTTTTTCGGCGGGATAGGAAGGGAATGAAATGATTTGGGTCGGGATTCGCAGGAAAGAAACCGGCATCCGGACCCAGGCCACACCGGCAATGGATGTGAAAGACTTCGGGACCTGAGAAAATGTCACTTGTTCTCCCGTTTCAAGATCTCTAAAACCAAAGCGGAGCGTGTCACCGAATGTGACCAATGTTTTCCCGCTGAGCAAGTCCGTTTTAAAAAATTCCGTGGTTAAATCCTCGCTCCGGACCAGCTGGCGGGAGATTTTTTCAAGTGGATCAATGATAACCAGTTGCCTGGGTGTCCGGATGCCTCCCAGACTGCGGCAAACAGACATGCGCCCATCCGGCAACACGGAACAGGCCGTGTATCCCAAGCCATCGTTAGGACCAAGCGTCAACCACCGGCCGGTCAACCGGTTTTCCATTCTTAATTCACAGTCATAGGACCAATTGCCGGCTTCGTATGTGTAAAGGAGGATATCCGGGTTGAACACGTGAATGACCGGATTTTGATTATGGTCCCCGAAATCATCCTTCAAAAGGACTTCACCGGTACCGTCGGGGCGAATCGAATAAATCGCCGTGTCGCCGTGCCCCCGGATGCCGGTGAAGGCCAGCCGGGACCGGTTCGGATACCAGGAGAATGCCCCGACATCGATTTCATCGGGATGCCCGCCATTTCCCCGCCGGGTCAATGGTATCACTTTTCTTGTCTCAGCGTCTAATGAAAACAAATCAAACCCTGAGGACATGCGCATTTTAAAGGCGAGATAGCGTCCGTCCGCTGAAATAACCGGTTCTGACAAAACCCGTTCCGACCGGCAATGCTCATAAAAGCCCCCGTCGCCATCCACCGCCATGGAAAAGACACCATTCACCCCGTCGCTCACACCGGCGAACAACACCCGGAGCGATCGCTCAGAAGACGGCGGGGGTTGGTCATAGGTTTGAGCCGTCGTTTCCCCCTCCCCCGGCGCGAGAACCGTGATTCCATCCGTAAAAGAGCTGGCGACATAAACAACGGGGGACCCGGGGAACGTCCGCACCGATATCGGGTCCTCGCAAACAACCGTCATGTCACCTGTTATCTCACCGGTCGCCACGTCCAAACTTACGAGCCCGTCCCGATTCCGCGCCGTGACCAGCACATCATTTTTCCCGGCGACCGCCAAAGATGACGGGTAGCCTTTTAAGGGAATCGCCCACCGGGCGCCGCCGGTTCGCGGATCACAGGCCAAAACGCCGTAAGCCGGATGAGCGATAAAGAGCCGGGGGGATCCCCCGACATCTCGACTGATGACGCCGCCGGGAATCACCGTCTGATTGGTGAAAACCCCTTGAATCCCAAAGACTTCAGACAGGGATAACCGAACGGTGGCGGCAACCGTCATAGTGGGCACATCCAGCGTCACAATCTCAATGTCCGTTTCCGCGCCCGACGGCTGTGACTGCTCCCCCGCTTCGGGGTTTGACAGCGCGATGTTACAGGGAACAGGCAAGGGCTCACTGGTGGCGACGACATAGGCCGTTTCCCCGTCACTGGTCACTGAAAAGGCGGCGGGGGAAAGGCGCCGTGGGAAAGGCGCCGCGTATTCATACAGCGCCGAGGGCAGCTGACAGCTTGTCCCCCTGGCTTTATCCGGATAGATGTCAAATTCAGACACCGGCAGTGAGGTCAAGGCAAATTTTCCATCTTTTTTTTCCGCCATGACCAACACTGTTTCCCGATCCGGGGTCATGTGAATTTGGCGGATCCGGCGGCCAAAGATCCGGTGGGTGAACACCCCGCTTTTCACGTTGACCCGGGTCACGGTGCCGGCATTGTCGTTCGCGACAAAAACGTGTTCCCCGGCGCGATCCACCCCCAGAGAACTATGGATACCGGACAAAATCGGAATTTCCGTGCTTGGTTCCCCCGTTTCCAGGCACGAGAAGATCAGAAGAAGATGAGACGATTCATAGCTGGAATGAGTCACCGCCAAGGTTTTTCCGTCCGGGAACACATCCATGGCCCGCGGGAACACGCCTGTATATAATTTCCCTCGTGGCACCCATGTGACACCATCTGTACCCGCCAAACCGGACAGCGGCGAGAATTGAAGCGCGATGATTATCCAGCATCCCATTCGCATGTCCATACCCTCATTCCATGACATCCAAAATCCAGGTTTCACCGGTTTCACCCGTGACTAACAAGCGCTCATCATCCATAAACACAATGCGGGAAACAGGCGCGCGCGGGCCAACATTTTCAAGCATTTTATGACTGGATTTTGTGTTCCACACGGAGGCGCCGTCTAATTCGCCCACCGCCAGCCGGGCGCTGTCTGGCGAGAACCCCAAGCTTCGATCCCCACCGGCAAACACCAACGGTTGAAGCACGGTGATGTCCGCTCCACTGTGAGTGTCTTTAATGATCACGTCATTTTCCCGGGCCAGCGCCAGTAATCGGGAATCAGGAGAAAAGCAGGCGGCGCGGACACCGCTTAACTCGAACCGATACAGGCGCTCTCCCGTGGAAGAAAAAACGTTCACAGTCGTGTTGCTCTCTCCCATCACCAGCATGTCTCCGGTGTCAGACAGCGCATAAGGGGGGGAAGATGTCCCCCAACTCATCACATATTCACCGGAATCCACATCAAGCGCGAACACATGTCGCCGTTCATCGACAGTCAGGCACACCGCGCTTTTCCGTGAAAGAAACAGTCGCATGACAGATAAACCGCCGGGAGTCGGAAACGCCCGGCCTTGTCCGGTTGCCGTGTCATAGACTTCAACAACCGGTGATTGTCTGGAACTGACAACGGCCTTGGCCCCCGAATCCGACAGGGCGGCGTTGAGCACTGGCGGGGAATCTGAGCGCAACACGACAGCGGCGGACTCAGCGGGCAGGAGCCGCTCCGCGCGCAACGTCTCTCCTCCTGCCAGGACTGTTCCGTTGGCCGAGACCGCCAAAAGCGGAACGGATGTCTCACGCGCCCATGCCAACTCGGATAATGACAAGACCCGAATAACCCCGTCCCGGCCGCCCGCAATTTTATGGCGGACAATGGCTATGGTGTTTGAATACGCTTCCCGCGCCTGCGCCAGCCGCGCGTCCTCTTCTCCTCGCCGCGCCGCCACGGCGGCGTCACGGTCGGCGATCGCCTGCCGCCGGGAACGGTCAATACTGATAAACGCGAAAATAATGACGGCGGCGAATAAGCACAGCCAAAGTCCCACGCCCGTGAGTGGCCGCCAGTTCCGCCGGACAAACTTGCCAGCCACATATACTTTTGTCGGGGGCCGGGCGCTGATCGGCCGGAAATAAAGCACATTTTTTATATCGGCGGAAAACTCAGCGACCGTCCCGTAACGGTCACGGGGAGCTTTGGCCAGCGCTTTCAGTAAGACTGTCGCCAAATCCACTGGGAAATTTTTTTCCAGTTTTCCAGGCGCCGTTGGCGGGCGCGTCCGGATAATCTCAATCGCTTTTAACGGATCTTTGGGAACCGGATACGGCAGCGCGCCCAGTAATAGTAAATACAAGACCCCGCCCAGGGAATAGACATCTGTGCGGACATCCACCCGCCCGCCGTTTCCGCATTGCTCCGGAGCCATAAACGCCGGTGTGCCCAAATATGGGGTTGTCACACTGATCTGTCCAGGGTGATCCCCCTCTTCGTCCACAAACAAGGCCAAACCCAGATCCACAATTCGGGGAACCCCGGCGGCATCCACTAAAATGTTGTTTGGCTTTAAATCCCGATGAATGATCCCCGCTTGATGCATGGCGGCGACACCTTCGAGCACGTTCAAAAAAAGACTCAGAATATCTTTCTCCCCCAGCTTTTTTCTATTGACATAGTCGGCGAGAGTCTCCCCCTCAATCAACTCCATCGCGTAAAATAAACACCCCCCGTCTTCTCCCGCCGCGTAGACTGGCACGACATTCGGGTGGTTCACGCTCGCCAGAGCCTTGATCTCCCGTTGAAAACGCTCTCGACCGGCACCCTGCGAACTGATACCGCGGGGCAAGATCTTCACCGCCACCCGGCGCCCGGTACTCAGTTGACGGGCGAGAAAAACAGTGCCCATGCCTCCCTTGCCAATTTCCCGGATGACCTCAAAATCATCCATCGTCTGATCAACGTCAAGTTGGCGCGCCGATGGTGCGGCGGGCTGCTTGCGGATCCACGGGAACCGATTATCGGGATCAAGTTGACAGGTGTTTTCCGGAATTTTATTTCTCCTGAAAGAAGCAAGTCAGTTGTTTATTTCCGCGATGATTCAAAGAATATGACGTGGGTTTTTCCCAGCGTGATAATATCACCCTCAACGAGATCACTGGATAAGATTGGCTGACCATTGATAAAGGTGCCATTGGTTGAATCCAGATCATGAATGGCCCACTTGCCAGGGTTTTTTGGAACAATTTCCGCATGTTTCCGGGAGACACCTTCGCCGGTCAATATCAATCCGGTTTCCTCCCCGCTGCCGATCGTGATAGAGTCATCGCCCAACCTATGCCAAAAAGGGATGCCGCCAGGAATGATGATCAACACACTTCCGGCAGGGTCATTAACTGGCGGGACAGGCGAAAACATCCTCGGAATGACTATAGGGACGGGCGAAATAAGGCCAGATGGGATCTCCGTCTTTGGAGTCCCACAGCGTCAAATCACTGCCCAGATAAGCCGGAATCATCCCCCCTTTGTTATCTTCGCAGTAGAGTAAATTTATAACCCCTAACTGCCGCTGATTGGCTAAACATTTTATTTGCGCGGCCTTATCACGGGCATGGCTCAACGCCGGTGTCAGCAGGGAGGTGAGAATGCCAATAATGGCGATAACGACCAGAAGTTCAATGAGTGTGAACACGCCTGAACACTTCGCCCGACAGCTTACGTCTTGGCAAGCCAAGCCTTCAATCACGGTGAATGGTGCCATTATGCTTTGCCGGTTCGGGCTGTCATCCGGTGAAGACGGAAGGTCAAAGGGGGACAAGGGTAGCGGCCGTTTTTCGCGACGGATGCCATATACGGGGACAAAGATGACCAAAATCCAGTCATTCACAACCGGAAGCGCGCGTCTCGCCAACCCGCCGAAATCCATCAGTCAATTCCCCCGGCACTGTGTCACGTGACCGACTGTTTTCACTTCTTCACAAAGAAGAACCGTCCCCGCCTCTCCGACTTCGATTGGGAAGACATCGGAATACTTACGGGACGGGCTGGTGCCCCGCCAGTAGTCGGTTAGTGCTGGGGCGTGGGCCGGGGTTCCTTGCCCGGCTATGCCTTAAGACAGTCGGCCTTGGAAGACCGCCCTACACAATGTCCCCCAGCTGCGAACCGGTTACGCCCGCCAGACACGCGGCATCTTGCTTTTTTGCCGATTTTGGGTTATACTAGTCGTATGTCAGTCTGTCCCGAATGACTCGGTTGTCGTAATCATCGGTGTAGCATGAAAGGGTTGATGATGAAAACGTTCTTTTTCTCCGCTTTCCTTTTGACAAGTTGCCTGCTGTTGCTGTCGGCCCCTGTCGGTCATGCTGACGAAAAAGCTCAGCTTGGACAAGCCGCCAAGACCCTGCGCGAACGGCAGGAGAACGCCAAGGACATCCGCCAGAAAGCCTGCTTCCAACATGCGGCGGACGCCGCCGAAGCCGCCCTGGCCGCCGTCGAAGAGAGCAATGAGGAGCAGGCCAAAAAAATGAAGAAAAAAGCCTTGCGGTGGTCGCTGCAAGCCGTCCGCGAATGCGCCGCCCCTGGAGAAGAAATCAACGATCTCCAGGGGGCTTTGAAAGAAGAAGGCGCCATGAGCGAAAACGCCATCAATCGTTTCAATGATCTCATGGAAGATCTTATCAAGGCCAAGGAGAAAAAGAAACAAGCGGACAATCCCTTCGACATGGGCATGGCTGTCAATCAAATCATGCTGGCCCTGGACGAACTCATCACCGACGGGCATGATGGCTGGCGCCCCAGAAAAGCTCTTAAGTGGTACCTCAACGCGGCCGCCCTCTGCGAAGATGTCCAGCAACACATCAACGATCTGCTCGATTATCTCAACAGTCACGCCGACGACTCCGGAATTCCCGATCTCAGTGATGAAGGTCACGCCGAAGCCAAAAAAATGGTGGACGACCTTTATAAGAAGAAAGCGGCCGGGGCTTCGTTTGACGACATTCTCGATCTGGTCGAAAAAATCAAAAGGTTTCTAGACGATCAGGGAAGCGTCACCGGTCGCGCCCGCAAGGACTATTATGCCAGACAAGGGGACGAAGAAGATAAAAAAGCGGCGGATCAGCCGCGGACAACGGACAGACGGGTCGCCGCGCCCGCGCGCCCCGTCACCACGGTCACATTCACCGCTCTGCAAGGCAAAACGGCAGTGAATCAGACCTTTCTCGGGCCGGTGGACACGGTCACTTTCACCGCCTTGGACGGCAAAGAGCTGAAACCGAAAGAGGTGGACGCCGATTTTGATGATCATCATGACCACCTGACCATCAGCACCGGGACCCTGACGACTATCGGGGGAATTGTCATTTCTGGCGGTCTCGGAGTCATCAACCTAGTCAAAGGGGATGAGGACGGCGGCGGTACCGCCTCGAAAGGCGTGGCCCCGGCCGATGGCGCCATCGAAATCCGCAATGGCGCCATCAACGAAACCCTGTCCCTTCCAGAAGACGGAACGGATGTTTCGCGAAGTCCGCGGGAGCACTTGGCGACTGTCGGCGGCAAGCCGGTGGATGTCGTGGCCGTCCGTCCGGGACAGGTGGCCGTCTCCGGCGGCGACATTCCCGCATCGACTATCGGCTTGACCGACCTGCAGGTTGTTTCCCCCAGCGGAAAGGTCTTCAAAGGCAGCGGCATCAGCTGGGGATATGACATCACTATGCCCGAAGTCACCAAAACCGACACCTGGGTGCCCATCATGGCCCAGGTTGTCGGCCTGGACCCGATGACAAACGTGACTTTCACCTTTCTTCCCCAGCCCGGGCAGGTCATCAACCCGGAGCGGGTCACTCTCCCGGCGGCGGACCTGATGACACCTTCGCCCGTGGCCAGAATCCGGGCCGCCCAGCCGGGGCCGCAAAGTTTGAGTGTGTCGGTTATCAGGGAGTAGCGCGATCACGCCGTACTGTTGTCAAGCACTGATTATGATGGAGTAACAGACCATGGAATTTTTAACCACTCATGCTCTTCAAGGTCGGAGTAGTGACATAAAGAGGTTGTCCCTCGCATGTGTCATCGCCCTGCTGGTCACCCTGCCCGCCCGGGCGGGCGACCTGGCGGTCTCCGTCACGCAAATTCCTTTCACCGCCATTGAACCACCCCGGGAGGACATGCCGGCCGTCGGCCCGTTGAGTTTGGAGTTGGGACTGGGTGTCGGCTTTCCGAAGATGGATCCGCTCAATGATTATATTCAGTGGATCAACCGGAACAATACCGGCGACATCGACGACATTGACACCTGCCACATCTACACCGGCCGCCTTGGCTACCGCCCGCGGCCGGGCCTGCGCGTCGGTGTCGGCTACGACTATCTGGAAGCCGACACCGAGGGCACAGTGATCTTTTTCGGCGCTCCCCGCGCCGTGTCGATCGATCTTGATGTGAAGGGCGTGTTTCTTTTCCTGGAAAAAGACTGGCCCCTGTCAGTCGGCCCCGTCAATTTTCTGACCGGCGCGCGGGCCACGACCGGCTACTACTGGTCATCCTATGTCGAAACTGAAAAGAGCTACCGCGCCTCCGGAAAGGATGAAGCCGTTGGCATCGAACTTGGTGTTAGTTTATCCTGGCTGATCCGGCGACACCTGTCCCTCACCGTTGAAGGCGCTTACCGGTGGCTGGAATTCGACGATTACGGCGTGGCCTGGGTCTCGCCGGGAAATCCCGACGCGGAAGTGGACTTCAGCGGCCCCCTGGTCCGCGTCTTTCTGGGTGGACACTTTTAGCCTGGGTGGTCGCGCCCGCCCTCGACATCGCGGGGCGTGAATGGTCCGTCTAAGCCATATACGCTTTCGCGGACTCCGCGAATTTTTTTCCCCGGGGATAGTGTTCCTCATCCATTTGCTCCAGCAGTGGCGCGATCTCTTTGCGCAGCTTGGAACTGATTTTCACCGGGGTCTCCACCACGATACGAACATGCAGATCCCCCCGACCGCCACCACGAATGGACGGAACCCCTTTGCCCCGCAGACGGAAAACGGTTCCCGTCTGCGTCCCGGCGGGTATCTTGATTTGCGCCTTGCCGCCGATGGTCGGCACCAGCACACTGCCGCCGAACAGCGCGATGTCCAGTCGCACTGGCAGATCACAACTCAAGTCCATGCCGTCCCGACGGAAAACACCGTCCGCGCGCACATGCAAAACCACATACAGATCACCGGGAGGGGCACCGCGCTCGCCGCTTTCTCCTTCCCCGGATACCCGGAGTCTGGAACCGGTGTCAACCCCGGCCGGAATGTGAATCTGAATGCTTTTACGTTCCCGGACACGGCCTTGCCCCGAACAGGCTGGACAGGGTGACTCAATCCGCTGACCGCTGCCATGACAAGCGGGACACGCCTGCCGAATACTGAAAAATCCCTGCGCCATGGTCACCTGACCGCTGCCGCCGCACTGACCGCAGGTCTTGGTCGATGTGCCTTTCCGGCACCCTGATCCACCGCATAGGGGACAGGAGACAAGAGCCGGAATCTGGATTTTTTTATCCGCCCCGAAAATCGAATCGGCGAAATCAATCTCCATGTCATAGCGCAAATCCGCGCCGGGCTGGGGACCGGACCGGCCACCGCCGCCACCAAAAAAACTGTCAAAAATACCGCCGCCGCCGCCACCACCGAAGACTTGACTGAAAATATCGAAGGGATCCACACTGGGGCCACCGCCGCCGCGGCCGGCCTGCGTGAAGGCGTCATGGCCAAACCGGTCGTAGCGGGCCCGTTTTTCAGGATCGCTCAAGACTTCGTAAGCGGCGGAAACTTCCTTGAACTTTTCTTCCGCTTCCGGGTTGCCGGGATTTTTATCCGGATGATACTTCACCGCCAGCTTGCGGTAAGCCTTTTTAATGTGATCCGCGTCCGCTGAGCGATCCACCCCTAACAGTTCGTAATAATCTTTCGCCATGGATTAAATCACTCTTTTTCGTCTGCTGTTTCACCATCGCCGGCCGGGCCGCTGCTGACCACCACCGCCGCGGGGCGCAGCAACTTATCGCCCATCTTATAGCCGCATTTCCACTGCCGGAGCACATGCCCTTCCGGCACAGTGTCAGAGGCTTCCTGAGCCACGGCTTCGTGCTCGGCGGGGTTGAATTCCTTCCCGACGGCATCCACCAAGGTGATTCCCAAATTTTCAAACCCGCGTTGAAATTCGCTCAGAATCATGTTCATGCCCTGTTTCATCGTCGCCACATCCGGGCTTTCCTCAACATGGGCCATAGCCATTTGGAAATGATCGAAGGGACTGAAAAATTCTCCGACCGTGACACTTTTCGTGTATTCGCGCGCCTCGGCCAGATCGCGCTGTCCGCGTTTACGGACATTTTCGATCTCCGCCTTCGCCCGCAAATAGCGGTCTGTGGCCTCCTGGGCCTCTTGGCGGGCGGCGGCCAGGGCATCCTCCGGCGACATGTCTTTATCAGCCGATTCGTCTTCCACCGATCCCGCTGTCGTGTCGTTCACTGATTCAGCGCTGTGGTCGGCGGCTTCGTCCGTTTTTTTTGGTTTTTTACTTTTTTTGGAACTCATATGGCATCCTGATATCTGTGACTGCGTGTGATTGGGAAAAATAAGCCGTTAATGTATCTTCTCACACTCGAAAATCAACGCGGACCACCTTGGAAAACCACGTCCTTCCGCATCGCCAGCCCGTTTATCCGTGTTATAGTACGGGCTTGACACCAAGAAAATATCACCCTTCCCGGGGGAAGTCCCGGAAAAAACAACACGAGACTTGTTTTTCTATGTCCATTTCCGTGAAATTCCGTATGAGTGCCGGTGATGAGGATCTTAAGCCGACGAAAGCGCACCATGACGACGCGGCGTTTGACGTGCGATCCCGGGTGGCGACGCGCCTGACTGTCGGTGAAGTCACACGGGTGCCAACCGGCTTGTTTCTGGAACTGCCCACCGGGTTTGAAGCGCAGATCCGTCCGCGCAGCGGGCTGGCGGCTAAACACGCGGTCACCATCCCCAACTCACCGGGAACCATCGACGCCGGTTATCGTGGCGAAGTGTGCGTGATCATGCTGAATTTGGGAAAGGAGGATTTTCCCATCGCCCGCGGCGACCGCGTGGCCCAGATGGTCATCCAGAAATTACCGGATGTGGAATTGGTTTTGGCTGATGATTTGGCGGAATCCAAGCGGGGCGCCGGCGGGTTCGGCAGCACAGGACTCGGTTAATGACAAGACCCGCGCCACACCTCATCCCGCTGATCATTGTCCTCGCGCTATTTGGACTGACGTGCCGGGGAGCGTTTCAAATTCGCACCATTGACATTGACAAAAACCGTTATTTACTGTTCGCCGATGTCGCGCGTTACTATGGCATGGTCCACACGCACCGCGCCAAAGATATCCGTTGCCAATCCCGCTATTCGCTGATGACCTTCACGGTGGATGACCGGCGGTGTGTGGTGAATAACGTAAAGATCACTCTTTGCCTGCCCGTCAAAGCGAGCGGCGGACACGCCTTTATCAGTGAGACGGATTTCCGCCTGACCCTTGATCCCCTGCTGCGGACAAGCGTTCTGTCGGCGGCGGCCGCGCGGACAGTGGTCATCGACCCCGGACACGGCGGCAAGGATCCCGGTGCCGCCGGCGCCGGCACTCAAGAGAAAGAGATAAACCTGAGTGTGGCCAGACGGGTCGCGGGCGCCTTGAAAAAAAAGGGATTCCGGGTGTTTTTAACCCGGACCAAGGACACATTCATGACCTTGGATCAACGGGTCACCATCGCCGCCAAGTATAAGCCGGATGTGTTTATCAGCCTGCATGCGAATTCGGCGGACGCGGGGTCCGCGAAAGGCGTGGAAACCTATGTCGCCACCCCTAAGGGAACCAAATCCACGCACGGGAGCAAGACCAAATCCACGTCCAGCCCCGGAAACAAGCATGACAAGGAAAGCATGCGGCTGGCGTTTGAACTGCAAAAATACCTGTTGCACTATACCAAAGCGGAAGACCGGGGTATTAAACGGGCGAACTTTGTCGTTATCCGGGACGCGCCGGCGGCCGCCGCGCTGATTGAACTGGGGTTCTTGAGCAATCCGGGTGAAAATAAAAAATTGGCGGAGGCGGCCTATCGCGACAAACTGGCCTATGGCATTATCCAAGGTGTTGTCGCCTATGACAAAGCCCTGCGGGCGCCTTGAAGGAGTGGCTTATGGGATGCGTGTTCTGCAATATTATCGCCGGGACGGAGCCGGCCGCCACGATTTATGAGGATGATCAGTCGATCGCCTTTCTGGACATCGCCCCGCTGGCGCCAGGACACACCCTGCTGGTCCCGAAAGAGCATTATTCAAGTCTAGCGCCCATGCCCGCCGAGTACCAGGGCGCCTTGATGGCGACCGCTTCCCGCCTGGCGGTGGCGGTCATGAAAGCGGTCAAAGCCGACGGGTTCAACCTGCTGGTGAATAACGGCACGTGCGCCGGTCAGGTCGTCCGCCACGCCCATATTCACATCATCCCCCGGTTTTGTCTGGATACCCTTGTTCTGCCGCCGCCGGGGGGGCGGCCCCCGTCTCAGGAAAAAACCCGTGACATCATGGATAACATCAAACAGAGATTAGACGGGACGCTATCATGAAACGTGACGACTTCAATCAGGCCGTGAAAAAAATGGTGGACACCGACTCCAGTTACCGGGAAAACGCCTATCATTTTGTCGCTGAAGCGGTCTCCCGCACGGCTGAGAAAATCCGGGAAGCGTCGCCGGCGGCGGGACGGCACATCCGGGGACAGGAATTACTGGAAGGCATTCGGCGGATCGCGTTGGAGACCTTCGGCCCTTTGACACTGGATGTCTTGACGGAATGGGGCATCACCCGCACGGAAGATTTCGGGGCGATCGTTTTCCGCATGGTTGACAAAGGTCTGCTCGGTTCAAGCAGTGAGGATTCCCCCGCGGATTTCGCCGACGGCTACCCATTCAGTGAAACATTTTACCAGCCCTTTATTCTCAAAGAAGATGAGACCCTCCCCGAACTGCCCAAAATTAAATAACCATTTCATCCCGTCTTTCCATGCCCCATTCTTCCCCCGCCAGCCTGTTGGAGAAAACCCTCCACCAATATTTCAACTTCGAAACGTTTCTGACCGGGCAACGTGAGGTTGTCGACGCGTTGACCGCGGGACGGGACTGTTGTGTGATCATGCCGACCGGCGCCGGCAAGTCTCTCTGTTACCAACTGCCCGCCCTGCTCCATGACGGCTACACGCTGGTCATCTCGCCTCTTATCAGCCTGATGCTTGACCAAGTGGAGGCCCTGCGAGCCAGAAAGATCCCGGCCGCGTTTCTTAACAGCACCGTCCCTCCTCTTGAGCAACGACGTGTTTTTGACGCCGTGATCCGTGGTGAATACCGCCTGCTCTATGTCGCGCCGGAACGTTTAAAAACCCAGTGGATGCGGGACCTTCTCCAGCGCTGTCCACCCAACCACCTGGTGGTGGACGAGGCCCACTGCATCAGCCAATGGGGGCACGATTTCCGCCCGGATTATCTGCGGATTGGCGCCTGTTGCGCGGAATTCAATATTCCTCAGGTCTCCGCCTTCACCGCCACCGCCACCCGCCGGGTTCGGGAAGATATTAAGCGGCAACTCCGCCGCCCCGATATGGACTTTCATATCACCGGTTTTGAACGACCCAATCTAGCCTTCTCCGTTTTGGAATGTCCGTCTGACGCGGATAAACTAACATCAATCAAACAGTTTCTGCAAAATCCCGCGCCCACGATTATTTACACATCCACACGCAAAGCGGTGGATAGTCTGACATCTGAGATTGACGGCATCGCCTACCACGCCGGCCTTTCTCCCGCTCAGCGGTCGGAAGCGCAAACGGCGTTCATGGAATCCCCGTGTCCGGTGTTGATCGCCACCAACGCCTTTGGCATGGGCATTGACCGCCCGGACATCCGGCGGGTGATCCATTATAACATTCCCGGCTCTCTGGAAGCCTATTACCAGGAAGCGGGACGCGCGGGGAGAGATGGACAGCCCGCGGACTGCGTGCTCTTTTTTTCGTTTCGGGACCGGTTCATTCATGAATTTCTAATCGACATCAACAATCCGCCCAAAGCGTTGCTCATTGAACTCTATCAGCACGTGCGTCAGCACATCATGGCCGACGGCGCCCCGGAGATTGAGATTTCCCCCTCCGAGCTGGCCCCTTTGCTTACCAACGCCAAAAGTGACGGACAAGTCTCAGCGGCTCTCGGCGTGCTGGAAAAATTTGGCCAGATTGAACGTGGGTACCATCGTGAAGCCACGGGCACATTGCGTTTTTCCGGTGACCGCGATGAGCTGATGCGGTTGCACCAATTGCAAAAGACTCAACGCTCCCGGCTGATCTTCCGCTGCCTGGAACAGGGCGGTGAGGCGGCGTTGACAGGTATTCAGTGCACCTTGGATCAAATCGCCCGGGTGGCCGGACTGTCGCCGGAACAGACCCGGCGTGTGCTCGCCAATCTTAACGGTGACATTCTGAGCTGGAATCCCCCCCGCTCTTCCCGGACAGTCGCCTTGACCAATATCGACAACGCCTTGCCGACAGGTGATTTTCAATCGCTGAAGGATAAACGGGACACGGATATGGAACGGCTGGAAAACGTGTTGGAATATACCCGGGATCATGGGTGTCGGCAGCGGTTTTTAATCTCGTATTTTGGCCAGAACAAGGAGCGTTGGCGCTGCGGGAGATGCGACGCCTGCGCGGGCTCCGCGCCCGGCGCCAAGCCGCTCTCAGCTCATGACCAGGCGTTGATTCGCGATGTCCTGGCGACCGTCTCGGATTTAGCGGGACGTTTTGGCCGCACACGGATCGCGGAAATACTCAGCGGGGAGCGCACTGACCGGGTGCTGGACAAAGGTTTGGACACCCGGCCCGATTTTGGCGTGTTAACCGCTTATTCCACGCGGGAGCTGCTCACCGTGATCCGCCAGTTGGAAAAAGCCGGTCTGCTGGTTCAAACCGGTGATTCAGATTATCCGACCATCGACATCTCAGCCGCCGGACTCCGAATTCTGGATGGCGGCGCGGCGCCGGAGATCCACCTGCCGCTCTCAAAGAAAAAAAATGTGACGCGCACCCCCCCCGTCACGGCGGCTTTTTCGGATTCTGACTCCTTGCTGGAAGCCCTTAAACGGTTACGCGGGCACTTGGCGGCGCGGCGCGGACAACCCCCGTACCGGATTTTATCCAACGCCTCACTGAACGAGCTGGCTGTCAAACGGCCGCGGACCCCTGAAGAGGCCATCGCCACCATCAAGGGAGTGGGAGAGACAAAGGGACGCACCATCATTCCCCAGTTTCTCGACATCATCAAACACCATACGTTGACGGGCGGCGCCCGTCCGGAGCACTGATATGTAATGGTCACACGCGTGTAAAACCTGTCTCAATCAACCCCAAAAAAAGGAACAAATCCATTATGGACAGAATGTCATATCCAAATCCCGACGCGTTGCGCGTCCTGAAACAATTCGGCGGCGGCCTGGTCTCGGTGGGGCTCGCCTTCTTCCTGCTGGCCCTGGTGCTTATCAACGCGGTCCGTTTCGCCAAAGTCGGAGGCGACGAAGTCGGTGTGCGTCTGAATAAAATCACCGGCAAACTGGAAAGCGTCTCGCAAACAGGAACGCACTGGTACAATGGTATCACCGAACGCTTCTACGTGCTGGACAAAACCATTCAAACCCTGGACATGACGGCCACCACTGAGCGCGGAGAACGCCAAGGAAAAGACGACTTGAAAATCAAAACCATGGACGGCAGTGACGTGTACGTGGACGTGAAGGTGCAATACCGCATTGATCCGGATATGGCGGATGTCGTGGTGACCACATCCGGACCGGGTGACAACTATAAGCAAAAGTGGACCCGGGACTTTGTGCGGTCCATCTGCCGGAATTACCTCGGGGAACTGACCACGGAGGAATTTTATGACGCCGCCCTGCGGGACGAGCGCTTGTTGAAAGCCCGTGAGGATGTCAGTAAACGGCTGGCCCCCTATGGCATTGTCATCGACAACATCGTCATCCCCACCCGCCCCACGTTCTACAAAGAATATGAGGAAATGATCAAACGCAAAAAGCTCGCTGACCAGGCGGTGCTGCAGGAGCAATCCAAGGCGTTGGCCGCGAAACAGCGGCAGGAAACCCAGATTGTCCAGGAAACCAACAAGAAAAACGTCGCGGTTGAGCAATTCCGAGGGCAGATGGAACAACTTGTGATTGAAGCGCAAGCCGAGGCGGAACGGGCGCGCAAAGGCGCCGACGCGTATTACGCCAAGATCACCATCGGCGCGGAAGCGGATTTCTACCGGCTGCAAAAAGACGCGGAGGCGATTCTGGCGACAAAGGAGGCGGAAGCCAAAGGGATTGAGGCGCTGAAAAAAGCTCTGGAGGGCGAAGGCGGCCGCAACATGGTCAAGATGGAGTACGCCAAACGCCTGAAAGACCTTCAAATCAGCGGGCAGCCTTACACGGTGGATGGCCGGACCAGCCGGTTTGAGCATTCGAACGCCGCCGCCAAACCCCGCGTGACAAAATAAGCTTTCACCGTTAATAATAGAGAGGCAACAGCTATGAAAATCATCAATTATCTCGCCATTTTAGTCATCGCCGCCATCGCCATCGGCGCGGTGGCTCTCAAGACCTTGACCCGGTACGTGGATGTCGGGCAAGTGGGGGTCCGGACACAGGAATACAGTGTTTTTGGCAAAAAAGGACTGGTTGAAGCGGATTACGCCCCAGGCTGGCATCGGGATTTCGGCCCCATTGACTCCTGGAAAGTATTTGACGCCACGGTTCAGACCTTGGAAATGTCCCGTGATCCGTCCCGCGGAGACCGCCGGAGCCGGGACGATGTCCGGGTGCAGTCTTCTGACGGCTACATGGTGTCCGTCGATGTCACGGTCAAATTCCGGATTCAACCTGGCAAAGCGTACAAGGTGTATGAGCTTTTCGGCGGCGGCACCAGTTACCGGACCATCGTCCGCAATGAAGCGGAAAACGCCTGCGTGGAAATGTTCGGTCAAATGAAAACCGAGGAATTTTACGATCCGCTGGTGCGGCGGGCGAAATCCGACAAGGTGCGGACGGCCTTGCAGGCGGCGTTAAGCGACAAATTTATTGATGTCATTGATGTCCTGGTCCGCGATGTTCAGTTTGATGTGGAATATGAGAATAAAATCCGCCAGAAAAAACTGTCCGATCAGGAAGTTGAGTTGAACAAATCCCTGTCCAAGGCGGAACAAATGAGCGGCAAGACCCAGGTGATTGAGGCGGAGACGAGCCGCCTGGTCAATATCATCACCAAAGAAAAAGAGGCCGAGCTCATTCGCATGCAAGCCGAGGCGAACCGTGAAGTCGTCACCATTCGGGCCGAGGCGGAAAAGTACGCGACGGAGAAACAGGCTGACGCGGATGTGATCGCCGCTCATAAAAAGGCGCAGGGAAGCCTGCTGGTGAAAGAGGCGGAAGCCAAAGGCGAGACGCTGCGCAATGAGGCCATGCGCGGCGTGGGCGGCAGCACCATTGTCGCTCTGGAAGCCGCCCGCAACTTGAACCTGAAAGATGTCAGCATCTCCACCATTGACAACGATCTGTTGAATCTGGATGAAATGGCCACTAAACTGGGGGTGCCGACAGAGACGCAATGAGGCCCAAGACAGACAGGCAGGAACCTATCCACTGGAGTGGCTGTTGCGAACACCGCAGATGTCCTGCGCGTGTCTCATATTCAGGAACCCCTAAAGGGTTGCCAGGATCCGCTGACAGTCAGCAATTACAGACTCGGGGGACACCTTTTCCAGGCATGTGTAAAGGTCGTCTGCCCGGGGGCATAGGCGCTCAAAACAGGGCGAGCAGTCACAGGATTCCCGGGCGATGATCCACGGCGCGCCCAACGGGCCAGTGGCGATCGGGTCGGTGGAGCCGAAGACGCCGACCCCGGACGTGCCCAGAGCGGCCGCCAAATGCATGCCGCCGCTGTCATTGGCGACGGCGCCATCCACGGCTTGCAGAATGGCCATCAGTTGGCGTAGATTCGTCTTTCCCGCCAGGTTCACCGCTCCGTTCAAGCCAGCGACAATGGCGGCGGCGCTCTCCATATCGCCTTGAGTGCCAAGGGTCACTATCCGCCCTCCCCGCTTCTCCCACCACTCCGCCACCGCCCGGTAATGCTCCACAGGCCACTGTTTGGCGGGGCCATAAGCCGCTCCCGGCAGCACCGCCAGCCAGTTTCCACCAGTCACTCCAAAGTCGGCGGCGACAGCTTCATGGCCGGGAATGGCCAGGGGGGGGAAGGCCGCGTCCCATGTGATGTCGCCGAACACCGCGGCCAGTTCCAAATAATGGTTCACGTGGTGTTTGTCGGCCAGTCCTGGTCCGCGGCGCCAGCAGGGTAGCCGGTGGGTCAACAAAAGTGACCGGCCGCGGCCGCCGCGGCCGATCCTCACAGGGATGCCGGCGGCGACAAGATCCCATGCGGAACCAAACGAGTTGGGCATGACAACCCCCACCCCGGCCCGCAGATCCCGAGCCGCTTTTTTGCTCGGTCCCGTCACCCGTTTGCCAGTAAACGGAATCACGGTATCCACCCAGTCAGCGGCCTCCCATACTGGACTCAGCCCTTGCGGACAAAGAACAAAAAGCCTGGCGCCCGCGGGGAGGCAACCCCGCATTTTATAAACAGCGGGCATGCACATCAGGATGTCCCCCAGCCAATTCGGGGAGCGGACAAGCAACCCGTTTTTCCAAGCGGTCACGGCGGGGTCAAGCCGGACCCCCGGTATCGCCGGTGTCAGGACAGGATGATAGGTCTCATGATTCAACTTCTGAGGCGCCTTGTCAATTATAATTACTCACCCGCGGGGAGCTCTCGCCGCCATGATGAACCAGACCAGCGCCCCGGCCCGGAAGTAAGGGCATGTAGACTCGTCATATCGCGGAAGATGGTCAATCCACGTGGGTGAGTGACGGACCGGTGTAAATTTGGCGCGGGCGCTGAATTTTGAAGCGTGGATCTTCCCGCGCTTCTTTCCACTGGGCGATCCAGCCCGGCAGACGGCCAATGGCGAACATCACCGTGAACATATCTTCGGGAATACCAATCGCCCGGTAAATGATGCCACTGTAAAAATCCACATTCGGAAACAGCTTCCGCTCCACGAAATAGTTGTCATTCAGGGCGGCGTCCTCCAATTCCATGGCGATGTCCAGCAACGGATCGTTTATATCGAGAGCCCGCAGCACCTCATGGCAATGTTTTTTAATGATTGTGGCGCGGGGGTCGTAGCTTTTATACACCCGGTGGCCAAAACCGTACAGCCGAAACGGGCTGCTTTTGTCTTTGGCTTTCTCAATACAGCTTTTCACAGTCATTCCGCTAACCTTGATTTCCTCAAGCATGTCAATCACCATTTGATTGGCGCCGCCATGCAGGGGCCCCCATAACGCGCAGATGCCCGCCGACACCGCGGCGTACAGATTGACCCGGGCGCTGCCGACCATGCGCACCGTTGACGTTGAACAGTTTTGCTCGTGGTCGGCGTGCAGAATTAACAGTGTGTTCAAGGCCTTGACCACCTCCGGTTTGATCTCATAGGGCATCGTGGGAGAATCAAACATCATGTTCAGGAAGTTGGCGCAGTAATTCAAATCATGCCGGGGATAGACAAAGGGCTGCCCAATCGTCTTTTTGTAGGAGAAAGCGGCGATTGTGCGCAATTTTGAAATCAGCCGGGTCGCGGCGATACTGATGTGCTCGTCCGGTTCTTCAGGCCGGTGCTGACTCAGTTCGGGATAGAAACTGGACAAACTCACCACCATGGCGGACAGGATCGCCATCGGGTGCGATTTCTCAGGGTAGCGGTGGAAAAATTGCGTCATGTCCTCATGCAGCAGGGAATGCCGGGTCAACAGAGCCGACCATTCTTTTCTCTCATTTTCCGTGGGCAGTTTGCCGTTAATCAACAGATAGGCCACCTCGACAAAGGTTTTCTTTTCCGCCAGTTCCTCAATCGGGTATCCCCGATGCCGGAGAATTCCCCGCTCCCCGTCCAGAAACGTGATGTCACTCTGACAGGATCCGGTGTTCACGAACCCGTAATCCAGTGTGACCGCCCCGGTGTCCTTACGCAGGGAGGAAATATCAATACCCACTTCATTCTCGGTCCCGACAACCAAAGGATACGCGTAGGTTTGGCCATTGAGAGTGAGCGTCGCGTGCGTTTTCGTTTGATCAGTCATAACCACGATCCAAATTTCATGTAGACGAAAATAAAGGCGCCGCCGCGGAGCGGGAAAAGAAATGGAGCGGGTGATGGGAATCGAACCCACGTAGCTGGCTTGGGAAGCCAGTGCATTACCATTATGCTACACCCGCCCGCGGAAGGGACCCTAATATAAATAATCAACACCCACTTGCAAGTAAACCCAGTCCTTTTTTGGGGATGCGTGATTCCGACGGTTACAGTGTATCTGGATGCCGCCGGCTCCCGGAAAGAACGGCCTGAATTGATTTTCGCCCGAACCGGCGGCGGCTTCTTGACGGGAACCCGCCCGCAAGGTATCTTACGACGTACGTTTAACACGCTGTCAACCGCTTAGCCGACAGGAGAAATCGTGTATTACGATTTTTACGGCTTTTCCGAGCCGCCATTTAACATCACGCCGGATCCGAAGTATTTATTTTTCAGCGACCAGCACCGGGAAGCGCTGAATCACCTGCTGTTCGGCATCCAGGAACGCAAGGGGTTTATCCAGCTCACCGGCGAGGTCGGTTCAGGAAAAACCACGACATGCCGGGCGTTTTTCAATCATTTGGATCCGGAAAAATATATCACCGCCCTGATTCTCAATCCCGTGTTGACCCCGTCTGAAATGCTCCGGGCGATTTTGTATGAGATGAATGTTCCCGGTGTTTCGGATGACCATCTGAAAAATTATAGTCTTCTGAACGCGTTTCTGCTCAAGCAAGTCAAAGCGGGCGTGGATGTGGTTCTGGTCATCGATGAAGCGCAGAATTTGTCCATGGAATTACTTGAACAGGTTCGTTTGCTGTCGAACTTGGAGACGGACAATCAGAAACTCATTCAAATTATCCTGATGGGGCAACCCGAGTTGAAACGGACATTGGAGGATCCCTCCATGCGTCAATTACGTCAGCGAATCACGGTCCGCTACCACCTGGGAGCGCTGTCGAAGGACGAGACCCGGCGCTATCTGGAGCACCGGATGACCGTGGCCGGTTCGAAAGGCGTTCCCCGCTTTGACACCGGCGCGGTCAACGTCATTTTACGGAAATCCGGCGGGATACCCCGCATGATCAACGCCTTGGCGGACAAAGCGTTGCTGGCGGGTTATGTGTTCAAAACAGAGCGGATCACCCGCCAATTGGTCAAATTGGCGGCCAAAGAACTGGATGGAGACTACGCATGAGTTTAATCAATGACGCGCTCAATGAAGCCCGGCGGGAAAACGGCTCATCACCAGGAGAGCAGGCGCGTGTCATGCCCTCGCCGCGGGGGGGCGGCAGCAATAAAGGTGTCGTCGTGGCGCTGGTGGTCATGGGAACCGTTTTCACCGTGGCCATTGGCGGTGTGGTTATTCTCCTTCTATTCCTGTTTCAAAATGTGAGTAGCGTGAGGGAAGAGGAAATGGCCGGCGTTCAGCGGGTGGCCGCCGTGGTCACGGACAAGACCGCGCCACCCGTGTCTGAAACGGCGCTCCCCGCGCCACAGACCACGTTTCCCGCCGTGACGGTTCCGCCGACGGTGACATCCCCGCCTGTTTCCCCCGCGGTGCCGGAAACAACACCTGATATGACCGCCTTCCCGACCGGTCTGCCGACGACACAGGCGGCCCCGGTGGATGCCGGCGGCCCAGGCCCGGCCACGGAAGCCGCCGCGCCGGTCGCCTCACCCGTCCCCGACGTTCCCGCGCCGGTGGAGATCATGCCGGCGCCGCCGGAGATAAAAGAAGCGTTTGTCTTGAAAGGCATCATGAAGGGGCGCCGCGGAAACATGGCGCTGCTCAACTCACAAATCGTCCGGGAAAATGACACGTTAAAACATGGCGCGCGCGTTGAGCGAATATCTGAAACGGATGTCATCATTCGTCTTGACGGGAAAAAATACCGCTTGAACCAAACACACTAAAATCTGAAGATTTCAGGTAACGGAAAGAACGAGAAATATGATGAATGTCTTAGTTGTCGGCGGCGGCGGCCGCGAGCATGCCTTGGCGTGGAAATTAGCTCAAAGCCCCCGGGTGGACACGGTGTTTTGCGCGCCGGGAAATCCCGGCATGGATGGTATCGAATGTGTGGATATCACCGACTACACCACTCTGGCGGATTTCGCCGAAGCCAATAACGTCGGATTGACCGTTGTCGGACCGGAAGCCCCGTTGTGCGCGGGATTGACGGATCTTTTCAACGCCCGCGGTCTGGCGGTTTTCGGGCCCTGTCAAGAAGCGGCTCAACTGGAGGGCAGCAAAGCCTACGCCAAAGATTTCATGGCCCGCCACAGCATTCCCACCGCCGCCTATGCGGAATTTGACAACCAGGAAGAGGCTGAAGCCTATGTCCGCGGTCAAGGCGCCCCCATTGTCATCAAAGCGGACGGACTGGCGGCGGGAAAAGGGGTGACAGTGGCGGTCACGATTGAAGACGCGCTGGCCGCGGTGAGGGACTGTTTTGACGGGCGGTTCGGCGAGGCCGGCGCCCGGGTGATCGCGGAAGAGTGCCTCATTGGTGAAGAAGTCTCTATTTTGGCCCTGACTGACGGCAAAACCATCCTTCCTTTGGATTCGTCGCAAGATCATAAGGCGGCTTATGAGGGTGACACCGGTCCCAACACCGGCGGCATGGGCGCTTACTCCCCCGCCCCGGTGGCGACACCTGAACTCTGGGAAAAAATCAACGATCAAATTCTTACCCGTTTTCTCGCCGGGATTCAAAAAGACGGCTTGGATTACCGCGGGGTGATTTACGCCGGATTGATGGTGAACGAGGGGGAGATTAAAACCTTGGAGTTCAATGTCCGCTTCGGCGATCCGGAAACGCAGGCGGTGCTCATGCGTTTGGACAGCGATCTGGCGGAGGCCATGCTGGCCGTGGTCGAGCGACGTCTGGATGAGGTTTCCCTGTCATGGAGTCCGGAGCCGTCAGTCTGCGTGGTCATGGCTTCGGGAGGCTACCCGGGAGACTACGAAAAAGGCTTTCCGATCTCCGGCTTGGACGACGCGGCGCAAACCGGCGCGGTGGTTTTCCACGCGGGAACCGCACGTGAAAACGGCCAACTGGTCAACGCCGGCGGCCGGGTGCTGGGAATCACCGCCAAAGGCGGGGATTTACAAACGGCGCTCACCACCGCTTATCAGGCGGTGGACTCCATTCACTGGCAAGGCGCGTTCTGCCGCCGCGACATCGCTCACCGGGCGTTGGCCCGGTTGTAGCCGGGCGCGCTTTTGACAGCGCCGCGGGCGACACATCCTCCCGCCCCGAATCCCGTGAAAGCCCGATAGTGAGCGCCGGTACGTCTCCGAGCGGCCGTTGGAAATCCAGACAACCGGTTTAACCTATGCGATTATGTTAAACCTATGTTCATGTGCTTTTTTATCCAAGTGTCATGCCTGTCTGGGCGCCATGGTTCTGGCCGCTTGCTTCGGGAACCTTTTCGCCGGACGGGTTGTGGTTGAGACGGGTGCCAGCGAAATGGTCTATCCCGGCCCTGACGGGAAGCTGGTATATGTCAGCGATGATCAGGGCGGACGCCTCCCGGATTTCTCCCATGTCGGCTATCATTCGGGGGCGCGCCCCATTCCCGATGTGCCGGTTCGAGTGATGATCAGCCCCGTCGAGGGCGACATGACAGCCCTGATACAGCGGGTTGTCAATCAACTCGGGGAGATGCCTGTGGATGCGAACGGGCACCGCGGGGCGGTGCTGCTTAAACGCGGGGTGTACCGGGTGGAAGGCAGCTTGCGACTATCGCATAGCGGGATCGTCCTGCGCGGAGAGGGCAATGGCCCGGATGGCACGGTAATCGTCGCCGCGGGCTATGGAGATATAAAACACAAACGCACGCTGATCACCGTTGGTGATGGCAACCGGGCGAAACCGATTCCCGGATCCCGGCGGAACATCACGGACGGCTATGTCCCAGTTGGCGCGCGGTCGTTCACGGTTGAATCAGCCGAGGGATACCAGGTTGGTGATCGCGTTCTGGTCCATCGCCCATCCACGACCGCATGGATCAGCGCCATCGGCTGCGACAATCTGAAATCCCAGTGGACGCGTGTGACTGATGTGCGCTGGGTGGAGGATGGGCCGAGACCGGGTGTCTGGTATCAGCGCGCGGGGCTCAGCCATCCAACCTTGATTCCCAAAAAAGAAAATGAGACGTGGAAAGCATTCAAAACACGGGTTCCGTTATCGGGCGACGGGAAAAAACTGGATACCACCCGTCAATGGAGAGCGGGAAGTTACGATTTAAATTTTGAACGGCGAATCACCGCTATTGACGGGAATCGGATCACCATCGACGCGCCCATTGTCCACACGCTGGACACAGCGTTCGGCGGCGGGGCTGTTTTCAACTATGAAACACCCGGGCGGGTGACGGAGGCGGGCATTGAAAACCTCCGGCTGGTATCAGAGTTCGCCGATCCGATTGACGGGCGCCCGTATGGTTCTCCAAAAGAAGCCAGCCATTCGGAAAACCATGCCTGGAACGCCATCAAACTGCACCGCAATTCGGAGAACACCTGGGTGCGGAATGTGACGGCCCATTATTTTGGCTGGTCGGTGGTTTCCGCTTCCGGGATTCGCGCCACGGTGACCGACTGTGTCAGCCTCGGACACGCGTCGCGGATCGCCGGTGGCCGCCGGTATCCCTTTATGATTGACGGGCAGATGAACCTGGTCCAGCGGTGTGTGACCTTTGAAGGACGGCATGAATTTGTCACCCAGGCCCGCACGGCGGGTCCCAATGTCTTTGTCGACTGTGTCGGATTCAATTCTAAATCTTCAGCCGGGCCGCATCATCGGTATTCCGTGGGAACGCTGTTTGACAACGTCAAAAGCGGCCATTACATGGAATCGCGCTTTCGGGGCAGTTCCGGAAGTGGACATGGCTGGGCGGGGACACAAACATGTTTCTACAACTGTATCGCTCCGGATTTTAAGGTTCAGGCCCCCCCGGGAGGCATGGCCTGGGTGATCGGTTCGGGGCGTGAGTATTCGGCGGCGACGCGGACGCGCCCCCCAAGTCTCTATTACCGGCAAGTCGAAGACCGTCTGGGAAAGCGAGCCTTGGACTATCTGAGCATCCCGGGGCAACGTGAAAACATGGGGCGGTTCCAATGGGTTGAAAACCGCTTGAAACCCGAAAAAAGGAATCCCGGCGGAACCGCCGGAGAGTCGCAGTGAGCAGGCAATATTCGTCGCGGAAAGGTATATCATGACAGACAAATCAAACACCTTAACTCCCTCTGTGGTTTTTCCCGAGCCGTTTGTTGAAAAATGTCTGCGGCTGGAAGCTCCGGGCAAATCATTCGCCCGGGCGATGATAACGATCCCGGCCATCATCAAACCAGGACAGCCGTTTTCCGCCACTGTCAGCCTCGTGGATGAGAACGCCATGCCGCTCATTTCGTCAGGTGAGATCATGTCTCTCACCGCTGACGCGGATTCCGCGGTTGACATCACCTTTCCAGGCGGCCGGGCGGCCGCCTGCCGGGTTGAGGGGCTCCTTCAGCGACAGCCCGGCTATTTCCGCTTGGAGGGGAGGATAAACGGGAAGACCTTTGTCAGCAATCCCGCCCTGGCGACAGACGCGGGCCGACCGTTGATTGCCTGGGGTGACCCGCACATCCACACCACGGTGGGGGACTGCCATCCCGAGCGCTGCCGCACCCGCAATGTGGCCTACGCGGCGGCCCGCCACGTCTATGGTCTGGATTTTGTGGCCATCGCCGATCACGTGTCCTGGGCGCCCCGCGGCACGGCCGGTAAATGGTATGACAACCTGGCTGCCTGCGAACTGTTTAATGAACCGGGCGTGTTTTCCGCATTGTATTGTTATGAGACCTCGATGAAGGGCGGGCGTGGCGGCGACTGCAATATTTACCTGAAACAACCCAACCGGACCTATGTCGATCCCTGGCCGGATGACCTCAATATCGCCGGCTTGTGTCAAAAAGTCGAGGGCGACTTTTTCGCCGTGCCCCATCACACCACCCGCGTCGGCAAGCACGGAGAAGTTCCGCCGGAGGCCTATCCGGGGGAAACATTGATGCCCGTGGTCGAGATCCATTCCAAATGGGGAACGAGCGAATATCGCGGCAACCCCACTCCCCTTTTAAAGATTCATCCAGGGCCGAGTTATGTACAGGATTTACTCACACAGGGGTATAAACTGGGGTTCATCGGTGGCACCGACAGCCATACCAGCCTGACATTTTGCCGCTGGCTGGAAACGGAAGCTCACCGCGCCCAGCCCGGGCTGACAGCGGTGATGGTCGCGGAACAGTCCCGTGACGCTATTTACCAAGGCATTCAACAGCGCCACTGCTACGCGGCCTGCGGCGAGCGCATCCTGCTGGATGTCTCATGCGGCGGGCTGCGAATGGGGCGGACCGGGAAATTACCGACCGACGGCGACGTGACCATCCAGGCGTCATTCGCCGCGGAATCAACCATCGACAGTGTGGAGGTCATTCGGAATAATCAGGTGGTTCATCGGGAAAAACCGAAGGACTGGAAAGGCCGTTTTGAATGGACCGACACAACGATTTCAGAGGCAGAGCCGATTCGCGATTTCACCAGCGGGGATCCGACTGTTTTCTACTACGTCCGGGTGACCGCCCAGGCCGATGCCCGGGCATGGTCAAGCCCCTGCTGGTTTACGATCCGTGAGCACTAGGGTTGACAATACGGGATTGCAGACTATTTTCGCGTCGTCTTTGCCAAGAAAATGACGACCTACTTCGGAGTTCTTCTTCGAGGTTAGTCCGATGCCCTTTCCGGCTAAAGCCGGCACACCAACGTGTGCGGGCAAACTAGTTTCAAGCAGCGACATGCCAAGCTGGTGTACCGACTTTTGCCGTTTTCGCGCTAGCGGGATCACTGCCGATCCGGTGGGTCGGCCTCTGACTGCGGCGGTGTCGGCTTTCTGGGTGATTATTTAAACACAAGCATGAGGATACAATGAGCAAAAAAGTAAAATTGGCAATTGTCGGTCTCGGCTGGGGATACAACTATCATATCCAGCGCGTCAGAGAAGTCCCCGAGGCTGAACTGGTGGCTGTCGCCGACGTGAGCGCGGACCGACTGGCGAAAGCCAAGGCCGAATACGATATTCCCAAAACGTATACCGATGCCAATGATCTTTTTGAGCATGCCGATGTCGATGGTGTCATCATCGCCGTCCCCAATTTTCTGCATCGGGATTTCGCCGTCAAGGCCATGGAATGCGGCAAGCATGTCTGTCTGGAAAAACCCATCGCGCCCACGGTCGCCCAGGCCCGGGACATCGCCGCGGCCCGGGATCGGACAGGGCGGATTTTCATGGCCAATTTCAATCAGCGGTTCGCTCCGGAAATCCGCTACTTGAAACACCTTTCAGAGTCTGGACGCTTCGGTGATTTTTTGTATGGAAAGACCGAATGGACCCGCTTCCGCGGCATCCCCTGGGGCGCCAGTGACTGGTTTGTTCAGCATGAGAAATCGGGGGGCGGTCCGTTGATCGATATCGGCGTTCATCGTCTGGATCTCGCTCTGTTTTTGATGAATTTTCCAAAGGTCAAGGCCGTGACCGGCAATGTGTTCCGCGGCCAATCCCAAAAACTGGCCGAGAAGCGGGGAACCGTCTACGATGTCGAAGACGCGGTCAGCGCCTATATCCAGTTTGAAAACAACGCGGCGCTCATGCTTGAGGCGTCTTGGTATCTGAATAAGCCGAACGCCGACCAGAACACCGAAATATACGGCACCAAAGGCGGATTCCGTCTCGGCGGGGGTGGCAAAGACGCTGTCCGGATCTGCCAGATGGAGTCGGGTGACGCCTACATCGATGTCAATCTGATCAATTATGACAAGGATCTGCCCCGCCACAACATCGAACACTTTGTCCGTGTGCTGGCCGGTCGCGAAGAGCTGCTTTGCACCGCCGAACAGGCCATCACCGGCATGGAAATCATCGAAGCCATCTACAAAAGTGGCGAAACCGGGAAAACGGTTGTCTTCGACTGACCAGTGGCGCGCGGGTGTCTTCCCGCGCCGGACGCGGTCATGTCAACCACCCTTCGCCCCGCGGGCCCATTGGCGCGTGACCATTTCCCGTCGGATCACGCCCGGGGCCCTGGGAAAGTTATTTTTTTAGCATTCCCGGTTACAGGTGCCGTGAAGTGTATCGTTTAACCAAGCGATATTTGATGTTTTTTTAGTATACCCCAAAAGGAGCCATGATGATCACACGCCTGTCCTGTCTGATTTTTTCTCTTGTTTTTCCACTCTTCACCCTGTCGTGTCTGGCAGTTGATGTTCCGTCAACGTTGCCCCGTCCGGATAAAACGCCGCCGGCCGCCGACAAACCGGTCAAGGTTTATATCCTCGCCGGTCAATCCAACATGGTCGGCTTCGGCACTCTCAAGGGGGCCCGTCCCACCTACCCCGGCATCTATCTTTCCGCGGATCCAAGTGTCCGTCCCTGGCGGATGCCGGTGGGACCCGGAGCGTTGTTGCCGCACGGTGTTTATCAATCCGCCGATAGAGACGCTCCCCAAGGCGCCCAGGCGGCCGTTTTCGCCGGGGAATATGATCCTGACGCGGACTACGCGTCAAGTAAGCCGGTCCGGGAAACGACGGTGGCTCTGGGAACCGTGTCCGAACAACTCCCGGCCATCGAGGGGGATCATACAGTGGTGGTCCGGGCGTTTATTGATGTTCCCATGAGCGGAAAACATGAAATTCATGCCGGGTTTGGCGACAGCACGTATGCCATTGTGACGCTGAACGGTGAAGAAGTGTATCGGCGGGATCCTGGCGGGGCGCCGGTGTTAACCTTGGTTGATCTGGAGCGCGGAAAACGGTATCCGGTCACCATCATCTACCGCGGGGGAGGCTCGGCGGCCTTCTGGTTGAAGCACGTTGACCTTCAGGGCAAAGGGGATCTGTTTTCGCTGATTCAGCAGGGAAAGTTTCCCTGGTTTGCGGATGAAGAAGGCGACTGGACCGTTCGTAATGACGTCACCTACTGGGAAACCCGGGTGTCGAAGGATGAAATGGGCAGTGGCGGCCCGTTGAGCACGACATCCAACGGCAAGTTCATCGGCCCGGAAGTTCCGTTCGGGTATGTGATGGGCACCTATCATGACGAACCCGTCCTGCTCATCGAGTCATCGATCGGCAACCGGGCGTTGAGTTTTGATTTCCGGCCGCCGTCCAGCGGCCGTGAAGACCCGGAAAACAAGTATGAAGGCTTCGAATACCGGGCGCTGGTCGAAGGTGTCCATAAAACCCTGAAAAATATTGACGCGGTGATTCCCGGCTACAAAGGGCAGGGCTACGAGATCGCCGGTTTCGTCTGGTGGCAGGGACACAAGGACAACGGCAAGTCAAAAGAGGAATACGAGAAGCACCTGGTCAACCTGATCCAGGATCTGCGCCAGGAGTTTAAAGCACCTGGGATGAAGGCTGTGGTCGCCACGGTGGGTTTTGATGGGTTCACATTGCTGGATGGTCCCTGGAAGGGGGTATGGGAAGCGCAGATGGCGGTGGGCGACCCGAATCAGCATCCTGAATTCGCCGGTGCCGTGGCCAGCGTGGATACGCGCGGGTTCTGGCGGTCACAGGGACATTCCCCGACCGGAACCGGCTACCATTACAATCACAATGCCGAAACCTATGTGTTGACGGGTGACGCCCTGGGGCGGGCCATGGTCAAACTGATGGGCGGCAAGGCGGAGGATCTGCGGCTTCCCCCGGAAGCCCCGCCGCATCCGGCTGTTGAAACGATCTATTCCGACGAGGTCGTGACCGCCTACGACAAGACCACTGACACCAGCCGGGTTCCTGCTGAACTGGCCGGCATGAAGCAGGCGTTGCGCCCTATGATTACAACCGAAGTGATCCCGTCGTTCATAGAGACCGCCTTCAGCCCGGACAGCCGCCGTCTGCGCGGGCTGGAACTCAAAGGAATCGCCACCGGCGAAAAGCCGTCACGGTTGCCCGGAAGCATAGAAAGTCAACTTGACACCTTGATGAATTATTATGAATCCGCAGGTGTCACCGACTACAGTTGGCGGCCTTTCGCTCCGGAAATAAAGGGAGCCACGTGGCACTACCACAGTTTTGATCCGCCGGAGAAACAGGCGCTTGACAAAAGTGACCGTTACCGTGAGATCACCTTTCCGGCGGGCATGGAAAACTGGTTCACCCCCGACTTTGATCCCGCCGCGGCGGGCTGGAAAGAAGGCAAGGCGCCCTTTGGCCGGATGGGAGACAAACTGGAGGGGCGCCGCCCCCGGTGCAACGGCCCGTTTTGCGGATGCAGCGAAACACCGGCCACCTTTTGGGAGAAAGAGGTCCTGTTAATGCGCCGGACATTCGAGATTCCCCCGGTCAAAGACGGGCATGTTTACCGCCTGATTCTCGGCGGCGCCGGTTGCGACCGGTCCGGCGAGGGATTCGCCATCTATGTCAACGGCAAGCTTCTCACCCAGGCCGCCGGCGGTTTTTTCCGCAACCCCGGCATCCGCGGGGCTTATCTCTACTCGGACATTCTGCCTGAATTCAAGGGGGGCAAGGTGACGATCGCGATCATCAATTTCCTCCGTTACACCCATTTCCGGAATGGCACAACATACTTTGGACCTCATCCTGACTATAGCGGCAAGAATGTTCCCCCGAACGGGCATGTCGACTTGTGGATGGAGGAAGCCAAACTCTCTCCGGCCACTCTGGAGGCGGCGAAACAGTAAGCTGGCTATTGTCTTTTACCTTGGATCGACAGCCGAAGGGTGGCGGATCCGGGGCAACCCTGGTTCAGACAGCAGGGGCTGTCCAAGGATAAAGCTCATCGATATCGGCTTCTTTAAATACGCACTGGACTTCCCGGTAAATCATGATTCGCCAACGTCACGTCATTTTTTTGCTGTCGTGCCTTGTCTGTCAGTACGCTGTCGCGGACATCGACGCGCTAAAGAAGCGACTCCCCAAGGAACAGCATAAGGCCGCGGACTTTCTTTTCGAGCACATGCCTGAGAGGGACCGCCAGTTGACGGTGGCATTTCTCGCCGAGAATGTGGATTATGCCTACCGCGCGCGGGAGAAATTCCCCTGGGCGCGGGATGTCCCTGACGACCTTTTTCTCAACTGGGTTCTGCCCTACGCCAGTCTGGACGAGAGCCGCGACCCCTGGCGAAAAAAGTTCTTTGAGATGTTTGGCGACACGGTCATGGCGTGCGGGACGGCGGGCGAGGCCGCCATCACACTCAACACCACGATTTACGACACACTGAATGTTCACTATTCCAAGCAGCGCCCCAAGGCGAACCAGAGCCCGGCAGAGTCGATAAAGGCTGGCAAAGCCTCCTGTACAGGGTTGTCCATATTGCTGGTGAACGCCTGCAGGTCGGTCGGCATTCCCGCCCGTGTCGTCGGCACGCCCCTTTGGGTCAAGGGCGGCGGCAATCACACCTGGGTGGAAATCTGGGACAAGGGCTGGCATTCCGTCGGCGCGGCGGAATCAAAGGCGCTCAATCGGACTTGGTTCGCGGAAAAGGCGTCGGAACAGGTCGGGCATGACCCGAGACACGCGATCTACGCGGCCTCCTTCAAGAAGACGGAAACGCCTTTTCCCCTGGTGTGGGCCCCTGCCGTTAAACACGTCAGCGCGGTAAATGTGACTGCGAATTACGCGGCCGATAAAGCGGCGGCTGTTTCGCTTGATGACGTGAAGAAAGCGCTCTCCGGAAAGACGTTGAGTGATCTCCTGGCCCGTCTTCACGAACGGGATATGCGGCTCTCTTTAGACGACGATGAAAGCGTCAGGGATCTTATCTGGCGGAAGCATGTGGAAGAGATGACCGCCAATAAAAAACGGCTGGAGGAGCATAGCCAGAAGGCGGTCTCCTACGATGGCTTGACCATGCGCTACGCGTATAAAATCGTTGGCGAGAGGCCGAAGGACGGGTATGCGCTCTATATCGCGTTGCATGGCGGCGGGGGCGCGCCGCCCCGGGTGAACGACAGCCAGTGGCAGCAGATGAAGACCTATTATCTCAACGGCGTGACCAACGGAATTTACCTGGCGCCAAGGGGGGTGAACAATGAATGGAATCTGCATTGGCGGGAGCAGTCATTTGTCTGTTACGACCGGATCATCGAGAACATGATTGCGTACGAGGGTGTCAATCCGAACCGTGTCTATCTGATGGGTTACAGCGCCGGCGGCGACGCCGCGTACCAGATACCGGCGCGCATGCCCGACCGCTGGGCGGCGGTGGCGATGTCGGCGGGGCACCCGAACGGCGTGCCGGTGGACAACTACGCCAACCTGGCCTTTCTCATCCAAGTGGGCGAAAAAGACACCGCGTATAAACGCCACACCGTGGCGGCCGAGTATGGCGTGAAGCTTGACAAGCTGGAAAAAACCCATCCGGGCCTTTACACGCATGCGACCTACATCCATGCCGGCCGCGGACATGGGTTCATGGATCATGGGCTGAAAGAGAAGACGCAGGCGGTGTTCACTGATCCCGCGGCATGGCTTGCCAAAAACAGGGCCGCGGAAACTTCTGAAATCGACTGTCATTCCATACGCTGGCTCGACAAGCATGAACGTAATCCATTGCCGTCAAAAATCATCTGGGACCGGCGCGCGACCTGTGACAGAAGCGGCAATAAAGACAAAGGGTTTTGGCCAAGCGCGGAAAAGAGCATGCTCCACTACTGGCTTGGCATTGACCGTTATGACAAAGACAGTGAGCTGGACGCGCGGCGGATCGTCGTGGAAATCGTCGGAAAAAACCGTATACATGTCAAAGAGATTGGTCATTTTGTGCGATTTTATCTTAGTCCGGATCTTTTTGACTTGGAAAATGAACTCATTGTTGAGGTCGAGGGTCGGACCCTGAGAGTCCGCCCCAATCTCAGCCTGAAGACATTGGTGGAGTCGCTCCTTGATCGGGGCGATCCCAATTTCCTGTTTCCTGCCAGCCTTACCTTGAGCAGGAATCCCGAAGGAACATGGATGCTGGAGTAGGATATAAGCAAAGGAAACATTATGCGGATTTCTCATGGACTGTTACCCGGGCAGGTGCTGCAGCGGAATAGGAATAACAACGGCGGCGCCAACGTCCGTGGTGTCTGCGCGGCGGACGGTGATGTCGAATGCCGGATACTTGCCGGGGACAAGATCCTTTCGGGACACGACTGGCAGGTTGTCGGCCAGGCGGCAAACCGGAAATTTGAAGCGACGCTTTCGGCCATTCCCACCGGCGGACCCTACCGGGTGGAATGGCGACTGGGCCATTCCACGGACACCGCGGAAGGTGTGAGTGTCGCCGACATCTTTGTCGGTGATGTCTGGATTCTGGCCGGGCAGTCGAACATGGAAGGCGTTGGGAATTTGAAAGATGCCCCCGAACCCCATCCGCTGGTGCGGGCCTTTTACATGCGGGACGAATGGGGGTTGGCTCAGGAGAAACTGCATTTTCTGGCCGAAGCGGTGGATGTTATTCACAATGGCTATGGCAATGGCTCCGCACGACCGTCGGATGAATCCATCGACGGCATCCGTAAAAATCAGGTCAAGGGATGTGGGCCCGGATTGCCGTTCGCTTTGGCGATGCAGTGCCGGACAGGCATTCCGCAGGGGTTGATTGCCTGTGCCCATGGCGGGACTAGCATGGCCCAGTGGTCGCCGACGCTTCGGGATAGGGGAGGGGCTTCGCTCTATGGCGCCATGATGCGGCGGTATGAGAAGCTCGGCCAGCCGGTGGCGGGGGTGCTCTGGTATCAGGGGGAAAGCGACGCCAACGCGGAATGCGCGGCGGTCTACACGGAGAAAATGGTCGAGTTGATTGAAGCCACTCGAAACGATATGAATTTGCCGGGGCTCCCTTGGCTGATTGTCCAGTTGGGGTGTCATATCGCGTCCGGAGGGACCTATTGGAACAGTGTTCAGGATCAGCAACGCCGGTTGCCGGAAAGTATCGAACGCCTGGATGCGGTGCCGGCCATCGATTTGAGTTTGGACGACGGCATTCATATCAGCGGCCGGGACCAGCAGGCGCTGGGCCGCCGTCTGGCCCGTGCCGCGGACCGCCTGGTCCACGGGAACCAGGCGGCCTTGCCCGCTATCGCCCTTGAAAAGGTTGACATCATTCACATGCCCGACACCCGGGCGGACAATCCCAGCAAGGCGGTGACGATCACCTATAAAAACGTCGCCGGGGCACTGGTCAGTCAGGGCCGCCCCAGCGGATTCGCTCTGGTCAACGCTGACGGGGAAGAAGTCCCCGGCATCTTTAAAACCGTCCTGGCGGGTGACAGGGTCACGCTGCACACTGACTTCAGCGGATTTCAGCTGAGTCGGCTGGGTGTCAGTTACGGTTACGGGCGCTATCCTTACTGCAACATTACTGACTCAGAAGGCATGAGCCTTCCAGTGATGCGGGCGGTCATGATTGATCCCGATCACGCGCCCGCCTGTGAAAAATGGGAAACGGTCAGGATCCCCGACGCGCGGACGGTGAGTGACGTGGATCCCGCCGCCATCGGCGCCGCCGCTCCATGGACGGCCGCGCCGCCACGGACCGGTTTCGGGTTTCTGCCCAAACCCCCGTATGATAATCAAACCGGTGTCTTCGCCATGCGGACCTGTGTCACCGCGGCCACGCCGCTGGCGGCGCGCGTGACCTTCGGGGCCAATGCCCCCTTTAAAATCTGGCTGAACGGGGAGGCGATCGGTGAAGATATAAGTGCCGGTCCGCCCCTCAGTCCGGATCAATACACAATTGATATCCAATTGATCAAGGGAGAAAATATTCTCGCCGTCGCGATCGCCCTCCCCGGCCCGGGGGCCCACTTGGGCATTCACGCCTGCATTGGAACACCCGCCGGGAAACGAGACCCTAATATTGAACTGTTTTAAGTTAAAATATTTAAACCCTTCCCGCCGGTCGAACCTCTAACACTCAACATACAACTTTCAACGTCCAATGGAAGTCAAAACGGTCCACATCCTCGCACAAGACCTCTTGAATTCGATGTTGGATGTTGAGCGTTGGACGTTGGACGTTCGCTTTTAACCATGCAAAAACAATCCCTTAAATACGAAGCACTTCTGCTTCTCATGTCCATCCTCTGGGGCTCGACCTTTGTCGCCCAGCAGATTGGCATGGCCAAGGGTATCGGTCCCCTCACCTTTAACGGGCTTCGCTTCGCTTTAGGTTGCGTCTCGCTACTGCCAGTGATCCACTGGCGTTCCCGGCATGTGTCACGCTCACCCGAAGACCGGCACCTACCTGTTGCCGGAAGTCTCCTGGCGGGCCTGTTTCTATTCGCGGCGGCGAATTTCCAACAAGTGGGCCTGCTCCACACATCCAGCGCCAATGCCGGCTTTATCACCAGCTTGTACATTGTTTTTGTGCCCGTTTTGGGGTTGTTATTCAAACACCGGGCTCCCCGCAGCCTGTGGGCGGGGATTGCGGTGTGTGTGATCGGTCTGTACCTGTTAAGTATGACCGACGGATTCAGAATCGGGCTGGGAGATGGTCTAGTGCTGGTCTGCGCGTTGCTCTGGGCCGGACAGATTCTGGTGGTCGGCCATGTCGCGACTAAAGGCGATCCCATCAAAATCGCCTTGCTGCAATTCGTCGTCTGCGCCGGACTCAGCACATTGGCGGCTTTATTTTTTGAACCCTGGTCGGTGAAAGCGTTGCTGGCGGGGAGCGGTGCGATGGCGTACGCGGGGATTCTCTCCGTTGGCGTGGCGTTCACCCTGCAGGTGGTCTGCCAGAAACGCTGCCCGCCCGGTCCGGCCGCGGTCATCATGAGTCTGGAAGCCGTGTTCGCCGCCCTGGCCGGCTATCTGGTTCTGCGGCAAACCCTGAGCATCCGGGCGCTGACGGGCTGCGCCCTGATCTTGTGCGGGGTCCTGATTGTACAGCTTACGCCACTGCTGCGGCGGCGGGCGATGGTGCCCGGAAAATATCCCCAGCCAACGGCTGCCCCGCCTCAAGGGGAAATACCCAAAGACCCAAGCACCCAAAGAGTTCCGAAATCCAAAACCTAAAATCCGAAATTCCATTACCAAAATGACGCCCGACTGTCACAACATGCTCATAAATCCCCAAAAACATGGTGCTGTTCCCTTCTGGTTTTGGAATGGAAATCAGGACGAATCAGAACTGACCCGGCAGATGGAGATGGCGGCGGAGGCCGGATTCAAAGGACTGGCTATTCACGCCCGGCGTGGGAATCAGACAGAGTACATGTCAACCAGATGGCTCGCCCTAACCCGCCATTGCTGCGAAGAAGCCATTCGACTCGGGCTGGATATTTGGCTGTATGACGAAGAAGGATTCCCCAGCGGCACGGTCGGGGGGCGTCTTCAGCAAGACCAGCCGTTCTACCAGCAAAAACAGCTCCGTTTCGCCTATATGCGAAAATCGCGGCTGGCCGTCTTGGAGGAGTTGGTCTCGGCCTATGATGCCCGGACGTATAAGCGGGTGACACCCGAAACCGTTCCTCCCGATCAAGACATTTTGGCCTTTTTTGTCGACTATTTTCCCCGCTACGTGGATACCCTCAAACGCGAGACGGCTGAGAAATTCATGGATATGACCCATCGGCCTTATTTTCGTGAGTTAAGGGCTTATTTTGGCACGCCGATCACGCACATCTATACGGATGATTTAAACAGTAATCTGGATCGCGGCCCCAGCCTGCCTTATACGGAAAAGCTGTTCACCTTGTTTCATGACAGGTTCGGGTATGACCTGCTGGATCATCTGCCCGACCTGGTGGAAAATCTGCCCGGATGCGAAAAGATCCGCTTGGACTTCCGGACACTGATTCTGACCCTGTTTCTGGAAGAATTTGTCGCTCCCATGCACCACTGGTGCGAGGAGCACGGGGTCCGGTTTACCGGCCATTTGAGCGGCGATGAAGGCGAGATGAACAAGTCGGCGCATGCGTTCGGAGCAGCCATGCCTTTTTACGAACATGAACACATGCCCGGCATTGATGATTTCCTCTGTTCTGTTCCTAGTGGTTGCTATCTGGATCAATTGCGGAATCCGCGGAATCACTGCCCGGTCATCCTGTTCAAACAGGCCTCATCCGTGGCTAACCAGTTAAAGAAAGGCCATTGCGGGTGCGAATGCCTGACGTTTTTAGGCTGGGGAGCTTCTGTACAGGGACAATCGGCCCTCCTGAATTATGAACTGGCCCTGGGTATCAACCTTTTCACCCACCATGATTTCAGTTACGCCACCGGCGGAGTGGCAAAACGGGATTGTCCCCCCAGCTACTTTTTTCAGCAACCCTACTGGTTTCAATACAAGCATTTTCACGCCGCCATTTCGCGGAGCGCGCAACTGCTCAAACGGGGAAGGTACGCGGCTGATTGCCTGGTGATCCATCCCATGAGTTCCTGCTGGATCGCCATGGATGGCGGGAATATCAGCATTGACGAACCGTTTGAACCGCGGATACCGGCGAAACATCAAAGCCCAATGGAGCTGGAAGATGGATTGGCCGCCGTATCTCATGAATTGCTAAAGCTCCGGGTGGGCTTTGAATACGGGGATGAATGGCTCATGGCCAAGCATGCCTGCGTCAAAAATGGAGCCCTTCAATTGGGTGATATGACTTACACAACGGTCATTATTCCACCCGTCAGTCATCTCCTCGGCGCGACGATCGACATCTTGCGTGATTTTGCGGCCTCGGGAGGGAAAATCATCGCTATGTCTCCCGTCAAAGACTGTCTCGTGGATGGCAGACAACCCGGCAAGCCGGTGTTTGGCGCCACACTTAAGCCGACCATCATTTCAGCCCCCGATCAGTTGCGCTCTATAGGCCTTCTACCAACCCTCAAATTGGAGGTGGCTGAAGAGAATGCCAACATCATCTGCCATAGCCGGGATGTGGATGGATGCCGGGAGCATTTTGTCCTTAACATGTCCAATCAAACCAAACATATCGCTTGGACAGGTGATTTGCACGCCTATGATCCAGTGGACAATTGTGGCGTAAAAACAGACACCCCTCACCTGGCTCTTCCCCCGTTTCACAGCATTCACTTATTGCCGGACTTTCCTGAAAAGTGTCACCGGAAAAACTTGGATAAAACCGTCTTTTTTACTCCTGGAAAATTAACTAAAGAGCGACCGGCGGCAGATAGGGATCCGCGATCCAAGCCGGGCAGGGAAAAATCCCCATGGATTCCGCAGTCTCCGCGGCCGGAAGAGCGGCAGAGGACTGCCGGATCCAACCCAGGGACTCCCCTCGCCTCAGGAGAAGAACTGTCCCAAGCACAGAGGTCCTGGTCTGAAAAGCAAGGAAATCGAACGTCCAACATCCAACCTCCAACGTCCAACGCTGAATTAGAGGAACTACCCGACAGCGCTTTCAGCATCTCCCTGGATCAACCGAATCTTCTCCTGGTAGACACTTGCATCGGCCTTGATGGCACATCTATTCCGCACACGGATTCTCAGGCTCTTCCAGGCGCTACCCGGCTACAGACGGTGATCAACATTCCCGATCCAGAAGCAATATCCGGAGTGCTTGGCGAAGCTGTCACACTATCCAGCCTGTCCATCAATGGCAGGCCCCTGCCACCTGCGACAAAGCAGCATCCCGCCAGTCAGGATCTCCTGATCGCGGAGCCCGCGGATCTTTTTATTCGTGGGCGCAATGTCATCGAATGTGACCGGCAAAACGGCAATGTGCTTTTTGAACCGTTTTACCTTATGGGAGATTTCGGTGTCCGCCTCGTTGAAACAGAGAGGGGTATGCGTCCTGATCTGGGGCCCCTGGACGTGGGATTTGGTGATTTGGTTGAAACCGGCGCCCCTTTCTATTGGGGCGGGGTGAATTATGAGACGACCTTGGATCGTGACGAGGCTGTGGCATGGCTGGATTGCGGATTGGTGGATGGGGTCGTCACGTTAACCATCAATGGAATTCCTGTGGGTCGCCGCTATGTGACTCCGTATCGGTTTTATATTGCCGGCCATCTGCGTCCCGGCACCAACCGTCTGTCGCTGACTCTCTTCAACACAGCCCAGAATCTTTTTGGTCCGCACCGACACCCGCAACAGATCGTTCTGAACCCGTTGCACCCACGCGGGGAAAAATGTCCCAGCCCCTATTACCTTGCCGCCTACGGCATTCACGGCCCTGTTGTGATTGAGTAGGACTCCATTTTATGGTTTTTAAAGAACAAAAACAAGGCGGCAAATGTATCAGGGTCTCTTTACCAATCGCTTTCCAAATACTAAGTTAAACGAACACCCGGGAAATTAGATCATCCCAAAAATGGAATTGTAGCAAGCATGAATCCACTCACGCCGGAACATCTGAAAACCATTCGCACAGCGATTTGTTCCCTGCCTGAGGATGCCTCGGAGGAAGCGATCGAACAGACGGCGCGACGTCTAAAACAGATTTGCTATGAGCCCCTGCTGATCCGTAAGCCCTCGGACTATCTGCATATCACCAAAGAAGGTCTGCTGGCCTTCATCGACGAATTGACTGAAGGGCCAGATGCCGGGGACGTCACGGAACAAGATGTCAACCTGCTGCTCCATCAATACCAAATCCTGCAAAAACTTCGCCAGAATGACCCGGATATGTGGGACGAAATTACGGAATTATGGGAAGAAGACTGATGAAAAAGAATGTATTATTTGTGGTGGTTGATGATTTGCGGACGCAGCTGGGCTGTTATGGTATGCCGTGGGTTAAATCTCCGGCCATTGATCAGTTGGCGGCGGAGTCTTTGCTTTTTGAGCGCGCCTATTGTCAGCAGGCCATTTGTTCGCCTTCCCGCTGTAGTGTGTTGTCCGGTTGCCGGCCGGACACCACCACCATTTACGCATTAAAGCGCTCCTTGCGGACGGCCATGCCGGATGTGCTGACGCTGCCCGAGCATTTCAAAAACAATGGCTATGAGACGGTATCCATCGGCAAAGTCTACCATCATGCGAAGGATGATTTACAGGGCTGGAGTCAGGAGCCGTTTCAGTCCACCGGTGACTGGAAAGGCCGGGGGTACCTGACCGACGAAGCGCTTGAAATCATCGCCCGATGTGACGCGGAACAGGAAGCCATGGGCTGTGACCGGCGGGGTCTGGGCCCGGCATTTGAAGCGGCGGATGTCCCCGACGAAGCCTACCATGACGGCAAGGACGCGCTGGCGGCTATTGAAAAACTCAAGGCATTAAGCCAAGCTGAAAAGCCGTTTTTTCTCGGCCTGGGATTTCATAAACCCCACCTGCCGTTTAACGCCCCAAAACGCTACTGGGACCTCTATGATGAGAACACCCTCCCTCTGGCCGAAAACCCCTTTGAACCAGCAGGTGTCACTGAATTTTCGCTCACCAACTTCGGTGAGTTGCGCGGCTACTTTGGCATTCCTAAAGATGGAGACATTCCAGACGATCTGGCCCGCACCCTCATCCATGGCTACTGCGCCTGCGTCAGTTATATGGACGCCCAATTGGGCAAGGTGATTGATGCGGTCAAACGTCTGGGCCTGTGGGACAACACGGTCATCATGTTCTGGGGCGATCACGGCTGGAAACTCGGGGAACATCATTCCTGGAGCAAACACACGAACTTTGAAATTGACACCCGGGCGCCCTTGATGGCGAGGGTTCCCGGCATGTCATCGGCGGGTACTACGACGGATGCCCTGGTCGAATTTGTGGACATGTACCCGACCCTCTGTGAACTGTGCGGACTGGATATTCCCGACCATTGCGAGGGCACGAGTTTCGCTCCCTTGCTCGACCAACCGGATCGGCCCTGGAAACAAGCGGCCTTCAGCCAATATCCCCGGGGCGAAGTCATGGGGTATGCCATGCGCACGGATCGGTATCGGTATATTGAATGGCAGAACCGAACGACCGGTGAGTGCCAGGCTCGGGAACTCTATGACCACGCCAGCGACGCGCAGGAAAATACCAATCTCGCGGAGTCCGCGGATGCCGCCCTGCTGGAGCAACTGTCCGAGCGACTGCGAGCCGGATGGAAGCGGGCCCGGCCATCCTCTTTCGGTTCAACACGTTGAGCCGAAAGTTTCGACGCATGACCTTTCACTTCATTTGCTCAAGGCAAGCCCTGAGCACGAGTGCTCAAATAGCCGGTTGATCCATACCACCATTTCCCCCAGTTCCCGGTTGGCCCAGACATAGTAAGGAATAGCGATAATCCGCTTTTTCTTGAAGGACGGACTGACGGAGCGATAGAGCGACTCTCCCCAGTCGGTAGTATCGAGGGTAAATGCATCGGTTTCGATGGTTGTCACGCCGCCAAGCAGATCGGGGTCGTGGCAGATTGCGAAGTCTGCAGATTCCTGAAGGAAGATCCGTTCCAGATTCTTGCCGTTGTCAGTTTCTTCCAGACAGTAGACAAGCGGACCGCGCTGCAGAGCGACTTTGCCGCTGTCCTGCCGTACATTCGGATGTGCTTCGACGATTTCCACAGGCATTGGCAGGACCAGCTCGACCTTATCCCCATCCTGCCATCGGCGCTGGATTCGGGCATAGCCTTTGGTTACACTGTCGGCCAATGCCTTTTCCTCACCGTTGACCTTGATTGCAGGATTGCGGCACCATTGCGGAATCCGCAAATTCAAACAGAACTCCACCGGAGCATCAACAGTAATACTGATGCCAACAGTTTCATTCCACGGGTAGGCCGTTTCCTGCCTGACTGTTACGTTTTCCCCGTTTATTTCACAGGTGCCGTGGCTGTCCGTGTAGAGATTGACCCAGATGCCTGTGTCGTCCACTGAGTAGACATAGGTGCCAAAGGACGCCAGTAAGCGGACAATATTTGTCGGGCAGCATGAACATCCGAACCACTCCTGCCTGAACGGAGGGTAGTTATGACCGCCACTTTTTATGGTTTCCGGTTTCACGGCCAGCCGGTTGGCATAGAAAAAATGTTTCCCATCCAGAGACACCCCGCTCATCACACCGTTGTAAAGCGCCCGTTCCATGATATCCGTATATTGCCCATCCTTTTCCAAATGGAACATGCGATGCGCAAAAAAGACCAGAGCGATCGCAGCACAGGTTTCGGCATAAGCATCCTGATTCGGCAGGTCATAATCGCAGGTGAATGACTCTCCGAAGCGGTTTGATCCGATGCCACCTGTCACATACATACGCTTGCCGACAATATTGTCCCAGATTCCGCGACAGGCTTTAAGGAGCTCTTCGTTTCCGGTTTCGGCGGCCACGTCGGCCATGCCGGCATACATATAGGCGGCACGGACGGCATGCCCCACGGCCTCGGTTTGTTCCGTCACCGGCATATGCGCCTGCTGGCAGCTATAGGTATCAACGTTCCTGACTTTA
The DNA here is from genome assembly GCA_032251435.1 of Lentisphaeria bacterium. Taxonomy (GTDB): domain Bacteria; phylum Verrucomicrobiota; class Lentisphaeria; order Oligosphaerales; family MVZH01; genus JAVVEH01. The sequence goes on along the minus strand of JAVVEH010000015.1, from coordinate 5,291 downwards.
TCCCCGCGTGCTTTCTCCTCCTCATTGTAATAGTGGGGATTCGTTTGTCCCCTTTCCAGGAGAAAGAACTCCGCCAGATTGACATACTCTTTCCTGCCCGTGGCGTGATAGAGTTTGACCAAAGCCAGCTCGATTTCCTGATGTCCGGGATAACCGCGTTTTTGGCCTTTCTGCGGGCCAAACACGCGGTCGATATAATCCGCATAACGGCACATGATATCCAGAAATTTTCTTTTCCCGGTTGCGTTAACATAAGCAACAGCCGCTTCCATCAGATGGCCGGCACAGTAAAGTTCATGCTGATCCCGCAAGTTGCTCCAGCGTTTTCCCGGTTCCACCAAAGAAAAATGCGAATTGAGATATCCGTCGTCCATCTGCCCGTTTTCAAGCATAGCAACATAGGTGTCGATGCGCTCTTCCAGGACGGGGTCCGGGTTCGTCGCCAGGCTGTAGGCGCCGGCTTCCAGCCATTTTGCCACATCTGAGTCCCAGAAGACATGCGGGGGATTTTCATCCCCTTTCTTCCATTTCCAGGCGTCATAACGTCCGGTTTTTTTACACAGATCATATTCTACCGGCAGGGTCACTTCCCGGTTAGTACGGAGTCTCGGGCCCCAGAACTGATCTGTGATTTTTACGTTTTTCAAATCAAATGGTTTCACGACAAACCTGCATTGGGATGGAGATAAGGGTTTTATTTACCTTGTTACCATACATACTATAATACGAGTGCCAAGGGAGCAGACCTTATAAACCAGATATAATTCGGACTTCATGGCCTGTCCATAACTTGCATTTCCCAGTGCATCCGGCCATGGGGACATTTGTTTCCCGCCTTTCACAGATCAAGGTCTATAACGAAGCACCGAGAATTGATTTTTGATTTCCCCGGGCTTTATTAGGGCACATTGAAGAGGTATTTGATCTTACACCTTTCCAGATTTTCCATAGGATAACGACACACGTGAGCAGTAAAATAGAATCCGCAGACACATCTTTTAACATTCTTTTTGTCTTTGCCGACCAGTGGCGGGCACAGGCCTTTGGCTACACCGGCGACCCCAATGTCAAAACGCCGAACATCGATCAGTTCGCGGCCCGCAGTGTCAATTTTGACAACGCGGTGTCGGGTTGTCCGGTCTGCACCCCCTACCGGGCCTCGCTGATGACCGGTGTCTATCCCCACAAGCACAAGCTGATGGTCAACGATCAATGCCTGCATGACCGGTATGATGGGCCCTTTCTCGCCGAATGTCTGCGGGATGGCGGCTACCAGACGGCCTATATTGGCAAATGGCATATTGACGGTCAGGGACGCAATGCCTTTGTGCCCCCGGAACGGCGCCTGGGCTTCGACTGGTGGAAAGGCTTTGAATGCACCCATGACTATAATGATTCGCCTTACTATTTCGGTAACGATCCACGCCCCCGTTTATGGGCTGGCTACGACGCGGATGCCCAGACCGATGAAGCCTGCCGCTATCTCAACGAAGAGACCGGCAAAAGTCCCTTTGCCTTGTTCCTCTCCTGGGGCCCTCCGCATAATCCTTATCAAACGGCTCCCGAAAAATACAACGCCATGTACAACCCGGACACCATAGAATTGCCGGCAAACATCCCCGAAGAAGCTGCGGATCAGGCCCGTAAGGAACTGGCTGGTTATTATGCGCACTGCAGTGCCTTGGATGCTTGTTTCGGACGATTGCTAGCAACCCTTGAACAAACGGGCCTGGATAAAAATACCATCGTCATTTTTACTTCCGACCATGGCGATATGCTGGGCAGCCAAGGCATGTTCCGCAAGCAGAAACCCTGGGCTGAGTCGCTGCGTGTGCCTTTCCTGACCCGGCATCCGCGGGTGAGCGATCCCCGGGTGGATCACACCCCCATCGACGCGCCTGATCTGATGCCGACGCTCTTGTCGATGGTCGGCCTGCCCATTCCGGAGACCGTGCAGGGGCGGGACTTCAGCGCCGCGATAACCGCTGGCAAACCGTCCGATATTGACAGCGCCTTTCTCGCCCTTTACTCGCCTTTCCATGAATGGCGCTACGATAACGGTGGACGTGAATACCGGGGCCTGCATGACGAGCGCTTTACTTATGTCCGTTCCCTGGACGGCCCGTGGCTGCTCTACGACAATCAGGCCGATCCGACGCAACAGGAAAATCTGGCCGCGGACCCCGCGATGGCCGACATCGTCCGGGAGCTTGACGATGCTTTAACCAAACGCCTCATAGCCCTCGGTGATGATTTCGCCGCCGGGCCGGAAATCGTGAAACGGGAAGGATACGCCGTGGATGCTAAGGGTGAAATCGCCATTATGCCGTCCGAATTGCCGGAGCCTTATTAAAGAAAAAGAAGTGATAGGATAATGACGTTTGAACACGGAATAATAGAACGTTGCGATAACTGGTAACCCGTGTAAATTGCAGGCATGTCAAGACCCACAGACAATTCAGCGGAACCCCCGAAAAAGAATCCCGCGAACCACGCCACGCGCTTTCAACCCCAGCCGTTGGTGCTGCTGGCCAATATTAACTTGTCTCTCACTGTCAAAGCGATTGTTAAGGAAGCCCAGAAGCTGAACTGGCAGCTGCTCGATGTCAAATATTCGCGCGGCTATATTCCCTCCTCGCCGCCGCCGGCCGGCTGCATCATGTGCGGAGACGATCCTGACATTTTGAAAAGCATGGCGAGATTTTCCTTTCCCTGTGTCCGGATCGCCAATAGTCCGACGGTACCTGAAGACTTGCCGCCGAATGTTCATCTAACGGTTGACATTGTCAGCGATGGACGCCTGGCGGCGGAGCATTTCGCGGCCCGCGGGTTCCACCACATTGGCTACATTGGCAGCACGCCGTGGGCGGATCTGAAGCCAATGTACGAGAGCTTCGCGGGGCGCTCGGCGGAACTCGGCGTAACCTGTCACCTCCTGCGCTTCCCACCCCCGGATAACCAAGACCAGGCTAAACTGTTTGAAGAAAGAAGTCACCAGGTGGGTGAATGGTTGAGAGATCTTCCCAAACCGGTCGGGGTGTTCGCCTACAACGACACCATGGCCGCCAAACTGGTTAACATGTGCCGAATGGAGGGGCTGTCGGTGCCCGAGGAGGTGGCGATTCTCGGGCGGGGCAATCATGCGGAAGTATGTGAACTGGCCCCGGTGTCCCTGTCGTCCATCAACCCCGACCGCGAAGGAGTCGGGCGGCAGGCTGTCGACTTGCTGAAACGCATGATTGATGGCCGCCCGCTACCGAAACTGCCCCTGGTGATTCCCCCGAAAGGTGTCGCTGTGCGCCGCAGCACCGATATCCTGGCCGTCGAGGATCCCGTGGTTGCCCGCGCCATACGGTTTATGTGGGATCACCTGGCGGAACCATTGGTGGTGGATGATGTGGCACATGCCGTCGCCATGGGGCGGCGCACCCTTGAAAAGGCTTTCCGTACAACCCTTGGTTGCGGCATAAAGGAAGAACTCCGCCGAAAACGCCTGCAAGCGGCCGTTGAACTACTGCGGACCACGGATATGCCTCTCGAAGATGTGGCCGAGAGATCGGGTGTCGGCACTGCCGGACAACTGCACCGCCTCTGCCGACGCGAATTCCGCGCCACGCCGCGCCAGATACGCAAAGGCGCAACGCTCAAAGATGACGCGTGAGACGGGATGACACCGACACACGGTCGGCGGGGGTAGGCAAACCATTTCCGGTCGGCGCGCGTTGGTGTACCGGATTGAGGGCCTGTTGATTTAATTCGACACAGAGCAAGTTTGCTTTGTTAGAAGACAATTTTGATCTGCCCGCGTCACGCCGTCGGCGCGGCGCGGCATCGTCCAGCCGCATGTTTTTCCTGTTTCTCCCGGGTTGGCCGGGCGTCGGCCACGCTTCACGCTGTGCGCGGATCTATGCCTCCGGCCGCGAGCTGGTCAGCGACTGGCATCGAGTTCGTTGAAAATATTCACCAGAGGGATATTGCCGCTGGTGCTGAACGGGTTTTTTAGCACGGCAATATTACTCTCTAATGTTTCGTTTGCCAGAATATTATTGACGGCACCGTCACCGTAAAGCACATTCAGGGATCCCTGATGAGCATTAAGCGCACCTGCGGTCGAAACCCTGTCGGCTATAATTGCCTGATATCCTACAGATGTCAGGCGGGGAAAATCTACTTCGGCTTTTACTTCTGTTCCGTCAGCGAGCTCCGGGCGGGCGGAATAGCCTGATCGGCAATTTACAGATAGGCGAGCAGGCGGCCAGGGATTAATTGGGGTATTGTATGTGTCATAAGGGCTTTTTGCCGTCGGGCAATACCAAAGGTGGGGAGCGTTCACGTATCCTGCGACATAGTAAGGCCAGAAAGGGGCATCGGTATTTCCCGCGGAGAATGTGTAGTTCAACTGATAGCTCCCCCCCCCATGCCCGAGGCAGATCGCGTCGTCGTTATCGACCGCATAGGTGTGCAGGGTTATCCCGATCTGCCTGAGATTTGACAGGCAGGCGACACTGTTGGCTTTTTCCTTTGCTCTGCTCATCGCGGGCAGTAAAAGGGATGCCAAAATGCCGATAATGGCAATCACGACAAGCAATTCGATTAAGGTGAAGTGTTTTTTCACAGCGTTGGATTCTTTTTTTGCCATGCATCACGCAGTCCGGCAAGCGGCGGGCGGTTGACAAGACCGGCGACCGGTTCTTTGTCGCACACTCCGCTGTTCACACTATACCATCAGCGCAAAAACCACTTCCCGCTATTAGCAGTTCGCGTAAAAAAACTGGCCGATTGCGAAATGCGGCGTTTTTATAAACCGCAGATATGCGCGGATGAACGCGGATAACGAAGGCATTTGAACCGCGAAAGACGCGAAATTGCGCGAAAAGAACAGGAAAGGCATTGGGGTATTGCTTGGCGGGTGATGGTTGTGCCCTGCCCGCGGAAGCTTTGGCGAAAAGGCGGGTCCATCCGCGGAAAAATATCTCTTTTCGCAATCGGCCAGTTTTTTTACGCAAAATGCCAGTTGTCCCCACCGTGTTTCCCCCCGATATTAGGCGTATATCATCGAAAACTGCCTGTTGAACGGTCGCTGCCGCCCGCAACGGCACGCTCAGCAGGCGGAAAATGACCGGTGAGAACGCGGGGCTCACGCGCCCACTTCGGAAAAGACGCGCGCGAGCATACCCGTGTGGAAACGCCCAAAATTTACGACGTGAACGAAGCCCCAACCAACTAACGCCTAAAGACTAGTATAATGTAAAATTTAAACTTGCGCAATCTTTAACACTAACCTATATTAT
>JAVVEH010000014.1:0-93350 GCA_032251435.1 Lentisphaeria bacterium | reverse complement strand
CGGAGAAGAAGCGTTTTGATGATTCGGGAGCCGGGCTGGTGTCATTCCGACAGTTACGGGCTTACTGTTGAGTTCACTCCATTGGTAATCCAGCGGAACCATACATACAAATCTCCGCTGACGGGAGGTTGCCTTCCGCCCAAACAGGGGGATATTAACTGTCATTATTCGACCCGATGCTATCGGTTCTTTGTGATTGAATGGAATGATACCGATGAAAGACCCAACGGAAAAAACGGACGAGACATTTTCCGACACGGGACTGGTGATTGTCGCCGGCGGAGGCGGCAGCCGTTTTGGAGGGCGAAAAAACAAGCTACTCGTGACGTTTGAGGGCGCCCCCGTCATTCTACACAGCTTGCGTAGATTCGCACCGCTTTTACCCTGCCAACAGACGATTGTCGTGGTCTCAAAGGACCTTCGCAAGGAGCTTATTCCGCTGATTGAACATGAAGATTTTTTCAGATGGATCAAGCTGGTGGAAGGAGGATCTGAACGGCAGGATTCCGTATTCGCTGGGTTGAAGGCCCTGCCGTCAACGTGTGTCATCGCCGCGATTCACGATGCGGCTCGCCCCCGGATGGGAATAGACTTGCTCACCGCCTGTGTTCAATCGGCCCGTCTCCGCGGTAGTGGTGTCGCCGCCATTCCGGTGAGGGACACAACCAAGCTGGTGGATCAAAGCGGGGACGTGATCAAAACTCTGGACCGCGACGCGCTGCGGGCCACGGAAACACCGCAAGTCTTTGACCGCGCCCTCATCACAACCGCTTATCAAGAGATTATCAGTCGTGGAATCACCGTGACGGACGACGCTCAGGCGGTGGAGCTGACGGGCGGCAAGGTCCACCTAGTCCTCCATGCCGGCGACAACCGGAAAATCACCTTTCAATCGGACCTCTGACAGCCCGATTCATCTCTCCGATGTGCAAAATTCCGTGATGAAAAAGTCAAGATCCTCATAATGCTCCGCCACGGAGTACTGCGGAAAATCCCTTTTCACATTCGCCGACGGCCGAAAGAGAATGCCCAAATGGGCGGCACCGAGCATGGTCGTGTCGTTATACGAATCACCGACAGCGACCACATCAAAATTGAGCTCCTTAAATCGTTTGACCGCTTCGCGTTTGCCGTCTTTTTTACGTAAGCGATATCCTGTGACCGCGCCGTCCGCGTCAATATCCAGATAATTACAGAACAGCGCGGGCCAGCCGAGTTTCGCCATCAACGGGGCGGCGAATTCGTAAAACGTGTCCGACAGAATAATCACTTGAAAGCGTTCCCGCAGGCCCGTCAGCAATTCAAGTGCTCCCGGCAACGGCTCCAGAGAGGCGATCACGGCCTGGATGTCCTCAATGGTCAAGCCGTGTTTGGCCAGCAGGTCAAGCCGTCCCCGCATCAATTCGTCATAATCAGACACATCGCGGGTGGTCAGGCGCAATTTTTCGATTCCCGTCTTCTCCGCCACAGCGATCCAGATCTCGGGCACGAGAACTCCTTCTAAATCCATCGCCACAAGTAGTGGTTTTTTGGGCATGACACATCACCTTTTTTTTGCGTTTAAATCGTTCTCTGAAGATAGCCAAACTATAGCTTTTTTATCCCGTTCCGCAACCGTCATCTGGGCAGGAATCCCGTCCGCCCCGCCCTCCTGGAACCAAACCCCGCGCCGCAATTCCATCACGCAGCGCTGATTACTCCTAACGTCTTATTGATTTCAGGCCAGGGGGAATTATGTCACCGATTGTTAAAACGGGACCCCCATCATCATCCCAGGCGCTTGTCCAGGCGCCTCTTTACGTGAGTATTTATTGAATGGCCAGACCCAAAGAACCGACTCCTCTCAGAACAATGTATTGTGAAAGGTGCGGACGCAAGACTCCGCACAGTAGCACATTCTTCAAATCCGCTTTATTCACCACGGTCGTCACCGTCGGGCTGTTTCTTGTCGTCTGGCCGATCGCCCATTTTTTTCATCGTCACTGGCGGTGTGAACGATGCGGGCACTACCGCAAGCGGGCCACCAGCAGTCGCCAGCCTTTTTAAGCTCACCTTATGCGCCTGCTGACCCCCGTCACATGTCCGCCGCTTGCCGTCCAGGTCGGCCTCACCGATCCGGTTTTGGCTATGGGATCATGTTTCGCCGAGCGTGTCGGCGGCAAACTTCTGGATGCCCGCCTGCCGATTTATCTCAATCCTGCCGGAGTGGTGTACAATCCCTTGTGCATAGCCGCCTGCCTGAGCCGTCTGGTTGAGGGGCGCTGTTATTCAGAAAGTGACTTAATTGAGGCGGACGGGCTCTGGTGCAGCCTGGATCATCACGGCGCTTTTTCCAGTCCCATCCGGAAGCGGACGCTGGCGGAAATCAACCAGGCGTTCAAAACCGGAATTGAGGCTCTGGCAAAAGCCAAATGGCTGTTTTTGACATTCGGCACCGCGTATGTTTATGAACACCGGGGAACAGGCCGCCCCGTCGCCAATTGCCATCGCTTGCCAGCCGATCAGTTTGACCGGACGCTGGCGCGGAGTCCGCGGCTGGTGGACGCGGTCACCGCGGCCGTCACCTGTGTCCGCTCGATCAATCCGGACATTCACCTGCTGCTCACTGTAAGTCCCGTCCGCCACCTGCGTGATTCCGCCCCGCTGAATCAATTGAGCAAAGCTCAGTTGATCACGGCCTGCCACGATCTCTGTGACGAACTGGACCGCTGTTTTTATTTTCCCGCCTACGAAATTGTCCTGGATGAACTGCGTGATTATCGTTTTTTTGATCGCAGCCTGACGCATCCCAATGACGTGGCGGTGGATATTATCTGGGAACGCTTTCAATCCGCTGTCCTGAATGAACGCGCCCGCGTGTTCATTGAAAAATACGCCCCCCTGCTCCGGGACATCAACCACAAACACCTGCATCCCGACACGCCGCAAGCGCGCCAGTTTGACCGGGATTTGACGGAGAAAATCCGCGCGTTGGCCGAGGAGTTTCCCGAGGTGACGTGGTCGTCCCGAGAAGAGCCGCGGGGGACCCGTCTTCGCCCGGGTGCCGACCCTCCGTAGTCACAAGAGCGAAGGATGGGTGGGCTACGACGAGGCAGACCGCGGAATCCAGAGAAGAGCCGCGGGGGACCGCGGAATCCAGAGCAAAGATCAGCAGGCTGCTAATCACTCATGCCGGAGCGCTTCAATCGGATCTAAATTGGCGGCTTTCCAGGCCGGATAGGTGCCAAACAGCATGCCCGTGCAGATCGATACGCCCAACGAGACACCGACAGACAGCATGGTCACATCCGTCCGCATCTCGGCGAAATACTGCACCGCGTGAGCGATCAGCAACCCGAGGGCCAGCCCGGCGGCGCCGCCCAAGCCTGTCAACACGGTTGACTCCAGTAAAAACTGCAAGAGAATGTCATGTTTTTTAGCGCCTAAAGCCCGGCGGGTGCCAATCTCCCGGGTCCGCTCAAAGATATTCGCCAGCATGATATTCATAATGCCGATCCCCCCCACCAATAATGAAATCGCCGCGATGGACCCCATCACGATTTTGAACACCCGCTGCGTCGCTTCTTCCGCCAGCAGCAATTCGTAGGGCACCTGAATTTCATAATCGGTGACTTCATGGGTGGTGTTCAGGAATCCGCGCAGGCGGGCGACCGTATTAGCCAGTTGATCCACATCGATCACTTTCACATACACATAATCATATTCGATACTGAAACGCTCCATGCTCGTCCGAGAGGTGCGCTGCGTGATCGATTTCCCGTACAGGCTGTCGGCGGCGCTCAACGGCACGTACACAATATTTCGGAGGTCATACACCCCCGCCAGCCGTCCGCCCCGGGGATTGTCAAGCAAGCCCACGACGCGGAACGTGAACCCCCCGGCGGCGACCGATTGATCGAGCGGATCCTCAATGCCGAACAATTTCCGGGCGGCTTCCACCCCCACGACACAGACAGCCGTCTTGTTCTCCGCGTCAACATCCGTCAACCACCGACCCCGCTTATCCACTTGGCGGCTAAAGGTGACACCCAGAAAATCAGGTGTTGTTCCCACCATCCGCACGTCCGTCAGGCGGCCGTGCGCATCATAAATTTTTTGTTGGAAATCGCGGACCGGCACCAGTTTTTTGACGTTATGGAAGGTTTTTTCCAAATGGGCCAAGTCGCTTTTTTTCAGACCGTAATCCACCGTGCCGCCTTGCATGTCCTCGCCGCCTCCTTCACCCGCGCGGGGCTTGACAGACCGCACCACGATGTTGTCGATACCCATGGCGCGGATACGGTCAATGGATTCCCGGCGGGCCCCCTCACTGATGGCCATCATCGCCACCACCGCCCCGACACCAAGAACAACTCCCAAAGCGGCGAGAAACGCCCGGAAAGCATGGCAGGACAGGTTGAGAAAGGTCACCTGCAACATACGGAGAAAAAAGAACACGCTTATCGCCTCCCTTTTTGGCCACCGGCGTGATCCGAGCGGATTTGGCCGTCATGCAAGACCACCACCCGGTCCACAATCTCCTCATAGGCGGGGTTATGTGTGACCATGATCACTGTCTGCCCTCTTTTCACCAAATCACAGAGGATTTCGAGAACGCTGTCACCGGTTTTCTCATCCAGATTTCCGGTGGGTTCGTCGGCGAGAATAAGCGGCGGATCATTGGCCAGCGACCGGGCGATCGCCACCCGTTGTCTCTCCCCGCCGGAAAGCTGGACGGGGCGGTGGCGGAGCCGATGTCCCAGCCCCAGCATGATTAACAGCTCTTCGGCCCGTTCATGCATATGTTTCGGGGATTTTTTGGCGTAGCGCATCGGCACGCAGACATTTTCCAAGACTGAGAACTGGTTGAATAGGTTGAAGGACTGGAAGACAATGCCGATCCGGCGGCACCGGATGTCAGACATGGCGTTATCAGACAAGGTCGCCACATTGGTGTCACCAAGAAAATAATCTCCCGCGGATGGGCGGTCCAGCATGCCCAACAGATTCAACATGGTGGATTTTCCCGACCCGGAAGCGCCCATAATCGCCAGGAATTCTCCTTCGGCCACATCCAGATTCACCCCCTTCACCGCATTGACTTTCGTCACGCCGGAGAGGTACGTCTTGTCAATGTTTGACAAGCGGACGAGCGGCGGCGGTGAAGCGTGGTGTGTGTCCATCGTGTCAGCCTTTCAAGCGGGTATTTTCCGGTGACGCGTCATCCGGGGAACCATCAGTCCGTCGTCCCGGGTTGGTGAAGAGCGACTTTTTCCCCCTTCTTTAGTCCGGCGACGACTTCCACGTAGTCCGTGGAGGTGCGCCCGGTCTCAATCCGCCGCTCATCTAAACCGGTCATGCCTTTCACCCGGCAAAACTTCTCGCCTTCCCGATTATAAATGGCTTCCACCGGCACAAAAAGAACATCCGTCACGTTTTCCACCACGATCTCCACCTTCATCGTCATCCCCGGCATGAGCCGCTCATCAGTCCCATTCGTGGAAATTTCAGAGGGATACACTTTGGGAGAACTCTGATCCCAGCTGATCACATTCCGGGCCATGGGGGCGACACTGGTCAATTCCCCGTCCAGCACTAAATCCGGAATGGCCTTGGACCGCAGCACCGCTTTTTGTCCAATCGTCAAGCGCGAACGCAACTCCTCCGGAACATCCACATTCACCACAAATTTAGACAAATCAGGTATGGACGCGATGGTCTGCCCTTCTCTGACTTGGCTGCCGACCTTCAAATCCGCGGCGTTATCCCAGCGCCGACGGTACGGATTGTCCAGGGAAATAATCCCGTCCACCGGGGCTGTCAAGGCCAATTGCGAGCGGATGACATGCAGTGTGGCCAATTCCTCTTCCAGACTCTGGATACGTGTTTGATGGTTTTGAATCCGCCGTTCGGCCTGAACGACACTGCCCGCGGCCTCCACGAGGGTTTTTTGCAGGGTCATCTCGCCCTTGGTCGTGGCTTCCGTCAGCGCCCGCATTTTCTGGGGATGATCGTACTGTTTAAACACCCGCAAGTTGCTATGAGCTTTGCGCAACTCATCCTCGGCGGTCTCCACCTGTTTTTCCGCGGTTTCAAGCTTTTTCTCCAACTCCGCGACTTTGTCAGCGTCGCGCATGTACGCGTCACTGAGGGTGTCCCGGGCATCGACGACCGCGGCTTTGGTTTCCCGGACTTTTTCACGGGCTTTTTCCAATCCGCTAATCAGGTCACGCTTTTTGCGCACGGCGTCTTCCTCCTCATAACGGGCGAGCGCCTCTCTGGCGGATCGCAACTGATCCGAAGCGCCTTTAATAGCGCTCAAGTTACCCGCCCGGGTCATCCCCAAATCTTCCTGGGCCAACATGAGACTCGTGCGCTCATCATCCAGGCGCACGAGTAGTTCCTCTTCCGCCTGCTGATGCTTCTCATCCGAGAACCTGAACACCACATCGCCTTTTTTCACCGCGGTGTTGTCGTCCACCACCTCGATGATTTCCAAGCCGTGCCGGCCGGACCGGGGCTCGGGTTTTATCAAGTGGCGTTCAATGGCATCCAAATTGCCATCCATCTCAACGGCGATGGTGAAGTCTCCCCGCCGCACCACCGCATAGCGGTCCCGGGACACCTCTTCCGTTTTTTTCGACGGCCCGGCATCGGTTTTAAACAGCCAAAACGTGACCGCGGCCCCCAGCAAAAGAAGCACCGGCACCCCCCGGCGGATGATTTTCCGGACACGGTCACTCATGAATCAGCACGTCCTTTTTCTCCTCTTCCTCCACATTGAAAAACTTCTTCACATCCTTGCCCAGACTTTCCGCGTCATCGCCCTTTAGACTCATTTCAGCCTCCCGTAACTCCCGGGTGGTCGATTCTGGCAATTCCAGCGCCCGCAAGGCGGGAAGTTGATCGATATTGTCAGCCAAAATGGTCACCCGGATAAAAATAACCAACTGGCTTTGAACTGTCTGCTGGCTCGTGCCGCGGAATAAATGTCCCAGCAGCGGAATCGCTGAGAGAACCGGCACGCGCCGCTCACGTTCGAGTTCCTCATTGCGCAGCAATCCACCAATCGACACCAATTGGCCATCGCGTAATTCAAGTTCGGTTTTGGCGTTGCGGACAGCGATAATCGGGGCGCCGGTCGCCTCATCGGTACGGCTGACGTTCGAAACTTCAGGGCTCACATCCAGACGAATTCGATCGCCTTGAATCATCACCGGTTTGACCCGTAATTTGATGCCCACACTTTTGAATGTCGTGGACGTGCTGATCGAGTTCCCCGTGGTTGTCTGGGTCAAAATCGGCACTTCTTCCCCAGTGATGATATTGCCCTCCACACCCCGCCGCAAAATAAGGTTGGGCGCGGTGAGAATCTTCGCTTTCCCCTTGGTCTCCAAATACTGCACAAAGGCGGACAGCAGGGTCTCGCGTTCGGGTTCCCAGCCCATATACGATAAGACGCCGCGGGTGTTGAGCATGTTTCCGCCGGGGTCGACAAATGCGTCGCTGAGCTTGCTGACATAGTCCATATAATCCGTGGGCAAATTAGGAATCTCAACGACATTGGCGAACTTCTGGAACTCAAGATTGACTTCCTTGCGGAAATTGGTGTCAATGCCGAATTCAACAATACGCGCCTCAACCAGGACCTGCTTGACCGGTTTGTCCATTTCGGCCGCGATCCGCTTCAATAATTCCAGATTTTCTTTCACATCCGAAATCACCACTAAATCCGCTTCCTCACTGACGGCCACCGTGCCAGCGGGAGTCAGGAAGTTTTCCAGCAACTGCACCAGCGTTTCACCTTGGACATGCTGACACGCATGAAAAATCATATCCTTTTCCTCATCGGCTTCGGCGGCGAAACTGGCGGCGATTTTGAAATAGTCCGCCAGAGCGGCGGATCCCCCGTTCCCGTTTTCCGCCGCCAGCGGTGGAGCATCCTCATCCGACCGGATGTCCGCGGTAGTCGCGGTGTCCGCGATGTCCGCGGCGCTCAAGTCCGCGGCGGCGGGACGCCTGCCGCGTTGCCCGGACGCCAGCCCCGGAAGGAGAGAAAAACTAACCACCAAAAGCAGACAATAAAAGCGCATATGCCACCTGATTTTCACGTGTGTTCGGAACATTAACAGCGTTATGTGAATGGTATCAAAGACTACTTATATATACAACAAAAAAGCCCCGAATCAACGGGGCTTGGTATGTGAAACGCGTTTTCAGCGGAAAAACTGACGCGGACACGGCGCGTTTTTCTTCAGACGACATATGTGGACGCGGCGGTGTCACCGCCCCGGCCCGTCCAGTTGGTGTGGAAAAACTCACCCCGGGGACGGTCCACCCGTTCGTAGGTGTGAGCGCCAAAGTAGTCCCGCTGCGCCTGCAGCAAGTTCGCGGGCAGCCGCTCGGTGCGGTACCCGTCAAAATACGAGAGAGCCGAGCTGATCGCCGGCATGGGGATACCCAAGCGCACAGCGGTGACCACAACCCGCCGCCAGGCCGCCTGGGCCTTCTCGACCACATCTTTGAAAAATGGATCCAACAGTAAATTGACCAAATCAGGATTGGTATCAAAGGCGTCTTTGATTTTGCCTAAAAACACGGACCGGATAATACAGCCGCCGCGCCACATCAACGCGATCCCGCCGTAATTTAAGTTCCAGCCGTACTCCGCGGCCGCCGCGCGCATCAGTTGATACCCCTGGGCGTAAGAAACGATCTTGGAAGCGAACAAAGCCTGGCGGAGATCATCAATCAATTGCGCCTTGTCCAGCGCCGGGCTGTCCACATCGGCCTTGATCAATTTGCTGGCGGCTGCACGTTCATCTTTCAACGCCGACAAGCACCGGGCGAACACGGCCTCCCCGATCAATGTGAGGGGTTGCCCGCAGTCCAGCGCGGCGATAGCGGTCCATTTTCCCGTACCTTTCTGGCCGGCGGTGTCGAGGATCAGATCGACTGTGTCATTCCCATCCTCGTCTTTGTAGCCTAAAATATCCCGCGTGATTTCAATCAAATAGGAATCCAGTTCGCCTTCGTTCCATTCAGTTAAGACCTTGTGCATCTCCTCATTGGACATGCCCAGGCCGTCTTTCATCATTTGGTACGTTTCGCAAATCATCTGCATATCACCGTACTCAATGCCATTATGGACCATCTTCACAAAGTGCCCGGCGCCATCCTCACCCACCCATTCGCAGCACGGCTCGCCCGTTTCCGTCTGGGCGCATATTTTTTGAAAAATCGGTTTCACATGGGGCCAGGCGGCCGGCGAGCCGCCCGGCATGATAGAGGGTCCCAGCAAAGCGCCCTCTTCCCCGCCGGAAACCCCGGTGCCGATATACAGCAACCCGTTCTCTTCACATTTTTTCGCCCGGCGGATCGTGTCCGGGAAGTGGCTGTTACCGCCATCAATGATGATATCACCGGGTTCCAGATGAGGGGTGACTTGGTCAATAAACGCGTCCACAGGCTTGCCCGCCTTGACCATGACCATCACCTTACGGGGCGTGGCGAGCGCCGCGCACATCTCCTCAACGGAATGACAGCCGATAATATTCTTGCCGGCGGCCCGCCCGTTGGTGAAGGCGTCAACTTTCTCAACCGTCCGGTTGAAGCAAGCGACAGTGAACCCTTTGCTTTCCATATTCAAAATAAGGTTCTCACCCATGACGGCCAGACCCACGACAGCGATATCAGCTTTTTTTTGCATGCGGAAATGTCCTGTTTATGCGAAAAATTAATTAAAGAAGGCCTTCCGTCCGTCGCGAAAACGTCGACAAAACAGCCATCTGTCAAAGTCCGTTAAGATAACCCCGTGACCGATATAAACAAGAATTCACCGCCGGTTCGTTTAAATTAGTCGCTCCGGCATGTATATTGAGGGGACGGTGCGGTCGGTCTTTTTTTGGTCTATTGAATGTTCTCAACCCTTAACGGAGGTCATGTCATGAAAAAACTACTTAAATGGCTCTTGGTCGTCATTCCCATTGTCATCATTATCGCCGTGGTGGCGGTGTTCGCCGGCTTGAACAGTATGATCAAAGCGGGCGTGGAAACGATCGGGCCCAAAGTCGTCAAAGCCCCGGTCACCTTAGGAAAAGTCAGTTTGTCGCCCTTTTCCGGCAATGGGGAAATCAATGATTTTATTGTCGGCAACCCCAATGGGTTCACGTCAGACAGCTCATTTGAATTAGGCACTGTCAAGTTGGATATCGAACTGAGCAGCTTGATGTCTGACACGGTCGTTATCAACGAGATCACGGTTGACGGGCCGAAAATAACTTACGAGCGGGCGTTGAAAACCAGCAATCTTAAAACCATTCTGGACAATGTGAAAGCTTTTGCCGGCGGCGGGGACGACACGACGGAAGAACCAGAGAAAACGCCGGAGAAACCAACGAGTGACAAACCGGCGAAAACCTTTATTATCCGCAAGATCGCCCTCACGAACACATCCGCCCGCGTCACAACAACCTTGCTGAAAGACGCCTCCGCCACCCTCACCATCCCGGATATCCTCTTGACGGATATCGGTGTCGAAAAAGGGGGCGCCACAAGCGCCGAAGTCGTCCAGGAAATTCTTAAGCAAGTGCTTAGCTCCGTGCTCCAGGCTTACGAAAAAGAGGGCGCGCTTGAC
Organism: Lentisphaeria bacterium; assembly: GCA_032251435.1. Taxonomy (GTDB): domain Bacteria; phylum Verrucomicrobiota; class Lentisphaeria; order Oligosphaerales; family MVZH01; genus JAVVEH01. The sequence continues at coordinate 82,735 of JAVVEH010000014.1, read as the reverse complement.
ATCTTAAAAACCAGTGGCGGGGAATCTGTGAAGGGCGCTGTCGACACCATGAAAGGACTCAAAGGCTTTCTGAAAAAAGACTGATCCGCGGCGAAAGTCAACCTGGCAAGAGACAACCGGGTCGTGAGCGGCACGGATCAAAACCGCCCTTGACTACGCGATCCGTCCGTGTCTTCGTCAGCCCGCTTTGCCTGTAAGCGCCACGCCTGACCCATCGTTAAAACGGCGTATCGTAGTCGTATTCCAGATCGTCGTCATGGACGCGCGCCAAATGCTCCGGGACGGACGATTGGCGCCGGAGCAGTGACTGGAACGCGCCGGTCGGGGCAGCGGCGGATAGCGGTGTTTTTTCGACCAAGTCAGAGGGCAGTTCAAACAAAAACCGGCTGGGTGAGACCGGGGCCGGTCGGCCGTCGTTATTCGGAGCGGTTTTAGGGGCGATCAAAAACAGCTCATCTTTCGCCCGGGTGACCGCCACATGGAACACACGGCGTTCTTCTTCCTCATCCTCCGCCCCGCCGGCGCTCCCGACGGGGAAGCGCCCCGCGGTCAACCAGGGAATAAAAACCACTTCCCATTCCAATCCTTTGGCTTGATGGATGGTGGATAAAACCACGGCGGAGCCGTCCTGTTCCCGGGTCGTCATATTCTGCCTGTCACTTTCTCCCACAAGAGCCAACTCCGACAAAAACTCATCCAGTTTCCCGTACTCTCTGGCGAAATCAATCACCCCGTAGACATCGTCCAGGCGCTGGCGGGCGTTGTCATACTCATTATTAAGAAATTCCCGGTAATAGCCATTCAACACGGTTTCCAACAACTCCGCGGGGGTATCCGCCGCCGCCGCCTTGATCAGCATCTCCCGCATTGTCTCGAAGTCCTCACGGGCGGCGGCAGGCAGGATGGCGACGGCGGAGGGATTCAGGGCGGCGGCCAGGGGGCTGTCATCACCCGCGATATGCCGCCAGAATTTCGCCGCCGTTTTTTCGCCCACTTTGGGAAGTTGCGGCAGAATCCGCAGCCAGGCGGTTTCATCCAGCCCGTTTAAAATGACCCGGGGAAAGGCGAGAATGTCTTTGACATGGGCTTGTTCAAAGAAGCGAATGCCTCCACGCAGGCGAAAAGACAGTCCCCGACGGTGCAAGTCCATTTGGATTTGCAAGGAATGATAATGACTTCTATATAAGACCGATATTTCGTCAGGAGGGACACCCGCCGCCAGTTTCTCCTCAATCGTCTGGCCGATGAAACGGGTCTGTGCGGCTTGGTCCTCACAAGTGACAACCCGCGGTTTCAGGCCGGGGGGGCGGACCCCGCGCAACTCTTTGGGCAAGCGTCGGCGATTATACCCGATGCTGGCGTTGGCCAGAGCCAGTATTTCCGGCACGGATCGGTAATTCGTCTCCAGTTTATATCCTTTCGCCTGGGGATACGCCTTGTGGAAATCAAGAATATTTTCAAAAACCGCTCCGCGGAATTTATAAATGGACTGGGCGTCGTCCCCCACGACACACAGATTGCCATGGCCCGAGGACAAGATCCTCACAATGGCGCTCTGCACGGCGTTGGTGTCTTGAAATTCATCCACCAGCACATGGCGATATCGCTTTACCAATACGTCACGCGCGGGCCCGGCATGTTCCAGCAAATCGAGAAAACGAATCAATAAATCATCAAAATCCAAGACACCTTGGCGGCTTTTACGATCCTCGTATTCCTCCAGGACCCGGACAATATCATCCAGACGGTCTTGAAACACAGCCGGATAATCTCTCACGACCTCCTCAATGGGCCGCAAGGTGTTTTTCACCAACCCGCACAGCCCCAGCACCGCCCCCCGGCCCGGAAATTTCCCAACCCCCTTTTTGACCCCTAAATCATTGATACAAGCCCCCACGAGCCGACGGGCGTCATCCCGGTCCAGGATAGAGAAATTTTCAGGGACACCGATCTGGGTTCCATAGTCCCTGAGTGTCTGGCTGCCGAGCCGATGGAATGTTCCCCCACGGACACTTGCCGACTGACAGCCCGTCAACTGTTCCACCCGCCGCAACATTTCGCGCGCCGCCCGGTTGGTGAATGTCAGCAGCAGAATCGTATTGGCCGGGACTCCCTGTTCCAGGAGCCAGGCGACCCGATAAGTCAAGGCCCTGGTCTTTCCCGTGCCGGCCCCGGCCACGACAAGTGAAACGCCCGGTTCCGACCGTGCCACCGCCAGTTGCTCCGGATTCAATTCGCTGGCGAAATCAATAGGCATAAACGATCTGACTCTCAGAAGGCGGCGGACACCATCCCGGTCCCTCCCAAGCATTCACAGAGCGGGTCGCCTGAACAGGGGTTCTCATTTGACGGGGCGGTAAAGAAATTTCATCGATCTTTTCGGGCGCGGCCCCGGCCGGGCGGGAAGATTGTCCAGCCACGCCTTCGCCTGGGCGCTATAGTCCAACAGCTCCGGACTCGGCGTAAAAACGTCGCCCCTGGCCCCCATGATCTCAGCGGCGGTCCGTTTCCGGGAATGAACACTGTAGACTCGATTGAAGGCCGCCACCGCGGCGGGATCTCTCCGCGCCCGCTCAGCCAAGGCGAAAATGGCGGATACAAGGACGTGATCACTCTCAAACAAATTTCCATCCTTCGTTTTTATCACCGCCTCGCTCCCCTGCTCCACAAGCCGTTTCGTCAGGGTTTTGTCCACATCCGGAATTTTCGCCGCCGCCCAGCATGCCTGCGCCCGGTGACTCGCCAGATAGCGGGCGGTTGGCCCGGTGTCTTTTAAAATTTTCAGCAGCGTCTTGGAGAACATCGGGTCGGCGACTCGTCCCATGGATTGAATGGCGGCGGCGACGACATCATTGTCCAGATCAGCCGCCAAAGCGACCAAGGCGGTGACGGCGGCCTCTGTTTTAACGTTTCCCAACGCCTTGGCGGCGGCCAGGCGGACAGCGGTGTCCGCATGCGTGACATGAGGTAAAATCACCGTGTCGGAAGCCGCGAAGGCCAAGCGGTCCAAAGCGGTCAAAGCAGCGGCGATATTGACCGAGCGCGTTTCCGCGGGAAGCGCCTGGGCGATGGTGTCCCGATGCCGCTGGACTCCGACACGGCCCAGCACATTGCAGGCTAAAAGACGGGTGTCAGGGTTTTGCGACCGGCACGCTTTCGCGACCGCCGCGTCCACCGCCTGCCGGGGGTGAAGCGCCACAAGTGTCTCCTCCAACTGCCAGCGGACAAACTTGCTTTTATCACCGAGCATCGCCACCAGCCGTTCAATCACATCCGGATCGGGGAATAAAGCCAGGGATTCAACAGCGCTGCGCCGGACTTCATAATCCTTATCAGCCAGCAAACCAATCAGCATTTTCTGAGCGTCCGCGCCGGAAACGTTACCCAGTTGAACCGCGCATTCCGCCCGGACACTGGGATGTTCATCCGCAGCCAGTTTCTGTCCAAACCATGGCACCGCCGGCTTAGGCAGCAGCGCCAATCCTTCGGCCAAAGCGTGCCGGTCAGAGCTGTCAGGACTGACGAGAAAAGCGGCGAGTTTATCTTGCCCCGCTTCCACGTTCCGAGCGCCCATGGCCGCGCGCAAGGCCGCATGCCGGACCCCGCGGTTGTCATCATCCAACCATTCATAAAAATCATTGACCGCCAACGCCCCGGTCCGCCCGGTCAGCGCCTCCAAGGCGGCGGTTTTCACCTGGATCGAGGGATCCTTCCGGGCGACGTTTATCACCACCGTGGGATCCAGATCCGCGCATTTCCCGTATGTGGTTACCGCCCAAAAGCGGACTTGCCCGTCGTCGTGCGTGAAAAACACGGCGAGTTTGTCGCCCAGATCCTGATTATCCAGCGGCAGGTTTCCCGCCTGCAATAACACGGTGGCCACCACCGATGGCAGGCCTTGATCCCTAGCCAGTTTAAGCAAGGCGTCGCGGGCGGCGGCGCTGTGCGACTTCCCGAACACCACAATCATGGCGTTCAACAAATCCTCATCCGCATAGGTGAATCCCTGCTGTGCGAAAGCCACTTGCCGGTCTGTCACTTCCACAGGATACGGTCCCGGAACAAGATCCTCCCGGGTCAGCGGACGCTCATTCCAAATCGGCAACAGCGCGGTGAAATAAAGGATCGCCCCCCCCAAATCCGTCAACACATTCATCAAAATCTAGTACCCTATCGCTAAAATTAGAATCGTCACAAACTCACAGACATCGCTCAATGCGAAAAGACTTTTCCCGTCCAACCCGCCAAACATTTTTTTACACACCAGCGAAAAGACCATCGCGTAACCGACAGCGATCACAAAAGCGAACAACCCCACGGTCCACAGAAACAGGATCGCGACCGCCCCCCACGTGACCAGGCTGACAATAAGCGCGTTCCCGGAACCGTGTTTCCAAAACACGCGTTCAAGGCTCCCGTCTGCCGCCACACAGGGGCACAAAGCCATCCCCACATGCATGCAGCAACGCCCCGCCACCGCCACCAGGAGGACAGCCCGGGCGCATTGCCAGGGTGTCAAGCTCGCAAGCATGATCATTTTCCCGGCCACGACGGCGAACGCCAAAAACGCGCCGCCGGACAACCCGGGTGAGTCGGCGAGAGGTTGATCCACCTTTCTCCGCAAGGGAGATTTAAAATAATCAGCGAAAGCGGTGGCCAATCCCAAGCTTCCCTGCGCCCCCGTGCTCTTCATTAAAACCGCCACGCCCAAGACACTCAGCACCACAGGCGGGGAAAACCAGCCAAACACCCAAATAACCAAGCCGGCCAGCACCCCCAGCAGCACACCGACCAGCGGGAAATAATCCGGGCTGCGCTCAATGTCATCACGGCTGTAATCGCCCGCCCACCAAGCCGGACAACATGTCAGATATTCAACCGCGGCGGCCACCGCGCCACCGGCGGGGCGGGTCGCCCATTTCACCCCTTCGACGGTTCCACGTTTAAGATTGTCGAGCGCTTGTTTAACGTTCATGGCCACCTGTTTAACCCGCTGTTCATTCACGTGACATCCGTGTCCGCGGCCGCGGCCGCCCGCGTGCCGGACTGTCAAGGCTCACAGGATATGCGACACGCCAGCCGCGTGAGTTCCCGGACCAGCCATACAGTAATCGCTCAAATTGTGCTCCGCAACCCGGCTGAACCGTTTCATTTTCCAGCGTGTCCGCCTTGACATTCGCTGGAAAAACATGTAGGGTACATGAATGATGACAACGCATGCGAAACAACGAATTTGGATTGTTGACGACGATCCTTCCGTCCGCCAGGCTCTGGCCCGGTTACTTCAAAGCCACGGCTACACCGTGGAGACATTCTCCTCCGGTGTCGACATATCCCCGTGTCCGGAATCAAACCCCGTTGATTGCCTCCTTCTGGATGTCTACCTGCCAACGGAAAACGGTGTGGAGATTTTCGACAGGATGCGTGAAGCGGGGTTTTCCTCGCCGGTGATTTTCATCACGGCGAAGAGCACGGGATTTCTGACCGCCAAGGCCCGCGAGCGGGCGGATTTGTTGGTTAAACCTTTTGACAGCGCCGCGGTTTTAGCCGCGGTCGCTCAAGCCGCCTCCGCGCCCTGATCCGGCCCGCTTTTTGGCCGCCGCGCTCAAAAGCCTCTTGTCTCTTCACGAGTGCCGGGGTTCACATGTATTTTCGTTCCACCCGGGATCCGAATGAGCAGATAATGTCATACGCGTGCGTGCCTTTCAGATCCGCCCACGTGTCGACCGCCACCTGATCGCGGCCGCCCCCCCCGAGGCAAATCACCTCATCGCCGACACGGGGGTTGGGGACACCCGCCAAAGACACCGTCACATAATCCATCGACACCCGCCCCAGAACCGGACAAAGATGATCGTTTATCAACAGATGTCCGCGGTTTGACAAAGCCAATGGCAGACCGTCCGCGTATCCCGCGGCCACAGTTCCCACCACCGTCTCTTTTGTCAGTGTGTGTGTCAATCCGTAGCCAAGTTTGGCGCCCGCGGGCATAGTGCGAATCTGCACCAAACGGGCTTTAAGCGTCAGGATCGGTTCCAGACTCAGGGCGCGATGGCCTTCCGCGTCAAAGGAGCCATGCAGATTTATGCCGGTGCGGACGAAGTTAAACGGGGGTTGACATGTCCGGGGAAAATTATTCACCGCGTCACTGTTAGCGATGTGAATCTTGCGGAATGTGACACCCCGGGCTTCCAAGCGGTTTAACAGCGTGAGAAACAGGTCAATCTGGCCTTGGGTGTATGCCTCCCCGGCTCTGTAAGCCATTGGGAAATGGGAATACACCCCGGCGCAATCCAAGTTGGGCAACGCCATGACCTTGTCTATTGTGTCCAGCGCTTCCGCCGCCAGAATACCCAGGCGTCCCATGCCCGTATCGATAAGGAGGTGACATTCAACCGTTTTTTTCTGGCGCGCGGCCTCGGCGCTGATCCGCTCCGCCACGTCCAGAGAGACAATTGGATGAATGAGTCCCGCCGCCACGGTATGTGGCAGCTCGTGCTCCAGCATGCCTCCCAGAATCTGCACAGGCAATCCCAAGTCCACCAGTTGGAGCGCCTCATCCGGCTCCGCCACCGCGAACCCGGCCACCCCCGCTGTCGCCAGCGTGCGGGCGATGGGCACCACCCCCAGTCCATACGCGTTCGCTTTGAGCACGGCGATCACCCCGCAGGGGGCCACCGCTTGCCGAATCCGGGCGGCATTCTCCCGCAGTTTCGTCAAATCAATTTCGAGCCATACTCGACTGCCGGCAACATGGTTCATGGCTGACTTCCAACCGTGGGAAACTGGGGGCGATGGGGTGATTGTCCCGTCTTTTCCACCACCGGGACACCCGGAAAAGCCGGTGGGAACGGCATGCGCGCGCCTGCCGTTTTTTCCGAGGAAAAAGCGCCCCTATTTCCGCCAATTGACAACATCATCTTCGGTGCCTTCCAAGCCGTCTTTTCCGAGAGAGGACAAGTCAAAACCATGCGGATTCCGGATTCCCGGATACACGTATTTATACGGGCGCTGCCACGGGTCCAAAGGGTCAATATCCAAATACGGTCCCTGCCAATTGGCGGGCACCGGCTCTGTTGAGGGAGGATCCAACAAGGCGGCCAGGCCCTGCGAGGTCGTCGGGAAGGTGCCATTGTCCAAATCATACAGTTTCAAAGCATTGGCGATACCCGCCTTGATGTCTGATTCGGCTATACTGACTTTGGCCTGATCAGCCCGGCCCCGCAAGCGCGGGGCGACCATGGCGGCCAGCGCGGCGATAATCACCACGACAATCATAATTTCAATAAGCGTGAACTGTTTCGCGCGGTGTATGGACAGGGGAGACTTTTTTTTCATCATTAAAACGTTCCAATTTCAAAAATGGGCATCAGCATGGCGAAAACAATAAAAGCCACAATGCCGCCGACCAGGACAATTAACAACGGCTCGAGTAAAGAGACAAGCAACTTGATGGACTGTTCCACCTCGCGGTCATAAACCATGGCCACTTCCCGCAGGGCTTCGGACAACTCGCCGGATTCTTCGCCGACCATGATCATATTCACGGCGAACGGCGGAAACACGTCCCCGCTGGCGAGGCTGGCCGACAATGTCGCGCCCCGGTTGACAATCGCTGTGCCGACGGCGTCCATCCGGCTTCTCAACGCCAGGTTTTGAATAGTGGCGGTTCCTAGATTCAAACTTTCCTGTACGGACAACCCGCTGTCAATCAGCAATGACATCGTCCGGGTGAATTTCGCGATTTCCGCATGCCGCACTAGTTTATTAATCACCGGCGTGCGCAATTTCAGCATATCGGTCACTCGCCGATGCCACGAATCTGTCCCCCCCCGGCTCACCATCAGCACCACCAGCAGCACTCCCCCCGCGAACCACAGCCAATTACCCCGCATGAAGTGCGTCGTGGCGATCAACAGTTTTGTGGAGGCGGGCAATTTATCATCCAGCCCTTCAAATAAATAAATGATTTTGGGGAGAATAAACGAGACAACGACGAAGACGGTCAACAGGCCGGCCGCCACCACAAAGGATGGATAGGCCATCGCCGCCTGAATCCGCCGACGGGTTTCAAGCTCTTTCTCGCGGTGATCCGCCAGACGCGTGAGCGTTTGATGCAACACCCCGCCCCGTTCTCCCGCCACGACCATATTCACATAAAGCTCATCAAACACCCGGGGGTATTTCCGCAGCGCGTCCGAGAGTTGCTTGCCTTGCTTCACCTGTTCGCGCAAATCACCCACCATTTCCGCGACACCATGGGGAGACACGCATTGATCTTTAATCAGATTCAGAGCCCGGAGAATGGGGACATTCGTGCGGATCAAGGTGGCTAACTGGCGGGTCAAGCGGTCCAATTCCCGGCTTTTTATTTTAAGCCGACTGGCTGTTCCCGCGGGCCGCGGGTTTCCCCCTGACACGGTGTCAACCCGTCGGGACCGTTCGAGTTTTGGAACAGGCAAGCGAACCGTTTCGCTGACACGCACGGGTGTCAGGCCCTGATCCACTAACACTCTCACCGCCTCATCGTGGGAATCAGCTTCAAGATGACCGGTCAGTGTCTCCGCGGGACCGCGCTTCGCCTGGTAGTCAAACTTTGGCATCAATCCTCCAACCGCGCGACCCGCAGGACTTCTTCCGGTGTCGTTCTACCAGCGACAATTTTTTCCCATCCGTCCTCCAGCATGGATCGCGCGCCCCGCGCCCGGGCCGCGTCTTTGATCGTGTCAGCGGACGCTTTCTCAACAATCATGTGACGAATCCGGCCATCCACCGGCAAAATCTCGTAGATGCCTGTCCGACCGGAAAAGCCCGTCTGCCCGCACGCGTCGCACCCTTTTCCCCGCCAGACAGTCGTCGCCGCCGCCTCGGGATGCCCCAACAGGGCGAGTGTCTCATCGTCCAGTCGGCAGCTTTCTTTACATTTTGGACAGTTGACCCGAATCAGCCGTTGCCCGATGAATGCCAGAACCGAAGAGGCGATCAGATACGGCTCAATGCCGATATCAATCAACCGCGCGGCACCGGCGGAAGCGCTGTTCGTGTGCAACGTCGATAGCACCAGATGCCCGGTCAGCGCGGCGCGCGTGGCGATCGTCGCCGTTTCCAAATCCCGGATTTCCCCGACCATAATCACATCCGGATCATGGCGCAGCATACTGCGCAAGGCGCGGGCGAAGGTCATTCCCGTCCGCGTGTTAACCTGAACTTGTGAGACCCCGCGCAGAGCGTATTCAACCGGATCTTCAATCGTCACCAGCTTGATACCCGGATTATTTAACCGTTTCAAGGACGCGTAAAGCGTCGTGCTTTTGCCGCTGCCAGTCGGCCCCGTCACGAAAAGAATACCGTTAGGGCGGTGAATCAGGCCATCCAATATGCGCAGGTCATCCGGGCGCAGGCCAAGATCACCCAGGCTCAACAGCATCGTGGTGGGCAAGATGCGGATAACCACATTTTCCCCGTTAATCGTCGGCATGACCGACACGCGCAGATCATATTCAAGGGGACCGTCTTTCACCTTGGCCCGCCCGTCCTGCGGGACGCGGCGCTCAATGATATCCAGACCGGACATGATTTTTATGCGTGAGATGACCGCCGGATACAGGTAGCGGATATCCTCACTGACGCGCGTGTCCCGCAACACCCCGTCCACCCGGCAGCGCAGCTTGGCTTCATCGCCAAAGGTTTCAAGGTGGATGTCTGTCGCCCGGTCCGAGATGGCCTGCTGGACAATCTCATTGACCAGACGGACCACCGACGCGTCGCCGGCCATCCTCTCCAAATCCTGAACCGCGCTGCCGTCATGATGAAGCAACTGGATCCGGCCGGCGGACTGCTCATCATCCATAATCCGTTCTATGGTGTCGGCACCCACTCCGTAATGGCGTTCAATCGCCTCTTGAATATGGGTATGAGGGGCCAGAACCCGTTGGACGCGGTGGCCCAAAGTCGTTTGCAGATCATCCACAACCCAGCGGTCGGTGGACTCCGAGACGGCGATGGTCAATCCGGCGCTGGACAAGGCGACTGGCATGACCCCGTAGTGTCGGGCGAATTTCGCGGGAACTTCCTCAACGGCCTCCGGAGCGATGGCGGCGCGGCGCAAGTCAACCACCTCCAGCGATTGCGCGGCACCGATAAGCCGCAGAAAATCAAGCTCCTCCCCGATGCCCATTGAGACCAATTCCGCGAGAACAGAACGGCCTCCGCGTCGAGAGATTTCCAACGCTTGGTCATATTGCTCCGCAGTGACGGCTCCAGACTCAATTAGCAGTTTCGCAAGGTCCATGTTCAGGGTGCTCAGTGCCGTTTTCATGGCTGGCCGCCGCGGGTAAACTCCACATCGTCAAGGTGGAAACGATTTGACGGTTCTCAGGCGGTTCAGGATAACGCCTGATCAACGGCTCCGATAAGGTAAAAACGATCTTCCGAAATATGATCACAATCACCGGAAAGAATGCGTTCACACCCATCCAATGTGTCCGCCAAAGAGATATATTCACCTTTGCGTCCCGTATACACCTCGGCCACATGGAACGGTTGGGTGAAGAAAAATTGCAACCGGCGGGCGCGTTCATAGATGGTGCGGTCCGCGGAGCTCAGTTCCTCAATCCCGATTACCGCCACAATCCGTTTCAGTTCATCATACTTGGTCAACACCCGCACGCATTCTTGAGCGATGTCAAAATGGCGGCGGCCGACAACCGCGGGGGTGAGATAGGTCGAGGAAGAAGCGAGAGGATCAATGGCCGGATAGAGCCCCAACTGGACCCGTTCACGGGACAACACCATAATGGCGTCCATATAGCTGAACAAGGTCACAACGGCGGGATCGGTCACGTCGTCGGCGGGAACATAGACCGCTTCGATAGCGGTGATTGATCCAGCGTCTTTCTTGCGGATACGCTCTTGGAATTCACTGACTTCGGCGGCCAGTGTGGATTGGTACCCCGTTTCGGATGGCACCCGTCCCAGCAATGTGGCAATCTCCGAGCCCGCCTGCACAAAGCGGTAAATATTATCAACAAAGAACAAAACATCCTGGTTTCGCTCTTGTAGATTCTCAGCCAACGTGACACCGGTGAACGCAGCCTCATACCGGGCGCCGGGCGGCTCGTTCATTTGCCCGAATGTCATCATCACCTTGCTGCTGATATTTTGCTCTTCAAACTCATAATACAGTTCATTTCCTTCGCGGATGCGCTCACCAACGCCGGCGAACACACAGGCGCCACTATGCCGCAGCACGACATTATGAATAAATTCCAACGTCAAAACGGTTTTCCCGCACGCGGCGCCACCGACGCAGGCCGTTTTACTGCCCTTGACCAGGGGAAAGAGCAAATCAACCATTTTCAGTCCGGTTTCGAGCAGTTCGGTGTCTTCACCAGTCAAGGTGTCAGGATTAAATCCCAATTTGCTCACATCACGGTGCAGAGGAGATCGGTGCGGGCTTTCGATGGGGCCTTTCCGGTCAATAGGCTCCCCGAGCACATTCATAATCCGCCCGAACGCGGCATCCCCCACGGGGATGTCAATGATTCCCCCCGTCGGTCGGCATTCGTTGCCATACGGCAAATCAAACGTTGACCCCAGCGCCACGCAACGGGCGACATTGTTTTGCAGGTGTTCAACAACCTCAAGCGTCAACTTCCGCCCGTCGCAGGCCGTCGTCTCAATCGACTGGTACACACTGGGGATTTCCGTTTCGGCGGGAAACTTCACCTCGACAACAGGTCCCTGAATGCCGATAATTTTTCCTGGTCTCAATGTTGATTCAGTCATAATGGATCACTCAACCCGCTTTCTTGCGCATCACGGTCGCGGAGAACGTGTCCCGCATACCTTTGTCCAAGGCCTCATGGTGCGTGCGATGGTAACTGTGCACTAACCCTTTCCGTGTGTCATTCAAGCTTTGGAAACTTTCCTCCAGGCGCATGGCTTTGGCGGACAACTCGGCTTGACGACTGTCTTCAAACACTTCCAGCAGTTTTTCAGCCACCCAAGTACTCACCAGATATTCAATCAGCGATTCCAGCTTGGAATCCACCAGAACCTCTTCTTTTTTCTGTAGAATCTCATCATGCCGACGATGCTCTTTGCGTTCAAAAAACAACAGTTCCGTGCAGGGCAGCAACGTCAGCAAATCCACCTTCTGAATAATAAACGAAACCGGTTTGGGATAAGCGACAATCACACTGCCGACTTGATCATCCACCGCCGCTTTCATCATCCAGTCCCGCACGGCGATGGCGCTGTCAAAGGGATTTGTCGTTGACACATCTTCAGGAAAGCGGGTGAAATCCCGGCCAAGCGACTTTAAATAATCACTGCCCTGCTGGCCGACTACCGCCAGCGTCGCGTCGGCGGCGCTGGGATGGATCAACGCCTCATCCACAATCCGCTTGTTCAAGCCTCCCATGAAGCGTTCGTCAGATGTCAGCATGACAATGGCGGTTACGCCTGTCGTGTCCTGCGCGAATGGATGCTTGATCGTGGAGAAATCAAGCATTTGAAAAAATCCTTCAAAGGCGCTCAGAAACATGGAAAACCGTTTACTTCTGGCCTCTTCCAGGTTTTTAAACTCTGAAATCGCCACGGCCTTCAACGCGTCGACAATTTCAGTCAACTCGCCGTTAATTTGCAATTCTGTTCTGAGTTCTTCAAGCGTCATTAGGCAAAGAACTTTTCCATGGTCCGCTCCAACTGTTCCTCTTCACCAGCCGACAGCGGTTTTTGATCAGTGAAAGCCTTTACCACTTCAGGCGCTTCGTGACTGAGGAAAGGGACAAAATCGCTTTTAAAGCGTTCTATTTCCACGCTTTCCCGTTCATGAAGGAACTTTTGCTTTAAGGCGTGCAGGAACACGAGAATCTTCTCTGTCCTGTACGGATCAGCGGCGTCTTGAGTGAACAGGCGAGTTAATATTTCACCAGGTCGGAGGCGCTCCCGGAGTTCGTCAGTAACCCCCGCTGAAAACCGGGTTTTTTTGAGCAATTCAACGTATTGCACGTATTCCAAGCGCAACATGGAACTAAGCTTTTTCATCATCGGCCCTTGCACCTTGCTGCCGATACGGGAGACGGACAAGCCCAAATCAATGGCTGGTCGGAAGCCGCTGTTAAACAGATTGGTTCCCATATAAATCTGGCCATCCGTCATCGACACCAGATTCGAGGGAATAAAACCGGTGACATCGCCCTGCAAGGTGTCGACAATGGGGAAAAACGTCATGGACCCTCCCCCCATTTCGGGGCTGAACTGGCCGGCGCGTTCCATTAGTTGGGAATGCAGATAGAAGACATCGCCCGGATAACACTCCCGGCCGGGAGGCCGTTCAAGCAAAAGAGAAATCTGGCGATAAGCCCAGGCGTGTTTGGTCAGGTCATCAAAAACGACATAAACATCCCGGCCCCGATCCATAAAATATTCACCAAGCGCGGCGGCCGTGTAAGGAGCCAGATATTGCTCACCACTACAGCACGAGCCCGTGGCGGAGACCACAATGGTATAGTCCATGGCGCCCGCCACATTGAGCGTTTCAACCACCCGCCGGAGAGACGAATTGGACCGGCCTATGCAGCAATAGATGCAAATGACATCTTTTCCCTTCTGGTTTAAAATCGTGTCAACGCACACCGTGGTTTTACCCGTCATACGGTCGCCAATGATCAGCTCACGTTGCCCTTTGCCGATGGGGATTGTGGTGTCCAGAGACAAAATACCGGTTTCCAGCACGCGCGAAATCGGCACGCGCTCCAGCACCCCGGGGGCCTCACGGAAGATGGGCACATTCACATCCGCGGCGATCTCCCCTTTGCTATCCAGGGGTTCGGCCAAAGCGTTGACCATACGGCCCACGAAGGCCTCGCCGGCCGGCACATTAAACGGTTCCAGCGCGCTGTACGCGGGACCGCCAACCTTCACCTCCGTGACTTTGCCTAAAAGAAACGCGAAAGCCGCTCCTTCCTCAAACCCGAAAATCATCCCTTTCGAATCGGGTGTGAACTCAATAATTTCCCCGATCATACAACTGTTCAGTCCAGTGATTTTGGCGATGTCTTTGCGGACTTCGCGCACTTCCCCGACTTCATGAATTTGGATTGTATCGAGCGGCATATATCGTACTCTTTACGGCTGAAACACGCGCTTTATAAAAAACACGTGTTAAAAAAACTTAAACCAGACCTCTCCGCCGGGCGGAGAGCCAGACAAACAACAGGTTGATCCCCTCAACCTCTTTTTATTTTGGCGGCCGCCTGCCGAAGTTGGCCAGCCAACGTGCCGTCAATCACCAGACTGCCAATTTTAATCGAAACACCGGCCGTGACATCCTCATCAGTAAAGCTGTTAATGGTCATATCGTGCCCAACCTTGTTTTTCAACACTTGCGCCAGCCGGATCTCTTTCGCTTCCGCCAGCGGCTGGGCGGATGTCACCATCACCATTTTCTCACCCGTCACCGCCTGAAAACGCTCACTCGGCACCCGCTCAATGGCTGCGAGAACGTCTGAAACAAGACCGTCATGAAACCACTTCATATTTTCCTCATTGAGCACACGGCGAATTAAGTCACAGGCGAAATTAACACTTTTCCCCGCATAGTCTTTCTCCAATTCCTGGCGGATTTTATCCTTGACGGTGATAGCGGTGGCAATAATCCGCTCACTTTCCGCCCGGGCTTTGACCAGAACCTCCTCGCGTTGCTGGCCGACCTCCTCCTGGACACTGTTCCGCAATTCCCGGATTTCGGCTTCCGCTTCCTCGACTTTCCGCCGATGCTCGGCCTCAGCTTTGCCCATATCCTCAGCCAGTTGCTCGGCCTTGTTTTTGTATTCAAGGCTTAAGTCTTGCAACCGGCCTAACTCACTTTTATACGCCGAATACATAAACCGGTGCAACACTAAAGCGAGGACCCCGAATGTGGCAAATTGAACAACAATAGTGGTAATGATAATGCTGGAATTCATTTTCAGCCTTCAACTAAACCCATTCATACTATGACAACGATTCCGCGCGGCGCGGGTGATCACTTAAAAATTTGAAACGCGATGAGCAAAGAGACGATTCCCAAGGCTTCCGCGAAAACAAAGGCGACAAGCATGGGAATAAGGATCTTCGGCGCGGAAGACGGATTGCGCCCGACCGCCTTGACCGCCGCGAAGCCCACAGAGGCAATCACCCCGGAGGGGCCCAAAACTGAGCCGAGGATGATAACCATAATTAAGATATTTTCCACCACCGGATTCATGCAAATCTCCGTCAAAACCGGAAAAAGGTGACGGTCAAACCGTCATTGTTCCACTAACGCCACAACTTCATCATGAATCACCCGGACAATGCCCTTTTGAACACTGATGCCGCGTTGGCGATCCAACACAATACGTCCTTTACGCAACAGACTGATCGTCGGTTTATGAAATTCCAGGACTTCGAAGTCCCCGCTGGCTCCAGGAAAAGTCGCCGACTCGGCCTCACCCGCGAAAAGCGTTTCTTTCGGATTTAGGACCGTGACACGTATCACCGTAAAAGCGCCTCGAATAAATGATTACTCCGCATCAATGCCGGCTTCACGTTCCGCTTGACGGATTTTCCGCAGTTGTCCGGTCCACACCAGAAAGCAGACAACCGTGATAACAGCGACAAAAGAAACAATCAAGAGAATAATTTTCCACAGCATCGCCACGTTCACGGGCGCGCTGTCCTCCTCATCCAGAATTTTCTCGTCCCCAAGAATCGACAAGACCGCCTCCAGATCACGGGCATCCGCCTGGACGGCCTCATATCGCACTTCATTCCGATCATAGGCGCTGATATGTTCGGGAACAGACACCTGGTCAATGCCCCGTTCCGCCTGTAAATCGAGGATGGCGTCCACATTCTTGACAATCCGATCACGTAACAATTCCGCTTCGTTCTTACCTCTGGTGTTTCGCAAAATGCCGACAATTTTTTCCGCCTTGGCTTTGGCTTGGATCAACTCGGCCTCATCAAACGTCCAGATATCCCGCAGGCGGATGGTGAACACCCGTTTTTCCTCAGGGCGCAGCGTGACCTGTTTCTGCACCCGATACCGTTTAGCGTCCGCGTCATAAATAACATCAAGACCGTCACTGTCCAACACGTCCGCGCGCTCAATCCGCGGAGGCAGGATCTTCCTCACTTCCACGTCCATCGCGGTTATTTTAGACGGATTACTGGCGGACAAGCGTAAGACCACTTCCTGAGCATACATTTGCATACCCAGACCCGTGGTGAAAAGAATTAAAAACAGGCGTTTAAGCATCATTCAGCTTACTCCGCGCCCCCGGCAGTGAGAGCTTCAGTTTCCCGGAGGCGTTTTTTGAGCGCCCCCAAATTTATATCGGCCTGGGCTTGCATCGCGTCCATCTCGCGCAGACGGTTTTCAATGGTGTCGGGCGTGTCCGCGAACGCCTCTTTTAAGGTTTCCGCAAAAGTGTTCGCTTCGCTGACATCCGCACAGAAATCCTCCGTGTCGCGAGTCAGTTTTTTCACCGACTTCTTAAATTTGCGAGATTGAGTGACAGGGGCGGGCTTCAGCTCAGGCATATCAACAGGGCGAGGGATGTCTGACTCGAGATTATTCAAGCCGGCTCTTAGATCTTGCAAGGCTTTTTCCGCGTCACCGACCGTCGTGGTCACTGGCGTGGCGGGGGGGGTGGGCAGGGCGCGTTTCTTGGCGGCCGCCGCTTCTTGACGCAAACGGTCCACTTCCGCGCTTAACCGGGCGTTTTCCATGTTGGCCGCATTCAGTTCCGCCTCCATTTTCGCCACGTGGGATTTCAGGGCGAGCGCTTCCAGTGATGGTGTTTCCCGGGGCGCCGGTGTCGCTTCCGCTTTTCGCAGAGCCGCCGTGAGCGCCTGATTTTTTTCCATTAATGCCACGTTTTCAGCTTTCGCCGCGGCAAGTTCCTGAACGGGCGCGTCGGCGGTGTTCAGTCGCCTCACCAAGGTGTCTTTTTCCGCCATCAACCGCGCGTTTTCAGCCGTCACCGCCGCGATGCGGTTTGTCAGGCTTGTGACCTCAGCAGACGCGGCGGCCAGCTTCGCTGTCATGGTTTGGGTCTGGGCCTGAGCGGCATTCAGAGCGGCGGTGACTTGCATCATCTCATCCGCGTTTTTCTGATTTTCAGCCACCAATTCTTCAATCCGCACCGCTGCGGCGCGCTGATCCGCTTGCCGGTCCAGTTTGATTTGCTCCAACTCACGCGTCACCGTAGTGAGTGTCTTTTGAGCGGCGCTTTCAGACTTTCGGACCGCGTCCAGCTCCTTCTGAACCTGTTCATACGCCTCAGACTTGGCGATCGCGGGGTCTGTGCGGACAGCGGCGAGTTTACCCTCAAGAGTCGTGACCTGAGCGGCGGCGATGTCCCGCTCTTTTTCCAACGTCACGACCTGGTTGCTCAAATGTTTTACCCGCTCCGCGTCAATCTCGTCAAGCCTGGTCAGCATTTTTGTCAACCGTGCGGCTGAGACATCACCCATTTGCTGGCGAATCGCGTTTTTCGCTTGCTTCATTCCCTCGGCCGCCACTGCGTTATCCGGTGCCGCCCCGGCGCATTTGCTGTAAAGTTCCAAAGCCGCCACACTGTCTCCGGCAGCCAGCAACTTATCCGCCTTCTCCAGAGAAGCGTCCACGTCCAACGCGTAAACAGCGGCCGCCGCGCATAAACAGAGGATGGCGATCACCCGCGGCAACCAGTCAGAAAAATGAACATGTCTCAACATAGAAAAGTCCTGTCTAAACCTAACGTTACCGCATTTCTTCAAGCCACTGGGAGACTTTTTCGGTGTCCGGTCCCATAGGCCTTAATTCTAAAAACCGTTTGTAGTGACGCGCCGCCTTACTCCGCGATTTCAACGCCCCCTCGTAAAGAATGCCCAAATTATAATGCGCGTCCGCATCGTCGGGAAGCACGTTCAGACAGGCGAGAAATTGCTTTTCAGCGGCTTCAAACTTTCGGTGTTTAGCCAAAACAACGCCCAAATTGTAATGGCTGTCAGCCTCTTCCCGAAGCGCTTTTTGGTGCGCCTGCTCGGCGTCAGCTCGAGCCGCGGCGGCGGTTTTCAAGGCCTCTTCCCGGGCGGCGTCCGCCTCAGTTCGTTTCATCATCAGAGCCTGGTTTTCCCGCTCCGTCGCCGAGATCTCCTCTTTTTGCGCGGTCACCGCGTCCGCCTGTCTCTCCACAAAAGATCTCAGCTCTTTCATCGTGGCGACCGCCTGACTCGTTTGCTCTTCGGCTTCCATCACCCGTTTTTCGGCCGCGTCCGCGCGCTTCAAAGCGGTGGCAAGCTGGTTTTCCAAACGCGTTTTTTCCGTCTCGAGTTCTTCAACCCGGGCGGCTTTTAAGGCCTCCGACTGCCGCGCGGCGGCCATGGCCACATTCAAATCCTGAGCTTTTTTCCTCAGCTCGGCATTCTCATTTCGCAGAGTCGTGATGAGTTCATTCGCACTGACTTGGAAACCACCACAGGCGAGGAGGAAAACACCGGCCAAGTTAAGAAAACGGGGAGTTGTAACCATTCTTTCACTCACGCTGCACGTCCGTTTAAGTTTAGGTCAAAGCTTGACGATTAAGAAAGAGAAAAAGCGTCACCTCAGTCCCGGAGCCCTTTGAGTTCCCGGCCATCAAGCACCTCAGGAAATCTCGGGGTTGAATATCCACCGCCATCCACGGATTGGGTTCCATCCACAATGCGGGGTGTCAGGAAGATGATAACCTCTTCCCGTTCGTTCGCGGTATCCTCATGGGTGAAAACCTTCCCCAAACCTGGAATTGACCCCAGAAACGGCACCTTACTCGTCGTTCCAGCTTCTGACTCTTTGATTAAACCAGCAATCATAACGGTCACACCATCTTTAACCGAAACCGTCGTTTCCGCCGTGGAGCTA
This sequence comes from Lentisphaeria bacterium, assembly GCA_032251435.1. Lineage (GTDB taxonomy): Bacteria > Verrucomicrobiota > Lentisphaeria > Oligosphaerales > MVZH01 > JAVVEH01. The sequence goes on along the minus strand of JAVVEH010000014.1, from coordinate 63,819 downwards.
CGGACGATTGGCACCGCGCCGGCTTCCCGTTCACCGCCGCCATACCAGCCGATAACCTCGCTGACTTCCGGCTTGATCCGCATGCTGATGAACCCGTCATCATTGACTTCCGGCAAAACGCTAAGCAACACGCCGACCTCAACAAAATCAAAATTCCTGTAGCTCGTTGTGACCCCGCCGCCATCCACTTCGCTGGTGCCGGACTCATAGGCCTCTTTTTGAACAACTTTAAGCGTGGCTTCTTTTCCGCTTTGCACGGAAATCCGGGGATCGGAAATAATTTCCGTATCACCGAAAGTATCCAGAATATCCAAGGTCAAGTCCTGGCGCATGACATTGTCGGTGATAATGCCGTTTTCAAGCGTGCCGTTCGCCAGGGTTTTTTGCATGATGTCCTGCAGCATGACCCCCTCAGAAACAATTTCCACCGGCAAGGTCCATTTTTTCAAGCTATCCCAGTCAATGCCGAACCTGAATTGATCTTTCAAGCGCACAGACACAACCCGGGCTTCAATCTGAACTGACTTAATCGGTTTATCAAAGGCGGCGACAATAGACTCGATTTCAGCCAGTTTCTTCACTGTGTCCGTGACAATGAGTGTTTTCGTCCGCTTGTCCGCCTGATACGATCCGGTTTCCTTGGTGATGACCTTGGCCACTTCCGGCATCACATCCTCCAGCTTGCTGTTTTGCAGGACAAACGTTCTGGTCTCGGTTTCCGCCCCCTTCTTGTCCACCAGATTGATGACTTTTTCCATTTCCACGAGCTTGCTGGGAATGTCGGTCAACAGCAGAGTGCTGGTATTCTCATCAAAATAAATCGTGCCCTGATCGCTCTTCACGTTTTCAAGCATTTGAGCGATGGCCTTGGCGGAGCCGTTTTTAATTTCCACGGCTTTCAACTGGCGCTTGTCCGAGAAACTGACACCGTTCAGAGCCCGGTATTCATTCTCCGTCATCACCTGAATAATGCCGCCTTTGACGACATAGGCCAACCGGTTGCTGCTGAGCAAGGTTTCCAAGGCGTCACCGACAGTCACGTTCTCAAACAGCAAACTGACGTTGCCGCCGACTTCTTTACTGGTGACAATGTTCAATTTGCCTTTTCCGCCAAGGAATTTAAACGCCTCAACCAAATCGATGCTGCGCAGATCAACGCTGAATGTCTCATCCAGCCCGGCGAAGCCATAGTCAGCCAATGTTTTTCCGTCCCCGCCAGCCAGAGCCCCGGGGATCCAGCCACCGCATAACACGGCGATGGTAGCCAAAACCATGACGGACTTAATTAAATGACGTTTGAAAACTACCATGGGTGCATTCATCACAAGGGTCACTCCTCGTCTTATAAGGATATTACGACTTTTTCGTCTTGCAGGGACAGAACGATTCTTTCTCGGGATATCGCGTCAACCACCACATCACCGCCACCAATTTTCTGGCCGACGCGGACGTGATAGGTTTTTCGTTTCTTTTTGTCTAAGAGCATGACAACCTGGGGCGGCTTCCACGCCACGCCGACAACGATCACTTCCTGCCGGGCCTGTTCCAACCGCTTCATGATTTCAGCCCGGCTTGACGGGGTGGGCGCCTCGCTCTGAATACGTTCCGCCGCCCGGGTGGAATACATGATGCTGCGCTCGGAAAGAGTGGCCAGGTAGGTTTCCTCTGATTCAAACGGGGTGATGACCGGAGGAGCATAAAAAGCTTCTCCGCGCGGCGGCTGTTTTTCGGACAGGCGCCGTTCCATTTGCCGGACGCGCGCCGCGACGAAAATAACCAGCCCCAAGGCGCAGAGGATAAGCAAGCGGTTCACCATCCGTAAATCAGAATCATCCACTTTGAATAATTCCGACTGATTCCGCGTTGACTTGATGTGCTCGTGATCCATGAGTTTGGGTTAACTGGTGAGACCGCTATTGAATAGGAATAAACATTTTCGCAACGAGGCTATAATGTGCATCACTAACCCGCTTCCTGCAAGTGAAAAATGTTAAGTTTTAGATTTTCCTCTCATGAAGGACTAATCATTGGCCGCCATCCGCCGTCGCGGTCTCCTGTCAGGATGCCCACAGCGCGCCGACCGTCGAAAGCATAACAACCATTACCCGTAAATGCAAATCAAAATGAAAAAATCGCCGGGAAAGCGCCTCACGCGCCCCGCTGTCCCGTTTGCATTCAGCCATGTTTCAGTTATTTTGATGATCAAGAACGGTGCGGAAAAACCAGACCGCCCACGCCCCTGTCAGCGGAAAAAGCCGTTCCCCTACAACACTGGAACCGACACATCATGCGCCGTCATCTCTCTTTTTCTATCCTCTTGATCATTCTTCTCGCCGCGCCGGCGGGGGTTGGCCAGGAGGTGGCGCTGACCATTATGCAGACCACCGATTTGCATGGATTTATCACCCGGGGAGACGAGGCGGAGTCAGGCGGCTTGCTGCGACTCGCCACGCTTATCGACCGGGAACGCCAAAATCTCCCGGACGACACCGAGATCATCATCGATTGCGGAGACACCATCTCCGGCACCGTTGAAAGCCTTCCCGACCGCGGGGTCTTGATTCTGGACATGCTCAAAGCGATCGGCTATGACGTGTGGGTGCCCGGCAATCATGAATTGGACTTCGGCGTTCCCCATCTGGCCACCTTGGTTCAACAGATGCGGAACCATATTCTCTGCGGGAATCTGACACTTTATCCCGGACGGCAAGAAGAGACAACCTTCCCGGCATGGAAGCTGATTGAGAAAAACGGGTTGCGGGTCGCGGTCATTGGCATGAGCGCCAGTTACACAGCCAACTGGTATTGGGGCGAGACAAAGGCGTCTTTTTCCGCGGCGGCCGCGGTGGACAGCCTTCTAAGTCATATCAAAGAGATCCGGGCGGTCAAACCGGACTTCACCATCCTGGCGATTCACCAAGGGTGGCATCCGAATGATGACCGGGGCGTGAACGAAATTCAGGCCATCGCCAAAAAACTGCCCGAAATCGACCTGATTTTGGGCGGCCACACGCACCGTCCCAATCCCGGCGACAAAATCAACCACCACACCTGGTATGCGCAGGCGGGACGGCACGCCGACGCCTTAGCCGTGGCGCGGGTCCGTTTTGACCTGCGGACACGTCACGTCACCTCCCTGGAATCCCGCCTCGTCCCGGCGACGGCGGATGTGCCGCTTCACAAAGGTCTCCAGCAAACCTTCGCCAAACGTCTTGACACCGCCCGGGTTTTCTCCCGGAAGGGCGTCGGGACACTGGGTGCCCCACTTCAGGCAGGTCAAATTCCAGGTGTTGACTCCGGCACCAGTGAATGTGTTTCACGAGCCATCGCCGAGGCGGTGAAAGCCCCCGTCGTCATTCACGGGAAATTATCCAATGCCAGCTTTCCGGCCGGGCCGTTTTCTGAAGGTGATCTGTTCGCGTTGATTCCCTATGAAAACACCATTGGCACCCTTTTATTAACGCCGCGGCAACTCAAAGACGTTTTGAATGAGCAACTGGCGAACCGCGGCAGTTACACGGTCAACGGGCTCTGGGGTATCCGGGCCATCTGTGAAAACAACCAGGTGGCGCGCTGCGTCTGGGCGGACGGAACAGGCTTTTCCACCGGGCGGATCAAGGTCGCTTTTCACAGCTACGCGCTGGCGGGCGGCGGGGGCCGGTTTCCCGTCTTGCGCGCTCTCGCGGAAAATCCCCGGTGCGAACCGGTGGAAACCGGCCTGTCCACCCGCGACATTGTCAGGACATATCTTAAAACTCACGGTGCCGTGGCTGTGTCGCCGGAAAAATGGTTTATTGAAAAATAATATTCGCGGTTGATTTCCTCTATTCACAAGCCATATTAACGGTCCTTTCCGGTCGCACGCATAGTTCAGTCGGCTAGAACGCTGCCTTCACACGGCAGAGGTCACAGGTTCGAGTCCTGTTGCGTGCACCATCTTTTTTTCCAGAACAGTAGAATAATTCCAGAATTTTTCTACACATATGTTCTTATATGCGCTGATGGAGATCTCTACATTGGCTCCACCCCTGATCTTCGCAAACGCCTAAAATGGCATCAGGCTGGCTATGCTTCCGCAACCAGCAGTCGCCTCCCTCTTCAACTTGTCTACTACGAAGCCTGTCTGTCACTTGAAGCAGCCAGAGATGCCAATCTTCCAGTATTCCATTATTCCGCCATCCTCTGGGATGCCTGTGAAACCCGGTGAATTCTCTGACGCGGCGCTGTGACACTGTCTTTTGCATTCGTCAAACTGGCAAGCACAGTTATATTCGGCACTTTTTAAACAGGCCTTCTGTCATGGGCCATGGAAGATCCTATGGAATCCCGATTTATACAAGTATTAGAAATATGCCTGCCCGTTTTTGCCGTTATCGGGCTGGGGAAAATTCTCCAGTGGCAACGGGTCATCGGCACTGATCAACGGCATTTTATCAACCGGCTGGTGTATAATTTTTCGCTGCCGGCCCTGATTTTCTGTGGTGTGGCGGGGCAGCGGCTGGATCATTTATTCAACGTGAGCCTCCTGGTTGGGGCTCTCCTGCCCATTGCCGTGGTCGCTACGCTGTTTATCGCGCTCAGTAAAATTTTCAACTACACCAAGGGATACGCCGCCGCCTTTATTTTTGGCTCGTTCTGGGCCAATGTCAGCTACATGGGCTTTCCCTTGGCCCGAAATTCATTCGGAGAAGCGGGCTATGCGGCCGCATCCGTATATAACGCCTTTGCGATGCCTGTTTTTGTCATTTTGGGGTTTTCCGTTATCGGCTGGTTTTGCGGCAAAGAGAAAGGACACGGCGTTGGTTCAATTCTTAAGAAGGCTTTGATCAATCCCATTGTGTCTGCGGCATTTTTAGGTGTCTGTGCGGCGGGAATAGCCAGTCTGCTCCGTCAGCCGGATGACACCCTGGCCTTGCCGACGGGGCTGCCGCTGTTCATCCAGTTAGCAAAAAAGACGTTGATGATGATTGGCACGATGGGCTTACCCTTAGCTTTGCTTTCGGTGGGCGCAGCCCTGCAGCTCAAGCACACCCGCGGCAACGCCCTCCCCTTGGTCATGGTCTGTACCGGAAAGCTGGTTTTGGTTCCCCTGTTCAGCTTTTTGACCTTCCGCTTTCTGCTGCCGGCGACGGGCGCAGATGTTGACCCCGCAATCATGGGGACGACGGTGCTTTTGAGCGCCACACCCAATGCGGTAGCCAGTTATGTGGTTGCCTGTGACATCGGGGTGGAAGAAGGGTTTGTCTCGACGATGCTGGTTTTGACGACCTCGTTGAGCATCATCGCCATCCCTCTGTGGTTGCTGGTAGTTCTTTGAACATAACCACCATGCTCCGAATAGCGTTAAGTTAAGCGTAAAGAGCCTCCCTTTATCACTCGTTTTCGCCATCTGCCGCGGTTCCGGCAATATCCAGTGATTTGACTGCGGGATGATGGTAACGATCCTGTTTAGCGGATCTTTCACCATACAGAATGGCCCGATTTGGGCACCAGTGGAAACAGGCGAAACACTGCTCGCATTTCCCCTTCCACACCGGTTTCCCCGTCGCCAAATCGATGTTATTCACCGGACAGACAGATACGCACGTGCCGCAACCATTACAGGCATCGGTGACAGTGAATTTCTTATCTGAACGGGGCAGGGTTTTGCGAAAAAGCGCATTGATGAGCAAAGAAGGAATCACCAAAAGCCGACTCCCCGCGGACGGCGGATGGTGTTTCCCTTCAGCAATGGCCTGGCGGATAATTCCCAGTTGCGTCTCGGCAGCCGTCAGAAATTTATCAATTTTCTCCTGCTTCGGGGCACCGCCGAACGGGGGGTAGTTCTCCACCATTCTCATGGTGAAAACACGCGCATTCGGCATGCCGGCCCGGCGAAATTGTCCAGCGGTAAGCGCCGCAGCCCCCCCTGGCGCAGCGCCATGCGTTAAAACCGCAGTCACCCGGGTAACATTCCGGCCTGGTAAACGGTTGATAAACTGCTGAACAGCCCGTGGGGGCGCCCAGCTGTAGACAGGCGCCACAAGGATGACATGGGTGTCGGGAAGAAGCTTTACCTCGCCTCGGCTGACCACAGGTCTTAGATCTGCCCCGGGGAGTCCATCACAGATTCTCCGGGCGACGTAATATGAATTTCCAGTTCCGGAAAACCAGAAAATGACAGTGGATTCAGCCATGGGCTCACGTCTCGAATAACGGCAAGTCGTCACAATTGTCAGAGGGCGGAATAAACTCCGCGAACTTCGCGTGTAATTTGTCCAGTTTATCCACATAATACGGGACATTTTCGTCCCGGACATGGGTGTCGGCGTCAGCCAACAGTTTCGCGGCGTCGGTGACCGCGACCCGTTTTTTATCCCCGGTCACATAGAAAGCCACTTGATCGCCTTGCTTAAAGTCCCGGTCCGCCCGCAGAGCCAATTCATAGGCGGCGCTGCGCCGGGTTTTATTGGCGTCGAGTTTTTTCTTATAGGCGGCGGGCGACGTGGACAGCGTTTCCCGCTTGGCGAAATCTTTGAGAGGCAACTCATGCCGTTCGATGGCGTCCCGTGTCCGCTTTTTCAACGCTTGGATTTCTTTCCCGGAGCCATGAAGTAAATGTTCTATCACTTGCCGGATATAGGTGCGCTGGAACGATTCCAACCCGCGGGACCGGAGCGCCGCGCCCGTCAATGTGACGGTCCCATCCCGGGTCAGCAAGGCGTAATTTTTCGCTTTGTAGCTGAACATCGCCTGGTAAACCGCGTCGAGTTCGACATCGATTCCGGGGGGCAGGACCGTCTGCAATGAGTCGATAAAATCGGTGGACTCCGTCACCCCTTCCGGGGGAACAAAGTAAATACCATCCGTATCAATTTCGATCACAGCGGCTTTCTCGTCCCGGAGGAAATCAACCATGGCGGTCAAAATCCGGCGGCCTTCAGTGGTGATCTCCTCGGCCCGCTCAAAATCGTTAAAGGTCCCCATGCCGAATCCCAGGTAACCATAGAACGAGTTAATGAGGATCTTAAACGAACTTTGCAGCGCGCTGTAATGATTCTTCTCCTCCGGTGTCGCGGCTGTTCGCATCCGTTTTTTCGCTTCCAGGCGGAAATCCCGCAACCGCGTCAGCAGCGTGAGGAATGTTCCCAGCGAATCCGTGGCCGGTTTGATCCCGCGGCTGACAATAATTGAGGGGTATAGTGACTGAACATCCACATGCCAGACATTGTGAAACACGCCGCTCTCGAACGACTCCGTCAACCCGCCGCTGAAGGATTTCGCCATCGCTGGCCGGGGCAGCGCGTGATCAGCGCGCATATATTCGGCCACAAGCATTGTGTCAATCCGGGACGCGCTGCCGCGGGTCACGCAGTTCTGATAGGACAGTGGCACAATTTGAGCTTGGTAAAAATAACTTGGCGAAAGAATGGCGCTGACAGCGTCAGTCTCCCGGACATCATCCATGGCGTACTGGCGGAGTTTCTCCGGGTTATTAAAATAGATGTCCGTTATTTCGTCGCCGTCGACATAGGTCCGGCCGCGGGCGGCCACGCCAAAATGGCGGGCCACGGATTTCAACCCGTAGCCGCTGAGATCACGATGGCTGACATCGTACAATTGGGCCAGATGCATCGTGTCGACAATATGCCGTCCCCACGCCGTGTATCGGCGGTAAGTGGCCGCGCGTTCTCCCGCTGAGAACCGGGAAGGCCGGGACTGAATGGGTCTCCCCTCACGGCCAAGGGTTAGGGGCACCTTGTGCATTTGGCACCTGGTCTCAATATAGGGCAGATCAAAATTGAACAAGTTATGGCCCTCAATCACGTCAGGATCACGCTCGGCGATCACCTGAACCAGGTGTTCCAGAATGGTTTTCTCATCGGTCGTGTCGATACCCAGGCATGTTTCCCATCCAGTGCTGTCCCTAAGAGCGATCAGGATGATCCGATCCGCTTTGCGGCGGGCATTGGGGAAATCATAGCCGGGGCTGGTCAGCGTCTCAATATCCACCTGCAGCCGCCGCAGGTCACCGAAAGCCATTCCCCGGAAAAGGCGGGCGGGCAATGCGGTGAGCGCCTGTTGTTGGAAATCATTGAACAGGCGGTAAGGCGCCTGAGGCGCGGATGGGCCGAGCCCCGTTTCACGGGCGAGACATTTGCCCGCTTCGGCATAGGCCTCAGCGGTTTTAACGTGAACCCGGAAGCGGAAGTCGCCATCACCGCTCAGCTCATCCACCCGCTCCCCGTTGAGTTGCTCGGCCAACGTCCGCTTCGTGACCAGTAACCAAAGGGCGGCCGGCACGCTTTCCCGCGTGACCGTGTCCTCGGCCATCCGGGAAAAAAGCACGGCGGTCCCGTCATCCTCCACCTCGACACTCACTAGACGGCGGCGGGACGACAACACCAGTTGTTCCAGGTCCAATCCGGAGGATTCTGTCATCAGTTTAACTCACTTAATAGCTTTTCCGCTTTTTCCTCAAACTCAGTGTTGCTCATTTTCTGAGCCGTGCGGCGCAGATTCCGCAACTGCGCCCGGGCGTCGCGGGTGAACCCTTTCTCCGCTAAAACGAGCGCCAAATGATATTGATTATGCAGACTTGGATCATAGCGGACACTTTCAGCCAATCTGACGCGGGCGTTATCCAAATCACCATGTTTAAAATAAGCCCATCCGAGCGTGTCAAGGACATTGCTTTTTTGTTTATCATCAGCCGGTGCCAAGGCCAACGCCTGTTCCCCGGCCTTGACCGCTTCCTCAGCCCGGTCAAGGTATTCGCACAGCAAATAGGCCAAATTATTAAAGGCGACAAAGTCTTTCGGTGTCAGCACCGTCAACTCTTCATAGACCCGGGCGGCCTCCTGATATTTCTCCACTTTTTGATACGCGGCCGCCAGTGAATGCAACAGGCGGGGCATATTGGGATGCGATTTAGGCAACGTCTTCCGGACATCTTCCATTCGGGCGATGCCATCGGTCGTCTTGCCGCTTCTTAACAAAAGCTCGCCGGCGTACATGCGGGCCATGCCCGTTTTATCCATGCTTGAAATCCTATCCAGAATTTTCACCAGCTCAGGTTCCGGCATAAGTTGATTTGAGACCCGTAACAACTGTTGGAGGGCCGCCGGATCAGCCGCCGCCTGGGAGAAGGCCATGTCAAAAGAGATTCTGGCCATATCCGTATTCCCGGTCATGGCCTGCGCCCGGCCTTTAACAGCCAGCAACATGGGATCACCCGCGACCTCACCGGCATACGCGTCCAGCAGCTTCAGCGCCTCAGCAGGTTGCTCAGCGGTCACATAGCCATTGGCCAGCCGGGCCAGATTTTGGGATGTTTTGGACACCTCGAAAAGCCGTTTCATGTCAGGGATCGCTTCGGTGTGTTTTCCCTGCTGTTGCAACAGGGCCGCTCTGAGGCTGTACCAAACGGGCAACGCCGGTGTGAGCCGGATCGCGTCCTCGATTTGCGCGGCGGCGTCAGTCAACCGGTTATTCGCCATCAACACGTTGATCAGGCGGACACGCGCCTGGGATGCTTCGGGTTTTTGCTTCACGATCAGCTGAAGTTCACCAATCGCTCTGTCCACCTGGGCAGGCTGATCACTCAAATAGCAGTCGACCAGCATTTCCCGGGCGGCCAGCAAGGAGCTGTCCAAAGCCAGTGACTTCTCCAAATCACGGATAACACCCCGTTTATCCCCGCTCGCTCCGGCCTTCAGATAGTTAAGCCGGGCCCGATACAAGTAGGCCTGGGGATTGGTCGGCCCCAGCTGGACAGCTTCTTCCGCAAAGGTCGCCGCCCGGTCAAACCGCTTTGTCTCAATGGCGATAATGCATTGCAGTAACGATGTCTGCGGATTTTTACCATGCACAAGCACGTACTCATCAAGTAAGGCGCCCGCCCGCTCCGACTTGTTATTGTAAATCAACGTCTCGATAAATCTGAGCGTGAGCCGGAGATCGTCTTTACTATTCTCATGCGCCCGTTCATAAAGGGGAAGCGCTTTAGCGAAAAACTGATTATTAAAATACCAGTCCCCAAGTTCCCGGGTCGCTTCCCGATCAACTGGATCCTCCAGCCGCGCCGCTTCCTCGTAGGCCGCCACAGCCGGTTCGGGCAATTCACACGTCAACAGAAACCGGGCGAAAGTCAACCAGTCAGATAATGTGGCCGCGTCCTTTTTACCATCAACGTAGTTTTCCAAGGTGTCACGCCCTTTGTCCACATGTCCGGTTTGTCGGTAGTGTTCGGCCAAGGCCAGGGCGACCGAAAGAGAGTCCGGATACTCCTGGTACAGCGCGGTCAATAATTCCAGAGCCCGCCGCGGTTCTCCTGTTTTCCGCAGCAAATCGGCCGTCGCCAAACGATTCCGCCAATCATCAGGGGCTTTTTCCATGAACGCCAAGCGCGCTTTCAGCGCCTCTTTTGGATTTATGTTTCCCAGATACGCTAGGTACGCGTTGCCGATACGGCGGTCATTCGGGGCTAATTGCCGGGCCCGCGCCAAATCATCCATAGCCGCTTGCCGCATACCTCTCGCGTCATGGACCAAGAACAGGTTGTAAATCGCGGTCACGTTGTCCGGTTTCAGGCGGATCGCCTCCTGATAGGCGTTTTCCGCCTCCGCCAGGCTGCCGGCAAGCCGATGGCTGTCCCCGAGCATGAGCCATCCGTTTGAGAACAACGGCCGTCTCCTCACCCCGGTCTGGAATGATGACGCCGCCCGGATGTATTGTTGCCGGGCCATTTCTAAACGGCCTTGCCAAAAGGCTCCCCTGGCCATATCCAGATCCAAGTCCGCGACCCGGTCACAAACAGCCTGGGCCGCCGTCCAGTCTTTCGCGCTGATCGCTTCCCCGAACTGGGCGTTAAGCACTTTTTCATCATCCGGCCTTAATTCAGCCGCTTTCGCCAACGCGGCGGCGGCTTCTTCCGTCCGGTCACTGTTTTTATACAGGGTGTATAAGCCCAGGGCCGATTGAAAGGGATCGTCCATTTCCTTTAACAAGGCTTCGAGCATCTCAACCGTCTGCTCACCGCCGATAACCTGCTGACGCAGCAAGGGCAGCAACCGGTTGTCAGGCATAGCCTCGATGGCGGTGTCCAAGCGCTCAACCGCCCGGTCTTTTTGACCCATCATGACATCCAGGCGCACCAATTGCTGCAGCAGAACAACGTTTTCCGGATCCGTCCGCACCCCTTCCTCAAGCACACCGACGGCCTCGTCAAGCTGTTTATTTTCCTGGTACAATCTGGCCAGTTGCAATCTGGCTCTCACGTCTCCCGCCTCGACCAACGGCTTCAATAAATCAACTGACGGGCGGATCCCGGAACCGGTGTCCGATTCTGTAGCGCCCATGGTCCGCCGCTGTCTCTGGCGATCCATAATCTCACTTTTGATCACGAGAGACGCTTGATCTTCCGTTGACAATGACAAGGCCTTATCAATTTTCCGTTTGGCGAGGGCGAGGTTTCCCGCCCGCATGTATAGGTTGGCCAGTTCCCGTTCCGTCCGCAACCGGACTTGATCATTCAAGGCGCCCGCTGAAAGCCGTTCCAGCCGCTGAATCGCCGCGCCGATTTCGCCCTCCCGCTGCAAGGCCACGGCGCTTAAAAACACCGCCTCGGGATTCCGGCCGTCAAATTTTTTGTCGGCGACTTCAAACTTTTGTATGGCCCGGGCGTTTTTCCCGCGCAACAGAGCGATTTTCCCTTCCAGAAGATCCACAAGCGCGGAGCCGCGCATATCCTGCCCAAGCTGTTTAATCACAATTTCCGCTTCGCCAATCGCTTTCTCCCGTTCGACTGTCTCGGTTGTCTTTTCAGCCATGACCAAATAGGTGTTGGCCAATTCGGTTGTGGCGGCGAATTTCAATCGGCGTTCCAGCATTCCCTCAACCCCGCCGCCCCCCTTGCCGTCCGCTGATTCCAGCGTTTGCTTCAGAAGACGGATGGCCTCATCCTGCTGGCCCAGCTTTTTCTTGACCGTGGCCAAACTAAACGATATTTCCACATTTTTGGGGTGGGCCGTCAAAGCCACCGCCAGCACCGCGTCGGCGCGCATCAAACCTGACGTGGTGATCACCCCCTCGGGGGTCACAGACGGTTCCTGATCCGCGGCGACAAGAAAATTAGCCACTTGGGCTGAAACTTTCGGATCGGGTTTGACGAGCAGTTCTGTTTCCATTTCCGTCAGTAAGGCCAACCCCTTTTCTTTTTTGCCATGGGCGAAAAAGGTGCGCGCCAGTTGGAGCTTTGTTTCCAAATCACCAGGATTTTTCGCCAGTGACTCGATCAGAATTTCTTCAGAGACCGTTTGATAGCGGTCGGCATCCACATCCCGCCCTTCTTCCGCGGATAACCGGCTGGCCTCCAGGGCGTTCCATATACTCAAACCGCTAATGACCGCCTTGTCTCCCGGAAACAACTCCAGCGCCCGTTTAAGATCTTCATAGGTCTCGACACGTTCCAAATCGCTGAAATCACGCTGTTTCATCAGTTCTATCCGCGCCAGGGCGCGGTAACGCAAGGCGAAGGTCCGTTCGGGGTGATTCTCATAAAATTTTTCCGCCTGAGTCAGCAGCTGTTCGGCCAATTCTTTTTGCCCAAGGGATTTAACTCCCTCATACAGTAAATTCAGCAATTTTTCTTGCGTGGCGATGTCATCCTGATCCACTTCTGTCACCCGGTAGAGCAGGCCAATGATCTGGCTGTCGTTTCGAGCCGCTTTGTCCTGATCGTCAGGCTTCTCTTTTTCCAATGCGGAGATCAGGCGCAACATCGCCCGCGTATCGCCACTATCCTCAACCATGGCTTGCTTGTATTGCTTCGCGGCCAGTGCGTAATCACCCGCTTCCATAAGCCGGTCCCCCTTCTCAATATAGTAAGCGGGGTCGTTCCGGCGGGTCAACCGCTCGATGCTGTCGCCACCATGGAGCATAAACCCCACGATGACAGCCGCTACAAGAAACAAAACCGGCACCATCAACAAGGCGACCAGTAATTTCACATTGAGTTTTTTGCCCGTTTTTTGGCGGTGGGAGGTTTTTTTTCGAGCCATGACGCGATGTCCTTAATTTAAACCAGTCATTCAAGATCGGGCGGATAATTCCCCGCCTTCACTTCGCCCCAGTCAGGCAAGCAAAGCATGATCTCAGGCAGGGCGGCGGATAAAAACTCTTTGACGACATTGAGGGCCTGCTCACGGTCGCCCACACCAAGAGGCAAAACTTCGATTTTAGCCCAATAGGCGTATCGATCGGTAATGTGAATCACCAGCTTGCGCACATTGCCCGTATCCCCCATAAAACGCCCATTAGCGGCGAAAAAATAGGTGACGGTACTTGGGGTGGACATTCCGTCAGTGACAAAATCAAAGGCCAACATGGCGATATCCAAGGAGGGCAGCGTCACTTTTGAGCCATCAGCGGCGGTGGCGACCGCCCTGCCATCGGGCAACGCTTGAAAGGCGGGGGACTCAAGCCTCACGGTCTCAATTTCTTTCTTCAACCCTTGGGCGCCCGCCGCGATATAACAGACATCCGGCACGTGAATCACCGGGTCGGGCGTGCCAGTGAAATAGGCGATATGCAGGCGGATCAGCGACCCGGGGTCTCCTTTTCCCTTGCGCGTGTCGTAATATTCACGGGTGACATAGGCCCGGGCACCCAACACCGCCTCAATTTCAGGGGTCAGGGCCGGATCCTCATTCTCCATTTCGTACGGGCCGAACCGGCTGGACAACTGGAATAAAGGAATCCTCAGCGGCAGCTCTTCTTTGGAGAAAAACAGCCCTAACCAGCCAACGACAAACTGAAAAGAAACCGCCGCCACCGCCAAAACAACCACCACGATGGTGACCTTCGGCGTCCAAAATGTCCGCCACATGTCACTGAGTCTCTTTTGGTTCGCCGGGAACGGCGGGGGCTGATCAACTGCGTTCATCATTCGCCTCAGGCGGTATCCTCTTCCGGTTCACCATCTTCTGCCTCCACCACAATAAACAAATTATCCAAGACCCAGCCAACGCCCAGAAACATGGCGACAGCCGGAAAGACCATCAGCATGCCGACCAGCACGTGGAAGTCACCGGCGCTCAAATCCGGGCTGATAAGATGCAAAAAGCCTGTAATCGTCACTCTGACCACATTCACCGCGACGGCGATGGGCACCGTCAACACCAGTAAAAAAACACGAATCCACAAGGGTCTGGGAACCAAATAGACGATGGCGAATCCCAGAGCGGTAAAGGCCACCAACATGCGCAAGCCGCTGCACGCCTCAGCCACATTCAAGGCGCCCAAATAATCCACCCCGCGCCACAATTCAATGGTCGCTCCCCTGACTTCCGCGTCCAGGCCGAAGATGTTCAGCAGAATCACCGAACTTTGAGCGGCGATCAATTGTAACCGCCAGGCGACCACATTCCAAATGCGGCCGCTGAATTTCACTCCGAAGGCCAAATAGCAAACGGGGAACCAAACCCAGCGCATCATCCGCGGACCAAGCAGTAATAAGCAAATGCCCAGCAACTCCAAAATGGCCATCCACCCGCGTAACATAATGCTTTGGACCGGGTAAACGGCTAAAAAGTATCCGATCAGCCCCGCCAAGAACACCGGCAAGCCCAGCCAGCTTCCAGTCGGGCGCTCAGCTAACAGCTCGGCCCGGTAGTGATACATAAAGTACACGCTGAAAATCGGCACCAAAAACGAGTGGGACCAATCAGGATCACGCATGGCGATCGCGCCCAGCGTGTTGAGAATCTGCATATGCAGCCACACAAAGAGCGCGCCGATCACCGCGATCCGCGCCCACACGTGACCGGGAATGGCGGCCCGCGTTTCCGGGGCCGCCGGATAATGTGTGTCAACGGAATCAGTCACACCGCCGCCACTTCTTCAAATTCCTCAGCGTCACCAACATCGCCCGCGGTCTCCTCCACCAGCGCCTCACTCAGTGAGACCTGATGCCGGTGCTCACGCATTTTCCCCAAATGGCGCCGCAGTTGACGCTCCAATTTATCAGATATCTCATCAATGGACGAGTACATGTCCGTCGTGGACGCGCGGGCCTCCATGTCCAACTGTTTGCCAGTGACATGGCCTTCGGCCACTTGCCAGTTGCGCTCCAGGCTCAACACCACCCGGGCGGTGGTCAACTTGGCGTACTCCTCGCTGAGTTTGCTCATTTTTTCAGTGACATACTCTTTGATGCTTTCATCAACATCAAAATGTCTCGCGCTGACAATAACTTCCATAATCATCGCTCCTTTGTGTGGTTGAATGAACGTTCAGGCGGATCGACAAATGAGCGGGGTGTCAATCAAATCTGTCCTCCGTTTCCGACACACCCTTGGGTTTACTAACATGTCCATAAGAACCTTTTCACTATGTCATGTTTGTGTGACGCGCGCCACAGCGACGCGCAAAGGATTCACGCGGTGAACCGCGGTCCGAGATAAACTTTTCGAGCTTGCTCATCATTGATCAAATGCTCACTTTCTCCTTTAAACAGGATCTTCCCACTGCAAATAAGATAGGCGCGCTGCACAATGGCCAGTGTTTCCCGCACGCTGTGGTCGGTGATCATAACACCAAGGCCCATGTCCCGCAAGTGGGCGACAATTTTTTGCACCTCGTACACGTTGATGGGATCCACACCGCTGAAGGGCTCGTCCAGAAGCACAAACGTCGGCTCTGTCGCCAAGGCCCGGGTAATCTCAAGCCGCCGTCTTTCCCCGCCGCTGAGCGTCATGGCCTTTTGTTTCGCCAAAGAACTCAACTGCAATTCGTTCAACAAATCACGCAACCGCTCCCCGCGTTCTTTTTTATTCAAATCCAAAGTTTCCAGAACCGCCATGATATTATCCTCAACCGTCATTTTCCGGAAAATGGACGGTTCCTGAGACAGATAGCCCATGCCCAGGCGGGCCCGTTGATACATGGGCAACCTGGTCACGTCCTGTCCCATGAAATTGACCGTTCCCTGGTCCGGTTGTTCCAAGCCGACGATCATGTAAAAGGACGTGGTCTTGCCCGCTCCGTTGGGTCCCAGCAACCCCACGATTTCGCCGGCCCGCACTTCCATGTCAACCCCATCAACCACACGGCGACCGCGGTAGGCCTTGACAAGATTTTCCGCCCGCAGCAACAAAGCGCCCTCACTCATGCGTTTTCCCCGTGTTTTCGCCCGTC
This sequence comes from Lentisphaeria bacterium, assembly GCA_032251435.1. Lineage (GTDB taxonomy): Bacteria > Verrucomicrobiota > Lentisphaeria > Oligosphaerales > MVZH01 > JAVVEH01. The sequence goes on along the minus strand of JAVVEH010000014.1, from coordinate 47,643 downwards.
TCGTTCTTGCCATCACTGGCGGATCCTGTCAGATCGCCAAGGGAAAACCCTTGCCCGGCCTTTGTTTTAAACTCAATGACCGGTTGTTTGTCAGAACCGGGAATCCGGGTTGTTTTAACTGTTTCCGAGTTGAGATCATAGGTGATGCTGCCGGCGTTGTACAGTTTCCGGTCGGCCATTTCAAGAACGGGTTTCCCCGTCAGAACAATGGTTCCTTTTTCCAAGTCGTATTCGGCTTTTTCCGCCGTGGCCTTGCGCTGATTGTCCGGTTCCACGATCACCACATGACCTTCACCGACCACGCTGGAAATTTTCTGGCCGGCGGTGAACACAACCGTCATCCGGTCGCACGTCAAGGTCATGGTCGTGTCGGAAATAATCACATTGCCCTTGAATTGGGCGCGGCCGTTTTTCATGTCCACTTCCATCTCGTCGGCGGAAATGCGGGACTCATTTTTCGGGGTCTCTTTTTTGATCCCGGAATCCGTTATTTGCCCAGTCTCCCGGGCTGCCAACCGATATGACCCGAGCGCGACACACAGACCCACTAAATATAAACCGCCGGTTTTACACAGTGTATTCAGCATAACATCTCCGCTCAACAGCGCCCTTCTATCAAGAGGGCGGCCAACTGATATTAATGACTCACAGGACTGGTTGTTGGTTTTTCCGGCGGACGGCGCTCAAATAGCGAACGCCCGTTCACCGCCGCGTTTTTTATCGTCATCACGACATGATCATGGATGATCACCCGTTGCTCATCGGTTATAACGGTGCACCCGATTCCCGTCAAATCAAACGCCGGATGGGAAAGAAACACTTTCTCGGTGCCCTTGAGAGTTCTTTCGCGCTCGTCAAACCGGCACGCCGATGTCCGGGCCACCGCCTTCTTTCCTTCGTCAAGAAGTATCGTCAGCTTGGCGTCACGCAACCGCACCACATCACCCGTCATCACCGCCTCACGCCCCTCCAGCTCCCAGCCGTCCTCCGTCTCCGTCCGCGGAGACCGCGTTTTAAACGCCCCTATTTTGACATTTGTGATGTCAATCCCCATGAGCCGAAGCGATGAGAGACAGAAAAAACCAATCAACACAGCCCGCGGCCACTTCTGTTGATTTGATTGAATAAGACTCGTCACCTGTTGGTCACCAATAAAAATGTGTCTGTCGCCGGCCCGCGGCCGATTTATTCACGATACCCGGACACCACTGACTGCCATTGGCCGCTCGCCTTGAGCAACCGCTCCGCCACTTCCCGAACCGCTCCCCGGCCACCCGTTTTCTCACACACCCAGTGCGCGGCCGCCTTGACCTCATCCACAGCGTTGCCGACAGCCACCGCCACGCCGACTTGCCCCATGACAGGCAAATCAATTAAATCATCTCCGACATACAGGCATTGACAAGCCTCGAGGCCCTGTTGTTGCAACAGCCGCGCGAAACCGTCCCGTTTATCCCGCGCGCCTTCGACCATGAAACTCAACCGCAATTCCTCGGCCCGCCGCCGGTTGGCCTTGCTTCGCCGACCGGAAAGCACACCCACCAAGACACCTGATTCTATCAGCAAGCGAATGCCCAACCCGTCTTGGACATCAAAAAACTTGATCTCATCATCCGATCCGCAACCATAGCCCACGCGGCCATCGGTCAAGACACCGTCAATATCCAAAATAACCGCTTTGATCTGGGAAATGTCAGCCTCGGGCTTCATGAATCTTAAGCACCCTTTCGAGCAGAGATCCCAATTCATCCAACGGCAGCGAGTTGGCGCCGTCAGATCTGGCTTCAGCGGGATTGGGATGAGTTTCCAGGAATAATCCGTCAATCCCCACCGCCGCGGCGGCCCGGGTCAGCGGTCCGATAAATTGCCGTTGTCCCCCGGAAGATGTCCCCTGCCCACCCGGCAGTTGCACGGAATGTGTGGCGTCAAAGATAACTGGAACGCCCAGATCCCTCATAACCGCCAAACCCCGCATGTCGACGACCAAATTATGATACCCAAACGTGGTCCCCCGTTCGGTTAAGGCCATTTTACTGGCCCCGCCAGCTTTCAGCTTGCCTAAAACCGAAGCCATATCTTCCGCCGCCAGAAATTGGCCCTTTTTGACATTCACCGGTTTTCCCGTCCGGGCGCAGGCCACCAGCAAATCGGTCTGCCGACAGAGAAAGGCGGGAATTTGCAAGATATCCACCACCTCAGCGGCGGGCGCGGCTTGCCAAGGTTCATGGATGTCGGTCACCAATGGCACCCCGAGCGTCTTGCCAATATCCGCCAGCAACCCCAAACCGGCTTCCAAGCCCGGGCCACGGCAGGAAGACACACTCGTCCGGTTGGCTTTGTCAAAAGAGGCTTTAAACACATACCCCAGGCCCAGGCGTTCGGTCGCGCGCAAAGCGGCTTCGCCAATTCGCAGACACGTGTCACGCTCCTCCAGCACACACGGCCCAGCGAGAATCAAAAGGGGAAAACCGTCTCCCAGGCCGACGCCGGGAGCAATCTCAAATGAAGTCATAATAGAATCCAAAATAAATCAATGGAAAACCACCACTACCCGGGGTGTCGCCCGTGACGACCCCACACCGCAATATAACGCTTAAACCGCGGCTTGGCGATCCCCGGATTGGTTTTCTCGTTTTCTCACATTTCCGACGTGCTGTTGTCCTCCCCGCTTGTTCCGGCGTAACGACCCATCGGGGCTTGAAATCCCCGCTCCGAACAGAATGAAACTTCCGAATCTTAAGAAGGCTCCAAAGCACCTCTCTTTCGATATTCGTTATTCCCTGTTCATCTGTTCATCATTCCTAAGTTTCAGGAAAACGAAGTCGGAAGTCGGGCGAAGGCGGGTTCGGAGCAAGAGTCGCCGCTCTCGCGGAGCCGCTCTTCTCCGCTGGAAACCAGCGGCCAATTCGACGATTGAAATAGATCATCAGGCATGACTGATCTGTTCCGGGCCCTTCTGTTCTGTTTTAAGGATTTCGTCCAGCAGATCCCCAGCCAGCCTGGTTTTAATATCCTGGTAATCAAGATCAGCGGCCACATTCCGGCGCTCTTCACGATCATGCCACAAATCGGTCAATTCGTCTTCCCCGGTCTGATAGCGGACATACTTAAACTGGTCTGTGACCAGCACTTTGCTGGAACAGTCATGTTCCCCATAGCCAGTATGGTATTCAATCAGGCACTGATCCCGGACCGTTGTCCGCGGATTCCGCAGATGCGGCACTTGCGAGACGCCGTCCATAAACGGCATCGGGTCCAGACCCGCCAGGTCACACAGTGTCGGGGCCAGATCCAGATCGGAAAACAGCGTTTGAGATACGGCTGGCTCAATAGAGCCGGGGTTGGACATGATCAGCGGGGTATTCACCAATCCTTCATAAAAAAATGGCCCCTTATACCACAGGCCGTGATCCCCGAGCAGCTCGCCGTGATCTGATGTGAAGACGACAATGGTGTCTTCACGTAGACCCTGTTGGTCCAACGCGGCAATGATTTTCCCGACCTGTCGGTCGATCAGATCCACCATGGCGTAGGTATGCCGGATTTTTTCATCGCTCAACTCGTTAGAGATCCCTTTCGGATGTCGGGCTTCATGCAGCCCGCTCCGGTGCCACTCCCCACGAAAATGCTGCTGATAATGCTCCGGGCGGCTGGCCAGATCTTCGGGGCCCCCGACGGGCGGGACGATGTCCGCGTCCGCATAGTTTTCCGCGGACTCCGCGGGCGGATTAAAGGGATGGTGCGGATCCGGAAAACTGGCCACCAGGAAAAACGGTTGGTCAGGATCCCGTCGGTTCTTGATGTAATCAATCGCCCGCTCGGCGACAAATGTGGAATCATGCAGCTCCTCCGGCAAATCCCGGACTCCGGAATCACTTCGCTCCGTAACAGGGTGGATTTTCAACATGGCATCGGTCCCGCCATGATCATAGAACCATTTCCCGTAATGGGCCAGGGGCTGGGTATGCCCCAAGGTCAGTTCCACGTGCTCAAATCCCCAATAGGGACCTGTCCAGGAAGCATCCCGGTTTTCCGGTTGCCGCCAGAATGCTTCGGATTCCAGATTGCCCCCCTCCCCGCCATAGGGGGTGAAATGAATTTTGCCGATGCTGGCCGTCTGGTAGCCATGGTCCCGAAAATGGCCGGCGACGGTGGGCTGCTCGGGGATCAGCAACCCGTTCGTCCATAGCCCATGATTGCGGATATTTTTGCCTGTGAACAGCGATAACCGGTTCGGCATGCAGATCGGATTCGCCACATAATTGCGTTCAAAACGAACGCCGCCAGCCGCCAGCCGGTCCAGGTTGGGTGTCCGGCAGACCGGATTGCCGTAGCAGCCCAGGCTGTCTTTGCGCTGCTGGTCGGTCAAAATGATTAAGATGTTCTTCATAAACTGATTCCAGGGCGATCGATAGGAATTTAGGCAGACGGTAACAGTCAACAATACACGTTCAAGATACAACCCACCGTGATTTATTTATTTGGATCAACATACCACACCGTTCATGAGAATAAAGTTCGTTGGGGGGGGTTGAGGATTCGCGGGCCCGGAGGTTGTCAAATACAATCCGTAATCGTTGACCTTCCTCGCCGTCCGTTGTCGTCACCCTATATCGTCGACCCAAAAGAAAACCGGATCACGATAATTTTTCTCTTTTCTGTCAGCCTTTTCTTCCATCATTTTGACGCGAATTATTTTGCCATCAACTCTCTTCTGTAACGTCGCCCGTTATCGCCACGTGAGCCGCTTTCCCCCTATACAGTATCCCATGGAATCGCATAGTCGTTTTCCGAAATTTTCCTGAATGCGTCGGTGGGAGCAACAACCAGCCCCGGGGCAATATTCAGGTTGGGATACTGTTTGCGAAATGAAGATATGCCGGTCGTCGCTCTACGCGATGGTTGAGAATTTGCTTTGAATTCAATGGGAAAATAGGTGCCGTCATACTCGAGAATGAGATCAATTTCGCCCCCGGAATAGGCCCGCCAGTGGTACATTTTGGGTTTGAACTTGAATAGCGACACCTGTTTGATAATCTCCACCACCCCCGCGCTCTCAAAAATAGCACCTAGCATAGGGCTGGAACTCAGGCTTCGTGGCGAAGAAATAGCCAATAACCAGCAGGCATACCCCGTGTCGGTGAGATACCCTTTGGGCTTCCCGCTGACCCGTTTAACAGGATTCATCGAGAACGGGGGAAGTTCGCACCATTGAAAACTTCCCGCTATGGTATTCAGCCAGTTCTTAGCGGTCTGCGGATTAAGCCCCAAATCGCGCCCCAGCTGGCTGTAATTAATCTCCTGTGCTGTCAATGCTCCCAGAAGACCAATAAAACGGGCAAACAACCGGACATCGGAAACGTTTAACATCTGCCTGACATCCCGCTCAATATAGGTGCGTTGATAGGCTTCAAAATAGTCAGCGATGAACTCATTCTCCATAAAATGTGTTCTCGGCATAAACCCCTTCCATAGTTGCTCGAAAAGCGGCACCGGCATGTCAAGCCGCTGTTTTTCTTTGGCGATAAAATCATCTGGATTATTCAGCCAAACCTGAAGCCAATGAGGCGAAACATTATTGGAGCATATCTCGTGGAGTGAAAATCCCCGCAAGTCAAGGAACGCGCACCGGCCTGCCAGACTTTCAGAAATTGATTTCATCACTTCCCACTGCTGGGATCCGGAAATTAAAAACAAGCCGTTCCGCTGGTGTTTGTCAATCCGCCGTTTAACCGCGGGAATGAGCTGCGGGGCATATTGGATTTCGTCGAGAATAAGAGGCAGGCGGTGGTTGTCCAAAAAAAGCTCGGGATCTTGACGGGCGTTTTCCACATCGAGAATGGGGTCAAAAACAACCATGTCCGCGCAATCACCAAAAACATGGTGAAGCAACGTACTCTTTCCCACCTGACGGGCACCCGTCACAATGACGGCGGGAAAATGTTCTGCCAATCCCTTCAGACGGTCGGTTAAATTTCTCGGAATATAGCGCATGTATACCTTTTTTTCTTTAAAAATAACACTCCAATTGTTAAAAGTCAAGATGTTTTTGGTTCTAAATCCATTGTCAGTGCATGATTTCTCTGTTCAAGATACCACACTGTTGGCAGGAATGAATGTGATTTGCCCCCGTTCAATAACTCCAACCCGAAAAAAGCCGGACCTCCCGAAGAAGAGCCGGCCTGAGTGTGCCTTTTATCCTTAACCGTCTGATTTCAGTTATCCGATTTCAGACCTCCGTCTTCTGCCCTCTGACATCCGCTCTCCGTCCTCTTATTTCCGGTTCCGACGGCGGAACGCCAGCCCCAGAAGCCCCAGCCCGGCCAGGATGATCGTGGAAGGTTCGGGGATGGTAGCCAGTCCGGGCACAACATCCGCGAAGGTTAAGCCAAATCGGATTTCATCCAAACTTGAAACTTGCCGGTTCGCAATAGCCAGGGTATCAAACAGCGTTTGGTCGACATCGGCAGTAATCGTCGCAAACGGTGTGGCGGGCCCACCCGACAAGCTGGCGAGTGCCACAGTGTCTGTAATGTTAAAGAGACTTATGGTATCATCACTCCCATTCGGTGCCCAGTCCATTCTGCCGGCGATGAGATAGACCCCCGCAGTTGTGCCAGTATCGAGATAAGCTCCGCTTTTAGCGGAAGTACCACCATCAATGGCATACGCATGAATGTAAAAAGGAGAACCGCCGGAATTCAACCCATCGATATGCAATCCAACTCCTTCGCCGCCAGTTATGCTGGGTAAAACGCCATCGGGTGTATTGACATCCAATGCGCCGGTACCCAAAACAAATGTCCCGTTTTCATTTCCGGCGGAAAAACGTTCGGTATTCACTAAAACACTGAACCAAACACTGGTGTTGTCCGCAGTCAAAGCCCCTTGGGATACCGTGGTGATCGCACGATTCATTTCGGCTCCCCCCGGAGCGGTACTGCGTTTAGCTCTGACACTTCCCCCAGTCACAAGACTTCCCTCTGTCGCGCCGTTAAACGTAAGACCTCCGGAGACCATTGAATAAAGCGTCCCTCCATCTGTGGTACTGGTCGACCATGCACCGGACATACCTGTGCCGCCATTTTGTGTTGACCCATCAACGGCACCGGAAGAATAATTAAACCCTTCGTAGACGGTCGGATTGGATGGGGCCAATGATGCCGCTTTGACAGTCAGCGCGAAGGCGATCAGGCCGATGAGGGCGAAAATAAACAGACTGCGGGTCATGGGACGAGTGTTCATGGTGGTCTCCTTGGTTGTGCTTGCGGCACGGTTCCGGGTTTCAGGTTCCGGACTCATGGGTGTTATACTGGTTTGCAAGTTCATGGCCGACTCCTTTTTGGGGTTTTGGTGACTGTAATCGTCTATACGCAACTAAAAAATAGGCTCTGTGCTTGATTCGTTGAGTTGCTCAAATTGCAAAATAGAATTGTATAGAGTATACCGTCCGTAGAGATGTAAACAATTTGCATTATTTTCAATAAACATTACAATTCTTACAGAAAAATCGGCAGGAACCGAAGAAAGACTTTGAACCGCAGATGGACGCAGTTGGACGCAGATGGGGACATTGAACCGCGAAACACGCGAAAAGACGCGCATAAGAGAACTTGGGTAGCGGGATATTCCAGAGTTGTAACCAAGCGACGGACTTTAATCTGTTTAGCTATATGTTTTTTTCGCGTGTTCCGTGTGTTTCGTGGTTAAAAATCTTCTTCCTATTTTTCTGTCTCCAATATTTCTGTCTAAGAGGCTGTTCAATAATAAACACTACAGTTCCTGCTCAAACCTGCTTTGATTTGCCCGGAAAATGTAGCAGTTAATGTGTTATGACACCTAATCAATCTTATCCGCGTTTATCTGCGTCCATCTGCGGTTCAAAAAAAGGATCAATTTGATGCCACTCAAACACAAACCGAAGCGGATATTATTCGCCACGTACTGGTGGCTGGAGGATTTGATGCGCGCGGTGGCGCATCAGGCCGCCGCGCGTGGCTGGCATCTGAATTTTCAGATGTGCCTGGACTACCACCTGCCGGAGAGCTGGCGCGGGGATGGGATTATCACCAATCTCAGTGGCGATTTGGATGAATTGGCGGCTTTTTTCAAGCGAGCCCGGTGTCCGGCGGTCTCTCTGAGTCAGCTCCATCCGGAAATTGACATCCCCCGGGTGGGCATGGACGAGGCCAAAGCAGGCCAATTGGCCGCCGAACACTTTCTGGATCGCGAATTCCGTTCGTTCGCCCATTATACGCGGCAACCGCATAATCGCTGTCCGGAAGCCTACGCATCCTTTGAAAAGGTTCTTTCACAGGCGGGGTATGATGACAACGGGTTAAACTGGCAGAACGCCAGAGGCGGAACCCGGGACAATTGGGAGAACCGTCAGCGCTGGCTGCGCCGCGAACTGCGGCAACTGCCAAAACCGCTGGCTGTCTTCGCCCGGGAACCCCTGTCGCCCGCCGAAGTCATCGAGGCCGCGATTGACGAAGGACTGAGTGTCCCTCACGACGTGGCCGTACTGGGGGTGTTTGATATTGCTCTGTTCCAGGAGAGCACCACGGTGCCGGTATCCTGCGTGATCCACGACTTCGAAGAACACGCCCGTTTGGCCTGCGACCTGTTAAGCCGGATGATGGATGGAGAAGCCGCTCCCCCTAAACCACTTTTGATTCCCCCCGTGGGTATTGCCACCCGGGAGAGTACCGACACCATGGCCGCCCGTCATCCAGATGTCCGACGGGTGGTGCGCCATATGCTCAGGCATTTTGCCGAACCGCTCACGGTGAAAGATTTTGTGGAAATGAGTTCTCTGTCCCAGACCAATCTCTACAAGGCTTTTAATGAAGACCTTGGCCAGACTCCCCACGAAATGCTGACTCGGATCCGTGTGCGGAAAGCGAAGCAGATGCTTCAGGAAACCGATAAGAAACTGCGTGCCGTGTCGGAAGATTGCGGGTTCAGCGATCCCGTCAACCTGTTTCGTCAGTTCAAACAGCGATTGGGTGTGACACCGGCGGAGTATCGGAAAAGGTCCCCTGATCAGTCACTTCGGTCATTTCGATGAGCCCGATTTCTTTGCCCGGGGTATCCGGGCACCGGCTGGAGGGATCCACCCGGCCACATCGTATTGCGCCCTGCGGAGACCGCGTGCCTGGAGCCGACGGGCCCCGCCGGAGACCCGGACACGACTGCCGATGACAGCGTCAAAAGAGGCCGGCAGAAGCCGGTACACCAACCCGGAATGCCGATGCGTTTCGGAAGAGGTTGCCTACACAAGTTGGTGTACCGAATTTATTCGGAATAAGCGCCGCCCCGGCGCGTATAGAAAAAGCGGGGGGGGGAGGTCCCCGCGGAGGGCGGAGGGCGCAGGGAAGAGAGCTGTATTCAGGATAGCCACAAAAGGGCACAAAAAACCACAAAAAGAGGGAAATACCCGGCTTCCCTTTTCGCGCCTTTTTGTGGCCATTTAATGCGGTGCTGCGCCGGACTAGACACCCCTGGAGCCGGCGGGGCCCCGCCGGAGACCCGGACACGACTGCCGATGACAGCGTCAAAGAGGCCGGCAGAAGCCGGTACACCAACAGAAGGTGCCGGGCACCGGAAGCAGACCTGCCCGGCGAAGCCTTGTGCGAAGGCGGGCGCTTCCGGAATATTTATCGTTCAACCATACTTTGACCTTGTAGATTAATTTTCCGGCTCGCGTTCCAGCACAAGCCATGGGGGTGTCCAATCAGGTCCATGCTTGGTGTCGAATCCACCCGCCTCGATGAGCAGATAATCCTTGCCGTCCATTTGCCGCGGCTCGACGCGCAAGGCCTGGAATTGGTCCAGATCCATCAAGATGCCATCCGACCAGATCCACAGGGGATCGGCCGTGCCGCCCTCGGCGGTGAAGGTCATGCTCCCGAACCGCGGGGCGCGGACCGGCGCGGGTTTGGCGCCGGGTGCGAAGGCGTCCACGGATTCGACCTGACCAACCACCTGCCAGGAACCGACAACGGCGGGATTTGGCACAAAGACCCCGTCCCATTTAAATGTCCCGTCTTCCGGATCCACGTTCGTGCCGGGTTCCTGAACTGTTTGCCACTCAGCCGAGCGCATGGGCACCAGGGGCGCCGCTTTTTTAAGCATGTCCGTTCCCATCGGGGGCAGTTTCATGCGCTGGAGGAACACCGTGAGATAGTTGCCGTATTCCTTGGTGCGCGGGTGATATTTCAAAAAACTTGTGGCGGCGAGGTTGACGGTGCCCCTCGCGAATTCCGGCCAGAACGCCGGCCCGATATGGGTTCCAATCGGTTTGCCGCCAGCGCGGCGGTCGACAGCCGTGCGTCGCGCGTAGATCTCCCGGCCGTTGACATAGACGCGGCAGCCGTCCCCGGCACCGACATGCGACATGCCGCCAATGAGAATACGATACAGGTTGCCTTCCTCGAAAGCGGGAATATCGAAATTCCCGTTGATGAGCAGCACCTCTTTTTCCCAGAGGGTGTTGGGGGGTTCCCCGCAGCCACAGAACCCACCAGCACATCCGCCGGCGGCCTTGAGTTTGCCGTCAAAGGAGGCGAACGGCGATTTCCCGCGCCGCCAGTCGGCCGCCTTGGCGTCGAAGGCCGGCTTGTACCAGTTTTCCATGCCCTCGGGATAGCTGACCTCGCGGTAGCGGCCCAGGCGATTGCGCTCCCGTCCCAGCGGCGGCTGTTCAACCGGATCGAAGGAAAAGTAATCCCATTCCATCTCCGTCCGTTTGGGGCCATGTTCCCGCCAGTCGTAGTCATGCACGCCGATCCGGTTATAGAGTCCGACGAGTTCATCGAGTTTTTGTCCGCGCTCCAAAGCCCGCCGGTTCCGCGCCACAAATTGCGGAATCAGTTCGTCGCGGATGATCGGCGCCAATGCCGCCCGCATGGCCGGATTGGCATCGATCTGGTCGCTTTTGATAAACACATCCCGGTGCGCCAGGGTTTGTTTTGGAAACCGTTCCCGGGAAATGGCATACAGTTTGTCCAGCCCCCCCGGCATGGTGGCCATGAGCGTGGCGATACCAGCGGTGACATGCGCTTCGAATTCGGGGTGCCGCGGTTCAGGGTGGGCATCCGACACCACCGGCCAGGCGGTATAAACCCCGGCAAACATATCGAGCAGTGCCTGACGCGCCGCCGGCTTCGCTTCCTTGATGATCGGCCCCATTGTCCAGGCCGACCAACGGCCGTAGCGCTGGTTCGCCGCCATCACCGGGCCGACGGCCTGCGTGATTCTTGCAACTTCGTGACCCTGGGCGGCCATGCGCGTCAAGATCAGCATGGCCGAGTTGCTCACCCACCACTCCGGGTGTTCCAGCCAGTAGATCAGCCGGTCAACGTGTGGCAGCGTGACTTCAGGGGCGACGTTCTTGAGCGCCTGCAAGGACCCGTCCACAACAAACCAGGACTCCTCCGGATCGTTGATCATGCGCAGCAATATGCCGACATTCTCCGGGGTCAGCAACTCATTGTGGTAGCGGATCACGCCCTCGAGAGCGGCCCGCCGCACGCGGGCGTCCGGCGACCGCAGCAATTCGGTGGCAAGTGCCGGGTGGCGGTTGAGCTGTCCGGCCGCCATCAGACGGATCTCGATGTCGGGATGATGCAGCAAGGAGCGCAGCGCCTCCGCCCCGGCCGCCGCCGCGTCGGGCGCATACGTGTAGATTTTCGCCGCGGTCACATCGGCAAAGCGTTCACCAGCGACATCGGGCGAGACCCCGACTGTGTCGACGGCCGGTTTGAGCGAGTAGAAATCATCGTCGGCCGCCGTGCCCCAGGCGCGTTCAGGAAGGACCACCGGATGGCTGTGGGGGGAAGACGGGGCGCCGGATACGCGCAGCGTCCGGCGAGGTATGGTGTAGGCCAGCCCGAGTCCCGCCCCCCATTCGGTATTGTCGTAGCGCTCGCCGCCGAGAATCCCGAACGAGCCATCGTGGCGCCGGGAGAGTTCGTAGAACCACCTGCGGGCGTTCATGAATTCCTGATATTTCACAGGCTCCTTGCCGCGCGCCAGCCCCATGGCGGCGCCGCGCCAGATTTCGCCGATGCCACCGCCGGTGTGCCCGTGCAGCATGCGGTGGGTGTAGTAAAAGCCCCGCACCGCGGACGCGTCCCGCGCCTGGGCGTAGACATTGTCGGGAGTGTCGGGAAATTGAGCGGCCGCGGCGGCCATGGTGAAGGCGAAGGCGCCGATGCGCCCATTGTCGGTATAGCCGTTTTCCGGCCGATGATCGCCATAAGCGACCACCCCGCGGCCGGCGAAGCGGAAATACTGCTTTAAACCACCCTGAAACACGTTTTCATCCACCTCGACACCGCATTCCCGGGCCAGCAGGAGGAAGGTCATGACATGCACCCCCGCCGGATTCATCCGCCCGCCGGCGTAATAGTTCAGCCCGCCCAGCCCGCGCTGCGCCCAGCCGCCCGGCATATAGTTCGCTTCCGCCGCCTTCACCACTTTGCGGATGACCGGCAACACGGACGCGTCACCCGTGCGCAGGTAATACTCCGCCAGCGGGATGCCGCCATAGCCCAAATGCCAATTGACGGCGCCGCTGACATCCTTGTCGGCGTACTGCTTGGCCAATCGGCCGACCCACTGGCGCGCCACATCCAGATCCTGTTCTTCACCCGTCGAGAGCAAAAAGAGCAGGCGCAGCCCGCCCGACGTGGTGATGGCGGGTTGCTGCTTACCTACCCAATCGGCCAGGCCGCGGACAATCCGGTTGGATTTTCCACAATCAAGAGGCCAGGTTCCGCTATAGCTTCCGAGCGCCGGGATACGCACGACGACATCCTTTGGCTCACTGTTCTCATCATCGCGCACCCGCAAGCGGATGACACCATTCTTGGCCTCGGCTTTCGTGATGATGTCGCCGAGTTGAATCCGCGGATCGACACCGACCAGCGATTCACCATTGATTGAATCAATAATCTGCCCCGTCTTAAGCAGCCCGCTCGCCGCCGCGGGCGAACCCGCTTCGACATTCTTGACCACCATCACAAAGGCTGGCTGCCGCAGTTCAATGCCGATCCCCACGGGACCAAAGCGGTCGACCGTGCTCAGCGCGCCCGTCTCGGATGGGCGCAGCGTGAACAACGCCGGGCGCGTATAGAAGTCTGCCCGCACGGGCATGACCGCCATAACCCCCAATCCCATGATTATACTAATTCGCCGCGCTAAATATCTCATGTTCATCGTCATTTTCCTTACCAGATGGTGATTGTGGCAAACCTTTCCACAAAAATCAGTCGTGATTCTTTTGTTTTAAGGTATGCCTCGTCCGTATTGTACGCCCATTTCTTAACCGCTTCTTCACACCCTTTACTCCATCATCTTCAGCATCGCCCGCCCCATCGCTTCGCCGATTTCCAAGTAGGTTTCAGCGTTACCCGCGTAGGGATCGCGGCCGCCGGGGGATTGGGCGGCGGGTTTGCACATTGGCCGGGTATCAATACTGATGACATTACCGGCAAATTCGGGATACGTTTCTTTATCCCCCACCGCCATCTGGGCATCAAACACCTTCTGCTGATTGGGCCGCATGGGCTCCTTGCTGTTCGCCAGCGCCACGACAACCACAGGCAGCTTGGGGGCGTTGAGATCGTTGCGGACATCGCGAATCAAATTGGCCAGATGTTTTTCATATTCCGCCGCCTTCACATCGGATCCCGTGTCGGCAATCCCCTGAAACCAGATAAATCCAGCCAGTTCTGTTCCCTGCCCCGCGTAACCGGGAAATGCCCGTTCCAGTTCGGGTCCCAGAACTTTTTTGACACCGTCAACCAGTTCCAGGTATTCCTGCCCGTTCAGTAGATAACGGCTCAGGTCGAGCCATTGGTCAATCCGTTCCAGCCCGTTCCAGGTATCTTCGGCATTGCCGGGATTTTTAAACACAACAGCTTTCCCTTCAAGATTTTTTGCGACTTGCCCCCAGTACGTGCCGGTAATGGAATCACCAATAAACAATACCCGCGGCAGAGGCTTTGTTAAGGTTTTTCGGTTGGCCAGAGCGTCCTGGATTGTTTCGGTCACTTTGGGCGCCAGGTTGCCCACATCATGAACATTTTTACTTTTCCCAGCGCCCTGTCGCCGGACCTCCGCATTCAGATCGTTGATGATCACCCCGTTTTCTTTCATCACTTTTTCCGCAACGCGATTGTAGGCGTCCTCGTCGCCATTCAATCGGCCCGGTTCACCTTCCCACACCGGTGTGACACTTCCCCAGATAATCGTGGCACCGGTTTTTTTCATCTTGGCCACCAGCGTGCGAAGATTTTTCTCAAAATCCTCCACGGATGTGGTTCGGTAGCCGGAATAATATTTTGAGCTGGGATCACGATAAGTCGCATCCCAGACACCATGATTGAAATGAATCACATCCCAGCTACCGTCAAGATCTGATCCGCCACCACTTGACGGTGGCCGGTAGTCATGGGCCAGGTCACGGGATCCGCGGTGGAACCAAGTGGGGTGCTTAGTGCCAAACCGCAGCAGCATGACCGGTTCCTCAAACGCGTCTCCCAAACGATGTCCCAGCATCAGTTCCACACCCATCCTCACCCCCACTTCAGGACCGTTTCTGACCATCGTCCCCACCCGCAGCGGGCGCGCGGGGGCCTCGGTATTGTTGTGAATGGAGTGCGCGTCGTAGAGAAAGACATCATCCCGGGTGACCCACTGTCCGTCCTTGTCCTTTAAACCCCCGTATTTCGGGTTTTCAGCGACCGCACTTTCAAGGGTGCCGGGTTTATTAACAAGCGGCAGATGGAAATCATGGCCGGGTTTCTTGAAAAAAATAGTTTGAAACGCATAGCGTTTCTTCGGATCAAGCTGGATCCGTGTGATCGTCGCAGTTTTCTGGTCGACCTCCCGGCGATAAACCTCTTTACCTTCTACTGTCGTCACATTAAAGGCGGACTCGCCCTGGCCCGGATGGCATTCATACTTTCCCGACACGTTGACGGACAGATACCCGCGCAGCACCGTGGTATACCCATCCTGTCGCGCCAATTCAGGAAAAGGGGTATAAGGCACCGGCTCACGCCCCCGCTTTTTGGGATGAATTTGCCGTGTCCGCTGTTCACCAATCTCAACGATTCCCGTGACGTCCGGTTTTAGCGCGTCATAATCCGCCCTCGGCGAATAAGCCCCCTTGTAGACAGCCACGTTGACATGTTTTCGCTTCTCGTCTTTGGTCGCTTCGGCGTTCGGATAAAAATCCTCGTGTGTCCCCTCCGTCCGGCCACTAACAGGGGCCTGTTCTAAAACCATTTCATCCCCAGCCAGGATAAAGACCTTGATCGGCTTGGTCTGGGCGGCACAATTTAAAACCCCAGTGAACAGACAAACTGTAACAATGGAAAGGCATACATGTCTTTTTTTCATTTATTCAATACTCCGTTCGTTTAAAATGAGGTCAGAAAGTAATTTAACTTAGCACCATTCGGCGCAGTCCCCAATCCAAACTTACGCCAGCCGAGAGATATTCGCAAAAGCCACCTCGGCGCCGATCTTCTCCCTGAACTGATTCACCTCCAAATACCCGTAAGAAAGACGGCTGGTTGGGATACCATGAATAACCCCGGATGCATTAAAACCAACAGACATGCTGTCTCTCAATAGGGCATCCGCAAGTTGATCATGGCTTGTATTTCACAGCCATCCCGTGGGATGGCTGAATTAACCTTGTCCCGAACCTATATCCAAGGTTTTTTCGAGCACAAAAATACACAAAACATCTTTCTTTACATAGTATCTGACCCCAAAGCCAAAAACAAGGCGGGACTCATGATTTTTCCGGTTTCCGAGAAAACCGGTTTGACACTTGCCGACTCCTTAATTATCGTAAAGCTCTTGATCAGCTTGCTGGGCATCTTTTTTCGGCGCCGTTCCATCAGTAATCAATAGGGAAATGGTTATTCATTGAGGGTTAGGGGGTCCGGCCTGCCACAACTTTCAATGGGGGCTGTACCAGAAATTGCTGAGACCGTACTAATTGCCCTGAAAGGGCTTGGCAAAGATAGCCTGGGGCAGCGCCCCTTTTTACTGATACAAAACAAAAAGAAAGTCCCAACGGGACGTGGCAAAGATAGCCTGGGACAGCGCCCCAGGTTTAAAGGACAAGAAGAATTTTGAGCCCTGAACGGGCGACGCAAAAGGTTAAACTGCAACATGTTGTTAGGGGCGTTGCCCCACGCGCATTGCGCTCGCAGTCCCCGCTAGGCGGGGTCGTTCAGGGCAAATGATTAAGGTCCTGGAAATGCGCAACCCTAATCTTTCGCCCGAATCCTTCGCCCGAATCCTTCGCCTTAATCATGGGTTGCTTTTACTCCCGCATTCCGTCCGCTTCTATCAGTTTGAACATGAACTTTTCCCTCTTTATCTTAGTGCCATTCAGGTCCGACCCCGATGCACGCAATTCTATAAGCAAGAGGCCATGAACTGCTCGAATGCTTTGCTCACATCCTCTTGGGACATGGAAGAACCCCGGGCACCCGAGACCGTGATCTGGTAGGCCGAGTCTTCAGCGTGGGATTTGCTGCGTGAGAACATGCTGTCGGCGATATTCCGCCAGGTCAGTCGCTGCCAATCAGGAATAAACAGAGCCACATCAGCCGCCGCCATGGGCTTCCCATTACAGGCCAGGAAGCGAGGGTCGCTTTTGCCGTCGATTCGACGGATAGACATATGCCAGCCAGCTCCCTGCGCAGACAACTCCAGAGAGGTCCCCATTGTCGTGGCTTCACCTATGAATGTCATGTGTTCGTTCCTCAGATGATGGTGACCTGAACGCTGCTCTCGATCAGTCCCGCCGAAATCGCGTATCGGGTCAAGCTGGCCGTTTCGTGGATGTCGAGCTTGTCCATCACGCTCTGCCGGTGTTTCTCGACAGTTTTTATGCTGATGCCAAGGTCCGCCGCGATCTGCTTGTTGGCCCAGCCATCGGCAATCAGTTGCACCACTTCGCGCTCGCGTGGAGTAAGGTGTTCACTCTTTCTCGTGGGCCGCCCCGTTCGTCCAAAGCGGGCTGTTCCTTCCGATGTGTTCCGCTCGCATCCTTCCAGCCGTTCGGCCACGGACGAACTGAAGAATACATTGCCTTTGCGGATTTCCCGAATCGCCTCGGCCAGCCGATGCGCGCTTGTTTGTTTGACCAGGTATCCGGACACACCGAGAGACGCCACTTTTTCTATATAGACATCATCCGCATGCGCGGAGAGAATGAGGATCTTGGGAGGCGAAGGCCCCTCCTCCAAAATCCGGCGGGAGGCATCCAGGCCATTCAGCCGCGGCAGCGCGATATCCATGACCACGACATCGGGGCACAGTTCACGAACCCGTTCAATCGCCTGCAGCCCGTCGGCCGCTTCGCCAACGACTTCGAACCCGCCTTCGATATCCAGCAGCGCCCGCAAACCCTCGCGGACAACCGTGTGGTCTTCAACCAGAAGGACGCGGATAGGCTTCATAGTATTTCCTGATTTTTTTTCGATCCGCCTTTAGTCGTGGCCCGGACGATTGCCTCTCCCCCGTTGCGGAGGGGTATATCTGCTCGGACCGTGGTTCCCTTCCCCGGTGCGGAGTCTATCTCAAACGCCCCTCCCACCATCTCGGCCCTTTCGCGCATGCCGAGCAATCCCAACCGGTTGCGGCGTTTGCTGGCAAGGACATCCGACACGGAAAAAGACTTGCCATTGTCACTCACTTCCAGACAGACGTGCCCCGGCCTGACCTGAACGGACACATCAACCTGAGTGGCGTGTGCATGCCTGACGACATTCTTGACTGCCTCCTGGGCAATGCGATAGAGCACGGTTCGTTTGAGACTGCCCACTTTTTCAAGCGTTGCGGGCCTCGATGTTGTGAGCTGAATCTCCAGGCCCGTGCGTTTCCGGACCTCCTTGAGATGGGAGGTGAGCGCCGGAATAAGTCCCAAGTCATCCAGCATCGCCGGGCGCAATTCACGGGCAAAACGATGCACGGTGGCCACTGACTTCTCAACCAGGCGTTGCGCGCTGGCGATATTGCGGCTAATATTTTTGGCATTGGCGGCGGATTCTATCCTCAGGGTGGCCAGTCTGACGTTGATCCCGGTCAGTATCTGGCTGATTTCGTCGTGGAGCTCGCGGCTGATCCTTTTTCTTTCTTCCTCCTGTGCCCGCAACACCTCGTGAGAAAGTCGCCGCAACTGTTTCTGAACATTTTTCGAGTCGGCCAGCAGCTTGCGGTATTTCCGGCGTTCGTCCCCAAGGGCGACTTCCGCGGCCTTGCGCTTCGCGATCTCCCGTTCCAGTCGCTTCTTGACGACCTTCAGGGAAGCCTCGCGGACGGGTGGTTTTGGCTTTCTTGCCAAGGCGCTCGCCTGATCAGCGGTGCCGGGGGTTTCCGTAGCGGATGCTGCCGAAAGTTTGCGTGAGGACGTTTCCATTAATTGACAACTCCATTTTTTCTCATTACTATACGGTCCTACTGCCCACCCGTCAATGGGGTATTACCCACCCCCTTGAAAAGCACGGGCAGGAGGGATTTCACCCATATTGGCCGGCTGGGAGTGCGCGAATCAAGTGATGAGTCAAGAACACTTGATGGCCCTCTTTGTACAATGATCTGCAGGGTGTATAGTGTTATATGCCCCACTGTTCAGACGATATTCTCTTGCCTCGTCGCATCGCTTTTCTAGGCGATTACCTGCCACGCTTATGTGGCATTGCAACGTTTACGCATGATCTCTGCGAAGCGGTCGCGCAGGCCGCCCCCGACTCCGAATGTCTGGTCGGGGCTGTCAATGATCAACCGGCCGGATACGACTACCCGTCGCGGGTTTGTTTCGAGATTCAGGAAAAGGATCTGGATTCGTATCGGCGGGCGGCTGATTTTCTGAACTTCAACAACATCGAAGTGCTCTGCGTGCAGCATGAGTTCGGTATTTACGGCGGTCCGGCCGGAAGTCATCTGCTGGCCTTGCTGAAAGAAGCGCGGATGCCGGTGGTGACGACTCTGCACACCATTCTCCAGGAACCGAGCCCGGACCAGCGCCTGGTAATGGCGGAGTTGACTGCGCAAAGTGACCGCCTGGTGGTCATGGCTCAAAAAGGAGCCGAGATTCTGCGCGATGTCTACGCTGTGCCGGATGCCAAGATCGATATCATTGCCCATGGCATTCCGGATGTCCCCTTTGCCGAATCCAGCTTGTTCAAGGTTGACTTCGGGGTCGAAGGACGAAACGTACTGCTGACTTTTGGTTTGCTCGGACCGGACAAAGGCGTCGAGCATGTGATCGAAGCGTTGCCAGCTATCATTGACCGGCATCCGGACGTGGTTTATCTAGTGCTTGGCGCCACCCATCCCCACCTGCTGGCACATGAGGGCGAACGCTATAGGCTAAGCTTGGAGCGACTGGCTGAGGATCGGGGAGTCAAGGATAATGTTATTTTTTACAACTGCTTTGTGTCCTTGGACGATTTAAAGCAATTCATCGGGGCTGCGGACATTTACTTGACCCCCTACCTTAACGCGGCTCAGATCACATCGGGAACCCTGGCATATGTTTTCGGGGCGGGCAAGGCGGTCATCTCGACCCCCTATTGGCACGCCCGGGAATTGCTGGCGGATGGCCGGGGTGTTCTCGTTCCGTTTCGTGATCCTAAGGCGATCGCCGATTCCGTCTGCGCTCTATTGGATGATCCGGAGGGGCTGGACCGAATCCGTCATCGGGCCTATGCGATGGGCCGTGGCATGATCTGGCCGGCGACTGCGCTGCGTTATTTGGAATCGTTTCGCCGGGCGCGCGTTGAGCATAGGACAGCGCCGCGCGCCTGCTTTGGCGAATGGACGCTTGCCAACCGCCCTTATAAACTGCCTCCCTTGCGACTGGATCACATTGTCCGTATGAGTGATGATACGGGTATCTTTCAGCATGCGATCTTCAATGTCCCCAATTTTCATGAAGGGTATTGCACCGATGACAACGCGCGGGCCTACATTCTGTGCAATCAGCTGGCTGAAATTTGCGATCCGCCATCGGGCACCATTGTCGCGAAACTTTCGAACGAGTACCTGGCCTTCATTGCGGCGGCTTTTGACTACCAAGCCGGCCGCTTCCGAAACTTCATGAGTCATGGACGCCGGTGGCTGGAAGCTGCCGGAAGTGAAGACAGCCACGCCCGCGGGCTTTGGGCTGTGGGGACCGGGGTCGGCACCTCGCGAATTGATGGCCATGCCAGGCTCTGTGCCCAGCTTTTCGAAAACGGATTGCCGATCGTGGAATCATTCACGTCGCCTCGAGCCTGGGCATTCACCTTGCTCGGTATTCACGAGTATCTGCGACGCGTCTCTGACAATCCCACCGTCACTGCCATGCGAAAAACGCTGACCGCGAAGTTGGTGGCGCTGTGGCGAGAATGCGCGACCGACGACTGGCCGTGGTTCGAGTCCGGCGTGACGTATGAAAACGCCCGTCTTTGCCAGGTCCTCATCCTCAGCGGTCAGTGGCTGCCCAGTTCGGAGGCTTTAACGATCGGCCTTCAGTCGTTGAACTGGCTGGTTTCTATTCAGACAACCCAGACAGGGAGCTTTAGGCCCATAGGCAGCAATGGTTTCTATGTACGCGGCGGGGCCAGAGCGGATTTTGACCAGCAACCCGTCGAAGCTCAAGCCATGGTCGCCGCCTGCCTGGAAGCATTCCGCGCAACACGGGATTCAGTCTGGATGGACGAGGCTAGACGCGCTTTTGAGTGGTTCCTCGGGAGAAATGATTTGAACGCGCCACTTTACGATTTCGAAACGGGCGGTTGCAGCGATGGCCTGCATGCTGACCGCTTAAACAAAAACTATGGCGCCGAATCAACCTTGGCGTTTCACCTCGCCCGCGCGGAAATGAGTCACTCCGAGCATGACATCATGGGGGTATCGCCGGTGCCGAACAGGGATGGTGCCACATGAGCGCTGTTCCCTATCTGCGTCATGAGGTGACGCTTCTACCCGATAGTTCACGGGTCATCCTCCGCCCGTTTACTCCCGGCAATCGAGCCTTGATAAACCGGGTGATCGGCCGGGCACTGGCCCTGACTGACAAAGAAGTCAGCCGCCATTTGGCCGCTGTGCGCCGGGAATTTGATGGACGGCACTTCGATATCGAATCCGTGCTCCATGCCCGCTACGAGAAGATCCGTCAGTATGTGACCGGGAAGCGTCCACTTTCACATGAACGGCAGTTGCTGATCGGCGCTCTGTTTTCCGCCGAATATGCTTTGGAAGCCGCCGCCATCTTTAACCCGTCCATTGTCCCGCATCCGGACCAGAATGGTGTTCCGGACGGAGGTCTCCGTTTTGTTTTGAGTCTGCGCGCCACCGGCGAAGGGCATATCTCGTCAATAGAATTCCGTGGCGGCAACATCGCCCCGGATGGGCACATCACTCTTGAACCGGCTTCCCGCTTTGTGACTCTACCGGAAGTTGTCCCTAATCCCAGTTATGATAAGCAGTCATTTGTCACCAAGCTCCACGAGATGGGATTTGACGACAAATACGTCAATGCGGTTATGGAACCACTGACAGACAGTTTC
Source organism: Lentisphaeria bacterium (assembly GCA_032251435.1). Classification (GTDB taxonomy): domain Bacteria; phylum Verrucomicrobiota; class Lentisphaeria; order Oligosphaerales; family MVZH01; genus JAVVEH01. Next base: position 26,050 of record JAVVEH010000014.1, on the reverse strand, counting down.
ACCTGCCGTGACCTGCAACGGCAAATGGAAACCGTTCGTCATGAAACTCAACCGGTCACGCGCCACCTGCAGCGCACGCTTGCCCACATCCAGTGGTTGGCTGATTCCAACTACGAACTGCTTTTTTCAAAAACACTGACGCTCAGTGAACGGATCATTTTCCCCGTTTCTTCCAATGAGAGCAACGGGATTGAGGACGCCCGGTTTGTCCGCTTCGTAAACGATGATCTCTCAGTCATGTATTACGCCACTTACACGGCATACAATGGGCGGGATATCCTTCCTCAGCTCATTGAAACGACCGACTTCCTGCATTTTCGCATCCGGACGCTCAATGGCAGCGCCGTGCAGAACAAAGGCATGGCGCTTTTCCCCAGGCGCGTGGGGGGCCGTTACGTCATGCTGTCGCGTCAGGATGACGAAAATATTCTCATCATGTTCTCCCCCAGTCCCCACCATTGGAGCGATCCCCAGGTCATTTTACGGCCGTCGGCAATGTGGGAATCGGTAAAAATCGGCAACTGCGGTTCCCCGATCGAGACCGACGCCGGCTGGCTGGTCATCACTCACGGGGTCGGACCGATGCGGAAATACTGCATTGGCGCCGCTCTGCTTGACCTGGACGATCCCACACAAGTCATCGGGCGTCTGCGGCAACCCCTGCTCTCTCCCGAAGGCAATGACCGGGAGGGGTATGTCCCCAATGTCGTTTACAGTTGCGGGTCTCTCCTTCACAAGAACAAAGTCATCCTGCCTTTTGCCGTCAGTGACAGGGCTTGCGCCATCGTCAGTCTCAACCTGGCTGATCTCTTGCAGGAACTGTCGTCTACAAGAGGGACTTAGAAACTCTGGGGCATTCACCCCATGGCCAACGCCTCGGATTTGTGCTAGATTCCAGCGTACAGATGGCGGGTCTGGCCGGATGAATCCGCAGCCGGCTGGTCAGTGGCCGCACTCACCTGCCGCCATATAATCAGAACCAGGTGCAACCATAAATCAAAACGATTCACCAGGAGGTAAACCATGAATACAAGTACAAAAATACGGCTCGGAGCCGCAGTGGGCATGGCGGTTGTGGCCGTGATCTGGATCTTCCAGAACGGCACTCCCGTGGAAACGAAATTCCTCTTCTTCACCTTGTCCATGCCTCAGTCCGCGCTGCTGGCGATCACCTTGCTTGCCGGAATCGCTACCGGGATTCTTCTGGCTTGGAGTTTGGCGGGGAAATGGAGCAAACCGAAGGGCGAACCGCCATCCGAACCGGACAAGTAGTAAAAGTACGCCTTATTGTCACGCCACCGCGAAACCTTCTACTACATCACCGTCACCCGGGCCGAAAGGAACCCCCTCGGTCGACCATCGTGACCCTTGACGGCCAGGAACAACCCGACGCCACGGCATCGAGGCAACCGAGGACGTGGGTCGGCCCTTCGATCCTCGCCGGCAGGAGGCCGTTTCAGTGCGACAAGATGCCATGCAGCCTGATCAACTCGTACTTGAAGTTACCCAGCGTGGCTACTGCCGGGGCAACGAAATCTTTCGTCCGGCGAAGGTCATTGTGAATAATCTGACACATGTCTCGGGATCCGGTGATGCCTGTTAAATTCAAAGACTACTACGCCATTCTCGGGGTGCCCCGGTCCGCCACCGATGCGGATATTAAGCAGGCGTTCCGCAAGCTCGCCCGCAAGTATCACCCCGATGTTGCCAAAGGCAAAGATAAAGCCGCAGACGACGGGAAGTTCAAGGACATCAATGAGGCCAACGAGGTTCTCAGCGACCCGGACAAGCGCCGCAAGTATGATGAACTCGGTGCTAACTGGGATCGCCCTGGGAGACAGGCGTCGCAGCAACAGAGTGGATTCGGCGGCGGCTTCGGACAACAGGCCGAATTCCATTTTGAGGGCACCGGTTTCAGTGATTTTTTCGAGCAGTTTTTCGCCAGTCGGGGTCAGCCCTTCGGCGATTCCGGACGCACCGGCAGGCAAGGTCCGGGCATGGGAAACGAGGTCTTCGCGCAACGTGGCCGGGACATCGAGGGCGACATTTTGGTGACGCTTGACGAGATCATGCACGGTTCGACACGTAGGATTCAACTGCGGCGTGTCGACCCTCGCACCGGGCAGTCAAAGGCGCAAACCTTGCAGGTGAAAATCCCGCCTGGTGTGCGGGAAGCGCAGCTCATCCGTCTCGCTGGCAAAGGCGGAGACGGATTGGGTGGCGCCGATTCCGGAAACCTGTATTTGCGGGTCAGGTTCGCCAAACATCCCGATTTCCGGGTGCGTGGCACCGACCTGTACCATGATCTCGAGCTGGCCCCCTGGGAAGCGGTGCTGGGAACGACCGTCCGCATCCCGGTTCTTGACGGTACAGTATCCTTGAAAATTCCGGCCGGCACTGCGGCTGAACGGCGGTTTCGCTTGCGCGGCAAAGGGCTTCCCACCGGCGATGGAACCCGGGGCGACCTGTATGCCGTTGTGACTATCCAGCTCCCGACGCGACTTACACCGGAACAGAAAGCTCTGTGGGAGCAGTTGGCCGAGACGTCGACGTTCAACCCGAGGAAGACCTGATGAGCAAGCGCTTTGTCCTGAACATATCATCATCTCTTGCTGTCGAGGTGTTCCAGCCGAAGCAGACCGCTCTCTACAGCCTGGAGGCCGCAGCGCATCTGGCGGGTGTTTCCCGACGCGCCATCCTGGTTTATTGTCGTACTGACCTCATTCAGCCTGTCCTTCTGCCGCCCCATGAAATGATGGCTTTCACTGAACAGACAATCCATACCGTCCGACGGATCGAGCAGTTGCGGATCGTTCACGGTTGCGACCTGGCCACGACCAAGGTCCTGTTCGCACTTCTCGACGAGGTGGAGCGCCTCCGCACTGAACTGCGCTTCTGGCGTGACCGTTGACGCGTCGCCCTCGGACTCATTATACGGTCGCTGGTTCCCAGCGGACCTTTCCGGTCGAGCCGACCGGCCTCCAGTGGGCTTTGCCCGAAATCCCCCCCCCATTCCTCTTAATCCCCATCTTAATCCCCATCTTAATCCCGATCTTAATCTTTCGCCTTAATTTCGCCTTAATCTTATTCTTACCCGCCACTCGCCACTCTGAATTCGCTTCTAGCGGTCAGGAAAAAACCGTATAATCGCCGTTTTAAGCTCTTAACTTAACGCCACTCGAAACTGTCCCCAGTTTCACCCCGTCACTGACCGATTGCCTGTATGTATTTTATTTATGTTGACATTATATATTTGAGTATTATACTTTGGAGCATATAAAGGGAAATTGTTCATGAAGTTTATTAATCGTCAAAAGGAAATGGAGCGCCTGGATCGGGTCATGGCCCGCGAAGATGCCGCTTTCGTTGTTGTCTGGGGACGCCGGCGGCTTGGCAAGAGCCGATTACTTACCGAATGGTGTGCCCGGCATAATGGAACCTACTGGGTTGCGGACGAATCGGCGGGAACCATTCAACGGCAGTATTTCGCTAATGAAATGAATACCGTTTTCCCCGGTTTTTCGGCAGTTGCTTATCCAGACTGGCATACCTTGTTCAAGCGCTTGTCACATGAGGCGAGGCAATCCGGCTGGCGGGGTCCTCTTATCATTGATGAATTTCCTTATCTGGTTTCGGCCGCACCGGAGATTTCAAGTGTGCTACAGCAATGGGTGGACCGTGAAAAGCGGGAAGGTGGCATTGTACTTGCTCTTTCAGGCTCAAGCCAGCGGATGATGATGAGTAGCATTCTGAATTCGGGCGCGCCGCTTTATGGTCGGGCAGATGAGGTGCTTAAGCTAAACCCCATCCTCCCCGGTTACATCAGTCACATACTTTCCACTGGCGATGGTTCATCCTTTTTGGATTACTATTCCTGTTGGGGGGGAGTTCCCCGCTATTGGGAACTGTCCCAGAACTTCGGAAAAAATCACCGGGCGGCAGTAGATGACCTGATGCTTTCCCCTCTTGGCGTGCTGCATGATGAAATTGACCGACTGCTCCGCCAGGAAATGCCCTCAGCGATTCCCCTGCGACCCATACTGGATGCAATCGGGCTGGGCGCCCACAAATCTTCGGAAATTGCCGGGCGTCTTGGTCTTCCCGCCACATCGCTGACGCGTAGTCTCAAGCAATTACAGGAACTGGGCTATATTCTGCGTGAAGTGCCCTATGGTGAAGATGAGAAACGAAGCAAAAAGGCACTCTATAAGTTGGCTGATCCATTCCTGCGTCTGTGGTTTCGAGTTGTGGCATCTCATCGCGGGACTTTACAGTCCGCGTCAGAAACGAACCGCTTAAAGATGCTGACTGATATATGGCCCCAGCTTCGGGCGGAAGCATGGGAGGAACTATGCCGCCAGGCAATCCCTCATCTTTTAATAAACGACCAGCAGTGGGGGCCGTCAAGGCGTCACTGGATGGTGCGGGGACCTGAATGGGATGTTGTGACCACGTCTCTGGATGGCAGTACCATCCTGCTGGGAGAATGTAAAAGTCTCAATCGGGCCGCGACCTCGGCCGATCTTGAAAAGATCATGCGGGGAATAACCTCAAAGCAGATTCCGCCTTTGAGAAAAATAGAAAAGATGAAAATCGACTATGCGATTTTTGTGCCCTGTGTCGGAACGCGCGAATACACCCTGCCGCCTAATGTGCATCTTGTTGACAGCAATCAGGTTTTTGAAGCGTTGCAGTGACTCTGCGGGACTTCGGGACATGCTTCTCATTTTTCTCTCACCATCTTTCTGTCTGATGTCTTTATGTTTGTGACGTCCTAAACGAACAAACCCATGAGGAACTTGCAAAACCCTTTGGTTTTTGAAGTTTCGGTTAATAATCCGGCTTCGGTTTCAGCTACGCCGGGACAAGACGCCGGGACAAGTGGGTATTTGGGTCTTTCTTCTCCTCCTCCTTCCCCGGTAGCTTTACACCCCATGGAGAAGCGGGTTTTCACCCCATAGTACGCTGACTCTCGCCGCCTTATAGTATTTTTAGTGACAGGACTTGATAACCAAGCCGCTGCAGCAACGAAATAGCACCAACAAAAGGGGCTGTAACATGACTATCGGAACCATCTTACTGATTGTGTTTGTCCTCATCCTCGTGGGCGCTTTGCCCACGTGGCCCCACAGCAAGAACTGGGGATACTATCCCAGCGGCGGGCTTGGACTCGTCGTCCTGATTCTGCTCATTCTGCTCTTAACCCACCGACTTTGACCCCAAACGGAACAGTTGGCTGCCATAGGGTTCCAATTATTATCACATCAACAGACGCACCAACTCGTATGCTTCCCTTACGGGATAATGAGAGTTTGCCCTACGGGATAATGAGGATTTACCCCATCGCGATCCATCCCCGGGGAATCTATAGTGTTTGTAGTGACAATCCTGATTGGTTCGGACGTTTTCTCCTCGGAATTCCGCGACCGCCTGAAAAACAAAAGCAAAACAAGATGGAGAAGCAAACAATGAAGACACGACTCACAACTCTAGCCGCCCTCCTGGTCACGACCAGCGTCATGGCCGGCACCAGACCATTCAACCTCAGCCTCACACCGGACATTGCCGTCTATGACCGCAGCGAGACGATCGAGGGTCTGACCCTCAGTGTCTGGGGCGAAAACCAGCAGACGTCGCTGGCTCTGGGCATTGCCAATGGAACCACCGGCAACAGTGCGGGGTTTAGCCTGGCTCTGGTGCTCAACTATGCCGACAACTACAAGGGTATTCAATGGGCGCCGATCAACTACACCAAGGGTGATTTTCTCGGCTGGCAGGACGGATTTGTAAACTATGCCGGTGGCGGCATGAAGGGGCTGCAGATGGGCGTGGTCAACTACGCGGGCACCCTGACCGGTCTACAGCTTGGTTTCGTCAACTATGCGGAAACCGGCGATGCCGGGGTTCAGATCGGGCTGGTCAACATCATCCGCCGGAACACGCATTGGTTCACGGAGCTGCCCGAGGAACTCGCGCCGGCGATGATTTTTGTCAACTGGAGGTTCTGATTTTGACATGAGTAGCCTGGAGAAAAATCGAACGGGCGGTCCGGCCAGCGGCCTGGCCGACCGTCCCGAAGCTCCGGACAAACCAAAGGCTGGGCGGCCGCGCTGGTGGCAGCGATGGTGGGTGCGCTTTGTGGCTGTTTTCCTGGTTGTTGTGATTGTTCTGGGCATTGTTGCCCGTCTGGTTTTGCCAGGCGTGCTGGTATCCGTCGGCAACCGCAAGCTGTCCAAACATTTCGCCGCTCCCGCAGCCTTGGAGGACATTGATCTGGGACTTCTACAATGCCGTTTCACGGTGCAGGATCTGAGACTCAACCAGCCGGACGGGTTTGGCGGCGATCTGTTCCTCAATCTTCCGGAAGCCCGGGTCAACCTGGCTCTGTCCTCTCTTTTCGGTTCGCCATTGATTGTCGAGGAAGTGATGGTTGCCGATTTGTCGATTCACGTTGTGCGCGACAAAGACGGCACGCTGAATGTGGTCCGACTTCTCCAGCCGACGGCGCCCGAAGCGGTCACGGAGCCGGCAAAGCCCCCGAGTCCCATTCATATCAAGCGTATCACGGCTAAAAACATGACCCTCCACTACACGGATTCGGCCCTGGACCAGACACCCGTTCACATCACGCTCAAGGGCTGCGATGTTCTGGTTACCGATTTGTATCTGAACATGGCGGCAGTTGAGGATTCCCTACTGCCGGGGCGGGCGGAAATGACCGGTCGCCTCGTCCAACCCGCAACGTCCAATGCGCCGCTGGGAATCATTGCGCGGTTCGGCCCTGTCGGCACGGGGCGGCCGATACCCGCCGGACGCGCCGCGCTTCGGCTGGCCGGGCTGGAGTTGCAGTCGTGGTATGAATTTTTACCGCAAGGGGTGCCGCAGACCATTGGCGGTGATATCGCGGATATCAACCTGGACGTGGCGATTTTGAGCGACACGCTGGATTGCACCATTGCCATTGTAACGCCGGCAGGCGATGCCCTGAAACTGCATGTGGGCGGCACCCCGCGCCGACCACTGGTGGATCCAAACGGCGTCCAGGGAATGGTGGCGGAGCGGGCCAGGGAAGCCGGATGGAACACCCTGGGGAACATGGGCGACACCGGCGAAGAGCTGGGCCGCACGGCGCTCTCTTCGATCGCGGCTGCAGGCAAAGGCGCGGGCACGACGGTGTGGGGAACGGTGACCGGCTTGTTCAAGACGGCAAGCAGCGTGTCGAAAGGCGATATGGCCGGGGGGGGCAAGGACTTGCTGGACACGATGCAGACAAGCGTGACCGATGCCGCCGATACGGTTGGAGATAGCGGTGCGTCCCTGACGACAGGCATCATGCAAACCGCATCCGCCGTCGGCGGGGGCGACCGGAACGAGCTGTGGCGCAGCGACACTCAACAACGCTGGGCGCGGAGCTGGGCGCAGGCCCGCAGGAGCGTGGAAGCATCCAGCATCCACGGAAATGAAATGAAATGAAACAGGCAGACTGACAGTGAACATCCTATTAATCAATCCCGAGTTTCCGGACACGTTCTGGAGTTTCAAATATGCACTTTCATTCGTGGGCAAGCGGGCGGCGCATCCGCCCCTGGGCCTGCTGACTGTCGCGGCCATGCTGCCGCCCGAATGGTCTCTGCGTCTGGTGGACACGAACGTTCGCCGACTGAAGCAGCGCGACCTGGCCTGGGCGGACGCCGTATTTGTCAGCGCCATGGGGGTCCAGCGGGCCTCGGCCCAGGAAATCATCAGCCGCTGCAAGGCGGCCGGTCTGCGCACGGTTGCCGGGGGGCCTCTGTTTACCGGCGAGCCAGACGACTTTGACATGGTGGACCATCTGGTTTTGAACGAGGCCGAACTGACCCTGCCCGGCTTCTTACGAGACATCATGCGGGGCAGTCCACAGCATCTCTACGCGTCTGAACAGTTTGCCGACATGCACCGGACACCCACGCCCCGATGGGATTTGCTTGACTTGCGACGCTACGCCAGCATGAGTGTCCAGTTTTCCCGAGGCTGTCCTTTCAACTGTGATTTCTGCAATGTCACAGCACTACTGGGGCATCGCGTCCGCACCAAAACCTCGCGCCAGATCATTGCTGAATTGGATGGCTTGTATGCATTGGGCTGGCGGGGGGAGGTATTTTTTGTGGACGACAACTTTATTGGCAACAAACAGTTCCTGAAAAACGACCTGCTGCCGGCTCTGATTGACTGGCGGAAGGACAAACGGGGCGTGGCGTTCTACACCGAAGCGTCCATCAACCTGGCTGAAGACGAACCGCTGATGGGGTTGATGGCCGAAGCTGGATTCACCAAGGTGTTCATCGGCATCGAGACCCCGGACGACACCTGCCTGGCCGAATGCCGCAAGCTTCAGAATAAGGGCCGCGACCTGCTGGCTGACGTGCGACGCATCCAGCAATCCGGACTCGAGGTACAGGGCGGATTCATCGTCGGATTTGATCATGACCAGCCGTCCATTTTTCAACGTCAGATCGACTTCATTCAGCAGAGCGGCATCGTGACCGCCATGGTCGGTCTGCTACAGGCGCTGCCGGGAACGCGGCTGTACGAACGAATGAAGAAGGAAGGGCGTCTGCGGGGAAAATCATCATGCGACAACGTGGATGGCACAACCAACATTCTGCCGACGATGGATCTTGACGTGCTGCGGCAGGGATACCGGGAAATCCTGCGGCATATCTATTCCCCGAAATACTTTTACGAGAGAGTCCGGACGCATCTGCGCACCATCAAGGTCGCCCAGGTCCGAACCCCCGTGCGCATCTCAGGGATTTATGCGCTCATGCGCTCCTTCTGGCGGCTGGGCATTGTCGGCCGTGAGCGGTTTCAGTATTGGCGACTGCTTTTCTGGACAATGTGCCGGCGGCCACGCCTCTTGCCGCAAGCCGTGACGATGGCTATCTATGGGTATCATTTTCGTAAAATGTGCGACCGGCATGTTATTTGACGAAGTGGAGCAATGGTGACAAAATGACGACGAACAAAGATAAAACAGCAGAGTAGGTGGCAGGCCAGGATTTGAAGCCGGTGCGGGAATCCCGGGCGCAAACTGAGTCATCTAACCGAACTCGTCCGGTCGGGGCGAAAAAGTGGTCTCGCCTTCGGATTCAACGAGTGGCATCGGGCGCAGGATGGGACCCCGCAGGGCCAGGACTGGCAGACCTGGTCGGCGGCCATGTATCTCTATGCCGTCCGCTGCGTGGAAGGAAACCGGACCCCCTTCTTTGGCGCAGTCCGAAATGAACCGTCACGGGAAAATCATGAGAATGCCAGCAACTGAGAATAGATATTTTTTATCGTCCCGGGCACATGGATTCCGTTTTAATCCACAAAAAAGGCAGACCATCCGATGAAATTCCCAGCGCATTCAATCCTTTCAACACGTAATTTTCCCCGGACTGTCCGCTGGCTTCTGCCAGCTCTGTTGCTATTCACTGTCGCCAACATGGCTCTGGCACAGATGCCGGGCATGCCGGAAGAAAAGCCGCGGGCTCAAGTGAACGGTGCGGGAGCCAAAGTCGAGCAAGCTTCAGACGTTGGCGTCGTGGAAAAAGACAGTGACGTGACCTATGGCTTATGGGGACGATTTCACCAGAAGTATATGGCTGTTGACTCCCCTTACCGGCCAGTCATCCTGACCATCCTGACCATCTTGGTGCTCCTCAATATCAAACGCTATCTGAGCAAAATAGTGAAAAGGCAGGTTGAGGAGAAGGCGTTCAGCAAGGAAAACGCGCAGAGCTTCATGAAGACCTGGCATCACATCTGGAAATTCATCATCGCTGTTCTGGTCCTGATTGCGATGAGTGGTTCGCTCAAGCTCCTCGGCCTCACGGCCGGCTTCATCGGCATGATGCTGGGCTGGTCACTGCAGCAACCGGTTACCGGTATCGCGGCATGGCTCATGATCATTGTGAAGAAGCCATTCAAGATCGGCGACCGGGTGGTCATTGCCGGCATCACGGGGGATGTGACGGGAATAACGTTGACGCATGTGATTCTTAATCAGGTGGGTGGTTCGATCAGTGGCGAAGAAGCTTCAGGACGTGGTATTCTGATACCCAATGCGATACTGTTTCAGCACGTGATCATCAACTATACATTGGACCAGAAATACATGCTGGACGAGGTGCCGGTCCGATTGACATTTGATTCAGACTGGGAACGGGCGAAAGAAATCATGCTGGCCGCAGCCTTAGAAGTGACATCCGAGATTGTGGAACAGACCGGTGTCAAACCATTTATACGGGCTGAATTCCTGGACTGGGGTGTCTTGGTCAGGCTTCGCTATAACACGATTCCCGTTAAACGCCAGGAATTCTCCACGTATATCATCGAGATTCTGCTGCGTGAATTCGGCAAGGAATACCCTCGGGTACGGTTCGCGGTGCCGGCATCCAGCGTCAGATACAGGATCGAGGATAGCGATGAGAGCCCCGATTTTCCACTCAGTCCCTAGCCCGCATATTCCATAAAAAGTCGGGAAAGGTGAGTTAAAGCACTGCCTTGTAGAAGGTTTCGCAACAACAATAAAAATACACTTTGCAGCATCGTTCGAAAGAAGAAGTTTTCACCCGATCCGTCTTCGTAAAAACTTCGCCGGGACAAGTGGGCGATTCCCCTAATCGATCCCATGGGATGGCTGTGATTCGTGTTCAATCATGCATGACTTTCATTGAGCAATTTCAGGCCCGAGTCAGCCAGTTCGGCAAGATGCCGGGCATGACTATGGCGAAGTTCGGTCAAGTCATCCTCAAAAACGAGCAGCAAAGGCAGAGATGTCGCAAAATAGTCAATGGTCCCCTCCTGCTCACTTTCTCTCTTCGCAAAGTCTTTCATATCTTCAAAGAGGGCTTTCGCCTCGTTTTCACAGCCGAGTTCAACCAGAGACAATCCACGGAAATAGGAGAGTTCAGAGTGTTCCGTCACCGCCATAGCGACAAAATCTCCCGCTTCCGAAGCGGCAGCTTCGAACGCTTCTTTGGCTTCTTCTTCCCGCCCAAGGGCGTGCAACGCCCGGCCACGCCAGTAATTGACGTCAGCTTTGGCCTGAAGTAAGTGATAGGCCTCACCCAAATTTTGCGGGATCCGCATGGCCGCGTCAAAATGCTCCAGGGCGAGTGACGCGTCCCCCTTCTTCAAAGCCTTCTGTCCCAGCTTAAGGCGCGCGATCGTGTATTGGCGCACCACCTGTCCTTCACCGCCTTCCCAGGGGTGAAACCGGTGTTCCCGCAGGAGGTCAAGAGCCTTATCGGCTTGACCGGTTTCGTTGTACAGGGTTGCCAATGCGACCGTGGCATCATCTCTTGACAGGACAAGATCCAGCCGGCCTAAAAGAGAGTCCAATCTAGTCTCAGGCGCATCCCCGATTTTTTCCCGCAGCTGGTCATATTCAGCGAAAATACGGGCATCTTCGGGATCACTGGACAGTGCCCGCTTGTAGGCATTACGAGCGGCCTGTCCGTCACGCTGCACATTCCAGTAGGCAATACCCAGGCAGCGGCGGGCAGTGGCAAAGCCGGGGTCGACCGCCACGGCCTGCTCCCAGCAGGCAATGGCGTCTTCATGGCGTTTGGCGTCATAGTAGAGGTTACCCAACCCATAAGCGGCATTTCGGTCGGCGCCATCTTGTTCCAGCGCCCATTCCAGCACCATCCGCTCATGCGGACGGGACGGAAAGAGATAATCCGGGCACAATGCCCGAGCGGCGGCAAGCGCCTTCCGCCCGTTCCCGGGAGTCTGCTGATCCAGCAGCCAGGCCAGGGTGTAATGGGTCATCTGAGATCGTTCGGCGGGGTTGGGGACAGCCACCTGAGAGACATCGTTCTCATGGTGAAAATGAATGACCGCGATCGCTTCATCCCAAAAGCCGCCATCGGCAAAGTCATAGGCCACATCCAGAATGGTCTGGGCGTCATTGCGGCTTTTGTCCAAAAATCCGTCAATATCCCCGGCCACATACCGGGCCCAATGATCCAGCGGATCATCGGCCAGCAGGTCGGGCAGCACCGATTTATCATCCTGCCCTAGGCGCCGCAGGGCCAGAACCTTGACAATTCGGGCTTTGTTGTTCTGGGTATTCGTTTCAAGGGCCGCGTCACAATGGTCAACGGCCTGACTGAAGTTTCCCCGGCGGCAGTCAATCAAGGCCAGCTCATAAAAAGCGGGCGCCCGCCAGGCATCATTCCAAGTCGCCTTGTACAGCAGTGGGTAGGCCTCATCCAATCGATTCTGAAAGCGGCGCGCCAATCCAAGCAGATAATGGGCTTCGCCAGTGCGGGGATTCGGGTGGCGGCGGGTTAAGCGGTCAATGGCTTTTTGAAATCTTTGGCCGGCATCGTCCAGACACCCCTGCCGCAGCCGCAGTCGTCCCGTCGCTATATTGGCCTGGACATGGCCCGCATCCCGGCGCAGGGCTTCTTCAAGATAGGGTTCAGGATAGCGTGTCGGATGCCGGTATTGTTCCAGATGCTCCGCCGTCAGAACCAGCTCATCGATGGTCGCGGTGTCCGCGGGAGCCGGCGGTTCCTCCGCCAGGGCCCGGTTCCGTTTCAGCCGTGAAAGATCAATGGGACGGTAGGAGCAGAGGATGCGGCCAGCCGCGTCCTCAACAGTCAATTCCAGTGATTGAGGATCCTCACCTTCAAATGCCAATTCACACTGCTGCCAGGGAGAAGAAGGAGAAAGGTCCACACGCGCATCAATGCGCGCGTGTTCGCCGTCGCGAAGCACAATTCGGGCGCCGTCGAAAGGCTCTGAAACAGCGACACCCAGATCAAGAGATCGATCATCATTTACAACCAGACGGATCGCCGCCTCTTTCGTGGCGTTCTGCACGGGACCGATGGTCTGGTAGGGCCACCAGAACTGGGAAAAGGTCTTCGTTTCATAGGGGGCCAGATAGGTGAAATCCGGCTGATTATCGGTGTAGACGCCGGCCATCAGTTCAACATACGGGCCATTCGCATCGGTCAGTTCACGGTCCCAGGCCCAGCCAAATTCATGATTGCCCCAGGTCCACTGTTTCTTTCCGGGAGCGATATGGCGGTCAGCCACATGGATAAAGCCGCCTTGAGCCTCGTAGTCATACCCCCCGAAAAAATCAAATTGCGTGTCGCACACCATATAACTGGTCGGGACGGGGATGTTTTTATACCAGCCCAGGTCGTTGGCCCCGGGACGGTTGGCATAGTCGATACCGTAATACGCGTTCTTGGCTATCGGGAATGAACTCTGGGCGCGGACCGCATGATCAGCCACATAGTGGACATCCGGCGGGAAAAAGCTCTGATAGTTATCATGCACACGGGCGGCCACGTTAGCCCACCAGAGAAAGGTCTGGGTAAAAGGTGTCCGGTTAAACAGACGCGCCTTTAGCTCGATCAGAGCGCTGCCCGGGCGCAGACAAACTCCGTGCATGCCTTTTAGCCGGTTCATGGGATCGTGTTCCGACATCCAGACAATGCGCGACCCGTCTGACATGACTTCAAGATGAACATCAGTGGGCATATAGGTGCCGGGGCGATGATGCTGCGGCCAGTTGAATTCCACTCCCCCCGAAATCCATGGCCCCGCCAAGCCCACCAGAGCCGGCTTGATCACGTCCTGCCGATAGAAAAAATCATAGCCGTTGTTAGTTAAATCACTGCCGGTAAAAACGCGCCCGCCGATTTCCGGCAACAGCGTCAGGTTCACCAGGCCATTATCCATCTCAATCGTGTCATATTGAACAGATTCGGATGTGTCATAGACTTTGTCGATAAAGGGAACGGGATACACCTTGCCGCAGGACCCCTGATACACGCGTTTTTCAAAAAACAGGGGATTGCGTTCGGGCAGTCCCAACCCGTACGTGGGGATGGTGAGCGATTGGCGGTTAACGGTGACTTTAGCCATGCTGATTGGGTCCAGTTCGCGGGCGGGCGGTCTTTAAAAGCGTCGTGGCGCCGCATTCGCCGAGATCAATCCGGTCCGACTTCTCAAGCGGAGCGCCGCCATAATGTACCCCGCCCCGCCACCATATCCAGTTATTACCCGCGGTTCCAGACACCGCTCGATAAGCGCTGGCGGCTTTCCCCGACACATGCTATACTTCCATGCGAGGCGCGGTTCAGATGCCATCGGGGCCGCCCCGGCAATGCTGACACGCGGTATCGTTCCACCGTCACCAACCCAAAAAGAAAAAACGCATGTACCAGTCTGATTTTTCATTACATGAACTTCGCTCCCGGCGGGACGCGGTGTGCGCGGCGATCGGTGACGCGACAGCGTTGATCGCCGGCGCGCCGGCATCGAACGGCTCGGCGGCCTTTCGTCAATACAACGATTTCTATTACCTGTGCGGAGTCGAAGTGCCTCATGCCTACCTCGCCCTGGACGGCGCGTCGCGCCGGGCCACGTTGTTTCTCCCGGAAGCCAAGCACTTGGTCATCGACAGTGACGATCCGCTGATCTGCGCCGACTCGCCGGACTACGCGCTGAAGACAACCGGGGTTGACGCGGTTGTCGGGCGGGATCGCCTTGATAGTTACCTTGGCGCCGTGTCAACCCTGTACACATTCACGCGGGATGGCGAAGATCTCAAAGCCTGCGTGCGATCCCTGCGCGACGCCCGGGCTCAAATCGACGCGGATCCTTGGGACGGCCGGCCCAGCCGGGGCGCTTGGTTATGTGATAAAATCAAGAGGCGCTTCAATGACATTGACATCAAAGACGTGGCGCCGATCATCTATGAGATGCGCATGAAGAAGTCCGATTCTGAAATAACGCTTCTCCGCCGCGCCGGTCAACTCTCGGCGATCGGATTATGCGAAGCCATGCGGGCGACGCGGGCCGGTGTGATGGAGTACCACCTGGCTACGGCTCTACAGTATCATTATCTGGCTGGCGGGGCCCTGAATACGAGCTATCCCGCCATTGTCGGGGGGGGAAAGAACGCCTATCACGGCCATTATCATGCCAACAGCGCCCCATTGAACGATGGCGATTTAGTTCTCGTGGATTGCGCCCCGGATTATCGGTACTACACCAGTGACATCACCCGAATGTGGCCGGTGAACGGCACCTTTTCTCCCGCCCAGCGGGCCCTCTATGGCTTTGTGACGGAATACCATAAAACCTTGCTGGCCGCGATTCGTCCGGGCCGCACATGCGATGACATCGAGGATGAAGCGGTCGCCATCATGCGCGGTCGGCTCGACGAGTTCAATTTCGCCACGGCGAGCCATGCCTCGGGGCCGCAGTGGATGTTCGACTTCCACACCAAAAAGAGGGTCGGGCATCTGGCTCACAGCGTGGGATTGAGCGTTCACGACGGGCTTTCCCATAAAACCGGGCCTTTGGAGCCGGGAATGGTGTTCGCCGTCGATCCCCAAATGAAAATTGAGGCGGATCGGCTCTACTTGCGTGTGGAGGATACCGGAGTTGTCACTGAAGACGGTTTCGAGGTTTTCACGCGGGACGCGCCTCTCGAACTTGACGACATCGAGGCGATGACGCGGGGGGAGAGCATCATCGCCCATTTCCCCCCATTACCATTCGATACGCCATAAAAAATCAAGCGGCGAACATCCCTGTAGGCATAAAGGTGACCAAACGGTATCCCAGTGACATTGTGTCCTTTCGTCAATTAAAGGATTCAATATCGAAGCCCGGTTTTCACTCCCGCGGGCCCCGTCTGGCGGGGGAACGAGGTCACAGCGCGCGTTTAAGATAATCCGTGGCGGCGGGCTTTGGGGATCCTCCGCCCGTATTCTTCCCCGCGTCACGTTCAGCCTCATCCATTGAAACATTTTCCGCGCGCAGAACATCGGGACAACGAACTTGGATGACGTAGCTGCGGTACTTCGCCTTCCCCGCGTCGTTTGCCACCAGCTCGTAGGTGATTTCAGCCCCGGCATACGCCCCGGCGCTGACTTTCCCCTTGTATTGTTTAGCCGAGGTGGTTTTAAACAGACGGGCGAGTTCCCGGCCATAACGCTCAAAGGTTGTGCGGCTTTTGATAAACACATCCATCCCGGCCAATGTGCCCTTGCTGGAGAAATAAAGCATGACACTGTCAATATTGCGGTCGCTGTTAAAGCTTCCCGTATAGCGGAATGTTTTCGCGGTTAATCTGCCGGTCTCATCAAAAATTCCTTTGCCGGGGCCGACTAGATTTTCCCGCTTGCTGACTTTACCGGCAATCTCCCGGTGAGACTGTCCAATTGTCAGACCGGCGAAACTTTCAACAGAAGTCTCCACAGCGAACGCTGAAGACACAACGATTAAAGAAAACAGTATGGCTAAAGGTTTCATGGGCGCAATAACTCCACAGCTTGTTCAGAATGGGCTATACGTGTGAAAAAAATCTAAGGCGGCGATCAAACAACGCTACAATAACCCGTTTATTTCAAAAACCATCTTCTTTACTCTTTTTCAGGTTTAAATGCAACATTCCGCGAACGCGCGCGTCAATACAAACAGGTGTTGCGTTTCTCCTTGTTGGTTGGGGAGTCGCCGGGCGACCGGCGGCTCCTTTTCCTTGTCCTGGCGCCTTGGGTGGAAAAAAGCGCTCCAGAGATTATGTTCGCACCTAAAACTGAGGAGTTCCATGCTTTCAGACCGCGATTATACAAAAGCCCCCTTCAGGCAGGCGCCCCGGCGACGGGCGAATGACACCGTCCTTAAGCCTTTGATCATTATCAATGGTGTTGTTTTTCTCTTACAGGGCATGTCCAACGGCGCCTTGACATCGTACCTCAGTCTCCGCTGGGACGCCGTGAGCCAGGGTCAGATCTGGCGGCTGGGAAGTTACATGTTCGCCCACGGCGGGTTATGGCATATCTTGATGAACATGTGGGGACTATGGCTTTTCGGCGGGATTATCGAACGGCAACTGGGCGGCAAACGTCTGCTTAATTTATATTTAATCAGCGGCTTGGTTGGCGGCCTCATTTGGCTCCTGTTCAACCACGGCCCGCAACAGATTGGTGAACTAAAAACGCTGCAAGGGGTTATTCCCATTTTTGACTATCCGTCTTCTATCGGCGCCAGCGGCAGCGTGTTCGGGTTCCTGCTGGTGGCGGCCATGTTGCAGCCCAACCAGATGCTCATGCTTCTATTCCCGCCGATTCCCATCAAACTTAAAACATTCGCTCTCTTTTATGGATTGCTGGAAGCCTACAATACGGTGTTCCATGGCGCGCAAAGCAATATCGCCCATTTGGCTCACTTGGGCGGCATGCTGGGTGGCTATCTTTATTTACGCTGGGTTTTCCGAGGTCGTTGGAGCGTCGTTTCAACCGCCACCGGGTCCGGGGTCTGGCACATGCCCGGGAACCGGAAAAAAACCGCGCCGAAATGGAATTTGTTTAACCAGCGGAAAAAACCCTCACCCCCTCCCCCCCCCATGGATTACTCCGCCAAAGGGGATCCGATGAAAGAAATCGACGCGATTCTGGATAAAATCGGGCGGCAAGGGCTGGATAGTTTAACCGAGTACGAACGCGGGGTTTTGCAGCACGTCCGGGAAAAGTTGAAAAAGAAACATCGGTGAGTTGACGTACCATGGCTGATCTGTCGGTTAATTTATGCGGCATTCATCTTGTCAATCCTCTCGTCACCGCGTCCGGGACGTTTGGATATGGCAAAGAGTATGTGGATTTAGTGCCCTTTGACCAAATCGGCGCGATCACCGTCAAGGGGGTCGCCCCCTTTGCTTCCCATGGCAATCCCATGCCGCGCGCCGTGGAGGTGTACGGGGGGATGCTTAACGCCATCGGCCTGCAAGGTCCCGGTATTGATAAGTTTATAAAGCATGAAGATTATCTTCCCTTTCTCCGCTCTCTTTCCACCCCCGTATTTGTCAACATCTGGGGAAAGACGGTGGACGATTACGCTGAGGTCGCCCGCCGCCTGGAGGCGGAAAAGACCGGCATCGCCGCTCTGGAAATCAACATCTCCTGCCCCAATATCAAAGAAGGCGGTATCGCTTTCGGCACCGACTTGGACATGGCCGGCAAGGTGGTCTCCGCTGTCCGCGGGGTGACGACGTTACCGCTCATCACCAAGTTGAGCCCGAATGTCACTAAAATCGCGGACTTCGCGAAACGGGTGGTGGATGCCGGGTCGGATATGATCTCGTTAATCAACACCATCCCGGCCATGGCCATCGACATTGACACCCGGCGCCCGAAAATCGCCAATGTGATATCCGGTTTAAGCGGACCGGCGATCAAGCCGGTGGCGGTGCGGATGGTGTATGAAGTCGCCCGGGCGGTGACTGTCCCGATCATCGGGATGGGAGGGGTCACCACCGCGGCCGACGCCATTGAGTTCATGATCGCCGGGGCCGACGCGGTCGGCGTGGGAACCGCGCTGTTCAGCAATCCCAACGCTATTGTGGACATCGCCCGGGGCATGAATCAGTATTTGGATGAGCGGGGGATCGCCAGGGTCACGGACATCATCGGGACTGTCACAATCTAATTAAACCGAATCAGTCACTAAAAACAGGAGTGCTCACGCATGAAAGTAGTATTCGCACGGTTTATCAGCGGACTCGCCGCCATGGGACTCGCCGGGATCGTCCAAGCCGCGGAGGGAGGCAACAAAACCATTGATTCGTTCGGGGATGTCATCGCCGTGGGCGGCCCGGCCCTGAAAATCATCATCCTGCTGTCAGCGGTGGTGGTGTTTCTGGTCATTTACTTTTTGTTATCCATGCGGGCTGGCGTGTTGACACCGGCGCTGTTTATTGAACAGGCGTCCGAGGCGGCCCGTAACGGCGATGTGGACGCGCTGCGGAATATATGCCGGACAAATCCGTCCCCGGCGGCGAAGGTGATGGCGGCGGCGACGGAGGAAATTGATGTCACCGGCCGCGTGGATTACCTCGCCGTCCGCGACGCGGTGGAGGATGAGGGCGGCCGGCAGGCGGATATGCTATGGAGCCGGTTGCAATACTTGATGGACATCGCCGGCGTGGCGCCAATGGTCGGACTGCTGGGCACCGTTTTCGGCATGCTGAAGGCGTTTTCCCGCATGGAGACAGAAGTCGGGGCGGTTCGACCCGACACCTTGGCGGAGGGCGTTTCCCAGGCCCTGATCACCACCGCGGGCGGGCTGATTGTCGGTATCGGCGCGTTGATTTTATATGCGGTTTTCCGGGGACGGGTGGGACATCTGGTGGCCAAACTGGAAGACCGGTGCGGCCAGCTCACCCGCCAGTTGATCGCCAACCAACCGGATGAAAAGCGGGGCTGATCCATGAATTTTCGTAAAAAGACACCCCCTCAGCAGACCGGTTTCCAGATGGCGCCGATGATCGACATCATGTTTTTGTTGTTGATTTTCTTTATGGCGGCGGCCATGTACGCCCAATGGGAAACAAAAATGGATGTGACCGTTCCCACCGCCAGTTCAGGCATCCGGGCGAATCGCCAGCAAGGCGAAGTCATCGTCAATATTGACCCCGACGGGACGGTGGTGCTTAACAGCTTCAAACTCGATCCGGACCAACTGCGCGAACGTTTGACAAACGTGGCCGAGCTCTACCCGGATCAAGCGATCATCATCCGCGCGGACCGAGCCACGGACCATGAGCATGTGATGGCCGTGCTGGACACGTGCCGACTGGCGGGCATCTGGAATATCGCCTTCGCCGCGCTGCCTGAAAAAGACGAGTAGCCGGATATGAGCGTGACTTTCGCCCGGGTGGTCGTGAACCTGTCGCTGGACCGGCCGTTTGACTATGTCATCCCCGCGCGCCTGGCTGGCCGGGTCCACGTCGGCTCACGTGTCCGGGTTCCGTTTGGCCGGGGAAAAGGCTGCCGGGACGCCTATGTGGTGGATATCCTCACCGAATCCGCCTGGCCGGACTGCAAGGAAATTCTCGCGGTCGAAGGAGAAAAGCCCCACCTTCCCCAGTCCTTGGTGACCCTGGCCGAATGGATGGCTGATTACTATTGCTGCGCCCGGGAGCAAGCGGTCAGAACCTTGTTGCCGGCGGTGATCCGCCAAGGCAAAATCCACGCCAAGAAGCAGTTGCATATCGCCCTCGCCGGCGATGAGTCGCTGGCTCAAACCGTTCCCGAACTCGATAAACGAGCCCCGAAACAAGCGGCCATTATGCACGTGCTGCTCGTCCACCACGAGGGCCTTTTAAACAGTATTCTGAAAGAAGCGGAATCGACATCATCCGCCGCCCGGGCGCTGGAGAAAAAAGGACTGGTGACCATTGCGCAAAAGGATGTCGGCCGCGACCCCTTCGCCAACGCGGATGTCGCCCGCTCCACGTCGTTGTCATTAACCGCTGATCAAGCGCGGGCGGTCAGCGCCGTCAATCAGGGCATTGACGCCGCCGACGGGAGTTCTTTCCTGCTGCATGGCGTGACCGGCAGTGGAAAAACCGAAGTCTATTTACAGTCGATTGACCACTGTCTCGCCCAAGGCAAACAGGCCATTGTTCTGGTGCCGGAAATTTCCCTGACCCCGCAAACCTGCGAACGCTTCCGCGCCCGTTTCGGGGACACGGTCTGCGTGCTTCACAGCGGCTTGAGCGATGGTGAGCGGTTTGATGAGTGGATGAAAATTCATGAGGACAAGGCGTCGGTCGTCGTCGGGGCGCGTTCGGCGCTGTTCGCCCCGTTCCGCGCCTTGGGGCTGATCGTGGTGGATGAGGAGCATGAGAACACCTACAAACAAAGTGAGGCGCCCCGTTACAACGCCCGGGATGTCGCCGTTGTGCGGGGCAAGATAGAAGGGGCCGCCGTGGTGTTGGGAACAGCCACCCCGGCCATGGAATCCATTCATAATTGCCAGGTGGGGAAATATACACTTCTGACGCTTCCCAAGCGGGTGGACGATCAACTCATGCCATCCGTGGAAATTGTGGATATGCGGGAGGAGGCCGCCGCCCGCGGAATGCCGCAAATTATCTCCCGGCGCTTGCAGTCCTTGATTGACGGACGCCTGGACCGGGGAGAACAAGTGATCTTGTTTCTTAACCGGCGCGGCTACGCCAGCCAGATGATGTGCCTCAAGTGCGGCTATGTCGCCAAATGCTCGGAATGCAGCGCCGCCTACACCTATCACCGGAAGCGTGAATTTTTAATGTGTCATCTGTGTGGACAACTGCAACCCGCCCACAAAACGTGCCCGGCCTGCGGCGACGCGGACATCCGCTATTCCGGGCTGGGCACTGAGAAGGTCGAGGCGGTCACCCGTAAACTGTTTCCCCGGGCCCGGGTGGCCCGCATGGACTCTGACACCATGACCGCCAAAGACGCCTACGCCAAGACCCTGACCGCTTTCAAAACCGGCAAAACGGATATTCTGATCGGGACACAAATGATCGCCAAAGGGCTGCATTTCCCGAATGTGACCTTGGTCGGCCTTATTTTCGCCGATCTTGGCTTACACATTCCCGACTTCCGCGCCGGTGAGCGCACGTTTCAACTGATCACCCAGGTGGCCGGACGGGCGGGCCGCGGAGATATCACCGGTAAAGTCATCGTCCAGAGTTACACGCCCTTTCACGCGGCGTTGGAGTTCGCCCGCCAGCATGACACCAACGGTTTCACCGCCAGTGAACTGGAAGAACGTAAAATTCTGCAATTTCCTCCCTACACCCACATGGCCTTGGTTCATTTCCGCGGCACAGACGAAGCCCGGCTTCAAGGCGTGTGTGACCAATTCATCCAGGCCGTCTCTCCCCACTTGCCTCCAGGGACCGAAATCATCGGCCCCATGCCTTCGCCGATCGCCCGTATCAAAGGGAAATTCCGTTATCAGATCCTCCTCCGCACCCACCGGGTGACCCAGTTGGGACGGGTTTTGCGGCATGTCACCATCGGCAAATCCATGCCCTCCGGTGTGGATGTGCAAGTGGATATTGACCCACTATCGCTGATGTGATAAACGGCGCCTCCCCCCTCCTCTTCGCGCCGTGGCCAACACCGCGGACCCCGCGGCCGCTAGCGGAATATGTCATTTTGCACGACCCCACATGAATAAGGATATCAGCCAGTCAGCCTCGTTCATAACACTGAATGGTGTACGTGAAGGTGTAGGTTCCCGGTTCCACCGTGTACGGCTCAAACGTCTGCGGTCCGCAACTGCCTGTTCCCACGCCACGCTGCTTATGGTCCAGATGAATCACCGTCTCAGCCCGGCGTTTTTCCTCAAGTTCGTTGGCGTGAGCGCTGGAGTATAGATCATCATCGGTGAAATGCCGGACCGAAAATTCCAACCATTCCCGGCCAATAAACCGAATGTTCACCCGCCCATTCGTCACGGAAAACCAGCGCACGTCACATTTATTGCCGTTCTCTTGAGGCAGAATGTAATTCACAAACTGCTCATCAACGGTGCCTGAATAGCGGCCGACCGGCACCCCCGCTTTTCGATCAATATGATTTTCCCACGGGCCGCGGCCAAACCACTCCACCCGCTCAAAATTTGGCGCTGTGGCCATCTCCACCCCAATGCGCGGCAAGGTCGGCAACCCCTCATCACAGGTGACGGTGTTAACCACCTGAATGTCACCCTTGGGACACACCGTCCACACTTGGTCATGAACAAACCGCTTGTCACTTCCCCGGCCGGCGCACACCGCCCGTAACGTGATTTCCGCGTTTTCGTCCGCTTTGGTGACGCGGGCGCTCCTTTCCAGCGTCCGCTTTTCGTTCAGTCCCTCAGCCCGCCACAAACCCAGCGGCTTAGCGTTTTGCCCGCTCCAGGCCCGGATCCCGTCATTGTCTGTATTGGCCCGCCAAATAGACAGCTCCGGGGCTTTCGTCAGCACGTGATCTCCCGAAAATAACACAGCTTTCACCATGCCTTCCGCAAGACTGACGACCACAGCCAATTCGCCGCGGGTCACTGTGACAATGTCACCTGTTTCCTCAATATCAACAGCTTGCCCGACGCGCGGGGCGCCCTTTATGTTACCTGTCCAAGGCAGGGCGAATTGTTCCCAGGCCACTTCATGGCCGGCCTCACACCATGGTGTCGCTTCCCGCATTTTGAACCGGAATATCACATGCGCTTCCTGGCCGGCCATCAGCTCCGGACGGGGCAAGTCAACGCGGATCTCCCGGGACTCTTCCGGCCCGGCGTCCACGCATGGCAAGTCGCCATCGTCAACCACGCGCCCATCCACCGTTAACTCCCACGTTCCAGTCAGACACGACAGTGGCACAGCCCAATAGCGATTGGTGATCCGGTAAAGCCCAGTCTCAACATCCACGGCTTCCACTTTCAAGGGTTGAGCGAGTTTTTTAAACTCATACATGCAGGGATGGGGCGTGCGGTCCGGCCAAATCATGCCGTCAGTACAGAAATTCGAATCATGAATCTCTTCCCCGAAATCCCCGCCATAGGCCCAGTATTCCCGGCCGTTCTCATCCTTCTGTAGGATGCCATGATCCACCCATTCCCAGATAAACCCTCCCTGCGCTCCTTTGACGCTTTCAAACACATCCCAATAGTCTTTCAGCCCGCCGCAACTGTTGCCCATGGCATGGGCGTATTCACAATAAATGAAGGGACGCCCATCACGTTCCGGAGACGCGGCCCATTCAAGCATCTTGGCAGGGGGCGGGTACATGGGATCCACAAACGCGTTGATGCCGCTCCGGGGGGCGGACCATTCAAATCCCCCTTGCGACCAACCCGCTTTCTGTTCGCCCTCGTGATGGAAAATCCGGCTGTCATCCAATGCGGACATCGCGGCGTACATGGCGTCATGGTTACCGCCATTGCCGGATTCATTACCCAGGGACCAGCCAAACACACAGGGATGGTTCCGATCCCGCAGGACCATGCGTGTTCCGCGTTCAACAAACTGGTTTTTCCAGCGCGGATCCCGGCACAAGGTCGGATAATTGGCGTGTGTCTCCACATTCGCCTCATCTAAAATATACAGACCATATTCGTCACAGAGATCGTACCACTCAGTCGTATCCGGATAATGCGATGTCCGCACGGCGTTGAAGTTAAACCGCTTCAGCAGCAGAATGTCTTTCAGCATCATCTCGCGGGTGGCGACCCGGCCGAGCGTGTCATCATGCTCATGCCGATTCACGCCACGGATCATGATGGCCCGGCCATTGATTTTCAGTTCCCCGTCCTCAACCCGAACCGTCCTGAATCCGGTCTTGACAGCGCGCGTGTCCATCACCCGCCCCTGGTTGTCCTTCAGCGTAACCACGACTGTGTAAAGACTGGGTGTCTCCGCTGTCCAAGCTTGGCATGCAGGCACCCGCATGGCCATTTCCCCGACGTAGCCGCTCCGCCGGAACCGCCGGTCAATGACACAGCTTTCAGTCTGTGACGTTTTTCCCTCCGGAGACACAAGTTCCGCTTCGACACAAAGATCCTCACTGGGCCCATTTCTCCCATAGGTGTCACTGTTCAGCGAAAATCCCAGTTCAACGCGTAACGTCAACACACCGTCCAGCGCGGGCGACGCGAGATCCAACTCGCCGCGGGCGAACACATCCTTGACGAACGCGTGTTCGGATGAATAGAGCAAAACGTCCCGGAAAATACCCGCCTGCCACCATTGGTCCTGATCCTCGATATAATTGGTATCCGCCCATTTCAAGACCTTGAACGCCAGCGTGTTGGTTCCGGGGCGGACGCTGTCGGCCAAATCAAATTCCGACGGCAGACGGTTATCCTTGCCCATCCCGATAAACACATCATTCACGTAAACTTCAAAATAGTTTTCAACACCGCCAAAATGCAAAACAATCCGTCGATTCAGCCAATTTTCCGGCACCTCAAACACCGTCCGATACACACCGGTCGGATTCTCTTCCGGGACAAGCGGCGGTGTGTTGTCATAGGGCATCTGAACATTTGTATAGACCGGTTTATCCCAATAATCCATCATCGTCCAGTTGCCCGGCACCGGGATCAGCCCCCAGTCCGCATCGTCAAACGCGGCCCCGAGAGCTTCTTCGGGAACATCCGCGGGCTTGTGAAAGAGGAAAAATTTCCAGTCACCATTCAGATTTTTAACCCAAGGGGAGGTGCCCGTGTCGCCCGCCAAGGCTTGCCCGCGGTCGGCGAAGGGGAAACCGCCGGCCCGCATGTCCAGGCGGTTCAGGTGCGTCAGTTCGGGAATTTCCCATAAATTTCGGGACGTACGGATGGGATAGCTCAAAATAAGTAACTCCTTGTTCAGGCCAGCATATCATATTTTCTGGCGAAGTCTTTATGCGACAATGACATCGCCGCTCTTTGCCACGATCCCTGAACACATAGGCAGGGCCGTGAAAATGTGCGGTATTTACGATATAAGCATAATTTGTTTTCATGAGAATCCCACCCTTTCGACAACCATTTTTGAAGAGATATTGGAACTTTTTCCCGCGGGTGGCCATGTCATTGCTGTGACCTACGGCTATCTCGCGAACTCCGCCTCAATCGCGACTGTGTCGATCCCGAATGGCCTGGTAACCAGCCGCGCCTATGAGCCACAATGCGACCGTGTTAATTATGTTGAAAACGCAATCGGAGCCGTTACAGTATCCAAATATGACTACACCAATCGAGCCACACCGTGGCATTTTTCACGGGACGATGTCCCTTGGACGCGGAACGGACACAGTGATGATACGCCTTCGCTCAAAAGCTACGGCGGCACAGGCCGGAACCACTTTCACAGGAACCATTGATCCGCGTACTGGACCGGTCGCGTCCCCGCGACCATCCGCTCTGATCCACTACAACACCCTCAACCAGTACAGCACCTGCTCAAGTGGCGGGGGCACCCCGTCGCTCCCGCGACACACTCAGCTTTCAGGCTTCATCCCTCAGCCCCCATACTCCCTTACTCCCACACGCACGTCTACCTGGGGCCTCCACCTATCCCAGACCACCCAGGGCGCCGGGCCACACAGTGGCTTTTTAAAGGTGGCTGCGCCACTCGGCGGCCTCCTCTCTGTAACAAAGCACCAAGCACCAAGCACTAAGGACACATTCTACCCTGAAAATCGGATAAAACGTACACTATTTGGCGTTCACTCCCAGGTACTTC
>JAVVEH010000013.1:80158-93542 GCA_032251435.1 Lentisphaeria bacterium | reverse complement strand
TTCAACGCTTTCAACGCTTTCAACGCTTTCCACGCTTTCCACGCTTTCCACGCTTTCAACGCTTTCCACGATTTCCACGCTTCCCACGCTTTCCACGCTTTCCACGCTTTCAACGCTTTCCACGCTTTCCACGATTTCCACGCCCCCCCCCCCCCGCTCAGCATTCAGACTTCATCCCTCCCATGCGTGCCCCTATTTCAAGCCGATCCGGCGACGGAAGTACCATTCACCGCAGAGGCAGGTGAGAAGAATAATGCCATAAAAAACAGACTCCGTCGGATGACGAGTCACCGTCATTTCCGGCACACGGCGTGAAATGGGAACCCCTTTTCTGAAGGAGGCCATATCATTCCGTGTGAAAAAACGTCCCCCTGACAGCCGGGCAACGTCGCGCAAAACATCTTCCCGGCTCACGGGATTGGTCATTTCCTCCCCGCCATGACTGGCGATAAAAAAGGCTTCTCCCGCTATTTTTTCCCCTTGCTCCGGCTCCGCCCGCACGGTGAACGCGCACCCGCCGGCCTGTGAAAGCCTGAAAGGAGCTTCAAACCGGCCGGGATGATCCGGTGAAGGAGACAACATGATCTCTTCCACAGTGCCATCCGCCTGGGTCAGTGTGCCCGACGCTTTCGCCTGAGTGAGGGGGTTGTAATCAGAGTCTAACAGATGCGCGGTCAACAGAAAGTCGTCCCCTGTCCGCACGGTTTTTCCATGCAAAGGAATGTGGACGCGGGGTTTGGAACCGGAAGCCAGCCACACGAGTAATTGCTCCCAGAAAACCACATGCCGGTTGACATCATCACCGCCTTCCAGGGGCCACCGCCAACTGCCCTCAAACCCCAGCCATCCCACCCGTCCGCCGCCAAAATGCTGAACGGCCAGCACGTGACGGGTGTCATTGAGCGACAGAACGGGTCGGGAAGGGAATTTCACAGACTCCGCGGCCGCGACAGGAAAACCTCCCGGCACGCGCGCGCCCGGCGCCGTGTGAAGCGACACAGCGGCGCCGGAGGGAAAGACCCGTTCGTCAGCGACTGTCAATCTGGCAGCGCCTGGCGGCACATCCAGCCTGACATCCCTCACCGGCATGAGATCAGCCAAGGCCTCGGGGACAGTCCCGTCACCGATCACCAACAGTCCGCCGCCCCGTTTATCCACAAAATCTTCCAGCAGCGTCTTGATGTCTTCGCCCATCAATGGCAAGGCGTCATACCGCAGGATAACCAAATCAAACCGGGATAATTCGTTGAGCGAAGCGGGAAATTCTGTTTCTTCCGCTTTAAACAGATCCCCGTACCGGTAAAAACGCTTGGCCCCGGTTTGGATCATCGCGGAAATCTCAAACTGTTTTGAGGCTTCCAAAACGTGTTTAATCATTTTGAAGTCCCACCCCAGGGAACCACTCAAATAGGCGACGGCGAACATTTCCGGGGGAGTGACTTCAACACCCTGGAACGTGACATCATTTTCCGGCACGCTATCGGCTTCCGGAGAGTCGATTCTCGCACTGTAAATGTGATTTCCAAGTTGCCAGACAGTGTCTTCGAAGTGAATATCCCGGGCGGCTTCCCCGGCGGCCAAGGTCACTTTCCGCCGCTCAAGGTCACGTCCCGACACACTGAAAACAACATCAAACTCCCGGTTCCGGCGAAACGAGCTTTTCACCGTGAACGTGAATGAACATCTCTCGCCTTTGCCGACACGCGTGGTTCCACCCGCCGACGTGACCGAGAGATCTTCCGGCGCGTCCCCCGCCCCCGCGAGCACGCAGGACACAGGCAATCCCCGGCGCCCGAGTTCCATCGCGGCCTTGGCGGGTGATTCGCCAATCGTCCAGTTTCCATCGCTGACCAGAATCACGGATCCGCAGGTTTCCCAACCATCCATGTCAGCCACATGCGTCAACGCGGTGCCAATTCCCGACCGGCCGGAAGGCTCCACCGGCAGAAGCAGCGGAAAAACCGTCTCATTAAACCCCAGCCTCTCGTCGTGTTGACCAAACACAGACGGATTTCCCGCAACCTCCCTGATCACATCATGAACCGTTTGGAACCGCCCTTCACGGCTGCGCGAATCCCGTACCCGCATGCTGCCACTGCAATCCGCCAAAACGACGGTTTTCAGAGCCGCCGGATCCGGAATAAGCCGCTTCCATGACGGGCGCGACAATAAAAGCGCCAACGCCGTCAGGATTAACACCCTCAACCCTACTAACCCAGCCAAATACCCCCGCCTGATTATTTTTTTGAGACGCCAATAGCCCATGAAGCTGACGGTGCCCGCCAAAACGAGGCAGACACCCGTGACCGGCCACGGCAGGATGGGCGAAAAAGTCATCATTAATCCCCGCTCAGCTCCTTAAAATACTCCTCGACTTGCCGTCGGTATTTTTCCGGCGGCCGCGCCAGTTTCCGCGTAAGCGCCGCTTTTTCCTCAACCTGTGAGCGGTTCAGATGCCGCTTCACCAAGTGCCCGGCCGCCTGCAACAAACGGTCAGTCTCTGAAAAATCTCCCGCCCCGCTTTCGCGGTCAACGGCTTCTCCCAATTGTCCGGACACCTCCATAAGGCCGGGATCATTCATCCGCCGTCCCATTTCGGCCAACCGTTCAACTGTTTGGGCAACCTGCTCTTGAACCCTCTCCTTCGGGGAACCCCGCGCGATCATGGCGCGCGCTTGAAGCAACTGATTTAACACCATCATCAGCTCCGCCGGACTCGTCGCCGGCAACGTATCCGCCGTGACGGCGATTTCCTGACTAAGCGACCGCATGGCCCCGGCCATACGGTTTTGGTACTCAGTCGCCTTACCAAATCGTTTATAGAGCAACGCGGTTTCCGCCTGGCGGCCCGTTTTCTCCACGTCAACAGCGTGCTTTCCCGTCAAGGACAGGCGCAGGCTCTCACCCGCTTCTGGAAAACTCTCCGCCAGCTCCCCGCTTAATTCCCGAGCCGCCCGGATCACAGATTCCGCCTTGTCACCTATTTTTTTCTGGGCGTCACGCAACGCGTCACGAGTCCGTTTATCCACCGACGCCTTTTCGCCCGCTTCCCGGGACAGTCCCGCCAGTTTATCTTGGACGGTGGCCAGCGCGTTCATTTGAGACGCCAGATGACTAAGCTGCCGAGCCGCCAGTTGCCGCAGTCCCGACTCGGTTTGCCGGATAGCCGCCAGCAATTCCGCCCGCGCCCGGTGTCCCTCACGCCGGGCGCTTTCCAAGTCGCTGTTTGTCAACGTGTCGGCCGTCACATCCATGGCGGCGGCGGCTTGCCCCACCTGGTTAGTCAGATCCGGGAAATACTCCTTCTCGGTCAATTGTTCCCTTAATCGGCCAGTATCCTCCGCCCATTCTCTTTGGCTTTGCGCCAACTCATCCATTTCCCGTTTACCGGGTTGACGCAGGCGGCTTAACCGCTGATTTTGGGCCGCTTGAGCGTCCGCCAGACGGCTTAACTCTCCCCGCGCTTTCCGCAAAATCTCCATCGCCTCAGCCAGTGACAGCGGTTGGTTTTCCGAGGCTTTTTTCTGAGCGGAGGAACCACTCCCCTGCCCCTCCCCCGGCTCGTCCCGCGGTTTCGATGACTGATTCTTCATCAACTCCTGCGCCAGCTTAGTGAACAGACTCAGCGCTTTCTCCTGGCTTTTCACAGACAGCGGAAATTCCGCCAGGCGCGCCAGACGGCGGGCTTCCTCAACGTGCCCGCCTCCGCGCGTGTACCAGGCCTCCATGGCCGCGGCTTCCGCGGCGCTGGACGCGGCGCGGAACTCCTCCATTTGCCGGGTAATGAGCGTGCGCAAATCTCCTAACCCGGTCACTAATGCGATCCTATCCTTCTCCGTCTTCAGACCGGACGGGGTCATCAGCTCATAGGTGAGCGTGATCAGCCGCCGCAATTCGGCGATGATCCGCTGAACATCCACACTCGTCGATGGCTGGCCATTTTCAGCGTTCCGTGGTTTTATATCCGCACGTATTTCCACGAACCTAATGTCGGAGCGGCCGATTTGTCCCTCTGGTTGTTTGTTGTCCCGGGCGGTTAAAAAGAAAGCCACCACATCACCCGCCGCCGCGTCCAGTGACGCGGGCGTGAATTGGCGCTGGACTCGGACATCGATGTCATCAGCCCCGTCATACATATCAAAACTCAAGGACCGCCGACCGGCCACAGACACGTGCAAGGTCACCTCTTCCAGACCAAAATCATCCATCGCCCGCGCGTGGATAAATAATGCCTCATCGGGGTGAAGGAGCGTTTCCCGCTCCGGAGAAATCACCTCCACAACCGGCGCCGCGTCCGGATAAACCGAAAACACCGCGGCCCGTCCCCGGCTTTTACGGCCAGCGGTGTCTTGAACAAAAAGGTGAAGGCTTTTCTCCTGTTCAACCGTGAACGTGATCATCGCTGGCGACTCAGGACCGGATTCAGTGGCGCCGCCCATTCGGACCGCGTCGCCGCCGTCCGCCAGCCAGACCCCGCCGGGAACCGTCGGCCACACGCTCAAGGTGACGGAGCTCCCCTCCAGCATGGAGCAATCGACCAGATCCTCATAAACCACAGCGGGGGCTTTGGTATAGGCTGGCGGTGTCACTTCACACCTCACTTGAGCGATGCCCGGAGGGGAATAGACATCCGCCCGGTACCACGGACTGGCCACATCAGGCGTTACAACCCGGTAGGAAAAGGGGGTGTCAACCGCGTAAAACGTAGCCACGAAATCTTCCCCGTGGGGATACATGTCATGCCGTGTTGTTTCTTTTTCCCCCGCCACATCAATTGAAGCGGTCTTCCGCCAACGCCGGATTCGGGCTTTGACAACCAGATCCTCACCGATCGCCAATTCAACATCGCCCGGCTCCACGGCAATCCCCGTTTCCGACCCTGCCCGGCATGCCTCAACCGCCTTTCTAAACACCGGACTGCGCACGGCTAAGACGCCCAACAGGACAGCGGCCGCGCCGGTCATCGCCAGTCGGCGGAAGGTGTACGCCGGGGTTATGCTCCCGACGCTGAGATTAAGTCCGGAAAGTTTCCCTCCCACCTCGTGCAAAAGGGCGGCTTCCACCGGATTAAGGCGTTCCGGCGGCTTGTCAGCGAGTTGCGCCGCGCAGATGAGAGCGTCGTTAAATTCCGGATGCCCGTTTTCCACAAGGCGGGCGACGCGGGTCATGGAAAGGGGGCGGAGCAATCCCCGGAGCCAGATCAAAAACCAAATCCCCCCACCTGTGGCCAGACAGGAAAAAACAAGCGCCGCGGCCATCGTTTCACGAACGGGCACGCGCCAGGAAATACCTTGCAGAACCAAAACGGCGGCGCTCACCCAAGCGAAGGCCCGGCAACAGACAGACAGTGTCCGGCGGCGTGACACCTGGCGGCGAAACGCGTGTAATGGAGAAATGATGGACTTATTCAGTGATGGTTTCACGATGAGAAAATGGAGGGATCAGTCATTGCGACAGCATCCATACGAAGAGAAACCGAAACGAGGGCTTTAACAAGAGTCACCCGATCAGTTTATTGAGAACAATTCGGGCGAAATTGCGTCCCAGGATTTCATAGCCATCACCATTTGGGTGAAGATCATCGGGCAGGAAATCGACATTGTTTTCGCCGAAAATATCTAATCCGTCAAAATAATAAAGATTCGTGTCGCCCGCGCGTTTGAGTAAGTCAACAGCGTCTGAAACGTGTCCGCGCATCATCTTCAAATTGTAGCCGACGGCGTTTAACTTAGTTTCCCGGGGTGGAGAAATCACGGGAGAGACGACACCTATTGGCGTGGCGGGATGCCGGTCGCGGATGGTTTGAACCGCGCTGATCAGCGCGGGCCTGAATGACCTGGGACTGAGCGTGGCCGCTCCATAAATATTGATCCCGCACTTGATTGTGATAATATCCGCGTCCAGATCTCGGATCATGCGGGCGACCATGCCATCCAAATGACACTGCCCGCCGTAGCCCAGGCACGTCAAATGCAGATTTTTCAGCCGGGCGGCGAGCGCCGGCCAGGTTCTGGCGGGAGAGTGGGCCGCGCCGCAATGAGTGATACTGCTGCCATACGTCACCCATTTCAAGCGGTCATCTGGCGCCGCGGCGCCGGTCTCACCCTCTTTAAAAACCAAAGTGTCCAACCAGACCGGCGACATTTGCGGCAACCAAATCTCCAAGACATTCTCACCATGGGGAATATGTTCAGGCAGAGCGAAATCCAAGCTGCCTTCCAGATCTTCCCGGCAGACAGTGCTGACCAGATGATTATCGATCACCAAATCAAATTGACACCCGCCAGTGGCGATCAGTGAAAATGTCCGGGCCGTGGTTTTAAACCTGATCCTCACGCCCGCGGCCTTCCCGGCGTTGCCCAAGCCTTCATCAATGTTAAATAAATCATGCTGGTCAAAAGGAATGCGCCAAGGCCGTAACCCGTCAGACGTTTTTTCAACGCTCACCGCGCCGTGAATAAACGCCTCTGTCACCGTTACTTTTTTCATTTGTGTCGTATGTCCATGCTGTTATTATTAAGACACTCTGATCCCGTCGTTCATGAAGATAGCATTCATTTCGAGTTTTTCGTACATAATGAAGTTTAAAGCGGATCCAGGCTTTCGCACATCTCACGCATACCGGGGGCGGGACAAGCGGTTTATGGATTCCGCAGTCCCTGAGGCTCTTTTCGGCAGAGAACTGCCGGATCCAGAACGGTATATCGAATCTGAATCTTCTTCGGCAAGGAAAAAAAGAAAGGAGTTAAGCTTATTTCAGCTTAAAAAAATGGAGCCAGCGGTCGGAATTGAACCGACGACCTGCTCATTACGAGTGAGCTGCTCTACCTCTGAGCTACGCTGGCAGTTTATTTAAGTGTCATCTCAGAATGTCGGTTTAATTCCGATGACCTTCCCGAAGAGCGGAACCATTCCACATCTGAGCCATGCTATTGAAAACGTGTTGAAAAGAACAAGGTCAGTAATATAGGCAGTTTGCACCACTTGTCGAATATTTCGGTGTACATTTTCTACTTTTAATTAAAAAACAATCCTAACCTGTAATTCATGCGGCCACTGACTATGGAGTTTTAAATCAGAGGTAGAGCATCCCGCTCGAAGCGGGAAGGTCATCGGTTCAATTCCGTATGCAGTCCATTATCGTAGGCGGTCCATTTGGCGAAAGGGAATGCCGTGCCCTGTTCGCTGCAGACCATAAAGATCGTATTCATTTATCCCACCCGAAATCATTGGCAACCCCTTTCAGGCTGGTTTCTTTTTTGTAAAACCTATCCCGGGTGATAGCTGTATATTATTTAGATACTCATACCAAAAGCCGACTAAAGTCGGTACACCAACCTGTGATGACGATGTTCATAGACGGGTGTCCGGGCACGTTGGTGTACCGGATTTATCCGGAAAAGGGTGGTCTACCCGCCCCAAAAAAAATCTATCTGAAATCCAAAAGCTTGTCCTTTTCATGCTTTCCAACCGTTATCCGTCGGGTGTGCCCGTTCACCGTCACCTCATGCTCGCCGTAGAACACGCGGATGTCGCAATGGCCGACCCGATTCGCCTGCCCCTGGTAGTCCGTCCACCAGCGCTTGAATACCAGGTCGCGATAAGTCTTGGCGGCCAGGGTCTCGCTCCAGTCGGCATTCCATAACGCGGCATTGGGCCGCCAGTGGGATTTTTCCCAGAAGCCCCACATGTAGACGCCTTCAACCGCGGGGTGCGCGAACGCCGTGATGTAAAGCGTCGCCAACGCCTTTGCTTTGGCCTGTTGGTCCTTGGTATTGGCATCGAATTCAGTGACCTTGATCGGCAGGCCGAATTGCGCGAGCTGATCGAGTTTTTCCTTGACCGCCGGCCCGTTGACATGGCCGCCGAAATGCCCCTGCACCCCGATGCCGCCGACCGGCATGCCAGCGGCTAGAAATCCCTTGATCTGTTCGATGTATTTTCCCGTGGCGCCACCGGAGAGAATGCTGTAGTCATTGACGTACAGCCTCGCTTGGGGATCCAGCTCATGGCACCAGTCGAACATCTGTTTGCGGATATCCGCCCCCAGGCGATTCTTGTAGTAATGGCAGTGAACCATCTCGTTGTTCATGTCATGTTCATGAACTCGGTCTTTGAAGTGCCTGAAATAGTCATGAGCACGTTCCTTGATCTCTTCGCGCAGGGACGCGTCATCCAGCTCTTTCAACCACCCCTGCACCAGGTTGTCGCGTCCCCAGTAGACACAATGTCCGCGGGTAAATAGACCGTTCTGTTCACACCAGTCCAGCATGGCCTCGGCATCGGAGAAGGTGAGGACATCGCGCTCTTTTTCATTGGAATACCACTTCATGGCATTCTCGTGCACCACACTGTTGAAATTGGCTTTCAGGATCTCTTTGTATTTTGTCTGTTCAGCTTCGTTTAGCCGGTCATTAGGGACAAAGGCCCGGCGGTTGATAGCGGTGCCGAATTCAAAGGCGTGGCGGATTTGTTTGACCTTCACGACCGCATCCGGTGGGGTTTGCAGCGTGATCATCGCTGTCCGGTTTTTCTCAATGGCTTCCTGATTGGCGGCGAGTATGGTTTCGATTTCCGTTTGCGTATCTCCCGCCGCCGGTTTTTGCGCCGGATCAATCGCCCTGGGATCGCCTTTCTGGCCCGGTTTGAGAAAGCGGAAGGCTTTGATGTTGCAGAGGTCGTCACCCCCGCGGAACACGACAAAAAGACGATGTGTTTCCGCCAGCTGTTCGCAGTCTCCCTGAACGACGCGGTAGGTGTTGTAGTCTCCAGTCTGCTGGATGTCCAGTTTACTTATTGCCGGGCCGTCGGGGGTATCGAGACGAAACTCGATGTGCCCATTCGATGCTGGAGCCGCGTACTGGACTTCCACCCTGTCGACCAAACCGTCCGCAAAATCGAACGGCCCGAAGGCGGCCCAGGCACCATCGGTGACGTAACCGAGGATTGTCCCTTCCGCACTTGGTTTAAGCCCGTCAACCTGTACCGCCGACGAGACGGGAATCCATGTTCCGGGGATCATGATTGTATCTCCTTTCGCTAATGCTTCAGAACGTGCTGCTGCGGGGGGTGCTTGGTGCTTGGTCTGAGGGGACGTTGCGGCTGTGGCAAGTACGCAGGCTAAGAGGTTGGCCAGGCAATATGTCGCAAAAAATTTTGTCACTTTATTTTCTTTCATATATGGATTTCATCTTGTTGACTGGGTGACATTTGTGGTTCGTTTTTCTTTGTGGTCGCCGACTTTGGTTGTCGATTGCTATCGATGCAAGATAGGCAAATTGCTGTGGTGGACTTCTGGCTCTGAGCTCCGCGCTCCGGGCACCCCACCTGCATCACTCAAGTGTCAACACCGTCGACACCGCCCCGCTGGCCAGATCATCCGGCTGCCCGCCGCCGACAGATATCCGGAAATCACCGGGCTCAAGTCGTGGTGTGCCGTCGTCCGCATAGCAGACAAACTGCTCCGCTTGGATCGTAAAACTGACCGTTTTCGTCTCACCGGGCTTCAGTGAAACCCGGGAGAATCCTGCCAAATGCAGTCGCGGCACGGGAACAGTGGCTTCGATATCACTGATGTAAAGCTGAACCACGTCCTCGCCCTCGCGGTCACCGACATTGGTCACATCCGCCGTCACCGTCACCGCCCCACCATCCTGCATCTTGCAGACCACCGGTTTACGCTCCACTCTCCCCTTGGCGCTTGCCCCTTGACACTCCAGTTTGCCATAGGCAAAACGGGTGTAACTTAACCCGAAACCGAACCGGTACTGTGGCTCTTCGGTCATGAACCGATAGGTGCGGCCAGCCATGTCGTAGTCATCGAATGGCGGTAGCTGATCCATCGATTTGACCAGTGTCACCGGTAGCCGGCCTGATGGGTTGATGGTCCCGAAGATAACATCCGCGATGGCATTGCCGCCCTGTTCGCCGGGATACCAGGCATAGAGGATGGCGTCGCAATAGGGTTCCACTTCGGAAAGATCGATGGCGCTGCCGCTGAGAAGAACGACCACCACGGGTTTTCCTTTGCTGTGCAGAAGCTTGAGCAGCTCCAGTTGTCGGCCGGGAAGCGTGATTTTAGTCCGGTCGCCTCCCCCGTCGGACAAGGCCACCCCGCCTTCTTCGCCCTCCAGTTCGGTTGTATTACCGAGCACCGCGATCACCGCATCCGTCCGCGGACGGATGCTGACCTTGTGTCTGCCTTCCATGACCCCCTCATCCAGACACAAATGACAGCCACTGCCCATGTACATCTCGCTCCCAACGGAAAGTCGCGACAGGATGCCGTCGGCAACCGTTGACACATTCGGCGAATACCCATGGTAATTGGCATGCATCGCCACCTTGCTGTCGGCATTGGGACCCACAACCCCAATCACATTCGAATTTGCGGAGAGCGGGAGAACCCCATCGTTCTTGAGCATGACAATGGATTTCCGCGCCATCTCCAGTGCCAAATCCAGATGCTTCCGGCAGCGCACGACTGACGGGGGGATCGCGGCGTAAGGCACTTTTTCGTCCGGATCGAACATGCCCAGCCGCATACGGGCTTCAAACAGGCGCTTGACCGAGACATCGATTTCCCCCTCGGTAATCAGGCCTTCGTTGACCGCGTCGAGCAGTGAAGGATACATATCGCCGCAATTGAGATCACAGCCATTACGCACCGCTAAAGCCGCCGATTCCGCGGGTGTCTTCGTGATTTTGTGATGGGCATGAAAATCCTTGATCGCCCAGCAGTCCGAAACCACGTAGCCTTCAAATCCCCATTCGTCGCGCAGGATGTCGACCAATAATCGTTTGCTGCCGCAGCAGGGCTCGCCCAGCGTGCGGTTGTAGGCGCCCATGACCGACCAGGCCTTGGCCTCCTGGACACAGGCTTTAAAATGGGGCAGATAGGTTTCGCGCAGATCGCGTTCATTGACGACGGCATTGAACTCATGACGCAGCGGTTCCGGGCCGCTGTGCACGGCAAAGTGCTTGGGGGTGGCCACCAGTTTCAGATAATTGGGATCATCCCCTTGCAATCCTTTGCACATGGCCACCCCCAGGCGGGTTGTCAGATAGGGATCTTCGCCATAGGTTTCCTGACCGCGCCCCCAGCGGGGATCACGGAAGATATTGATATTCGGGGTCCAGTAGGTCAACCCGAAGTAGATTCTCCGATTGTCCTGTTTCACCGCCTGATGGTACTTGGCCCGGGCTTCGTCGGAGATGGCCTCAGCCACTTTACGCATCAATGGCTCATCGAAGGTTGCCGCCATGCCGATGGCTTGGGGAAAGACGGTCGCCTGCCCGGCCCGGGCGACACCATGCAGACACTCATTCCACCAATTATAGGCCGGCACGCCCAGCCGCGGGATCGGCGGCGCTTCGTGCAGCATCTGGGCGATCTTCTCCCGCAAAGTCATGGCGCCAACCAGCGCGGCCACCCGTTCGCGCATGCCTAGACTGGTATCAAACCACGGATGATCCGTTTTCATGTCAGGTGTCTTAAATTCCATTCTGTCACCCCAATCCTTCGCCTTAATCGTTCGCTTTTCCCGCATGAGCGGGATAAAAATCTTT
The DNA here is from genome assembly GCA_032251435.1 of Lentisphaeria bacterium. Lineage (GTDB taxonomy): Bacteria > Verrucomicrobiota > Lentisphaeria > Oligosphaerales > MVZH01 > JAVVEH01. Next base: position 81,974 of record JAVVEH010000013.1, on the reverse strand, counting down.
CGCCTTAATCGGACTTCCCCGCGTCCCCGCCACCGGCCGCCAGCCGTCGGCGAGAAGCTTTTCCGCCGCGGCGGCGGTGGCCGCTACCGAACAGGCCGCGAGCGTGTGAAGTAATGTCGTTTTTTTCATGAGAATAAAGTACACCGGATTGATTAAGGTGAAAGATTAAGGTGAAAGATTAAGGGCACGGAGAGGAGGAGGGGATTTGCCTTCGCCTGTCTCGGTCCGTGTTAGTCCGTGTTAGTCCCCGACTCCCTCACAGACAGTCCAAGAAAATTCCCGCCGCGGCGTACAAAGAACGCTTTCGAACCGATTGCAGGTCACCAAGAATCGGATACGTTAAATGGCTTCACCGCAATGTGCGACATTGAGGGTATTGCTGATCGCCAAGCTGAAGAAAGACCAGTGAAATGTCTCAACCCAACGTATTGATTCTCATGTGCGACCAGATGCAGGCCCGGCGGATGGGCTTTGTCGACGGGATCGCCCACACCCCCAACCTCGATGCTTTGGCTGCGGAAGGCGCGCACTTCTCCAACGCCATCACCGTGCATGGTCAATGTGTGCCCTCGCGCTGCGCGTTCGTGACCGGGAAATCCCCACACGAAACCCATGTGATGGTGAACTTCGGGTTTCATGGGCACTGCGGCACGCTGACTCCGCGGACCCGGACTTTCTTTCATGAATTTCAGGAGGCGGGTTATACAACGGCGCATTTTGGGAAAAGCCACCTCGGCGCGCCGCTCCGCACGCTGGGCTTTGATGTCGGTGAATGCCTCGACGGCCATTTTCCTGACGGGAAAGAGCCTGTCGAGCGGATTCGTCTTCGCGAAGAAAGCCTGGCCAAGGGCGGAGATGGTTATGCCGCTCAAAGCGAAGACAAATCGTGCCATTACAAAGCCCTTGACGAGGGGCTGGCCTGGCTGAAGGGCTACCAGCCGGGTGAAAAGCCACTGCTGTTCATGTTTGACACCAACCTGCCTCATCCGCCATTCTATTGGGAAAATGAATGGCGTGACCGCTTCAAACCCGAAGATATGATCCTGCCTAGGAGTTATTACGAGGAGACCTTCGATGGCAAGCCGCCGTTTTTAAAAGCACATGCGAAAGCGGGTCCCCACAAACTCGAAAGCGAGGTTCAGCTACGGGAGGAGATGGCCCAATATTACACCTTGATCGCGGCGGTGGACAAAGCCTGTGGCCAATTCATTGATGTGTTCAAAGAAAAGGGAATGTGGGACAACACGATTGTCCTTTTCTTTGCCGATCACGGGGACATGATGGGGGGACACCGGTTGCGCCGGAAAGGCACCATGCCCTATGAGGAAATCTACAATATCCCCTGTATTATGAAACTGCCCGCCGGCATGCGGCGGAAACGGGCGACGATTGAGGAACCGGTGATCTCAACCGATTTGCCGGGGGCTCTTCTGGAACTGGCCGGGATCGAGCCGTCCGCGCAGTTTGCCGACAGCGGCGTGATGGCCGCTCTGCGACGCCATGCGCCCACCGGCAACGAGTATGTTTTCTTCGAACATTACGCCGCCTGGTACGGGGTTCACCCCTTTTACGCCGCGCGCGCCGCGACGCATAAATATGTGCGCTGGTACGGCCAGGAAAATTTCGAAGAATTGTATGACTTGGAAAAAGACCCGGATGAACTGCGCAATGTCGTGGCTGACCCCGCTTATCAGGAGCCGTGCCGGGATCTTTCGTCCCGCGCGCACGCTTGGTGGAAAGAGACCGGCGGTCAAAGCGCCGACTTTTATGAGACTGAGGCATTTAAGGACAATTTAATTCCTGTTTGACCAGCCAC
>JAVVEH010000013.1:0-80058 GCA_032251435.1 Lentisphaeria bacterium | reverse complement strand
TAGCCACTAGCCACTAGCCACTAGCCACTAGCCACTAGCCACTAGCCACTAGCCACTAGCCATTGGGTCACGGGACAAGGTTAAGGAAAAAGAATTATGGACAAAACTGACAAAAATCACGACCGAATGGCCTGGTGGCACGAAGCCAAGCTGGGGATGTTTGTCCATTGGGGATGCTACAGCACCCTGACACGGGGTGAGCAGGTGATCCTCCGCGATCTCATGCCCCTGGATGAATACTACAAAATAGCCGACGCTTTTCATCCGGCGGATGACTGGGCCGACACTATCGCTGACCAAGCGGTGCGCATGGGAGCGAAGTATGTGGTTCTGACCACCCGTCACCATGACGGATATTGTCTGTTTGACACGAAAACCGATGACTTCAACGCTGTGAAAACCGGCCCGCGACGGGATCTTGTCGCCGAATATGTGACAGCCATGCGGAAACGCGGCCTGCGTGTCGGCTTTTATTATTCGGTTGTCAACTGGCGCTGGCGCGGGTTTTGGGATCCGGAAACGTATGCGGACGAACTTCCACTGATCGCTCAGCAAGTGCATGATCAGGTGACGGAATTAATGACCCATTACGGCAAAGTGGATATCCTCTGGTATGATGTGTCAGCGGTACCGGGAGCCAACACTCCTGGAGCCAGCGGCTATCACGGGAAAAAAGTTGATCAGACCTCGGCGGAATTCTACCGGTCTGAGAAATTGAATGCCAGGGTTCGGGATCTGCAACCGGATATCATCATCAACAACCGGAGTGGAACACCGGAAGATTTCGGCACCCCGGAGCAGCATGTCACCGCTGAAAAAGACGACCGTGCCTGGGAAGCCTGTATGACCAAGAATTTCGCTCCCAACTGGGCTTGTGTCAACCAGGCGGTGACGGACAAGTCGGCGGGACAGATTTTATTCCACATGATGGATGCCGCTAGAAAGGGGGGAAATTTCCTGTTTAACATCGGGCCCGACGCCAAAGGCTATGTCTGTGACCGGGATCGGGAGGCTCTCGACACCATCGGCAAGTGGCTTGCCCGGAATGGGGAAGCTTTTTTTGGTACGCGGACAGATCCCGTGACCGGGCATGAAAGACAGGGGGCTTGCTACCACTACGGGATTTTCACCAATAAAGGCACGACCTCCTATCTGACACTTTTCTTCTACCCCCGGGACTACCTGATTGTCTCGAAGGTGGGCGGAGGGCTTAAATGCGCATCGATCCTCTCGACCGGACAGGAACTCACCATCGAGCGACTGCGTAACCAACGCTACAAAATCTCCGGCCTGCCCGCCGAGATGCCGGACGATCCGGCGACCGTCGTCAAGATGGAATTTGAAACAACTCCCTGTCTGATCCAGTTTTCCGGAGCCGAATGGCTGGACGGGGACTATGAATAAACCCAATATTATTTTATGCATGACCGATGATCAGGGCTGGGGCGACACCGGCTACAATGGACATCCGGTCGCTCAGACCCCGCACTTGGACCGGATGGCGGCGGAAGGGCTCCGCTTTGACCGGTTCTACTCGGCGGCGCCAGTCTGCTCGCCCACCCGGGCGAGCTGCCTGACCGGACGGAATCCTTATCGCACCGGCGTGTTCTTCGCCAATGAGGGTATTCTCCGGCCGGAAGAATTCACCCTGATGGAGTTTTTAAAAGCCCAAGGCTACACCACCGGACATTTCGGCAAGTGGCATCTCGGCACGCTGACCAAAACGGAAAAGGACGCCAATCGGGGGCGGCCTGGCAATGACCGGGAACACAATCCGCCCTGGGAACATGGGTTTGATGTCTGCTTTTCAACTGAATCCAAGGTGCCGACCTGGGATCCCATGAAGAAACCGTTGAACGCCAGTGGTTCCGGTTGGCAGGCTCTGAACCCCGGGGAAGAATTCCGGGACTACGGGACCCACTACTGGGAGGAAAAAGGGCGGAAGATCTCCGATAACCTGGACGGGGATGACAGCCGGGTGATCATGGATCGGGCGATCCCTTTTATTCGGGATGCGGCAGCGGCTGATAGACCATTTCTGGCCGTCGTCTGGTTTCATGCCCCCCACCTGCCTTGTGTCGCCGGTCCGGAATGGTTTGATTATTACAAGAGCAAAGGCTTGACAGATAAGGCCGCCAGTTTTTACGGATCCATCAGCGGGGTGGATGAGCAGATGGGGCGTTTGCGCCAAGAGCTGAGGGATTTGGGCGTCGCGGACAATACCATGCTCTGGTTCTGCTCGGATAATGGACCTGAGGGACAAGCCTCACCCGACACGGGTACAGCCGGTCCGTTCCGGGGCCGCAAACGCGATCTTTACGAGGGCGGGGTGCGGGTGCCCGGAATCCTCGTCTGGCCGGATCAGATCAAAGAAGCACGCGCCACATCTGTTCCCTGCGTGACATCGGATTATATGCCCACCATCATGGACATTTTGGGCGAATCGTATGATGAACGCCCCTTGGATGGTGAAAGCATCCTGCCTTTGATTCAGGGAAAACCGTTTAAGCGGAAAAAAGCCGTCGGTTTCAAGAGCCAGCACCGCTTCGCCTGGAATGCCGAACAATACAAACTCTATGCGGAAAAATGGGGCGGGGAGCTGGAACTGTACGATCTTAAAGAGGATCCGGGCGAAAGACAGGACTTAGCTGCTGAAAAACCTGAATTAATTGACCGGATGCGGGCGGAATACGGCATCTGGGAAACTGGAGTCAGAAACAGTTTCGAAGGTAAGGAATACGGCCGAAAATCCTACGACCGATTAAAACAAACCTGGCCCGAAAACAAGGCGAAAACATGAGCAAACCCAACATTGTATTCTTTTTTACGGACGACCAGCGGTTCGATACCATTCAAGCGCTGGGCAACACCGCGATTAAAACTCCGAATATCGATCAACTGGTGGCCCGTGGAACCGCGTTCACCCATGCCCATATTCCCTGTGGGACATCGGGCGCGGTCTGCATGCCCAGCCGGGCGATGCTTCATAGCGGCCGCGGCCTGTTTCATCTTGATAAGGAAGGTCAGCAAATTCCCGAGGATCATACAACGCTTGGCGAAGCGCTTGGCGCCAATGGGTACAGAACCTTTGGAACCGGCAAGTGGCACAATGGCAAGAAAGCTTTCAACCGGAGCTTTTCAGACGGTGACGAAATCATGTTTGGCGGCATGGCGGACCACTGGAATGTGCCGGTCTACCACTACGATCCAAGCGGTAATTATGATACCAGGCTTCCCGTCTGCCGGGATCCGTTTGGCGGGAAGAACGTCCAGTATCGGGCGGCGGATCACATCAATTCTGGAGTCCACTCCAGCGAAATGGTGTGTAACGCCGGCATCGAGTTCATCAAGCGGCAGGATGGAAACCACCCGTTTTTCGCCTACATCGCTTTTCTGGCCCCGCATGATCCCAGGATCATGCCGGACACCTTTAAAAACATGTATGACCCCAAAAAAATCGAACTCCCACCGAATTTTGCCGGCGGACACCCTTTTGATAACGGGGGCCTGCATATTCGGGACGAAGAGCTGGCCGCCTTTCCCCGCTCCCCGGAAGAAACCCGGGAACACATCGCCGACTATTACGCCATGATTACTCATTTGGACAATGAGCTGGGACGGGTCATCCAGACACTGGAGGAGAAAGGTATTCTGGATGAAACCATCATCGTTTTCGCCGGCGACAATGGCCTGGCGGTGGGACGGCATGGCTTGTTTGGCAAACAAAACTGCTACGAACACAGTGTTCGGGTGCCTTTGATCTTCGCCGGACCGGGAATACCCGAAGGCGTTAGAACGGACGCCTATGCTTATCTGTTTGACATCTTTCCCACGCTGTGCTCGCTGACCACCACACCGGTCCCGCAAAGTGTGGAGGGCAAGGATCTGTCCGACTGCATGAAAAACTCTAAAGCGCCCCTGAGAGAATCCCTCTACTTCGCCTATACCGAACACCAACGGGCGGTGAAAAACCGCCAGTTTAAGCTGATTGAATACGCCGTCCCTGATCGTGACCGCCAAACCCAGCTCTTCGACCTCCAAAACGATCCCTGGGAATTGGACAACTTGGCTGGGAAACCGGAATTTTCGGAAAAGGTGGAAGCCATGCGAGGTGAACTCTTCCGTCTGCGGGATGAATGGGACGATCTAAAGCATCCGATGGGAGAGGCGTTCTGGGAAAGGTTCTGAAAACAGCAAGTGGCGGGTGGCGAGTGGCAGGTGGCGAGTGGCGGGTGGCGGGTGGCGGGTGGCGAGTGGCAAGTGGCCAAGTGGCGGGGTGAAAGTATGAGCAGTGGCAAGCTTGAGGAATTTCAGGCCTACTTAAAGGCCCTTGAATTGTTTGATCATGTTGTAAATGACATGGAAAGTTACATGACCTCCTTTCGTTTTGACAGGTTAGTGAGTCAGCAATTGTCCAGTGCCGACTCTGTTTGTGCAAATATTGAAGAAGGTTATGGTCGACAAAGCACGGTTGAATACCGGCGATTCCTTATTATTGCAAGGGGTTCCTTACGTGAGACGCGTGGTCGCTATCGACGCATGAGGCATTGGATACCAGTCGAAGTGGTTAAAGCACGTATGGTTCTTGCTGAAGAAGTAAATCGAATGCTGAGTGCAGCGATTAGCAGTCTGGGAAAGCGAATGAAATGAGTCATGAACTTTCCCTCGCCACCTGCCACCTGCCACTCGTCACTCAAATGAGACGTCAGTCAGGCGAAAGCCAAAAGGAGTCGAAATGTACAAACAAACCTGGAGATCTCTCTGTTCCCATCCCGTTCCCGAATGGTTCCGGGATGAGAAATTCGGGATCTACACCCATTGGGGTCCCTACACCGTGCCAGCCTATGGCGGCGACAGCGATGCCTTGACCGGCAACCGCGGCGGCTACAACAGCGCCTGGTATCCGCGGAACATGTACCAGAACGGACACCCGTGCGCCATCCATCATGAAAAGACCTATGGTCATCCCCGGGAATTCGGCTACAAAGACCTCATCCCGCTGTTTACGGCCGAAAAGTTCGATCCCGATGAATGGGTGGAGATTTTTAGAGATTCGGGGGCCCGGTTTGTGGGACCGACCGCCCAGTTGCATGACGGGTTTGCTCTCTGGGACTCCAAAGTCAACCGCTGGAACTGTAAAGCTATGGGCCCCAAACGGGATATCATGGGCGAATTCACGGACTCCGCGCGCGGCGCCGGCTTGAAGTTTGTCACCACCTTTCACCATTCCTATCAGTGGTTTTTCTATCAGCTTGCCCGGAATGAAGGCTATGATCTGGATAACCCGGAATTCGAAGATCTCTATGTCCGCGCGCATGATCCGCGCGAAATGCCGGACAAAGCCTATCATGACCGCTGGCTTCAGCAAATTCTTGAAGTCATTGACCAGTATTCACCCGATCTGCTTTGGTTCGATTTTGGATTAAAATGGATTCGAGATGATTATAAAAAGCAATTTCTGGCGTACTATTTTAATGAAGCCCTCAAAAAGAAACAGGCCGTCGGGGTCACCTTCAAAAATAATGATCTGCCGCCGGGAGCCGGGATTTTTGACTTGGAAGTCGGCAAGATGGATGATCTGTGTCAATTCCCCTGGTTGACCGATACCAGTATCGATTGTGTTCCTCGGGGCAACTGGGCATATGCGAAGGCGGCCGGATTTAAATCCCCGGAGCGGATTATCCATAATTTGGTCGACCGGGTGAGCAAAAACGGGCAGCTGTTGCTGAACGTCGGTCCCCGGCCCGACGGAACGATTCCGGAAGGAGCTAAACGGGTGCTTAAAAAGGTGGGCGAATGGTTGCGAATCAACGGCGAGGCCATTTACGGCACTCGTCCGTGGCTGGTGGCCGGCGAAGGGCCGACCAAAAAATCAGTTGAAAAGGCCGGGCACTTTAATGAAACCGGCGAAGCCCGCTTCTGCGCCCATGACATCCGGTTCACCGCGGGTGAGAACGCGCTCTACGCGACTTGTCTCGGCATTCCCGGCGACCAAGTGTCCATCAACACCTTCAAAACTCGGGTCAGTCCCGAGGAAATTGCCGATGTCACCCTGCTTGGCGTGGAAGGCTCTCTGAGCTGGCGGCATGACTGGGACGAAGGCCTGATTATCGACGTGCCGGGCAAAGTGCCCAGTGACTATGCGAACACGTTTAAAATCACGATGAAATAACTATTTTTCTGTCCCTGATTTTTCTGTCAAACCCATAAAAGGAACCCCTGATGACGAAACCGAATATTATTCTGATCAACTGCGACGACCTGGGCTATGGCGACCTGGGATGCTACGGATCCCCGGTCAATAAAACCCCGACCCTGGACCGCATGGCGGCGGAGGGGGTCCGCTTTACCGACTACCATGTCATGTCGCCAGTCTGCTCGGCATCACGGGCGGCCTTGATGACCGGATGCTATCCGGAACGGGTTGGATTCCCGGGGGTTCTTTTTCCGGGGCAGGACATCGGCCTGCATCCGGACGAAATCACCATTGCCGACGTGCTGAAGGGGCAGGGCTACCGGACCAAGATCGTCGGCAAATGGCATTGCGGAGACCAACCCCCCTTTCTGCCGACCAACCATGGGTTTGACGAATATTATGGAATCCCCTACAGCAACGACATGGGTATTCAGGGCAAACCGGAAAACCATGCGAAAAAAGTGCCGCTGCCCCTGATGCGTGATGATGAGGTCATCCAGGAGCAACCGGATCAGCGCGGCTTGACCGAACGCTATATGGAACAGTGTGTGCGGTTCATCCGGGACGCTTCGACAGGCTCAGCGCAGGCAACCCCATTCTTCCTCTATCTGGCCCACATGTATGTGCATGTGCCCTTGTTTGTGCCCCGGCGCTTTCTGAACCAGTCGGAGAATGGTGGCTACGGCGGTGCTGTCGAATGCATCGACTGGGTCGCGGAGGTGATCTTCCACGAACTTCGCAAGCTGGGCTTGGACGAGAACACACTGGTCATTTTCACCAGTGACAACGGTTCCCGGGCCCGGGGCGAAGGCGGCAGCAACGCGCCCCTGCGGGGGCACAAAGCCCAAACCTGGGAAGGCGGACAACGCGTGGCCTGTATCGTCCGCTGGCCCGGGAAAATCCCGGCGGGACGGGTCTGTGACGAACTGGTGACCTCCATGGACTTCATGCCGACACTGGCCGCCCTGGCGGGGACAACGGAGCCGAAAGACCGGATAATCGACGGCAAAGACATTCGATCCCTCTGGTTTGGTGAGGCTGGGGCCGAATCCCCCCACGAGGTGTTTTTCTATTACGCCCGGAAAAATCTCGCCGCTGTGCGCAAGGGAAAATGGAAGTTGCACTTCATCGAAGGCAGCGCCTTTGGCGGAGACGCGGAGCCCAACCCGCAACTGTATGACCTGGAAAGTGATATCGGCGAACAGAACAATGTTTACGACAAGTATCCCGACATTGTCAAAGAACTGGAAGCCGCGGCCGAAGCCGGACGCGAAGAGCTCGGGGACGCGCTGCACAACATCGAAGGAGCGGGTTGTCGACCGGTCGGACGAGTGGACAATCCCAAACCTCTCTGTGAGTACGATGAGAACCACCCCTACATTGTGGCCGCCTACGACACACCGGACACCAAGGTGATGGGGGGGTGAGTCTACAGTGAAAATTATCGCGGCGACACCGGCGCCCCCGCCAGCCACCCGCATTACACATGGGGCGCTTTGTTCCCACTAATCGGGGTGGAAGCGCTCTGCGACGCGGATGATAATTTTAAGCCTCTCCCCTGCCCACACGGTGAGCCGAATGCAAGCCTGACTCTCCGCAATGTTCCCTTTGGCGGCGAACTGTATCGTATCGATGTCGAAGGCGGGGAGATCCGAGTGTCCCCGGAACAAAGTGAGTGAAGAGTTGGTTATGTCCGAAAAGTGGGGGAATGATAGGGTTGAAGCCCCGCTATGATAAAGGGGGCTGTCCCGAATGACGCTAAGTTAAGCATCGAAAAGCCTTTCGGGAAATCGAACGTCCAACGCCCAACGTTCAACTTCCAACGTTGAATTTAAGAGATTTTGTGCGAGAAAACGAGCCATTTTGGTTTTCATTAGACGTTGGACGTTGGATGTTGGACGTTGAATGTTCGCATTTTAAAACTCTTCTCTTAGCGCCCTCCGGGGCTTAGGATGGCATTGCACCATTCCTTCATGTTTGGATATAACGTTCTTCAGAGCAACCCAAAAACATAGAAAGAAAAAAAAATGACCGACATGCGGAAACACATCAGCAATATCCGTGAGAATCTTTCCCAAAACTACAAAGGCATGTTCCGCGAAGCGGGAGGCGCCCTCCCCTATCCCTTTCTCACCCCGGGAAGTGATCAATACGCCGATGTCCTCTGGGACTGGGATTCCTGGCTGACCAATGTCGCCTTACGGCAGATTCTCAAAGAATTCGGGACAGGCGACGACCGGGAAGAGGCCCGGAAATATGAGCGGGGCTGCGTAAGAAATTTTCTCGCGGATGTGAAATTAAACGGCTGGGTCCCGATTTCGATTCCCCGCTCGGGGAGAAAACCCCCGGAGGATATTTATGCCCAGAATATGCACAAGCCCTGTCTTGCCCAGCATGCGGCGTTCCTGGTCCAGCAGGATGGCGGCGACGCGGAATGGGTGCGCGACAAGGAGGGACTTTATGGTCTGCAGAAGTTCGTGAATAACTATCGAAATTTTCATCGCCATGCATGCGGGGTCTACTTCTGGCAGGATGACAGCGCGGTAGGCGTGGACAATGATCCATGCTCTTTTGATCGACCGCCCCGGTCGTGCGGGTCAATCTATTTAAACTGCCTCATGTTCCGCGAACTGGAAGCCCTGGCTTATCTGTGTGAATGTGTCGATCTCGGGGAAGTCGCCGCCCAATACCAGAAAGACGCGGATGACCTGAAGGCCGCGATTCTGGAATACTGCTGGGATGAGCGGGATGGCTTTTTTTACAGCGTCGATTTCAATTTTGTCGATCCCACCCTCAAACCACGCCGTCACGGTGGCCAGAAGAGAGATTGGCCCTGCCTGATACAACGTATTGGCGTGTGGTCCGGATTTCTGGCGCTCTGGTCGGGAGTCGCCACCAAAGAACAAGCCGAACGGGTTATCGCGGAACACTACCGTAATGACAAGACGTTTAACGCCCCGGCCGGTGTCCGGACCCTGTCCAAGATGGAAAAGATGTACAATGTCCGCGCCTCGGGAGGCCCCTCGTCCTGGCTTGGCCCCATCTGGGGAGTGTCCAACTATCTGACCTTCCGGGGACTGGTTCGTTACGGGTTTGACAAAGATGCTAAGGATCTGGCTGAGAAAACCATCCGCCTGTTCGGTCGGGATATCGAACGCTTCGGCGGTATGCACGAATATTATCAGCCCGAAAACGGTGAGCCCATTCTCAACCTGGGGTTCCAGAACTGGAACTACCTCGTGCTGAATATGATCGCCTGGCTGGAAGGCCAAGAACCCGTGACGGAATTTTAAAGACGGTTGTTCCAACCGATATCCGGGCTAAGTTAGGCGCTTGATTATTCTGATAGCTTTATTCACTGAAAACTAAAAAAGGCACCGATTGATGCGACCGAATATTTTAATGTTTTTTATCGACGACCTGGGGGCCCGGGATCTGGGCTGTTTCGGATCGACCTTTTACGAGACCCCGAATCTGGATCGCCTGGCCCGGGAAGGCATGCTGTTCAACAACGCCTACGCCAGCTGCCCGGTCTGCAGCCCGACCCGCGCCAGTATGATGAGCGGGAAGTATCCCGCCCGGGTGGGAATCACCCAGTATATCGGCGGGCATTGTCAGGCCCGTCTGAAGGATGTTCCCTATCTGCATTATCTGCCGCTGGAAGAAAAAAGTGTGGCCACGGCCCTCCGCGAAGGCGGTTATCAAACCTGGCACGTGGGCAAATGGCATCTGGGTGACGAAAAATTCTGGCCTCAGGCGCACGGATTTGACGTGAATATCGGGGGTGGACACCACGGACATCCTTATAAAGGCTATTTCAGCCCCTGGCATCTGGACAACTTGGAGGAAGGCCCGGAGGGTGAATACCTGACCGACCGCTTGACCCGTGACGCGATTGACTTGATTCGAAACCGGGGAGACAAGCCGTTTTACTTAAACTTCAGCCATTACGCGGTTCACACACCCATCCAGGCACCAGCCGATCTGGTGGAAAAATACCGGGCTAAAGCCAAGCGGCTGGGACTGGATCAGGTGGAAGCCATTATTCCCGGCAAACCCAACCCCCGCTGCCCCAACTATGACTGGCGCGTTCAACGCCGCGTCATCCAGAGCGATCCGGCCTATGCGGCGATGATGGAGAACCTGGATACTAATATCGGCAAAGTCCTGCAGGCTTTGGAAGACCAGGGAATCGCCGACAACACCCTTGTTTGCTTCACCTCCGACAATGGCGGGCTGTCCACCGCCGAGGGAAGCCCGACCTGTAACTTTCCTCTGGCCGAAGGTAAAGGCTGGAATTATGAAGGCGGCACCCGGGTCTGTCAGATTATTCGCTGGCCGGGGGTGGTTCAATCCGGCAGCACCTGTGAGGACATCGTGCAAACCTGTGATTTCTATCCCACCTTTTTAGAAGCGGCCGGGCTCCCGTTACTCCCCGAACAGCATGTGGACGGGTTAAGCATGATGCCGTTGCTTAAACAGACAGGCGGCCTGGATCGTGACGCGATTTTCTGGCATTATCCGCATTACAGTAATCAGGGTGGCGCCCCGGCGGCCAGTATGCGAAGCGGAAAGTGGAAGCTGATAGAAAATTTCGAAGATGGCAGTCTGGAATTATATGATCTGGAAACGGACGTGAGCGAAATGACCAATGTGGCCGATCTGCATGCGGATCTTGTCCCGCAATTGCATAAGCGACTACAGGCCTGGCAGAAAGATGTGGAAGCATTGATCCCTGAGGAAAATCCGGAATGGCCGTCTATCACCCAGCGCCCACTGGTTCCGAATAACGCCCACGTTTAATTCAAATATTAAAGAAGTTACCATGACGAAACCCAATATCATTTATATCAATTCGCATGACACCGGCCGGTATATCCAGCCCTATGGGCATGCGATTCACACCCCGAATCTCCAGAAACTGGCGGAAGAAGGTGTCCTGTTCCGCAATAATTTCTGCATCAACCCCACCTGCAGCCCGAGCCGGGCGGCATTGCTGACCGGGTCATACCCGCACGAAAACGGCATGCTCGGCCTCGCGCATCGCGGATTTTTACTGAATGACTACAGCCAGCATCTCGTGTGCGCACTGAAAAGCGCAGGCTATACCACCGCGCAGACTGGCACGCAGCACGTGGCTGTGGACACGGATGGCAAGGAGCCCTGGGAAATTTGCGGATTTGACCAGCATTTGGGTAAAAAACACTGTGGAAGATCAGGGGCAATCGAGTTCCTGTCGAATCCCCCGGATCAGCCGTTCTACCTGGAAGTCGGGTTCGGAAACACCCATCGCGGATTCCCTAAACTGGAAGACTGTCCCGATGACGCCCGCTACTGTCTGCCGCCGGCCCCCCTCCCCGACACGCCGGAAACGCGTCAGGACATGACCCGTTACAAGGCGACCGCGCGCGTCCTGGACCAGAAAATCGGTGACGTGCTGGATGCCCTGGAACGCAGTGGCGAGGCGGAGAACACCTTGGTCATCTGCACCACGGATCACGGCATCGCCTTCCCGCGGATGAAATGCAATCTGCAGGATGCCGGCATCGGCGTGCTCCTGATCATACGGGGCCCCGCCTTCACCAAGGCTTCGGCGGGCAAGCCCTGCTTTTCCGGGGGTAAAGTGGTCGATGGCATGACCAGCCATTTGGATATTTTCCCGACCATCTGCGAGGTGGCCGGCATTGAACCGCCCCCCTGGCTGCGCGGAGCGTCACTGACACCATTTTTAGAGGGGGCTGAAGCCATCCATGATGAGCTGTTTTTTGAAGTCAACTATCATGCCGGGTACGAGCCCATGCGGGCCGTCCGTACCAATCGCTGGAAATACATCCGGAGGTTTGACGAGAAATGGCCGCGTCCCGTGCTCTGTAACTGCGACAACGGTGAAAGCAAGACTGTCTGGATGGACCACGGCTGGGCGGACCAGCCCGTGCCCAGGGAGGAGCTCTATGATCTATGCTTCGATCCCAACGAAATGCGCGACCTGGCAAATGATCCCGCTCATGCCGAAACGCTGCGAGACATGCGTGACCGGTTGGCCCGTTGGATGAAAGAAACAAACGATCCATTGCTAAACGGGCCGGTGCCGGCGCCAAGGGGAGCCAAAGTCACCGATACCGACAGCCCGTCTCCCAACGAGCGTATTCGAACCCTGGAATAAAGGGGAAACCATGAGCAACCCACGCTTGAAACATCCCCGGGTCTGTGGCATTGCCGCCGCGGCCGCGGTCGCCGCGGGGGCGGCCGGGACGTTAAATGACGCGCGGGCGGTAACGGAAAAAACAGTGAAAAATCCGAACATTATTTTTATTTTCGCCGATCAGATGCGGGCGCAGGCGCTTGGTTGCTACGGCAATGAATGTGTGCCCACCCCTAATTTCGATACCATGGCGGCCAATGGCATGGTCTTCGACAACGCGATCAGCACATATCCCGTATGTTCCCCGTACCGGGCCATGTTGCTGACCGGCCGACACCCCATGGCCAATGGCACCGTGAACAACGACACCGGTTTCAAAGACGGGCTGCCCAGTGTCGCCACCGCCTGCAAGGACCAGGGATACGAAACCGGCTACATCGGCAAATGGCACTTGGAGTGGAACCGTGATCCATTTGTCCCTAAAAACCGCAGGATGGGATTTGACTACTGGGCGGTGAATAATTGCACCCACCAGTATATGGACCATTTCTACTGCACCGACACCCCGGAAAAAATCCATTTCAAAGGCTATGACGCCATCGTTCAGACCGATTTGGCGATTGACTACATTAAGAAAAATAAAGAGAAGCCCTTCTGTCTGTTTATGTCCTGGGGGCCGCCCCATGACCCATACAACCGAGTCCCTCAGAAATACAAAGACCGGATTCCGCTGGGCAAGATCAAGCTACGCGACAATGTATCCGAACGGGAAATTGTTGATTTCCTTTTGGAACGCGACAAGCCGTCGGATAGTTTGCGGAAACAGCGGGCTGACCGGCGAAAAATTATTGAAGACGACGAGCAACTCAAAAAAGAGTATCTGCAAGGTTATTACGCGCACACCGCGGCCTTGGATGACTGCGTCGGCCGGATCCGGGCAACCTTAAAAGAGGCGGGTGTCGCGGATGACACCATCCTGGTTTTCTCATCCGATCACGGCGATATGCTGGGCAGTCATCGCATGGCCTCCAAACAGAATCCGCTGGAGGAGTCCATCAATATTCCCTTGCTGGTCGAATATCCGCGTCAGGTTCCGAAGGGGAAACGCTCCGACGCTTTGGTGGCGCCGATTGATATTATGCCGACCCTCCTGTCTCTGGCGGGGGTGACCTGTCCGGAAGTCGACGGCAAAGATTGTGCGGATGCCGCGAAAGGCCTTGCTTCAGATCAGCAGGATGCGGTGCTGATTATGAAACTGCTGCCGGGCGGCAATCCCTACAATATGAACGCCATTACTCCTTGGCGCGGGGTGCGCACCAAACGCCACACCTACGTCAACCTGCTGGATTATGGGCCGTGGTTGTTATTTGACAATCAGGAAGATCCCTACCAGCTTAAAAACCTGATTAACCAGCCGGAGCATGCGGAACTGCAGGCGGGACTGGAAACCCGCATGCGGGAACTGATGGTAGAAGCCGGCGATCCGGGTGATACTGAAATAATTCAGGCCTACCGGGAAACCATGCGGCCCCATGCGGAAGAATAATTTGACAGAATCATGGACGACAGAATCATTCTTTAGAAGTCGCTTTTAGAGGTATAGAAAACGCCACAATGACTGGCTTGAGGTACTCAAAGGGTAAATGATCACGACCATTTCATTCTCTTTAGGTAAGTTCCCTAATGATTCTGTCGACCATGATTCTGTCAGCTGGCTTTGTTCTCATTTTTCTGTCCCCCATTTTTCTGTCTGAAACTCCTTTCTCTATTCCCGTTTATGTAAATGGAGTTGAAAAGCATGTCAACCAAACTGACACTGGTCATGGAACCGGATGTGGTGAAGACGGCAAAGCAATATGCCCGGAACCACCGCACCTCGGTGTCCAAACTTGTCGAACACTACCTGGCCCTGGTCTCAAATGAAGATGGCGAGGGTTTGGGCAGGCCTGTAAAACTGGGGCCATTGACCTCCGCCCTGGCCGGTGCCGTCAACGTGCGGCCTCAGGATGTTGCGAAATCCGCAGATAAATTGATCAACGAGGCCAGGATGGAGCGGTTCGGTTGATGCGGGGGGTGAATGGGCGGTGACAGTGAATACATGTCTTTTTCCTGTCACGACGCGCGTTTTTGGCTTTTCGGTTTTTAAGAGCACCGATCCCGCCATTCCTCCCAGATCATGACCATGGCAAGTGTATCCAACTCGCAATAACGCAGCAAAGCATTTTCAACAGCGTTTTGTTCTTCCGCGGGAACGTCTGAGAATTGCAATCTTGCGTAGGCCGTCATCGCGGCTCCGCCATCAGCCAAATGGGCGGCGCCTTCAACCTTTTCCACCTCATCCTGATCAATATCGGAAAAAATGGGTGGTAGAAGCTTGTATGGATCCTTGACCCGTCCGGCCTCGTCTGCCTTTACCCAGACCATATCTTTAAAATTTTGGCTAGAGTAAATTGGCTGAGAGTATTTTGTTTTCAGGTATTCCGATGTGTTGAGAACCGCAGGCAGGACTTTCTTGATGGAGTTGCTTCCACCCATGTCGATCTGGTAATAATATTTCTTGACCAGATCCAGCATGTCAACCATATCCCTGGCCCCTGACCACCCCGTATCTGAGTCGTGGGTTATGGTTCGTATCCATTCAATCAGCTCATCGCGGTCGGGTTCGCTGGACTCTCTGAGCTGCTGAATGATATGATTGAGAACCGTGTTTTCATGAGCGGCATACCGGAAGACCGTTCCACTGTCCCCTTCAAGCGCGGCCTTCAGGTGTCGTACAAAGTCAAAGTTTGGGAATTGGCCGGGAGTCGTGTTGATGTATTCATCCTGGTGTTCGATCCTGCCGTCTTCGTAAGCGGCATGATGCGAAAATTGAAAAGCGACCATTTCGTACGGGTGGCGTCCCGCACTAAAAGGGATGGCGACAGCGGAGGTTTCAAAGTCAATAAAGTGAAGGGGCCAGGTCCACCCAGACATGGCCTGTTTAAGACCGTCGCCATCCACCCATGGATCACCATTACAGGCACACGTCATCTCAACCTGAAGACACTGCCGGGCCTGGGTCTCGTTGTCGGGATCAAAGCGGGACATGTCAAGATCCTGGAAAAAGAACTCTCCGGCATCCAGGCAGTCATCTTTTTGGCGGAAGTTCCAAATGTCCATGACGCATGGACAGGAAAAGTCACCGTCGCAAAAGCCTTTGGCGTGCTGCCAGCATTCTTTAAAACCGTCTTTCAGTCCTTTCGCCACATCCTCGTCATTGGCCCGGAATGAGCAGCCCGCGCACTTTTTACAGGAGACGGGAGTGGTTATTTTTTCATTCCCCGCGTATTTAGTCGCGAGAAAATTGATATACTCCTCAAAGTCATATTCCACACCATTAACGTCGTAGGTTTTTTCCTGAAGCATCCGGACATATTCCTGAACATTCAGAGCAGTCAGGATCGGTTCGCCAAGCGCTTCCAGGGACGTGTCACCGACCTGTTCAGCAATGGTTCTATCCCCTTCGCAACGGACAATTTTAAATTTCTGATTCAGCCCGTCGACCGATGTCCTGGCATTTTTGTCAACCAGCATCAGTTGCGGTCGGATAATGGCGGTGGGGAAAGCTTTTTTTAGGACGTAATGCTGAAAGGCCACGTCCATGAGATAGGGTTCCCAGCCGGGTGTTATTTCCCCGCTGCGCTGACCGACAAACTGGTCGGTATCGCTGAACGATTTGGCTTTGACTTCAATCAAGTCCAAAACGGGGCCCTGTTTCTTTAAAATATCCACCCGGACAAACAGGTTTTCATAACGGACAGCCGCCTCAAAAATGGTGGCATCGTCCGCTTTCAACAGAGCATTGGTTTCGGCCAGAGCTTCCTCATAGCCCAATGCTTTGATATCATGTCCGCCTGGGTGATAAGCCTTTGCCAGTTCGCCTACCTGAAAACCGCCTTCTGCCAATGCCTCCAGAAAAGGATCATCCGATGCCTGGTCGGCATATTCATCCTTTCTCCCGGTGTAGAACAACTTGGTGGGACATTCGTGCGCGAGCTTGAATCGGGATTTTGTTAGATATTTTGGCACCGTCAATTTCCTGTCACATATCTCTTCTACAGTTCTGCCAAACACATGACAATTTTACTATCAGGACATCATCCCCGGAGATGTCAGTCGGACGACTAAAAAGTCCCAAACATAAAAACCGTTCTTATTATACCGCATGCGATTATTAATTTCTCATTGAAGCTGCAAAATAGTGCCTGTTCATCTGCCAAACAAGCTAAAACCAATTCCCATTTCCGCGCGTGCGGATGATTTACCCTGTTTGACACTGAAATCTATTTGAGTACAAAAGAAATTTTTTTTCAACTTTCGCTTTTTTTTATTGAGAAATAGAGGCGGCGCGTGCGGTATAGTATTAGGCGAGGGATCACGATCCGCGTGATTTCAGGGCCTGACACACGCGATCATGGAGATTGATGATGCAACTTGAAGAACGTCGGAAAAAATGGTTGGAAAAGGCGGAAAGTTTGGCTGTCGAAATGGACCGCTTGCGGGACGCGGTCGAGGACGCGCGGAGAGCCTATGGCCCCGCGCCGGAGGAGAATATGGACGAGCTTGTTCCTCAGTCCCAGGCATCCATCGCCAAGCTCTGCGGGGAGCTTGCCGAGATTGAACGGGAAGAAACGCCCTGCCTGGGCTCGCTCGCCCTTTTGGCGGAGGAGCCGGCGCCGGTTATCCGCCGCGCGTTGACCGTTCTCATTTTGGGATGTTTGACCGACCGCTTCACAGGCACGCGCTGTGATGTGGTGAGCTTGGGGGAACTGGCCGCCCCTACGGATTTGATGGAAAAGCTGACGTTGCGGCGCGCCTTCCGCAACGACAATGCGCTTCTCCGCGAAATGATCACCCTGGACATGGGACGCGGAGGCGACAGCCTCGGAACAGCCTGGCTGAGATTGAAGGAAAACGCCTTCAATCGTGCGTTGGGACTACCCAATGACAACGAGTTCGCGATGCTTTAACGATAATCAGGGTCTGTTCCAGCCCGCCCGGAACAGGCCCGCCCTAATCAATACAAGGAGATGAACGATGTCGATTTTTAAGAAAATCAAAGAACTTTGGTCTGGCCGTGAGATGTCTCAGGAAGAAAAAGAAGCGTGGCGGCGTGAAATGGTGAAAAGGAAGGCGTATATTCTGGGCGCGGGCGCGGCCTACGCCATGCGCTCGGATGAGGATGGTGTCGTCCGCATTGAAACCATCAAGGCGGACAGCGAAGACAAGTGACTCGGGGTGAAAACCAAAAATCTAAACAGGAAGAAAATGATGACAGCGGAACGTAAAGCCAACTACAGCGTTTTCGATATCAAGCAGGCATTTCCGGATTACGGGATGTCCCATTCCGATGATCCGTCGCCAGTCCGGGCGGCGATTATGTTGCCGCGTGCCATGCTGGGAACCGTTAATCTTGAAGAAGGCGTTTTCGAAACGTCCGTAACCGCCTGTTTCGGGAACGACAAACCCTGTCAATACTCGTCGGAGGAAGAGGAAAAAGCGCGTCGGTGCATCGTCGAAGACCTGCTGCCCCAGTGGCGCGCGGCGGGGTTTGATCCGACCGGCGAGGAAGGGTTTGAATCGGAAGACGAGAGTGGACTTGACGCTGAATACTCTTTTTCCATGCGCAAGTCCGTTCCCACCCTCGCCGATCTTGAGAAGACCATAAAGTGGATCGTGGACGAAGCCGAAACCAATGTTTGTGTGTAGGAGGCTTTGCCAAGCGTCAGAATCGAAGGGGCGACGGTGGACACCCCGCGCGCCCAGGAGATGGCCGCCGGCAAGATCGCGCCGGAGAACAAGTCCGAACGCGGGTTCATGAACTATTTTTCCACCTTGCGGGAATTAGATGCCATCGCCGGTGAACCCGGCCGGAAAAAAACGGTGATCCGCGCAGGCAACCGTTTGAGTTCACACGTGAGTGTGTCTTTGGGCATTTCCCCCCGGAAGGAGGTTTGACGTGATTTTGGCGAGGATAATTGTCCCATTTACCCTCCTTCGTGGAGGCGCCTATGTTTTTCATGGGTTTACGGGGCTGGCCAAAGGCTGGCGGGGAGCATCCCCAGGCGCGGGAGGCTTCGGCCTCTTTCCCGGCCATATCGATCCGGGGCAATTATCCTCGCCTTTTCCCTCCACTGCTTACTGATTTACTTTCGATGTCGCGTGATTGAGAAGGCCTACAGATGGATACGATGACCAAAGGTAGATTGTTCCGGCTCTGCGAGAGTTCTCTGGCGCGGGCGATGAAAGGGCTTCCGGATCCGGTCTTCGGCAAGGGGGGGCAGAACACACAGACCGCCCAGCAGGCCTGGGCGGCGTTCAGCAAAGATCGCCGCTATGCCTTGCAGCCAGTCGAACTGGCTCCCTACTCTAAAAAGACCGGGCGGCTGGTGTTCGGATTCCGGCAGGCGACCGACGCGCTGTTGAGCTCTCAACGGGAATCCTCACGTGGTTCCACCCTCAAGGTGTCCCGTCCGTTCGGCAGCCGGTACCGGCTGATCGCCAAACTGCGGCCGGTCGACAAGATGATCGCGAAAACCCTGGCCCATTATCTCTACGAGATTCTGGAAGGGCGGCTGATCACGGATGCGAGCGTCCTGCATGACCATTGCTACGCCTATCGCAAACACCTCGGTGTCCATGACGCCCTGGACAGCTTGGAAGCATGGATCAAACAGGGATTCGTCTATGTGCTGCGGGCGGATATCACCTCGTTTTTCGACCGGATCCGGCATGATCGTGTCGAACAGCAGTTGACAACCCTTTTTGGCAACATTGGCCTTGCTGATCCGCTGGCTGTGGAATGGATCATGGCTTTCTGCCGGACAAAACGGCAGTTATCCTGGAAAGTGACCCGCGGCCCGGAAGAAACGGGCGTGAAAAAGAGCAATTCAGTGCCGTTCCCAGGCTCCGGACGCGGCAATGCCGAAGTGGTCTTTCCCTCCGAGATCGGCATCCCCCAGGGCAGCCCGCTGAGCGCGCCTCTCTCAAATCTCTACCTGACCGAAACCGATGCCGCGATGGTTGCCGACGGCCTCGAAAATGACTACCGCTACCTGCGGTATGCCGATGACATCATGGTCTGCGCCAAAACGCAAGCTGCCGCGGCCGCCGCTAAGGAAAAACTGGTCCAGCTCTGCGCCAACCTCGGTCTGGAACTGAGCGAAAAGAAAACGTCCATCGACCATGTGGACAGCGGCACCTGCACGTTTCTTGGCTTTCACTATCTGTCTCTGGCGGAGGGCAAAAAGATTTCCCGGGAGAAAGTCGACAAGTTCCGCCAGAAAATCATTCATCTCACCAGCAAAGCCCATCTCGACAATCTGAAACCCGGGGAAGACAAGATCGAGCAGGTGATCACCTCCGTCAACCGCCGGATTCTGGTGACACGAAACGGCGGCAAGCCGAAAACGGACGAGTCCGACACCACCCCGTCCTCCCGCCTGTCGGCCCATTCCTTCGTCATGCACTACCGCCATGGGGAGGAAGAGGCCATCCGCCGGCAGATGGTCGAGCTGGACCGTTTCATCCACTGGCGGGTGGCCCGCTGCCTGACCCCCGGGGACATTCCGCATCGCAAATGCGTGCACGAATTTTTCAAAACGATCCTCCCCGCGAAAAATCGCCAGCGCCTTGAGGAAGGCAAGCGGCCGCTCGGAATCATTCGGCTTCCCAAACTGTTCCGCGCGGGAGTGCAATCCGTGCGTGGCGACTGCTATGGACTGGACAACTGATGTCGCCGGGCGCTGATTTTTTATCCTTTCGGTGCTTGCGGAGCGAAACTCAAGCATGTACTATAAGGATGGTTTGAGTCTTTTAGGGAATCATGCCATGTTTCCCCGATTTTTTTTGGGGGGAGTGAGCGCTCTTCCAGGCAATATGACATTGAATCATGGATAGAAAGGAAGCGATGGAGCTGATTCACTGGGGATGCCAAGCGGATACCGGGCCAGTCAATCGCATGGGCGAGGTGCTGTCGAAGCTGATCGCTTCGTCCAGACAGATGGATGTGCTGACGGGATATTTTTACTTCAACGGCGTGCCGGAGTTGTTGGAGGCGCTGGAGACGAAGATTACCCGGTAGATTCCGTGACCTTTCGGGAATGATTGGCGACCATGGAAATCCGTTAAATAGGAATTGCGAGATATGGCGCATAGAAAGCTTTTTGATATACCTTTTCTGTCATCCGTATGGGGAGAGGAATACGTTGAATTCACCGATTCCCCGAAAGCCCGAGAGGTCTACGATATTCTGAAGAATTGGTCTGGGAAAAAACTCAATGAGACTCAAGCGGAAGGGGCTTTTGTCAAGCACTTTTTCCACCAGATATGGGGATACGACCAGGAGAACGACAAGTCCGACGGTTCGTTCAATTGCTTTCCCCAGTTTCCTGTAGCCTATGCGGGGCAGACCGGCGGCATGGGCAAAGCCGATCTCGCATTGGGGTTGTTCAACAAGGCTGACGCGAGTCCGGCCATACCACAGGTACTCTGCGAGTTCAAAGATATCCGGTCCGCATTGGACAAGAACCAGAATCGCAAAGGAAACACGCGCAGTCCCGTCCAGCAATGTTTCAATTACTTACGGCGGTCCAGGACGCAGCTCTCCGGTCATGAATTGGTTAAACCCTACTGGGCTATAGTCACCGACATGAACGAATTCCGGCTCTACGGAGCCAAGCATGATCTCTCGCAATATCAACGGTTTGTCATCGACAACAGCTCCTCCGACGCGGAGGACGAGTGTCTTCTTGGTGACACGGAATCGGCCGCGTTTCTACGGTTCCTATTTTTCAAGCTTTTCCATAAGGACTCCCTGCTTTCCGAGCGAGGCCCGTCCCTTCTCCAAAATATGCTGGATAAACAATTCGTCCATGAGGAGGCCGTGGAAAGGGATTTCTACCTTGAATACAAAGCCTATCGCGAATATTTGTTCGACACAATACGAAAGCATAATCCCGGGTATACCGGTACGCCAGGCAAACTGGTGCGTCTGACGCAACGGCTTCTTGACCGTTGCCTTTTCATTTTGTTCTGCGAAGACATGGGGTTGCCGCTTTTTCCGGGATCACTCCTACGAACCGCACTGATCAACTACAGCAAGGATCCCTATTTCAGCCCCTCCGACAACCTGCCTTGGGAACGCCTAAAAAACATCTTTGCAGCCATGCGGGATGGCGGCACGGTCGGCGAGCATGCAATCAACCCGTTCAATGGTGGTCTGTTCGAACCGTTGCCTGAGCTTGAAAATCTTGTCATCCCCGCTGAAGTGTTCTGCGCAAAAAATCAAGGAGCGAATGGCATGACCTCGCTCCTGGCTCATCCATTGACGCTGCTTTACTTTTCGGCGAAATACAATTTCGGGATCAAGAACGCCAAACGCGAGAAAGTCATCGATTTTTATGCGCTTGGTCGGATCTTTGAACAGTCGATCACCGAACTGGAGATCATGGAAGCCGAGGCCGACGGCAGGCCCTCCATCAATCTGCTTTCCAAACGCAAGCGTGACGGTGTTTATTACACGCCCGAATGGGTTACGGAATACATCGTCCGCGAGACCGTTGGCACCCGACTCGAATACATCAAGCAAACCCTCGGTCTCTCGCCTGACCGTATGCCCAATGACGACGATGTGGTTCAGTACAAGCTATTCCTGAGCGACAAGAGACGTGTCGCTCCCGTGGCGGGGGCTTACATCCAGGCCCTCGAAAAATACCTGTTCGCGCTCAAAAACATCAAGGTCGTTGATCCCGCGTGCGGTTCCGGCGCATTCCTCATTCAGGCGCTTGAATATCTGAAGAAAGAGTACCGCTGGATTTACGATGAACTCGAACGGGTCCGCGGATTCGCCGAACTGTGGGAAACGGACGAGGTTACCAAATTTATCCTCGCTAACAACATCTATGGTGTCGACATCAATCCGGAATCGGTCGAGATCTGCAAGCTGGCCCTTTGGATGCACACCGCCGTCGCCGGCAGAAAACTCTCTCATCTGGACGGAAATATCAAATGCGGCAACAGCCTCGTTGGATCCGATTTCAAGACCTTCTATGCCGAGAAGCATGCTTCCCTTTTCGATGAACTTGACGAAACCAAACGCGAACGTATCAACGCCTTCGACTGGCGAGCGGCCTTCCCCGACATTTTCTCCCGAGGCGGCTTCGACTGCGTCATCGGCAATCCGCCGTACGTCAAACTCCAGAACTTCCGCAAAGTGGAGGACGACGTAGCCGACTATCTGGTCAACGCTAAACTTGTCGACGGTTCGCCTGTCTACAAAAGCACCCAATCCGGCAACTTCGATCTCTATCTGCCGTTTATCGAGAAAGGCATATCCCTGCTGCGCTCGCAAGGCCGCATGGGTTACATCGCCCCAAACGTCTGGATGGTCAACGAATACGGCAAACCCCTTCGTCACCTCATCCGCCAGACCAGAACCCTCGACCGTTGGGTCGACTTCAAGTCATTCCAGGTCTTTACCGAAGCCACCACCTACACCGCCCTCCAGTTTTTCACCGGTTCTCCCAATGATTTCATCAAGTGCGCTTTTGCCCCCGATGGCGTGATCGACAACCTCGACTGGAACCAGCCCGACGCCGTCATCCCACACGACGAACTGCCGATGGATGGTGCGTGGAATCTGATCGGGGATTCCGAGCGGAGGCTGTTGCATCGCCTGCGGCAAACCTGCCGCACGTTGGAGGATGCCAGTCGTGCAATCGTCGTTGGCATTCAAACCAGCGCCGACTACATTTATCATCTTAATCGGGTCGCACCGGGGCGTTACCGCACCAAAGCAAATGAGGAAGTTTCCATTGAAGACGGCTTGATGCATCCGCTTGTTTCCGGGCCGGAAGCCAAGCGCTACCATCATCCCCAGACCGACACCTATCTCCTCTTCCCATACGACCTGAGCGGCGCTTTGCCACGCCTTTTCGCCGCCGTCGAAATGGCGGCTTGCTTCCCGAACGGCTGGCAGTATCTACGCCGCCACGAAGCCGTCTTGCGGGCGCGCGAAGGTGGAAAAATGAACGATGATGATCGCTGGTGGGCATATAACTATCCCAAGAACCTGGACAAGCAAGAGATTCCAAAACTCTTTGTCGCCCAGACGGTTCCGGGCATGCGGGTGTGCTACGATTGCGAAGGGGCTTTCTACTTCAACAACGTGCGGGTTAATGGCATCATTCCGACTGACGGGGGCGACGGTTGGTACCTGCTTGGCGTTCTCAATGCGCCAGTGGCCGACAATGTGTTCCGGCAGACCGCGAAGCCCAAAGACGGTGGCTGGTTCGAAGCCAACAGGCAATTCATTGCCCCTCTTCCCATCCCCGACGCGACACCCGAGCAGCGTGCGGAAGTCGGCGCACGGGCGAAGGAGTTGCAGGAACTCCACACCCTCCGCCGCGACACCATCGCCAAACTCGACCAACGTCTCCACAGCCGCCAAACTTCTCCCGTCGCCCCCGCGCCCAAGTACGACTGGCTCTGGTCCGTCATCGGCACCCCCGCCAGTTGGAAGACATCCCCCCTTGCGCCCGCTGGGCTCAGCGCTCGTAACCTAACCGCCTGGGCCAAACAACAACACGCTGCGGCCCTTCAGGAACGGCTCGATACGCTTGACGCACTGCTCAAACCCGGCACGAAACTCGCCGTCACCAACACCGACGACGAACTCATCCTGAATATCGGCGGCTACGAAGTCATCCATCTGTTCGACAAACCCGACACCCCTTTCATCGCCGCCCAATGGCGCCACGCACTGCGCGACGTCAACGTAACGGAAGCCTTCGACGGCAAGCGCCTCATCAAACGTCTTCTCACCCTTCGCACCACCACGGAGCAGCCCCTCCGCGACCGCATCCTCGCCCTTGATGCAGAAATCACGGGCCTTGACCACACCATCACCGAACAAGAGGCTAGCCTGGACACCATCATCTACGGTCTTTACAAACTCGAACCCGCCGAGATTGCCATGATCGAGGCGGACTGAAAGGAAAAGCATGATGAACACAATCGCAGAGAAACATACAGCGGAAGTCCTGAACGAACGGGCAGTTAAGCAATTGCTGGAGGCGCACCGGCAGCAGGAAGATCAACCCTTGCTCTTGGCCGTCCGCTTCAGGGGTGATGTGGAGGAGGACATTCACCTGCTTGAGGTCTTGGCCGGTTTTCCTGGAGATGACGACGACGAGCTTTTCGTTGCGGACTTTGCCCCGTCCGCGAGCCTCGTCATGCTTGGAAAGCTTTACTTGGTGCTGGCCAGCCCGGGGCAGATACAAGCAGCAGTCAAGCGTCGTGATCCGCTGATTGACGAGATTCGCGGAGGAAAGGTGGTTTATAGCGACGGCAGCCAGTCGGCGAAGGCAATTTGCAAGGAGCTCGGGCTGTGAGTGGGGGCGAGGCAATTCCTTGGTTACGGCAAGCGGAGAGCGATCTGCGCGTCGCGGAAGCCCTGCGGCAAACACCCGCTCCGATGCGCCCAGAGGATGCCGGATGTCATGCGGCAGCCATGTGCGCCCAGACGATCGAAAAGGCGATTAAGGGGTACATGGTTGTGAATGGCTCTTCGCCCAAGATGGACCACCGGCCGGACAAGTACCTGCATACGCTTCTGATCAGGGACAGTCCTTTGCTTCGGCACAGAGAGCACTATTCGCACCTCTCGAAGCTTTTTGACTCCGGCACACGATCCAACATCGAAGCACTGTTTGCCCTTACGCCGGGGGGACACGGAAAGCGAACGGACGCTGAAAACACGGAGTACCCCTGGCAGGTCGACGGCGCATGGCGCGAGGTTCCAGCGGGATCAAACGTCTTTGCCGATAGTAGGGTGGTATCCTGGTTAAGACTGGCGAAGAAAGTAAAGAATGTCCTGCACAAGTTGACAATAGCAGCCCAGCAAGGTGCCTATTATTAGATCCCCTGTCAGGGGTGCGGGGTCAGTCCTTCTTTTTGCTTTTAACGAGGTTGTTTCCGGGCATCCGCCACTGCTTTTCATCCGAGTTTCGGATTCTGGCTCCGGGGAGGAGATTCTGCGGACTCCGCAAGTGTGGGCAGAAGTCATCCGCCTCCGCCAAGGCTATGGCGGACAAGGAGGTCGGAGGGCCGAGTTCTGAGGTCGGAGGTCAGAAGTCCGAGGTCGGAAGTTCGATAAACGGAGCCGGGAAGAGGGGCTTACTTTTTGAAAACAGAGGAAAAGAGATGAAGAAACCAGCACGGGAAAAAACGCCGAACAGGGCGGTTTCAATGAGGCATGCATAAAACTCTTGAGCAATTTGCCAGGGAGCCGGGATTGGGTTCGCAGACAACTTCAGGAGTTGAAGAAACAGGGTTTGGTGGATTCGACAGGCCATGGGGCCGGGGCAAAATGGAGCAGAAAGTCGGAATAAGGGTATAGGCGCACTAATAAGGGTTCTGATAAGGGTAGTTTTTTTGGGGTCAGCCATACTTTTTGCTTTTAACGAGGCTGTTTCCGGGTGTCTGCCACCGCTTTTCATCCGAGTTTCGGCAGCTGTGCCCGGGCGGGTGACCCTGCGGACTCCGCAAGTGTGGCCGGAGGTCATCCGCCTCCGCCAAGGCTATGGCCGACAGGAGGTCGGAGGGCCGAGTTCTGAGGTCGGAGGTCGGAGGTCCGAAGTCGGAGGTCCGAAGTCGGAAGTCAGAGGTCGGAGGTCGGAGGTCCGAAGTCGGAGGTCCGAAGTCGGAAGTCAGAAGTCCGAGGTCGGAGGGCCGAAGTCGGGAAGCGGGCGGAAGAAGAAACGGAGTCGGGATGGGGGGCTTGATTTGTAAAGAGCACGAGGACGCGGATGAAAAACGCTGTTAAACCATCACACGGTGACGGATCGGATAGTGGGAGTAGCAAGCCCGTTCCTGCCGGAATGGACTTTGCCGGACTGGTTTCGGCGATCCGCGAGGTGCACGCGCAATGCGCCGCGCATGTGCGCCGGACCGTCAACACAACCCTGACTGTCCGCAATTGGGTGATCGGCGCATACATTCGCGAGTATGAGCAGAACGGCGCCGATCGAGCGGCTTATGGCGTTCGTTTGCTCGAAACACTGGCGGAAAACTGCAAGATGGGCTGGATCGCTGTTATACGGGGCGGTATCTGGGGTTGTGTCGGCAATTGTTCGACACCTACCCAGAGATTCGGAAATCGGTGATTTCCGAATCAAGACTGAGTATGCTTCCGTCTTCGATAGCGACCGAATCGCTGCCGCACAAGAGATCGAGCTTCTAATTTTCCGGTCGCTGACCGGAGAAAGTTTCAGATCGGGGCAACTCCTTCTCGAATGGATTTTCCTCAAAAAACATCCGCCATATGATTCGTTTTGCAGAGTCGTTTCCAGAAGTGGGGATTGTCTCCACACTGTCGAGACAATTGATCTGGTCCCACTTCAAGGAGATAATCTATCTCAAGCAGCCAATGCAAAAAGAGTTCTTCGACAATTGGACGACAGTATTCCGACAATCAGACGCTACAAATATTGCAATCAGACATGGTTAACCTTGCGCATAATGATTTAATATGCTATATTTGTCCTTTCTTAAAAGGACTAAAATGATGGAAGCACTCATTCGACAAATGATCGCCGACTCGATGGAGATGGCGTACGGAGCGGACCTTGTCGAGCGGGAGCGCGCGCTTGCCGAGATCCCGAATACGGCGACGGTACTGATCGGCATGCGCCGTACGGGCAAGACCTGCCGCATGTTCCAACGCATCCGGGAACTGATTGCCGCGGGCGTGGACCGCGAGCGCATATTGTACCTGAACTTCGAGGATGAACGAATCGGGTCGGTCGACGCCGATTTCCCGCGCGCGGTGGACGAAGCCTACTTTCGGGCGTATCCGCCAGCGGCTGGAGTTACGAGTTACTATTTCTTCGACGAAATCCAATACGTGAGCGGCTGGGAGCGCTTCGTCCGCCGGCTGCTGGACCGGCGCGATGTCAGGATCTTCCTGTCGGGGTCGTCGTCAAAACTGCTCAGCAGCGAAGTGGCCACGGCGATGCGCGGACGGGCCATCGAGACGCGCATTCATCCGTACAGTTTTTCTGAATTCCTGACGGCGCGGGCGATTGCCATCCCGAACGAGCCCGACAAGACAGGCAGGCAACAGCGCGCGCAAATCGAACATGCCTTGATCGACTATCTGCGCGAAGGCGGATTTCCGGCCGTGCAGGGCCTGCCTGAACGCGAGTGGCGGCAGATGCTGCAGGGCTATGTCAACACCGTGGTGCTGCGCGATATTGTTGAACGGCATGGCCTGACCGGGATTGCCGCATTACGCTATCTCACCCGCCGCCTGATGAGCGCGAGCGCCAGCCATTTCAGCGTCAGTAAATTCTACAATGAACTGAAATCACAGGGCATGAAGTGCGGCAAGGACACGCTGCACGACTATTTGCAGCATCTGGAGGATGCCTTTCTCTTTTCGGGGGTGTTCCTGGACACGCCGTCGGAACGCCGCCGTATGGTCAACCCCCGCAAGATGTACGCGGCGGATCACGGACTGGTCTGGGCGTGCGTGCCGCCCGGCGGGAATTGGGGCATGGGTCACGCGCTCGAGAATGCCGTCTATACCGAACTGCTACGGCGGGATCACGCGCCAAATTACGGGATTACCCGGAATGGCTACGAGATCGACTTTGTCGTCAAGCTGCGGGACGGTCGCCGCCTGGCGATTCAGGTCTGCGCCGATCCCGGTGATCCCGCCACGCTGGCCCGCGAGGTCCGCGCCCTGACGGATACCGATCCCGACACAACCTTGCTTCTGTTGACCTCGTTCACCGAAGACGACATCGAGGCCGACGGCCGCAGTATCCGCATGGTGCCGGCATGGAAGTGGTTTCTCACGCCACAGCGCGGGCTCGACGCGCCATGAGCGCTAACTTAATGTCCAATATCCAACACGGAATATCCAATATTCAAGTATGTAAGTATTTTTCATTGAAACGGTTGTGCGCATTTACTTGGATGTTGGGTGTTGAATGTTGATTGTTGAGTTCACTCTAAAAAAGAAAACCGTTGCCGTTCGCTACGCTCCGGCTCTGCCTGTGGCGGTCTCCAGAACGTTGCCGTTCACTACGCTCCGACTCTGCCTTAGGCGGTCTCCAGAACTAAATTCCTGAATCGGTCTGAGCACAAAATTGGATTAGGTTCTGGATGAAGTTCTGGATTAAGTTTGCCGTTTCTGAAAAAACCGGACTTTTTAGAGTGAACTCATTGTCGAATATTCAAGCCAACTTGAGCACGATTCGTGCATCAAGTTAGCGCTTATGGGGCGGTGCCCCCCGCGCTTTGCGCTCGCAGCCCCCGCTGCGCGGGGTCGTTCAGGGCTCACTCTGCATACTATCATTGCGATGTCCTTTCAGGACTTTTTAAAGTTTATGTTTTTGTCCATAATTTCTTTCGGATTCACCTGATTGGTGCCATTCATTCCTGTCGGCCTATTCTTTCTATTCTTAAGCGTGTCTGCCAAGGCCAACAAATTGTCAATGGATTGGCGACATTTTTTTCTTAACTCATCGGTCGACAACCTCTTATTGCTGAGACATGTGGTGACTGACCGCAAATCCTCATCTGATACACTGTCAAGCCAGGCACTTTCCTTTTCCGCCCATTTACGTATCTTGTCAGCAGATAAGGTCCCACAACGTTCCAAAAGAGCCTTCGTTCTTTCCCTCAGTCGAGCCCGGATATTGATTCCCTCGCTGTATGGGAGACGGACAACGGCTCGGCACAGGGCTGGCACAACATCCGGCATGTTCTCGACTTCCTCGTCCCAATACTTTTCAAGCAAACCTATCTCATGGCTGGCAACTACGAACCACGCGGCTTTCCTGATGGGGGAATCGCCACTGTTCACCTTATTTAGGAGGTGAGATGCCACGATGGGAATGGCCTCCCTAGCTGCGTCACAACTCGATCCCCGCCAGAAAGTATTCGCCACAGCAAGTGTTTCCTGATTGATTGAACAGTCGGAAGTCTCCATGACAGTCAGGGCGGTTCGGATCAGGAACCGGGCGATTTCCTCCGGTTTTTTGCCCTGGAAGGCGATTTTTTGGAGATTGATCACGTCCTCCCGGACAGGGGCATACTCTCCCCGGCAGGGAAATGCCAGCGCGGCAAGTAGAAACAGGACGGAAATCGTTTTGAACAGTTTCACCTTAATTCCCTCCTTTATTTGTCAAGGCTGCTTCATCGTCAACAGACAACATTTTGACATCCAGGGTCCTGTAAAGCCGGGCGAAATGCTGGTGTGGATCAACTGGAATAACGCGGAATGAGTGTCAAGGAAACATCACCGATCCTCCCTCACGCCTAAAGTCACGAGGTGAGGACCCCACCCGCCGTTTGAATGTTTTAGAAAAGTTGAATTCGTCTGAGAACCCGCACTCGGCAGCCACCCGGGCAACCGGCAAAGCTGTGTCAACCAGCAGCATTTTCGCCCGGTGCAGGCGCAGCTCCATGTGATAAGCCCCGGGAGAAACGCCGAATGTCTTTTTAAACAGATTTGAAAAATAGGTGGGATGCAAATGAACGGTTCCAGCCAGCTCGTCAAGAGACACCGAGCGGTCCATGGCATGCTGCATAAGGGCCAGAGCCGGCCGTAGGCGATGACCGGTATCCGCATCCGGCATCAGCGCGTCCCAGCTGGCGGGAAGAAAGGGGTTGAGAAGTGAACAGGCCAAAGCTGTTTTACGAAAAGTCACCACCGGTGAAGCCGGCTGATTCAGACAATCCAGAAGCTCATTGACTTGATGTCGCAGTTCCTCCGTTAAAGGCACTCCGGGAAACTGATGGCGACCGTCCTTCGCCTTCCGGCTCAGCAAACGCTCATGCGTCTCGGCCCGGGAAAAGACATCCATCAGAGGAATGGCTTCAACCCGAAGATGCATCCAGCTAAGAATCATTCGCTTCGGACACACATAGCTGGCACCGCACCCAGCCGGAATCATATAAACAAACCCCGGTTTCAGTATTCGCCAAGCCTTGCCCGTTCGGATTCGGGCCTCCCCCTCTTCGATGACATACAGCCGGGAAAATGAATTACAGAATTCCTGGCTCGGATCCGCCCAAGTTTCCCGGGTCAGTTCCGCTCGTTCTCCAGCTAGAATTTCAACAGTTAAACGCCGCATCCATGGTCCATATTCTGTAAAATAAACATGTTTTTATGTATAATAACCATAACATTGTCATTCTTGGCGGGCTACTTTATAGCAGAATAAAATCTTTCCAAATCCGTCTGCCCCTTCTCCAACAACCGGAATTCTCATCATGGCCAAATCGCCCGCCTCACATCAATCCGAAAATAACACGGCAGTCTCATCCGACCCGATATTTGACAGCTATATGGGCCGGGGCCCCAAGCAAGTCGTCCATTGGGAACACTGGTCAAATCCAGACGCGGAAACCTATCTGACCGGGATTAATTACTTCGATCATCCGAAACAGTGCCGGGAAAAGATGCGGGAGTTATATCCGGAACTCCGTTTGGGGATTCCGAAAACCGATGATCCCATCCCTCATATTGAAGACCAGGAGGACAAGGGCTGGGGACGCTGGGGCGGCCGTTTCCGGGATAACTGGCAACAGCACGACGCCAGCCACCGGTTTAAAAGTCTGGATGACATGCTCAAGTTCAGTCCGTTAAAACAGGCGGATTTCACCGGCTGGAATGTCGTGGTCGACGGCGATTTCAGCAGTGAGGACATCATCTATGAGCGTTTCCGGAAAAACTATCCGGCTGAATGGGGTGACACGGCCCCGGCCGGGCGCCCCGCCTGTGTGTATTTCTACAACACCATGTTCATGTGGCCGATGCTGACCTTCGGCTATGAAAATTTTCTGATGCTGTGTCTGGAGCCGGCATTTGAACGGATCATGGATGAATTCGCTGAGATTAACCGCCGCGTGTTCCGCGCTTTCGCCCGCCTGCCGGTCAATTTCGCTGTGTGTCACGACGACATTGTCCTGACCTCCGGCCCCGTGGTCAGCCCGGCCTGGATGAATAAATATATTTTTCCCCGCTATGAGGAATATTGGCGTATTCTGAAAGACGCTGGTAAAGAGGTTCTTTTTATGGTTGATGGCAATGTGGACGCCTTTGCCGATGATGTGATGGCCTGCGGGGCCCGCGGGATCATCAGCGAACCCTACACGGATTACAAGGCTATCGCCCGAAAATATGAGAACTGTTTTATCGCCGGCGAAGGCGACAACCGGGTGCTTATGCGGAATAACCCCGCCGAAATCCGTAAAATGGTGGAATCCATGGCCGAAACCGCCAAAATGTCCGCCGGTTATATGATGTGTGTCGGCAATCATATTCCCTTCAATGTTCCCGGTGAAGCCATCAAGCGCTACATTGAACTGTCCCGTGAACTGGCGGTCCGCTGATAAAAATCTCTCAAAACACGTTTGAGAAAACTTGCGGAACGCCCCTGTCACGGTTAAAGTTACCCGCGTCAAACGGGCGGTCTAGTGACTTGAGCGTATCCCGCTTTCCGCCCACGGTGAAAAAAATGGTGGCTAACTACGGAAAAAACATGATGTCTTTTGGTTTAATTGGTCTTGTCGTCATGGGTCTTGTCGCGGCGGTTGTTTTAGTCCTCTTTTTGTCATCTAAAGACAAGGACTAAATACTCCAACGCTATTTCCATTCCACACCACGCGTCGGTACGGGGTTCCCCCCTCTTTCACCTCTTATGCTGTTTAAACTTATCGCCTGCAATGTGTTCACCCGTGAAGCGTGTATCGCTGTCGCGGAATCTCCCCACACCATCGACCTGGAATTCACTGAAATCGGTGAACACAGCGCTCCAGATCATTTGCGCGACAAACTTCAACAGCTGATTACTCAGGCTGAGAACTGTGGTAAACGCTACGACGCCATTTTGCTGCTTTTTGGCCTTTGCGGTAATGCCACGCTTGACTTACACACCGAAAAGTTTCCTCTCGTCATCCCCCGGGCCCATGACTGCTGCACGATTTTACTGGGGTCTAAGCAAGCCTTCACCACCTATTTTAAAGAACATCCCAGCACGCCCTTCAGCTCGGTTGGGTACATGGAGCGGGGCGAATACTTTTTGCGCACCGCGGATGACCAGAGCGAAGCGGGTATGGAGGATCCTTTCGCGGCGTATGTTGAGCAATACGGCGAGGAAAACGCCCGTTATATTTGGGACACATTGCATCCCGGCGCCCGGGAAGAAAGCGCCAAAGCCTATTTTATTGATATTCCGGAGACTCACGCGCTGGCGGATATTGATGGTTTTAAGAAAAAGGTGGAAGACCGCGGGCTTGAATTTTCAATCCTGGAAGGTAGGCTCACCCTCATCCGTCAACTCATACAGGGTGACTGGAAGACCTCCGATTTTCTCGTTATAGAACCTGGTCAACGCATCGCGGCGGTTTACGACTGGGACGACGTGTTAAGAGCCATGCCAAACGAATGTTGAGAAAATTATGCCCATTCATTTACCCTTGTGGGACACTATGCCCCGCGCCTCATCCGAGGATAATTTCGACCCGTTTATCGATGTGTATCCCGCCCCCGGCAAAAACGCCGCCGGCTGTGTGCTGATTTGCCCCGGCGGCGGGTACGGCGGACGGGCCGCCCACGAAGGGGAGCCCATCGCTCAAGCTTATAATGACCATGGACTGACCGCCGCCGTCGTCCACTACCGGGTGTCTCCGAACCGCCATCCGGCACCCCTTTTAGATGTGTCCCGGGCCATCCGCTTATTGAGAAAAAATGCCAGTCAGTGGAAGGTCTGTCCGGACAAAATAGCCGTTCTCGGTTTTTCCGCCGGGGGCCATTTAGCCGCCAC
Organism: Lentisphaeria bacterium; assembly: GCA_032251435.1. GTDB lineage: Bacteria > Verrucomicrobiota > Lentisphaeria > Oligosphaerales > MVZH01 > JAVVEH01. The sequence continues at coordinate 46,841 of JAVVEH010000013.1, read as the reverse complement.
CTCCGGTGTGTTTTATGACTCTCCGGACCTCAAAGGCCATGATGAGCTCCCCTTCTCCAACCGGCCCGACGCGCTGATTCTATGCTACCCCGTGATCACGTCTGAACCCCCGTTCGCCCACCAAGGATCCTACAAAAATCTTTTGGGGCAAGACGCGGACACCGCGGCGCGGGCGCGGATGGCCCCGGATCAACATGTTTCCGCCGACACGCCGCCGACGTTTCTCTGGCACACGGCGGAAGACGCCGGCGTGCCGCCGGAAAACAGCATGTTATTCGCCATGAGCTTATCCCGCCACAAGATCCCCTACGAACTGCATGTGTTTCCTGAAGGACGCCATGGCTTGGGCCTGGCGCCGGAAAACGCGCACACCGCGCAGTGGCACGCGCTGTCCGTTAAATGGCTGAAACATATTCAGGCCTTCCCGTCCAGTTCTGATGAATGACCGCGAAAATAGCGCCGCGCGTGAGAAGTGCCGGGAGCGGGCGTTGAAGCTCCTGACGCAAAAACCGCACACGGTCAAACAGTTGCGGGACAAGCTGATCAAGAAAGAATTCCCCCTCCCCCATGTCACTGAGATCATCGATGATTTTGTCAGGGTTGGCCTGTTGAATGATCGTCAGGTGGCCAGCGACTATTGCGGCTATATGAAGCAGGCGTCTCCCCCCGTCGGTCGGAGTCGGGTGAAAAACAAACTGTATCAATACGGTGTGCCGCCGGATGTCATCAATGAGGTTTTGGCGGAACGGTGGGACGCGGATGGCGATGAGGGGGAACTCAGCCGCGCCGTGGAGGCGGTTCGCCGGAAAGCCCGCCTGATCAAGAATCAACCCGACCCCCAAAAAACACGCGCCACACTCTACCGGTTTCTGGCGAATAAGGGATTCTCTTCATCCGCCTGCTCACAGGCGGTCGCTCAGTGGATGGCTTCCAAAAAGGAAATATGACGGGTCTGTCCCAAGGGCGCCACGTCGCGCGTTGTCACGTTTCACCATGAAGGCCATGAAGGAAGACCTTTTCAATCAGCCGGCTTCGGTTACAACGCTATCATTCGTTTCGCAGAAAACGTTTGAGGCCTACGTGGCGGAACAGCGTGTCAGCGACACTTAACCCGACTCGCTCAGGCGTTTCCCGTCTTCCTTGTTAAACGCGGCATGGGCATCGCGGAGAAAGGCGGGGATGACATCGGCGAAAGGCGAATCCGCGATCGTTTTCTCAAACGCGTTCCAGTCGGCCGCCGACACTTTTTCACCGGGGAACCAATGCCCGCCGTTGCCCAGAAGGTTATACCGCATCCGCCCATACTCAAGCATATCAAAGGCTTTCCACACAGTATACAGTCGCAGGGTGTGATACACATTCACATGTCCGGGAACATCCGTCCAATCGGGGATGCCCGAGGCCCATTGGGTCGCCCAGTCGAGGCCCAAGATGTCAGCCAGCTCCCGATTTAACCGTTCCACCACCGGGGCGACCGCCTTCGCGCCGTCCTTCACCCATGGCAACGCCTCCAGGTGAGCGTCAAAATCTTCGGGTTTGGCCGCCCCGACGCTCAAGGTATGCACATTCCTGTTGGCCAGACAGAACAGATCGTTGAACGCCATTGGGGAAAAAGGGTCGCACAATTCAACCAGCTTTTTCGGGGGTTCATAGAGCTTTCCCCCTTTATCGGACGGGCTGATAATAAACACACCCATGTCACGGCGGGCGGCCGCGTTGATGGCCGACAGATTCATTTGATCCATATAATACCAATGCAGGTTCACATAATCAAAAAAATCTGACTCAATGGCCTTTATGATGACATCTGTGGGGCCATGGGTGGAGAAACCGATATGACCAATCCGTCCATCCTTTTGAGCTTGTCGTAAAACCGCCAGAGAAGCGTCCTGATTGAGCGCCTTTTCCAGAACTTCAGCATTGTTAACGCCATGCAGGGCGACCAAGTCGATATATCATGCCTGTTTCCAAATTTCCATGACTGATGGCGGCAGGCGCTCACGACACTAACCCGATTAATCCACTTGAATAAGGGAATAGACATCATGCGGGGCCAGAGCCGCCCGGCCATTTAAAAACGTTAATTCCAACATAAACTCGATGCCCGCGATGGACGCGCCGAGCTTTTCAATCAGACTCACCGCCGCCGCCGCGGTTCCTCCAGTGGCCAGCAAATCGTCAATCAAAAGAATCTTTTCCCCCGTCTTCACCCCGTCGGCGTGCATTTCCACCGTGTTCGTGCCGTATTCCAGAGCGTAACTGGCCGAGACAGTATCCCAAGGCAACTTTCCCGCTTTCCGGACGGGAACAAACCCTATCCCCAGCTCATACGCCACCGCTCCTCCCATGATAAATCCCCGGGCATCCACCGCGGCCACCGCGTCAAGCCCCTTTCCCCGCCACCGGTCAGCGATGAGTTTCACCACCCCCGCGAATAAATCGGGATCACGCAACACCGGGGTGATATCCTTAAACATGATGCCTGGTTTAGGAAAATCCGGAATACTTCGAATCGCCGCGTTAATTTTATCAATCATGATCAATCCCTTCTGGCACATTCGGATCCGCGCCAAGCCCTTACCGATCCACCCGGGCGCCGCCGCCGGCGACAATCTTCTCGACTTCTTTGAGCGAGGCCATCGTCGTGTCCCCCGCCGTGGTCATGGCCAGAGCGCCATGAGCCGCCCCATATTCAACGGCTAACTCAGCGCTGTCCAGCTCCATCAGGCCGTAGATAAAACCGGACGCGAAGCTGTCCCCGCCACCGACCCGGTCCAGGATCTCCAGTCCGGGGCGGTGTGTCGCTTGATAAAACGTCCCGTTCGCCCAGCACATCGCTCCCCAGTCATTGACCGTGGCGCTGATGACACCACGCAGCGTCGTTCCCGTCACTTTAAAGTTCGGGTACGCCGCCACCGCCTGGTTGATCATGGCCTTGAAGCTGTCAATCGGAAGATGGGTCAAATTGTCATCAGCGCCTTCGACCTCGAATCCGAGGCAGGCGGTGAAATCTTCCTCATTCCCGATCATGACATCCACATACTTGGCGATTTCACGATTGACTTCCTGAGCTTTGGCATGGCCGCCGATGGCCTTCCAGAGAGACGGCCGGTAATTCAGGTCATACGAGACAATCGTGCCATATTTCTTGGCGGCCCGGACCGCTTCAATCACTGTTTCCGCTGACGATTCGGAGAGGGCGGCGAAAATACCCCCGGTATGCAGCCAGCGGGCGCCGCGCTCACCAAAGATGGAATCCCAGTCCACATCACCGGGTTTCAGTTGTGACGCGGCTGTATTTCCGCGGTCGGAACAACCGACAGCGCCGCGGATGCCGAAGCCGCGCTCAGTGAAATTCAACCCGTTGCGGACCGTGCGGCCGATTCCGTCATAGTCCCGCCATTGAATCAAATCGGTGTCCACCCCGCCCTGCAGGATGAAATCCTCCACTAAACGACCGACGGGATTATCGGCGAAAGCGGTGACCACAGCGGTTTTAAGCCCGAAACAACGGCGCAATCCACGGGCAACATTGTACTCACCCCCGCCTTCCCAGGCCTTGAACTGACGGGACGTGTGGATGCGCCCTTCCCCGGGATCCAGGCGAAGCATCACCTCACCTAAAGAAACCTGATCCCACTCACACTCGGATTTTGGACGAATGTTAAGAACTGACATGTTACTGACTTTCCTGTAACGTTGTTATTTTCTAATTTTCCCGAACCATGCGGGTTCACCGGTTCGAAGAGCCCGGCGCGATGGTAAAAACCGCGCTTTTAATCTAATTGAACCGGTTCATGAGGCGGTGGCGTGATCTCTTCAAGCTGCTCGCTATGATGATCCTGTTTAATCATGAATTCGCTGAAAGGAATATCCATTCCAGCCTTAATGCCAAGACAGATCACGGTCACCGCCAGACCCGAGATCAAAACTCCCAGCACATTCGCGACCGCGAATTTTTTGCGGTCAAGTCCCAGCAGAAAGGCGCCGACCGCCCCGGTGTAAACCCCGCTGCCCGGCAGCGGCACGCCAATAAACAACGCCACCCCAAACTCGCCGAATTTCTCGACGTACGGCTGGATCTTTTTCTGAGCGCGTAACAAAACGGGTTCGAGCCAACGCCGGAACCAGGCGAACCGCTCCAGCCATTTCATCACCGGGGCTAAAATCCCGAAAACCGCCCACCCCAAGATGATATTGGCAATCATACAAACCACCGCCACCAGCCACCAGGGCATCGCGTAAAAGTCAAACCCCAGCCAGTGTTTGCCCAACAAGCCGAAGCCAAATGGAATGGACGCCCGGAGTTCAAGGGCGGGAATCAGCGTGATTAAAAATAAGACAAAAATCTGTTTAAGCATTGGGATTCCACGCGCAGAAACCGCGTAACAACTGCAACCCCGGTTCGCCACTTTTTTCGGGATGGAACTGGAAGCCGATCGCGGACCCCGCGGCGACCCCCGAGGCGAAGTCAACGCCGTACGTTGTCAACGCGCAGGCGCCCTCATCACCGGGCACAGGGTAATAGGAATGAACAAAATAAAACTCCGCGTCCGCCGGCACGCCATGGGTGACGGGATGAGGTTTGACAAAAGTCACCCCGTTCCAGCCCATTTCCGGTATTTTCAACGGCAGCGGGTTGTCCGCTTCGGTCATATCATCGGCGAAGCGGACAACTGTTCCCGGGAAGACGCCCAGGCACTCCACGCCACCATCCTCTTCGCTGCTGTCAAACAAGATCTGATAGCCCAGGCAAATCCCCAGGAACGGTTTTCCCGCCGCCACCACATCGTGGATGACAGTGGACAATCCCAGCCGGTTAAGATTCCGCATCGCCTCGCCGGCGGCGCCGACACCGGGAAAAATCACCCGGTCGGCCGTGGCGATTATGGTGGGATCGTCCGTGATTTGACACGCTTCGCCGAGGAAATGAAGCGCCCGTTCCACACTGGTCAGGTTGCCGGCGCGGTAATCAATGATGGCAATCATCGGCTTTTCGCCTTTCACATTTTCAGAATAGTCGCATCGGTTCCGCCGGATCATTCATGCGGAACACAGGGAGCCGGGGCAATCCATGAGGGGCTGAATATAACGTGCCCCGGTGGCTTTTCCAGAATCCCCGTCGCCAGGGGTTGGCGTTGTTTCGCATCCAGCCCCGGTGGCCTGCTTCCGAAATAAAAACGAGCCGACACCGAACGGTGCCGACTCGATAAAGAAACAGGACCGGCCTGTGATTATTTGCGTTCGAAAAGGCTGCGGATTTCGCGGCCGACAATTTCGATCGGGTGTTTGCCAAGCGCTTCGCGTTTCGCCAGAAGATTCTTGGCGCCGCTACGGCTTTCCGCCAGCCATTCTTTGGCGAAGGTGCCATTTTCAATCAGTTTCAATGATTCACGCATGCGTTCCTTGACACTGGGATCGATGATTTTGGGACCATTGTAGTATTCGCCCCATTCAGCGGTGTTGGAGATCACCGCGTTCATCTTCTGAATACCGCCCTCGAAAATGAGGTCAACGATCAGTTTGAGCTCATGCAGGCATTCAAAATAGGCCATTTCGGCGGGGTAACCGGCCTCGACCAACACCTCAAACCCGTATTTGATAATATCCACGCAGCCGCCGCAGAGAACATTCTGTTCACCGAAGAGATCTTCGTAGGTTTCCTGTTCAAAGGTGCATTCGAGCACGCCGGCGCGGGTGAAGCCCATCGCTTTCGCCATCCCCAAAGCGATGTCACGCGCCTGGCCGGAAGCGTCTTGCTTGACAGCGATCAGACCGGGAACGCCGAACCCTTCCAAATAGGCTTTCCGCTCTTCCGTCGCCGGACTTTTCGGAGCGACCATGATGACATCCACATTGTCAGCGGGAACGATTTCTTTATAAATGATATTGAACCCGTGGGAGCAGCACAGCGCGTTGCCGGCGACCAAGTTGTCTTTAATGTCCTTTTCGTACACCGGCCCGTGAAATTCATCGGGAAGGAGAATGTGGACGATGTCAGCTTTCGCCGCCGCTTCCGCGATGGGCATGACCTCAAAACCGTCTTCAACAGCCTTGTCATACGACGCGTCTTTGATGGAACCAATAATGACATTGACACCGGAGTCGCGCATGCACAGCGCCTGGGCGGAACCTTGACTGCCGTAACCGATGACGGCGACGGTCTTGCCATTCAAAACATTCAGATCGGCATCTTTGTCGTGAAGAATTTTCATTTTAGCGTGCTCCTCGTGGAAAGGACGTTGGTTTTTCCCCCCGACAGTCTGCGCGGGAGAGTTTGCAGGGAAGACGTACATCTCGCAAAAGGCGTGTAATATAAGGTCCCATGCGGGGGATGCAAGAATTGTTTCCCAGTTTGGGCGCAAGTCAATATCCCCGGTCTTTCTTCCGGGCCATTGGACACCGCGCCTGACACGGCTCAAAAGGCTTGAAACGTTCACTTCACGGCAAGGGACACGACAGCGTCGCCGGGAATAAGGAAAAGCTGTTTCAGCTCAAGAAGCCGACCAGTAGTTCTTTTTGTTTCGCCGGCAGGGGAAATGGTTTGTCCTCGACATATTTTCGCAGGACAGCCGCCATCCATTCCCGGTCGCATGACAGCTCGCTCAAGCGGATAGCCACTTGCCCGTCCGGCTCAGTCAGCACGGTGTAATGTCCCGCGTGAAAGGTGACCGGCTCGGTTTCGCCCCGCAACACGATCCGCAACCGGGCGGTTTTTTCTTTTCTGTCAATCATGACTTCCTCCACGCTGCCATACTCTTTGGCCACATGGTTGAGCATCATTTTCAGCATGCCATCGCCCATACCGCCGGCGGTTTTTCCTAATAACGACTGTAACGACATTCGCACTATTCCTTATGTTTCACATGGCCATCGTTTTCGTCAGAGCGGCGGCCATGTCGGCGACTTGCCGCATCTCAGCCACGTCATGGACCCGGTGGATGTGGGCGCCATTCGCCACACAGACCGCGACGGCGGCGGCTGTTCCCCAAGCGCGCTGTTTCGGATCGGCCAGCCCCAGCGTTTCACCAATAAACGATTTTCGTGACACGCCCATTAAGACGGGCCGGTGAATGTCACGCAACTCAGCCAGCCGCTGGATAATCTGAATGTTTTGCTCACCGGTCTTCCCAAATCCGATGCCCGGATCTATCGCCAGCGATTCCAAGGACACACCCTGATCCACAGCATGGGTGAGCATGTGGTGAAAAAAGCGCTTTAATTCGGCCATGATGTCCCCATAGTCGGTCAGGCTTTGCATCGTTTCCGGTGTCCCGCGCATGTGCATGCCGATGTAACCCGCTCCCGTGTCTTTCACCACGCGGATCATATCGGAATCAAACGTCAAACCACTGACATCGTTAATGATCACCGCGCCCGCCTCCACCGCGGCGGCCGCGACGGCCGCTTTCCGCGTGTCAACACTGACCGGGATGTCCAGCCGGGATGTCACAGCCTGTATCACGGGACACACCCGCCGAATTTCCTCAGCGGCGGGAACTTCCCGGGCGCCGGGCCGCGTGGACTCCCCGCCAATATCAATCACATCCGCCCCCGCGGCCGCCATCGCCCGGGCATGGTGAAGCGACGCGGCCACATCGCGGTGGTCTCCCCCGTCGGAAAACGAATCGGGTGTCACGTTGAGAACACCCATGATCTTCGGCGTGCTGTCAAACCGCCATTCGCCGCCGATAAATGTGAATCTCATCATGGACACTCTTGTTTCGAGTTGAAGAATCGGCAATGTGAGGCTAAAGTGCCTTTTCTTTTTCCCCCACTGCGACGATCATCTCTAAAAGGGTTCGCTCCGCCGCCTATGAAGCGCGTCATTATCTTGGACACCAACGTGTTGCTACACACGCCCAAAGCCATTTACAGCTTTGCGGACAGCGATATTATCATCCCGGTTGAAGTTATTGAGGAAATTGAAAACTTCAAGCGGGACATGACAGAACTTGGCCGGAATTCCCGGACAGTGGCGAAAATGCTGGATGATCTGCGGGCCAAAGGAAGCCTGGGACGGGGAATCCCGCTTGACGGCGGCGCCCGGCTGCAGATATTTTGCGAGAATCCGCGGCCTTCGGAGCGTATGGGAACGATCCGCTCAGCCCGGAAAACCGATCAAAGGATCTTGTCACTGGCCCTGCACTTTCAAGACCGGAGTCAGCATGTCCCTGTGATCATTGTGACCAAAAACGTGAACTTGCGGGTGAAAGCCGACGCGCTGGGCATTCCGGCGGAAGACTATGAGACAGATCACGTTCCTGACGCTGACGTGTATACCGGCTGGCGTGATATCCAAGCGTCCAAGGACCGTGTGAGCCGCCTGCGTCTGGGCAAACCAGTCGCCTTGCCGGACACCCGGTTTCACGTTGTCAATGAATACGTCCGCTTGTCTGAAACCGTGGGACAAGACCCCTGCGCTCTGGGCCGCGTGACCGACATTGACCGCGGAAGAATCGCCCCTTTGGGGAATCTCAACGCCGGCGCCGCCGGCATCTTTCCGGCCAACTTGGAGCAGACATTCGCCCTGGACGCCCTTCTGGATGACCGAATCAGCATGGTGACCCTGACAGGAAAAGCCGGTACCGGTAAGACGCTTCTGGCGGTGGCCGCCGGATTGCGTAAAGTCTTTAAAGAACGGGCGTATAAAAAAGTGCTGGTGTTCCGTCCCACCACCCCTGTGGGTAAAGATTTAGGGTTTTTACCCGGAGATATCGGTGATAAAATGCGGCCGTGGATGCAGCCCGTTTACGACGCGTTGGAGCTTATTCGAGACGAAGACCGGCAAGGCCGGGAACGCTGCCTGCCGGCCAACATATTAGATTGCGATGAAGTCAGCGTGGAACCCTTGGCGTATATCCGCGGACGCAGCATTCCAAAACAGTTCATCATCATTGACGAAGCGCAAAATTTAACGCCATTGGAACTCAAAACAGTCATCACCCGAGTCGGGCGGGGAACAAAAATTGTGTTGACTGGCGATCCCCATCAGATTGACAACCCCTACGTTGACTCCTTGTCCAATGGACTGGTGGTGCTGATTGACCGGTTCCGGTTAAATCCGATCGTCAGTCACGTCGGTTTGGTTCAAGGCGAACGCAGTTTGCTCGCGGAAGCCGCGGCGGATCTGCTTTAAACTCCCTTTCTTCAACCGGAAATGTGACAGCCATGCTTGAAAAAAAACTCTATGTCGCCACGGGAAACACACATAAAGTTGAGGAAATAGCCGGTATTTTGGCGCCCTTGGGGATCCAGGTTTCGGGGATGGACGCGTTCGGTGGAATGCCAGCCGTCGTCGAGGATGGTGACACCTTTGAAGCCAACTCGGCGAAAAAAGCCAGGGTGACAGCCGCCACCCTGGGTGTCCCCGTGTTAGCTGATGACAGTGGATTATCCGTCGAGGCCCTGCAGGGCGCCCCCGGCGTTTACAGCGCCCGGTTCGCGGGACCGGACAGCACGGATGAGAAAAATATGCTGAAACTCCTTGAAAAAATGCGGGAAATCCCGAATAGGCGCGCTAAATTCGTTTGCGTTATTTCCGTGGCCGACGCCACGGGGGCTTTAATCGGACAAGTCAGGGGAGAAGTCCCCGGATCAATTATTCACGCCCCCCGCGGATCTGGCGGCTTCGGCTACGACCTGATTTTTGTTCCGGCAGGCTATGATCAAACCTTCGCGGAGTTGCCGGGAAGCGTGAAAAACGCGCTTAGCCACCGGGGGAACGCGTTGACAATGTTAATCTCAAGCAACGTATTAACGAATTTATTCACACTGACGTGACTATGAGCACTATCGCCTTAAACAGTGTGCGTATTCCGGAAACAAACGGAGCGCTCTGGCTCGACGCGCTGGAAGACAGCGGTCTTCCGGTTGAGCTTGACGTGCCGTGGAGCTTGCTTCGCCAACCGGCGAGTGAAGAGGAGCGCTGGCGTAAAAGCGGTCTGCGGCTGATCACCGTCAGAGACATCATCGATCCGCGCACCGGCCGCTATCTGGAAGACTTGCATGGGAAAGCGCTCACTCAAGTGATTGACGCCGCCGTGGCCGCCGTGAGCCGCTGCCGGGAATTCGGCGGTCGGCACGTCACACTTGACTTGGGCATGGAACATCTTGATTTGCATCATGCGAATGAGTCGCTATTCGCCAATCGCTTGCTTTTGCTGAACAAGGTCTGTCCCGTCGCGGAGGAAAAAGGTCTGGTTGTCTGCATGCCGGTCAGAGTCCCCTCTGACGCCCCGGGAGCGGATGGCTCGCGCATGGCCGCGAACCTGATCTATGAAGCCGGATTTAAACATTTCCGTGTGTGTTTGAATGTGTTCCCCAATGATTTGCCCAGCGGCCTTGACGCGAAAAATTTGTTGCGTAAAACAGCCTCTCTGACCGCTGTCATCTGCTTATTTTACTCCCCTTGCCTCGGCGAGGAACTGTCCGAAAACGACTTGAAAGATTTGGTTAGGGCCGCCAAATGGCACAATTTTTCCGGTTGCGTCACCCTGGCCCCTGAAGGGGTGCCGGACAGCCAGATACCCAAAACATGTCACCAACTCGCCGAAGTCGTCGATCTCCTGCGAACAACGAATGCCTCACTCGCCTCAGAACCTGATAATTAAAGGACTCTCTCATGAACAAACAGACACGCGCTATCACACGTCTTCTCGCCATGGTTTTCATGGCCGCCGCAGTCACGCGGGCCGATCTGGCGACAGTGATCATGCCCGGAGCGGACTTGGTTCTGACTCTCGATTTCAGCAAGATGCGCCAGGCGCCGATCGCTAAGAAATTTGAGGAATTGGAAGCCTTGAAAAAAGAACTCGGTCAAACAGACAACATGGACAAAATGACCTCTTTTGATGACAAATTGACCCAGTTGACCGGTTTGAAAGAAGAGGATTTTCTCACCCTGACGGCCGCCGTGGAAATGGACGCGGTCGATTTGGACAGCGGCGAAAAACCCAACTTTGTCGAGATGGACGCTGTCCTGGGCGTGCGGTTGGCGAAAGTGTTGACGGATGATCAACTGGAAAAAGGACTGAAAGCCTTCGCGGAACAAATGGCCGAAGAGGAAGATCTGGAGGCGGTGCCGGTGGTTTCCCGGACACAACACAATGGCGTAACCGTTTTTAAAACCCAAAAAGCGGGCGAGACAGACGCGCTCTTTTTCGCCATAACTGACAGCGGAAAGGCCTTGTTCATGGGCAGTGAGATGGGCATCACAGGCGCCTTGTCGCGTCAGGGCAAAGGTGAAAAAACACCCACAACCGGGCTCTTCCCGCCATCGATCGCCGCCGCGGTCAAAAACGCGGACTTCGCGTTAATGTTCCAGCCGACGGCGGCTATGCGAGCCAAAATGAAAGAGACCGCGGCGAATCCGGAATCCGGTCCCAACGCCATGTTTGAACAAGTCTTTTCACAGATGAAAGGGCTTGGCCTGGCTATCACGTCGACGGATGTCATGAATGTTCAGTTGATCGGCGATTTCGGTGACAAGGCCGTGGCGGAGCAAACCCGCGGCTTATTGGACACCCAGGTCATCAGCATGGTGAAAATGTTCGCCAGCATGGCGGCCGGCGGCAAACCCGTGCCCCTGCTGCAGACATTGGCGGCCGGCGCGGCGGAGAACGGCACGGCGACCGTGACCTTAACCATTACCGGGGAAGACATTGATGTGTTCAAGGAAATCATGAAAGAACAAGCCGAGTGGCGGAACGACACCCCGGTGGACGGCGAGTTTGTGCCCGTGGAATAACCCGACCCGCTTGTCACAGTCGACAAAGCCCGCCGAGCGGCGGGCCTTGATTGGAACCGTCGCGATGAGTGACTTGCCTGGCTCCGCGGCTCTGGAGCCAGCGTGGCTCAGCCCGCCCGGGTGGAGCGAAGCAAGCGTATGGTGACTTTCCCGCTTTACAATGCCGCCGGTATCGCGGAAAAGTCACTATGCCTGCCTGAAAAAGCCTTACAAATCAACATCTAAAAAGGCGTGATACAGGGCTCGCACCGCGGGCGCGTAATCCGCCTCGGCGACACCGACGATGATATTCAACTCGGAAGCGCCTTGGTTGATGACGCGCACATTCACTTTGGCCTCAGCCAAGGCGCTGAACACAACGCTCGCCATGCCGATTGTATTGGTCATTTCCTCACCCACAATGGCGATGAGCGCCAGACCTTCGGTCAATTCAATCTTGTCGGGCGAGACCGCTTGTTTCAACTCTTCGAGGATGAGTTCCTCTTTTCCCGCGATCTGGTCATGTTCCAGGATCACACTCATGGTGTCAATGCTGCTGGGACAATGTTCATAACTGACATTATGCGTGCTCAACACCTGCAGCACTTTATAGCCAAACCCCACTTCTTTGTTCATCAGCCCCTTTTCGAGACCGATCATGGAAAAATTCTGTTTACCGGCGATACCGGCGATTTTATACTTGCTGCCGGTGAATGCGGGCACAATCATCGTGCCCGCGTCATCCGGAGCGTTTGTATTACGGATATTGATGGGTATCCCCACCTCACGAACCGGCAAAATCGCCTCGTCATGAAACACGCTGGCGCCCATGTAGGATAATTCGCGGATTTCTTTATACGTCACTTGATCCATATGACAGGGCGAGTCAACCACGCGCGGATCAGCCATGAGCAAGCCGGACACGTCCGTCCAGTTTTCATACACATCCGCGCCGCCCGCCCGGGCGGCGACCGCGCCGGACACGTCGGATCCCCCCCGGGAGAAGGTTTTCACCCGGCCTTGATGGTCGCGGCCGTAAAACCCGGGCATGACGTACGTTTTCGATTCCTCCGCGAGCGCGTCTCCGAGCGCCTCATACGTCACGGGATCCGTCCGCCCGAAGGCGTCGATCACGACGTAATCCCGCGGGTCAATAAACTCCGCTCCAAGCAGAGAGGCCATGAGCAGGCCCGAAAAATACTCTCCCCGGCTGGCGGCGTAATCTTTGCTGACCCCGGCGGTTAATTCCACTTCAAACGCGGACAGAACCGGCGCGAGAACGGGATCAAGGCCCAGGTCACGCTCAATGGTCAGAAACCGGTCGCGGATCTGATCGAACGAAGCGCTGACATCGCCTTTCAGCTCCGCGGTCTCCTGGGCTAAATACAGCAGATCGGTAATCTTCGGATCATCCTTATGCCGTTTGCCGGGAGCGGACACCACGATAATCTTCCGACTCGGGTCGCGGGCGATAATATCCCGGACTTTTTCAAATTGCGAGGCGTCCGCCAGACTCGTGCCGCCAAATTTACAAACAATACGTTTCACAACAATCACTCTCCAAGTCAAATAGGTCAGGGTCTATCCCGGAAAAGTACGGGAAGGTTAACATAATTCATCTCTCATCGTTTTACAGGTCCGGGCGGGGTTTCTCCAGGAATGTTCATCCGCTTTTCTTGCTTTATTCCTTCATTCAATCATATTAGGGTCGAACGGAGAGCTAGCTAGGGAGAAGCCCCATCACATGTGACAGGACGTGGATCCGAAAATGGTAGAGAACCGCGAAACATCCTCTCAATCAGACAGTGTCGTCTGGCAAGCCAAATGGATTTCTTCCACACCCCCTTTTATTGAGCCGCGGAAAACGCCCCCGGGACCGCTTCTGAGAAAGGAATTTCAACTGCAAGAGCTCCCGGAAACCGCCAAGTGTCATCTGTGCGGACTTGGATTCCACGAGCTTTACATCAATGGCGTCCTGGTTGGTGACCATGTGCTTGATCCCGCCTTCACGGCCTATGACAAACGCGTCCTGTATGTCACCCACGATATCAGCGCGTATCTTCGAAAAGGGACTAACTGTATCGGGGTCATGCTGGGAAACGGGTGGTACAACTGCCAGACGGATGACGCTTGGAATTTCGCCCAGGCATCGTGGCGCGGCTTACCCAAGCTCCTATGTCAGCTCGACATGCGCTTTGCCGATGGACATGACGCGGTGATTGTCTCCGATTCGCATTGGAAAGCGCACGACGGCCCCGTTATTTTTTCCGACTTGCGGCAAGGGGAAACCTTTGACGCCCGCTTGGAGCAAAAGGGATGGAATACAGCCGGTTATGATGACAGTGATTGGACGGAGACGCACATAACCGCGGGGCCTGGAGGCGTTCTCCTTCCCCAGACGTGTCCGCCGATTCGGTGTCATCAAGCTGTTAAGCCGGTCGCCATGTTTCCCGCCCCGGACGGTGGTGTCATCTATGACCTCGGCCGCTCCATATCGGGTTGGGCGCAACTTCGCGTCGCCGGTCCGCCGGGCACTGAAGTGACCATCACGTATGGCGAACTGTTGACTGAAGACGGGCGGCTGGACCAGCGCAATCTCGACGATCTTACGGATTCTGAACGGTTTCAGCGGGACATATATATCTTGAAAGGGGAACCGGTGGAAATATGGTCGCCGCGCTTTGTTTACCACGGCTTCCGGTACATGCGGGTCACCGGTTTGCCCGGCCTGCCTTCTCTCGAGCATATCCGCGGGGTGATTGTCCATACCGATCTTTCGCGGCGTGGCTCATTCCAGTGCTCGAAACCCCTGTTCAACAGTATCCACGACTGTGTGATCAATTCCACTCTCTTCAATTACCACGGGTTCCCGACCGATTGTCCGCACCGTGAAAAAAACGGCTGGACAGGAGACGCGCACCTGTCCGCTGAACAGGCTCTGTTTAACTTTGACATGACCGCGGCATACAAAAAATGGCTGGATGATCTGGCGGACAGCCAGCGTCCATCGGGACAGTTGGCGGCGATCGTTCCCACGGGCGGCTGGGGCTATAACTTCGGCAGCGGCCCCGCCTGGGACAGCGCCTACCCGATTATTCTGTGGCATCTGTATGAATTCACGGGCGACACCAGTATCCTGGAACGCCACTTCGCTTCTGTAAGCAGGTATGTGGATTACCTGGGCACAATCGCTGACGGGCGCGTTATTTTCAGTGGTTTAGGTGACTGGTGTCCGCCGGAAAAAAGCCCCTGGGGGTACGAGTGTCCCGCCGAATTAACCTCAACGGCTTATTATTTTAAATCCGCCTGTCTCGTCTCTAAAATGGCGGGCATATTGGGAAAAAAACGTGAGATGGACATGTTCAGTCAGATTGCCGGGGAGGTGAAGGAGGCCTTTTTAGAGCGTTTTTTTGATTCAAAAACCGGCCTGGCGACCTCCGCCTCCCAGACAGCTCAAGCCTGTGTGGTATACCAGGGATTTCTGGATGACGACCCCATCGCTAAACGGAAAGCGGTGGAGCGGTTGGTGAAAGCGGTGAACGACCGGGATGGCCACATCTGGACCGGTATTCTCGGGGCTAAATATGTCATGGATGTGTTGACTCGGAATGGCTATGCCGACGTGGCCTTCACGATCGCGTCACAAACTACGTTTCCCGGCTGGGGAAACTGGATTCGCCAAGGGGCCACGACACTTTGGGAAAACTGGAATGGCGCGGCGTCACGCATGCACCATATGTTCAGCGACATCGGCGCCTGGTTCTATAAGGCTCTGGCGGGCATCCGCCCTGACCCGGATTTCCCGGGTTTTCAGCGCTTTTTTATTGAGCCTCATCCGGTGAAAGGATTGGATTGGGCGCGCGCCAGCCATATGTCCCCGCGGGGGGAAATAATCTCGGACTGGCGGCGGGAGGAAGACCGGGTCACTTACTCGTTCACGATCCCGCCAACGGCCGCGGCCCAGGTCCGCTTGCCGGGAGATGAAAACACTCCGCCACAGGTGCTGGAAGGCGTCACTAAATCCTCCCCCCGTTGGTGTCATGAGCACTGGGAACTCACACTGGGGGCGGGGACATGCCAGCTCTCTGTCACACAGCCGGATCACTGATCAAGCGGGTCGGCGGAAGCCCTTCGCCCCCCGGCTTGTCCGACTGAAACGACCGTCTGGACAGCTGGCTTTCAAGGTGGGAAAAGGTCAGTGGACTTGTGGCACTCACCCCATTCTATCGGCGAAGAACTTCCCCATGGCCTTTTCAAAGGGCTCATCCGTCACCATTTGCCTAAAATCAATATGCAACCGGTGACAGGCTTTCCGAATGTCGGTCTGATGAAGCGTGAACTGGCGTTGGTATTCAGTTTTGACGCGGACGGGGTCAACGAGAACCCCTGGTTCCCCTTCCATCCCTTCGAACCGCGTCTGCCCGGAAAACGGGAATGTCACCTCCTCACGATCGAGCACTTGAAAAACAATGATCTCGTGATGGCGGTGAGAAAAATGCGTCAGCGCCTTGATGATTTCACGACTGTTATCAAAGAAATCGGACACAATGACGATTAAGGCCCGCCTCCTCAGCCGATTAGCCAAGCGGTGCATGACCATTCCCAGATCCGTATCTTTTCCCGGCTTGGCCGCCCCGAACGTGTCCAGCACTCTCTTCAAATGCCGCCGTGAGCCACCGGGAGATAATAATTGGCGAATATTGGAATCAAAGGTCACCGCTCCCACTGAATCGCTTTGCTGAAACAAGACATAGGCGAAAACGCCGCAAATAAACCTGCCAAAGTCCAATTTGGAAAAAGCGCCCGTTTGGTATCCCATAGAGCCGGACGTGTCCAGCATTAAAAAAGCCCGCAGGGATGTGTCTTCCTCATACTGCCGGATGAAGAATTTCTCATTTTTCCCGAACACCTTCCAATCAAGGTGCTTCACGTCATCTCCGGGCGTGTAGGGACGGTGTTCCGCGAATTCAACCGCGAACCCCTTAAACGGAGAACGGTGCAGCCCCGTCACAAACCCTTCAACAACGGAACGGGCCAATAATTCAAACGACCGGAAACGGGATAACCGCCGTGATGTCAGTTGGTCGAAAGCGGGCATCAATCATCCCCATGCACGGGTGTCTCCGCCAATAACCGTTCGATGATAGCCTCGGCGCCGACACCCTCTGAGTCGGCGTTAAAATTCGTCACCACACGGTGTCGTAAGACGGGTTTAGCCAAGATGGCGACATCTTCACTGGTCGCGCAGCTGCGGCCTTTCATGAGCGCCCGGGCTTTGGCGCCAAAAATCAGATTCTGCCCCGCCCGGGGGCCCGCGCCAAAATCCACCCATTCCTTGATAAAAGGAGGCGCGATGGTGTCCGTCGGCCGTGTGCGGCGGACTAACTCCAAAGCATAGGTGTACACGTGATCCGGCACCGGCACCCGGCGGACCAGTTTTTGATACCGGATAATATCCTCCGCCTGGAGCACTGGCTTGACAATCTCTTCCTGATCGACAGTCGTCATCCGTAAAATATCCAGCTCTTCCTCCGGCTGGGGATAATTCACACGGATACTCAACATGAAACGATCCAATTGCGCCTCAGGCAAGGGATACGTGCCTTCCTGCTCAATCGGATTCTGGGTCGCCAGCACAAAAAATGGCTCTTCCAGCTTCAATGTCCGGGTGCCGACCGTCACTTGCCGTTCTTGCATGGCTTCCAGTAAAGCGGCTTGCGTCTTGGGTGGTGTCCGGTTGATTTCGTCGGCCAAAACCAAGTTGGCGAAAACCGGTCCGCGGAAAAACGTGAATTCCCGTTTTCCGCTGGCCGGATTATCTTGAATGATGTCTGTTCCGATAATATCCGAAGGCATCAAATCAGGCGTGAATTGAATGCGTTTGAAATTCAGGTTCAACACCCGGGAAAGCGTTGAGACCATCAGGGTTTTCGCCAATCCAGGCACGCCGACCATGAAACAATGCTGGTGACAAAACAACCCGATAAGAAGCTGCTCAATGACATCTTCCTGGCCAATAATCACTTTCGCGATCTCTCCGCGGAGATCCTCTGTGACACCGGCCAGTTCCCCGGCGTTTTTTATGTCCTCATTCATCGCCCGCCTACTTTTCCAAGGATTCAAAGTCAGCGTCGGCCGCCACCATCGCGTAATGGCCGCTTCGCAGTTCGATGGTGCGCCCGTCTGTTTTTCGTGTGATGACTAATTTGCCTTTCTCAACCTCCGCGAAGGTGGAGCCCGCCGTGGCGGATAAAGAAAAAGACACCGGCCCGTTGAACTCGGCCGTGGCGTGAGGGGTGGTGACAAATGTCAACCCGGATCCTGACGCTGAAATGTCCCCGGCTAGTTTGCCAGTCTGTAAGTAAATGCCTTCCGCGTCAGGAAAAGAGAGATGACCCGCTTGAATGTCCTGGGGCATAACGACCACTTTGCTGCCGCCGTGCAGTCGCCACCGCCCTCCCCCGCTGTCGCTGAAAACCGCGTGCCCGTTGGACGGCACATGCACCGCTTGGCCCTCCCGGACCGGGCCGCCGGGCGCCACGTCGGACCGTCTGTCTCCGGTCAAGACCAGCACACCGGGAGAAAATTCCTCCAACATACCCGCGATGACCCGATGATGTGACCGCGTCCACAACAAATACGAACTTCCGGAAATAATAATCACCAGGCAAACAACCACAAGCGCCACAGCCGCCGCGCCCCGTTTGGTCCCCCGCCGCCGCGCCGCGCCGCGCCGCGCCGACCGGATGTCGGTGGCGGACCCGAGAAAGTCTCGAAACGGCATTTTCAGACGTGACTCCGCCGCTTCTTGTTTCTTGATTTTCTGTGTCTCCACCGCCAGCCGTTGTGAAAACACCCGCGTGAAATCGTCCTCCCCTCTTTCCGCCTTGAGCCGTTCTAAAAAACTGCGCACAAAACCAGCTTCATCCAGCTGTTCCAACGCCTGTTGAACCCAACCGGTGAACGCCAGTTCGTCCAGTACCCAGTCCGCGTCGTCACCCCCCGCGCGGATAAGATACGCCAAATCCGTGGCGGCCGCCTCGTCAATCACGCCGTCACGGTAAGCTTCTAAAAATTCCCAAATTCGCTCGCGCTTCATTACGTGCGCCTTAATCGTTCGGTCATACACGTCTTCAATCTATCTCGAATCCGCCGCAGACGCATGGATATACTGGCCGCGCTAGCCCCTTGACTGGCGGCGATTTCTTTAACCGCCACACGGTGGTGGTAACGGTCTTTCACTAATTGCTGTTGAGACTTCGCCAGGCGTTGAATACACGCGCGTAATGTTTCGATTTTGCGCTCGGACGCGTCATCATCCCGGACACCTTCGCCCGCGTCCAAACGCTCAAAAATGGCGTCATCAACAAGTTGCAGCGTAATATGTCGTTTACTGCGCCGGGAACGAAAATAATTTAAAACCAAGTTATGGCATATCGTCCTCAGCCAGGGATAAAACGCCCGCCCGGTCTCAAACCGGTCCAAATGCTTATGCGTGTTCAAAAAGGCGTCCTGAACAATCTCAAACACATCACTGGCGTTGTCAACATATTGACTGGTGTAGGCCCGCAAGCGCCCTTGATAGCGCCGGACAAGCTCGCCGAACGCCTCATCATCGCCCTTTTTGGCCTGACGGACCAACTCATTTTCCTCTTCCGCCCGCCTCAGCGCCTCTTCCTCGTCCGCCGCCGTTTGATTGTCTAGTTCAGCGTTCGCCATCTTCATCCTGTGATAAACTTTGAACAGAAAAAACTAACGTCGCCACCGAATATGGCATGGGTGTCATCCGTGAAGTTCTTTTGAAATCCGCATGGAGCAGAATTTAGGACCGCACATCGTGCAATAGTTCGCCTCCCGCTCGGCCTCCTCGGCCCGCCCGGACTCAGCCAGCGCCTCGACGCGCAACTCACGCGCTTTACAAGGGTCCAGCGCCAGTTGAAATTGTTTATTCCAGTCAAAATCGGCCCGGGCCCGGGAAATCGCGTCGTCCCGGTCTCTCGCTCCCGGGCGTTTTCGAGCCACGTCCGCGGCGTGCGCGGCGATTTTGTAAGCGATCACGCCGTCACGCACATCCCGGGCGTTGGGCAGCCCCAGGTGTTCTTTAGGAGTCACATAGCAAAGCATCGCCGCGCCATGCATGGCGCCGACAGCGGCGCCGATGCAGGAGGTGATATGATCGTATCCGGGGGCGCAGTCAATAACCACCGGTCCGAGGATATAAAAGGGCGCCCCGTCGCAAATGTCCGCCTGGCGTTCCATGTTCATGCGCACTTCGTCCAACGGAATATGCCCGGGACCTTCCACCATGACCTGGACTCCCGCCGCCCGGCTGCGGGACACCAGTTCGCCAAGCACGTCCAGCTCTGCGAACTGAGCCGCGTCCGAGGCGTCCGCCAGACATCCGGGGCGCAGACCATCCCCTAAAGACAAGGTGACATCATGCGCCAGGCATATAGACAGCAGCTCATCAAACCGCTCATACAGCGGATTCTGCCGGCCATGATGTTCCATCCATTGGGCGGTGATCGCTCCTCCCCGGCTGACAATGCCCAGCAACCGTTTTTTCGCCACGGGAACATGCTCTTTCAACAACCCCACGTGGACAGTCATGTAGTCCACCCCTTGTTCCGCCTGTTCCTTGATCACCGCCAGCAGCAGGTCCGCGGTCAAATCCTCGATTTTGTCAACCCGGCAAATGGCCTCATAGAGCGGAACCGTGCCAATGGGAACCTCGCTCGCGGCGATGATCGCGGTGCGTATTCCCGTCACATTCGCGCCGGTGCTCAAATCCATGACTGTGTCCGCCCCGTAAGAAACCGCGGTGCGGAGTTTTTCCAATTCCCCCGCGGCGTCGCTGCTCAGTGATGAGTTGCCGATATTCGCGTTTATTTTTGTTTTAAATGCCGCTCCTATCCCCATGGGTTGAAGCGCCTGATGATGAATATTAGCCGGGATCACCGCATGCCCCTTGGCCACTTCCTCCCGCACAAAGTCAGGGGAAAGATTCTCAGCGGCGGCGACCGTCTCCATCGCGGGGGTTATTTCACCCGCGCGGGCGGCCAACAATTGAGTTTTAACAACAGCTTTAATCATAATACGCTTCACCCCGGATGCCGGGGATTTTTCTTGGCCGGACCGGAAACATCCTTCCACTTGGGCGGCAGGTGTCTTTCCATCAGGTCATTTCCGGGGTCGGCTTAACCACCCTTCTCCATCCGCCTGACCGGCGGGGATGTTGATGGTGTGAGTTAATAGGAAGTGGCGAGCGGAAGAATATAGCGAGTCCCGCTCATTTCGCAACAGTCCCAAACCGGTTCTCAAACGCGCGCGGCTATAATTTCGCGGAATCCGCGATAGAGTAACGTTCCGCTGAGGAAGACCTCCGGAAGCGCCCCTCCCGGAAACATTTAGCCAGCCGCTCGTGAAGGCCTTCCCTTCCGTCGCCCCGGATTACCAACGTTCGATTAAAGGAAAACAAGCATGAAAATAAAACCGACGATGACTGTTTTGTACGGCCTTTCGGCAATGGCTGTCGGAATCTGGCGTCATGCGCAGACTGGAACCAGCCCGCAAGCGATGTGGTTTGGACTCTCAATGGGATCGCTCGCTATTATCGGAGCGGCACTTCTGTCGCTCAAAAACCGGTTCCCCGCCTACATCGTTATTTCTCTGTCGCTTTTTTTTGTCGGCGGCTGGTTTCTCCATCGACTGTTTTCCGGGCATCCTGACGGCGCGTCGCCCCGAGTTATCATCATTCTAGTCATCTGCGCGATGGAAGTCTGCGCGCTGCTGTGGCGATCTCCGAAAACCTCACGGTGACATCCGGATCGACCGCGGCCCGCGGCGGCCTGTGGGCAGCGGCGGAAATAATCCTCCGTGATGTCGCGCCCGCCGCACGTTTTCCCAGCCAATAGGTGAACAAAAAAAAACGCCAGCCGGGCTTGACACGCCACTACATCGTTATACATTGTACTTGGTGAAAACAAAAATGAAGACAGCGAATTTAACCTATTTCGAGAATTGGACGACCCAGGCCCGCAAGGGGGTTTTGGAATTGCGCGTCCTGAATATCCTTCGCCATGGTGAGCGGCATGGGTACGACTTGGTCAAATTGCTGGTGTCGATGCCGGGCGCGGGAGTCGCCGAGGGCACTGTTTACCCACTGCTGTCACGCTTGCGGGTGCAGGGACTTGTTGATACCCGGCTGGAGGAATCCAGCGAGGGCCCGGCCCGCAAGTATTACCGGCTTACGGATATTGGCAAAGCCACGGTGACGTTAATGAACGACTACTGGAACCTGCTGCGCCAGGGGATGGAAGAACCAATCAGGAAAACGGACAGGAGTGACACATGATGGACTGGACACCAGGCGGCTTGGCCCGATTCGAAGCATACATCGACACCCACCGTCAGGGCATCAAAGCCGAGGGAGCTGATCCCGAAGAAGTGGCTTCGGATCTGAAGGCGCATATTGAGATGGTGGTTAAGGAAAACGGGCGGACAGTGGTCACCGAAACCGATGTCGTGAATATCGCCGGGCAGAGTCTGGGGGATCCCGCGGCGGCGGCACCGGGCGGAACAGCGCCGGGCGCTGAACCGGATACGGATCGCCTCTTGACCATCCGCGTCAATCAGCGCGCGAAAACATCGCCTGGATCCCGTGTTCCCGGGATTCTCTCGATTCTTTGGATTTCACTGTTCGGCATTCTCCTGCCGTCACTAACCTTGGGATTGGAATTGCTGACACGCATGTGCGCGGCGACCCTCTTTGATCCACTGCCCACCGCCTGGCACGCGGTGGTGGTCGCCCTTGTGCCAATCATCCACACCCTGATTCTAATCTCCCTGCTGGGCAAGCGGGAAAAGCGTTGGGGAATCTGGGGGAGCCTTGCCGGGGTCGCGGCGGGCATCAGTCTCTATTACGCTCTACAGTTCCTTCCGTTTGTCCCTTTCGCCATTATCGGCATTGTCTTTGGTATTGGCATTCTTCCGCTAAGTCCATTGTTGGCCTTTTTGGTCTATTTCACCCTCCGGAGCAAAATTCGAACGCGGCGATCGCTGGCCGGCGGCGCCTCGCCCGCCCGCACTTGGCCCGGTCTTCTGGCGGCATTTGTCCTGCTGATGGCATTGGATGTCCCCAAGGTTGCCACCTACACTGGCCTGATCATGGCCACCTCTGAAAATTCCGCGACCGTCGAGCGCGGCATCGGTGTCCTGCGCCGGGGCGGCAGCAAGGACCACATGCTGCGGCTCTGCTACCAACGGCCGGGAATCTTCAGCGATGTCATGGGGATGCTCTACTGCGCCAGTGGCAACGCGCCGTCCCCCCGGGAAGCGAGACGCATCTATTACCGGACATTCGGCGAACCTTTTAATGCCCAGCCGCCCCCGGCGTTACGCGGGGCCCGCGGACGGACGGCGTTTGACTGGGATCCCGGTGTCGCGGGGGACGCGGTGGACGGACGCCTGTCATCCTTGAGCCTGGCCAGCTCACGGCTCGACGCCTCAATCGACGCCGATGGCGGCGTGGCCTACACCGAATGGACTCTTGAGTTTAAGAATGACGGCTATTCCCAGCAGGAGGCCCGCATGCAGGTGCGGCTGCCCGGCGGCGGGGTCGTGTCACGCCTGACACTGTGGGTTGACGGCGAGCCCCGGGAAGCCGCGTTCGCCGGTCGTTCGGAGGTGAAAACCGCCTACAAAAACGTGGTCAGCCGCCGCCGGGACCCGGTGCTGGTGACGACCAGCGGGCCGGACCAAGTCCTGGTTCAATGCTTCCCGGTTCCGCCAGACGGCGGAATCATGAAAATTCGTTTCGGGGTGACCGCTCCGGTCAATCCGCTTTCATCCACCGAGGCCAGTGTGGCATTTCCCTGGATTATCGAGCGCAACTTCACCATTCCGGCTGGCTTTACCCACGCTGTGTGGGCTGAGAGCCCGAATCGACTTGCCGGTGGCGAGGGCGCTTCGGTCACGCGGGAGGCCGCCACCGGACTGCACGCGCTGAGAGGCCGGATCGCCGATCATGTGATGAGGGCCGGATTGGTTCTGAACGCTGAGCGGACAGCCGATATTTCTTTCGGCTGGACTTTGGATGAACGGGCCGCCCCACCCCGCTGGATTATCCAGAAAAGAACCGAAACCATCCGTGAAAAACCCGCTGGTTTGGTCGTTGTCATCGACGGTTCACGGCCCATGCGCGCCCAGGCGGAACGGTTGGCCGAAGAACTGGGCGCGGCCAGCCCCGGTTGCCCGGTCTCGCTTATTCTGGCGGCGGACACGCCGGTTCTGCTGGCGGACCGGACATCTTCTCCCGCCGAAATCAGAAACGCTTTAGACGGGATCACCTATATCGGCGGTATGGACGGCGTGCCAGCGTTGCTGATGGCTCTGGATCTCGCGGCCCGCCAGGGAAACAGCCCGATTCTCTGGTTGCATGGACCCCAGCCAGTCGAACTGGCGCCCAGTGAAAATATCGCCCAGTATTACGACCGGCGGGAGGGAACCACCCCTGTCATTGACGGCCGGTTGATCAGCGGCGGCAACCTGGTGGCGACCGCCCTTCACCAGATTGGCGCCCTGCGTTCACCGCGCGATGACATCACCGCGCCCGGTGGCGTGACCCGCCTGGTCGAGAAAATCTGCGGAGTCCGCGAACAGGTGACATGGCGACGGGAATCTCAATACGACCCCCCCCCGGAAACCGGTGGCAAACAGACATCGGATCATTTGGCGAGGCTTTTCGCCCGTGACGAGATCGCCCGCTTACTGGATTCCCGCGACAAGGACGCGCGCGGGCGGGCTACCGAGATCGCCGCCAGCTACCAGCTGGTCACACCCGTTTCCGGCGCGGTTGTTCTGGAGAACGCCCGGCAATACAAGCAAGCGGGTCTCGAACCGGTCGGCGAGGACACTGTCCCGACCATTCCCGAACCTGAAACCTGGGCCATGTTGATTATCGTGGCTGTCATCCTGGCCGGAGCCGCCCTTAAAAACTATCGGCGGGCGCCGGCCGCCTAAACGCCCCCTCACGGGACGATATCAGGGGAACAGCCGTGCCGCCAATGCGACCAACACGCGTCGGGACAATGTGGGCCAGGGGACTATCCCGGCCTGGCCTGGCGGTTGGTGTCTGCTTGTGGCCCGTGTGGCTGTGGTATGTCCGCCGACTGTTTGACGGCGCCGATGAGCCGTGGGGAATTGTCCCCCTGCTGTTCGTGCTGACCATGCTTGCCCGGCAATCAATCCAACCGCCACGCCGGGCCATGGAGTCGAAACCGTCTATGACAAAGACGGGCGACACCGTGGCGCTGGCTTTTATTTTGGCCGTTTATTGCCTGTGCCACCATTTCGCGCCGCCGTTGGTCCGGGCCATTCTGGGGATGACCGCGCTGTCGATCCCAATCAGCCGGATACTAAAGAACCGTCGATTTGACCTGGCCTTGTGGGGATTACTCATTCTTTCCCTGCCGGTCATTTCCAGCCTCCAGTTTTACGCGGGATATCCGTCGCGGGCCGCCGTCGCGCATGGCGCCGCCGCCGTACTCCGCATGAGCGGGACCGGTGTCCATGCCGCCGGCGCCGCGTTACAGTGGGGCGTGTGGTTTGTGGATGTCGATGGCCCGTGCAGTGGTATCAAGTCACTGTGGACGGGAGCCCTGCTTGTCTGCCTTCTCGCCTACAGTCGACATCTGCGGGGGTCGCAAACCGCGTTGTTCTCCGCCGCCGCCTTAGGGGTCATCCTGGTGGGAAACATCTTCCGGGCCGCCGCCTTGTTTTATCTTGAGGCCGGGATGCTGCCGTTTCGTCAGACCTGGATGCATAACGCCATTGGACTGGTCGCTTTCGGAGCGATCGCCCTCGCGGTCTGGGGGCTGGCCCATCTTTTCCCGCCTGAGGACACCGGGCGCGGACCGGGGGGTGACACCAACGTGAGGGGCGCCCAGACGGATGGCGGAGCTGCGAATAGTTCGTCATCAACCGGACCGCGCCGCGGCGAGTGGTTCGGGAAAACCGGACTGGCAAAGACACGTTTGGCACCCATTATCACCGGTGTCTTTACCGCGCTTTGTCTCAGCGGCGCCCTGCTGCCTCTGACACATCCCGCCCATGCGCCGACAACCACATCAGAGGCCGTCTGGCCCGAGGAATTTGAGGGGTCGCCGCTGAGCCGGGTCAGCACCCGGATTCCCTTTGGTGACGCGTTTCCCGGAAGTATCGCTCAATTCTCCGATGGCGCCCGGCAGATCCTCTTTAAATCAGTGTCCCGGCCCAGCCGTCTGGTTCACCCCTCGCGGGATTGCTACCGGGGAGGTGGCTGGCGAATCCAGCCCGCGCCGTCGCACATCGACAGCCAAGACCGCCGCTGGTCGGCGTTCACCGCCTCACGGGATGGCCGGAAGATCATGGTCCGGGAAATCGTCACTGACAGTGAGGGTAATAGCTGGTCGACAGTGTCAGCCTGGTATTGGAGCGCCGTCCTCACCCGCACCCGTCCTCCTTGGCTGCTGACCGTTGTCGTGGCGGCCGCTGAAAACTAACCGCGACCGCCGGCGTCGCTGTCGGGCGGCGGCTGGGTGCGCCAACGCTTGTGGATCCACAACCATTGTTCCGGATGGCGGCGAATGATGTCTTCCAGTATTTTCGTATAGCGTTGGGTGTTGTGACGGATCACCTCATCTCTGGAAAAACCTTCCGGCTCTTCCCAAGGAACAGGCGGGAAAAATTCGACGTGGTGGATCCCCTTCTCATCGCGGTGGCAGGACATGGGAATCACGGGGGTGTCCATACGGCTGGCCATAATCGCCAATCCCGGCATGGTGCAGGCGGGCTGACCGAAGAAATCAACGAAAACCCCTTCGTCAGCGGTCATATTTTGATCCAGAACAAACCCGACACCTCCGTTGTTCCTGATCACGGTGAAGATTTCACGGATCGAATGCCGCCGCGCGATCAAAACCACACCGTGTTTTTCCCGCATGGAAACCGCCAAGTGCTGGCCGACTTTTCCGTTAATCTCTTTGACCACCACGTGGGTGTCATACCCCCGGCTGGCGAAATTGGCGATCGCCATTTCCCAGTTGCCCATGTGAGCGTTCAGAATAAACACCCCTTTCCCACCATTCAGGGCTTCCTGAAAATTTTCACCCCCATGGTAGCGGACCCGCTCGGATATTTGACCGTCCGTCAAATATTTGATCCGGAGAATTTCGACTGCGGTGAGACCTAAATGGCGGTAAAAATCTTTCTCGATTTTCAAGCGGGCCGAAGCGTCAAGCTCAGGAAACGCCATCGCCAATTGGGAACGGACCGTCTTCACCCGGAACCGGGCCACGCGGTACGCCACAAACCCCAACACCCGCCCCATCAGGCGCGCCACAGGCTCAGGCAGAGCGCTGAGAATCCACAACACCAAATCAACAGCCCGAATAATCAAAGACAACTCCTAAAACAGGTCATCCAGCTCATTCACAGTGGTTTTGCCGTTTGTTTTTTTCGCCGGCTTCTTTCCGGGTTTCTTCTTTTCCGGCGCTTTCTTTTCCGGCGCTTTCTTTTCCGGCGCTTTTTCCGCCACGGCTTTCTCTTCAGGCTTTTTCATCGGCTCAGCCTCTTCCGCGGCCGCCGCGGGAGCGGCATCGGCCTCCGGGCCTGTTGAAACAGGTTCAGCGGGAGGCGTGTCGACTTCCCGGCCAATCGGCAATGCCACACCGTCTTCACTGATTGTGGTGTTTAACTGGGGACGCAAATAACCCGTCATCGGTTCGCTCGGCAATGGAATCTCAAATAACGCCTCAACAACTTTCATCCCGTTTTCAGCCCTCAGTTCCCAAACCCGGGGATCAAACGGGGCGCCGCGGACCGTCAGGGCCTCGATGGGCGCTGTTTGATTTCCAACACCTAACACATAATCATACCGGCCGATTGAGAACCCATCTTTCACCTCAAACGTGAGGATGATAAAAATCTTTCCCGAGGCGGGCGCCCGGCTGGTCAACGCCTGCTGATAGGGTTCATCCGCTTTGAATTTAGCGGCTTCCAGCAACGTGTCAAGATCCAACATGGAAACCGGCACATTGCTGACCTCGATGCGGCTGATGACCCCGCAGCGGACGGACTCACTCAGACTTTCAGAGAATTTTCCGTTCGTCAACTTCAACCCCTGACCGAATCCGGTCAATGAAACCATGACGACCGCGAGCAGATAACGCGTTTTCATAGAGGCACTCCTGATCTTATTCAGCGCCAGCCAGCGCTTGTTTTTGAGCCAAGCATAATTTTCGGATTCCCTCAACAGCCAGATCGAGCATCGCGTCCATCAACTCGCGGGAAAACGTCTGCCCCTCCGCGGTTCCTTGAACTTCGATAAATTCACCGGTTTCGGTCATCACCACGTTCATATCCACATCCGCCCGGGCATCCTCCCTGTAGCACAAATCAGCGATCGGCGTTCCATCGACCAGCCCAACACTCACCGCCGCGACCCGGCCCCGTATCGGGGACTCGGTGATTTTTTGTTCCCGCAAAAGACTGTTCACCGCCAGTTCCAACGCGACACACGCGCCCGTTATCGACGCGCACCGGGTTCCGCCATCCGCGTCGATCACGTCGCAATCAACCTGTAGCGTTCTGGCGCCGATCTTTTCCAAATCCACCATCGAACGGAGACTGCGCCCGATCAACCGCTGAATTTCCTGAGTGCGGCCGCTCTGCTTCCCCCGTACGGCTTCCCGCTGACCGCGCTGGCCGGTGGCGCTTGGCAACATTTGATATTCGCAGGTCAACCAGCCGCCCGGCGTGTTTTGTTCCCGCATCCAGCGCGGCACGCCATCTTGGATGGACACCGCGCAAAGGACACGGGTGTTTCCACATTCGATCAGCACCGACCCCGCCGGGTGTTTTTGGTAACCCAAATGGATCGCCACCGGGCGCAACTCATTTACTTGACGATTGTCGTTTCTCACGTAGTTGGGCATCAGCGCTCCATGGGCTATATTGACGACTCGAAAACCAAGAGGCCGACTTGTCACAATCAAGCGGGCAAACGCCGGGAAAAAGCGTCTGGTTAAAAACCGGCATGTTTCTTCGTCGCGTAATATATGTGAACCTTTTCGTTATGCATCGCAATTTCCGTTTTTTCTTTTCACACGCCCTCTTCGCCGCTTGTTTAGCGGTGCTGTCCGGGTGCGGGAAAAAGGCCCCGCCGTATGATTCTCTCCGCGGAGAAATACTGGTTGATCTGGCCAACGCCCTGGACACCAATGAGTCCGCTGAAATCATCAAAGCGTTAGACCGCTTGGAGCCCATGACCGATGTGGATGAATTTGTCACCAGGCTCCGGGAACAGGAACAGACGCGGGTGGTGATTCAGCAGTTGAATGACTGTCTTGGGCGGGCCGATGTCAAACAGGCGCGTATTTTTTTTAACCGCGCGTCTGACACAACCAACCCGGCCTTTCGGGAAATCAACGAAAAAATAACCGGTCTGGAAGCTCTTCGTGATTACCTGACCGGGATGCCGTATACGAACGCTGAAACAATGACCGAAGCGCTTGAATCCATGCGGCGGCGCGCCGACACCTTCCGGCCTGTTCCCGCGTTCAGGCAATGGATCGGCACCCAGGAGACCGCGCTGGCTCAATTGCGGCAAAAAGAGCGGCAGACCGCCTTGAACCGCCTTTTAGACGCCTGTGACCAGGCCTTGGACAAGCGGGCGGTGGATGCCGACGTGGCCTTCGCGCGCCTGCTGGCGTTCTCCTCAGACACCGTCGCCGCCAAAGCGCATACCACGTTGCGTGACGGGGATCCGCGCCCGGTGCTGGATCTGTTGAAAGGAAACGCCCCATTGTCCGACCTGGCGTTGAAAAGCCTGGAAATTTGTCTGCTGGGCAATCAGCGTCATCTGACTCCGGAAGCGTTTAACGCTGTACTGGCGATGTTTCCGCAGCGGCCGCCACAGTCTTTGGCCGGGCATGTGCTGGCGGTCATCCGCATGGCGGACGAAAAAAAACCGGCGGCCGCTTTGGCGGGGTTTCGGCGGTACGTGGAGGCGGGGGGAAATCTCCCGGAACAACGGCTGCGCGCGCTGAGCGCCACAGCCCTTTTGCCCCCGCCTCATTTTAACGCCCGCCCCTGGCGTGTGACGTGCCCGACGGTTGATCATTTCCTCGGTATTGTCACCCAATGGCATGATTTTCACATCGGCGGGACATCCGAAAAATGACCAATTACTGGGACGACATTTCCGCTGAGTACCACCGCGTCACCCAGGTGTCTTGTGACCACTTCCACTACGGCCCATTGCTGCCGGGAGACGATGACCTGGGCTTGCTGCCCCGCCCCCTCGCCGGTCTCAGATGCCTTGAACTGGGATGCGGGGGCGGGCAAAACTCCATTTACCTCGCGGCCCGGGGAGCGGTCTGCGCCGCCGCGGACTACTCCACCGAGCAAATTGACCACGCCCGGAGTCTGGCGGGGAAACACGCCGTCGACATCAGCTTTCAAACCTGGGATATGGATGTGCTGAATCCCGACTGGCGCGATCAATTTGACTTGGTTCACTCCGCTTACGCCCTGCCCTTTTTAAAAGATCAAGGGCGGGCGCTGCGGTTCGCGGCTGACTATTTGCGCCCCGGCGGGCAGCTTCTTTTCTCAACAGCCCACCCGTTGTTCGCCCACGAATGGGCTGATTTTGAAGATGGGGAACTCGCATTGCTGCTCGAAAACTACTTCTCCCCTCCCGTGGATTCACGGCGGTCCGAAAAGGGACATCAAACAACATGCTCGCCGGTCACCATATCGTCACTGGTGGAGTCATTGCATCAAGCGGGTCTGGCGGTCCGCCGCTTACTGGAACCCCCGCCGTTGCCCGTGGACAGTCTGACGGCTGACGAGATAGCGGCCCAAGTCCCCTATTACAGCGAAGCTTGGCATCACCTGTATCCACAACTTTCACGCGTTCCCGCGGTCCTTATCATCCTAGCTCAAAAACTGGAGAAAAAATGAACGTCAAACACCATCACTTGGTTTTTGTTCTCGCGCTGTCACCGCTTCTCGCGTCCGCCGGCTGGTTCGACTGGATTCCGGGCGTGGGAAAAGATAAAAAGCCCAAGGAGGAAAAGGTTGTTGAAGGTGAAAAATTCACAACTGAACAATCGGTTGAGACGCTGTTGAAAATGGCCGGGGACGGCAGCCCAAACGCCCAGGTGGCCTTGGGAAAACTTTACTTGGAAGGCACCGTTGACAATAAGCCGAATCCGGTTGAAGCGGCGCGCTGGTTCAAAGAGGCGGCGGTCAATGGCAACGCGAACGGCCAGTTTAATTACGCCATTTGCCTTGAGACCGGTACCGGCGTTCCCGCGGATCCCGAAGAAGCCTTGACGTGGTTCGCCAAAGCCGCTGAAAAGGGAATCCTTAAAGCCATGATTAACGCGG
Source organism: Lentisphaeria bacterium (assembly GCA_032251435.1). Lineage (GTDB taxonomy): Bacteria > Verrucomicrobiota > Lentisphaeria > Oligosphaerales > MVZH01 > JAVVEH01. Next base: position 15,682 of record JAVVEH010000013.1, on the reverse strand, counting down.
CGATTTCATATGAACGGAAAAATGAAATGGAACGGGCGTTGCATTTTTATCTGTTGGCCGCGAATGAGGGAAACACAGCCGCGATGCGGAAAATTTCAGAATTTTTCCGCAAGGGAATCGGAACCAAGGAGAATATCGGCCAAGCCACCCGGTTTCTTGTGGAGGCCGCTAAAAACGGTGACGGCAAAGCGCAATTGGCGCTGGCTGAATGTTACCGGGACGGTGTCGGCGTGCCCAAAGATTACGGCGAAATGGTCAACTGGTTGTGGCTGGCCGCTGAAAAAGGAGAGCGGGAGGCGATGTTTCAATTCGCCCAGTGTTACAGTGAGGGACGGGGACTGAAAAAAAGTGATCGTGACGCCATGCGGTGGTATCACGCGGCGGCCGCCGCCGGCAGCGTCCCGGCCATGGTTGAAATCGGCAAACGCTTTCAAACCGGAACTGGTATTGATGTTGACCTGAAAAAGGCGGTGAGCTGGTACGAGAAAGCCGTCGATAATAACAGCGCTGAAGGACAAATCGCCTTGGGGTCGCTGTATTTAGCCGGTCATGGCGTGCCTCAGGATGTGGACAAGGCGGCGGCTTACTTCACCATGGCCGCCGATCAGGGCGACGGACAGGCCATGTATAACTTGGGCTACATCGCGGAAAAAGGCTTTGGGGGAAAAACCGACCCGGCGGAGGCCGTCCGGTGGTACACACGCTCAGCGGCACGGGACAATGTGGCCGGGCTTTGCGCCTTGGGCCGGTGCCTGGTGGACGGTGTCGGGGTGGAAGCCAACCCTGAAAAAGGACGCTTCTATCTTAAAAAAGCCGCGATGAAAGGGCATAGACCCGCATTGGACTTGCTCAAAAAAGCGCAAGGGTACGAGGAATAAGCTTCCCCCCGTCTCGTCTTTTCGGACGGTTTTCATAGCTTTTTTTGTCAGTACCGCCGCCGCTCGCCCGCCGCGCGCGTCTCACCGGGCGGTTTCAGCCAGTTTTTTGACAAACATCTTCATGACCCGGCGGTTTCGGCCCGTGGTTGTGACAATTTTTGACTCTTCTTCGACATCCTTGCCCGTGTAAGTCGCCCCCAGTTTCACCGCGTCTCCCGCCGCGTCAGGGCTTGTCGTCACGCGTTTATCAAGCAGCGCGGGCTCAGCCTTGACCAAGGCCAATGAAGACGCGCCGACCGCGGCGAGGACACGTTCCTTCGCATGCGCCGCCCTGATCACGGTGAAGACCTCCTCATTCGTGATCAGCTCCGAGGATGGGGCGCTGTCACAAAGAACCACCATGTCCACATCTTCCAGATCAATATCGGCGGCGCTGAAGGCGCCGGGCTCAACCGTTCGGATGACAACATCCGCGCCGTCCGCGAGCAATTCCCGGCGCAGCATTTCTAGGTATTCAAACCCGCCCCGCGGGACAAGCGCGACGGCGGTTTTGCCACCAAGCTCATAGCGGGGAGCCAAGGCCGTCCGGTACGTGTGGCTGCGCCGCTGAATGGTCATCGGAATCACGGGTGTCCGGTCAGCCAGCCGCGCTTCCAGCAGGCGCTCAAACGAGGCCACGTCTGTCACCGGTTCATCGTTAATATGCGTAATGATGTCATAATGACCGATGCCGGCCTCGGCGGCGGCGCTGTTGCCATCCACGCCCGTCACAATAACTCCTTGATGGTCAGTCAAGTTGTAATAAATCCGCGTCAGCAGGGCGATTTCCTGATACCCAAAGCCCAACGCTTGATAGGAATACGTGATTAAGTTTCCTGGCTGAAGTCCGCCGGGGGGAACTTGATCAAACTCGGACACCGGCAGCCGCAAGCTGACCGGGACGCGTTTTCCGCCCTCGTCACGCGAAACCGTCACCTGAACGGTCGTCCCCGGTTCCCGAGTCGAAAGGTCCCAGTTAAAGTCAAGGAACTCGGCATGGGTACGGGGCGCGCAAGGCGCGCCATCGACGGCCACAATGACATCACCTGACCGCAACCCCGCCTCCGCGACAGTCGTGCCGGGTTCCACATGGTGCACGATGACACCCCCGGAAACCCCCAGCGTTTCCGCCAGTTCGTCATAGGTCTCGCCCAGCAGACAAAACCAGAACCCGGAACGGACAAACCGGCCATGCGCTAAAAAATGATCCTTCAAGGTCAAGGCGACATGAATGGGAATGGTGAAGCCGAGATTATTGCCCCCCCTGGCATAGGTGTTGATGCCCAGAACGCGGCCGTTTTCATCAAACAACGGCCCCCCGCTGTTGCCCTGATTGATGGCCGCGTCCGTTTGCAGCACTTTCGTGAATGTGCCCAGGTCAGCGCGGTCCACGTTGCTCAAGATACCGCTGGTAAAGGTCCGTTTCAAACCGACCGGTGTGCCGACGGCAAAGCACTTCTGCCCGGTCGTCACCCGCCGTGAATCCGCGAACTCCACCGGTTTCAGGGGCTCGTCCGGATTGATTTTGAGCAGAGAGACATCCGGATCCATTGAGAAACCGATAACCGTCGCGGAGTATTTCCGCTCGTCATCAAGAATGACTGTGACAGACTCTTCAGCTTCCGTTGGAAATTCCGGATCATTCCGCGTCACGACGTGACCATTGCTGAGAATATAGCCATCAGCCGAAATAATGAAGCCACTTCCCCCCGCCCGGCGATGCTGTATCGCGACGACAGAGGGACCGACTTTCTGGACAATGGCATCGGGTATGACATGTGTCGCCTCTTGCGCCCGGACGACGTAAGAAAGCTGACCAACTAAAAGTATGCTGAATGCGTATCTGATCACTGTGCGGCTCCATTGCTGATACTGCCAATAGTAAGATTGAGGCCGGCGTACCCGGAAAGTCGGCCGCGTTGGTATTTGACCAGGACGGCGTGCGGCCGCGCGATCCGGACATCCTCCAACACTTTTCTGAAACGTGAGACATCCGGGGTGGGAACACCGTTGAGTTCCACAATGACATCATCAGTCTGAATCAATGACTTGCCGAATGTGCTGCTCGTCGACGCGGGGCTTCCGGGCAGCACCCGGGTGACAAGCACGCCATCACGAACGGCCAGGTTTTTGTGCGCGTAAGCGTTCTCGTCAATCTCCCGGACGACAACCCCCAACTCCTCGCTCTGAAATTCCACCGGTTCCGGTCGGCGGTCACTACGGCACGAGCGCGTGAGTGTCTCGCCATCCCGCCAAACCGTCAATGAAAACGGGTCGAGCTTCTTGCCCGCCAGCCGCCAGTTAAAATCTTTGCGGGTCCGATCGCCCGAATAACGCAACGGCTCACCATCGAAGGCGACAATTAAGTCACCATTTCGCAGGCCCGCCTTGGCCGCCGCGGAATCGGGGAGAACATGCGTCACCCAAAGGGAGCTCCTGTCCACACCCAAGAACTTCGCGTGATCTTTGTTTATGGGCTGGAGGCAGATGCCCAGACGGCCTTGATCGTCTTCTTCATCTTCTGGTTCGCCCAACGAGGACTTGTTGATGAACAGCGACAGATCCGCGCAAAACGCCTCGGAAAGCGCGACCGCCGTGCCAGGCGACGTGACAATGGCCACAGGCCGGGCGCGGCGGTCGAGCAATGGCGCCCCCCGGTTCGCGACACCAATTCCGTCGATGACAAGTTCCGGGTAAAAAGTCGGGCGGCGGCCGCAAACCATGTAAAGCCCCGTCCTGGGCATGAAATAATCGTTTTCACCCGAGGTGTTGGCGACCGCGAGCCATTGCCCTGACGGCGCCTCCGACCGCGGTGTCAACGACAAGACAGGAAGCCGCTTGTCGGTTTTGATTTGAATGATGGACATGCCCAGTTGCTTCTCGTAAGCGATGAACGCCGCGGCGCTGTCTTCCTCACCGATCCAGACGCTGACATCCTTCATGCTGTCTTGGTCAAGCTTAGCCGGAACAAGAACATAGTTCCCGTCAGCCACCGTGATGCCGGTGTATTCCGCCGTTTGGGTTGAAGCCGGTGTCTTGAAAATCATTGTTCCCACGCGCCTGTTTCTTTCCGGCGTGACGGTTTTCACCGCGACATGAACAAGGTGAGCTTGTTTTTTCCCCGTCACCCGGATTAAATCAGACCGCGCGGTGCCCGCGAACGACTGCCCGCGACCAAGTCCGGCGCAGCCGCTGGTCATCAGCAGGGCGAGCAAAAAACCCGCCATGGTCATGTAAGAAACCGCTCGTAACGGGGAACCATTGACTGAACTCATCGTTTCACACCTCACAAAAAACTCCCATAACCAAGGATCGCCGCGCCGCGCGGCATGGTTTAGCTGATCACGATCAAGCGCTCTCGGACACGCGCTCCAGCCACTTTGTTGCGAACGCGCCAAGATTAATGTCTCTTTTTTTATCGACGGAAAAGCACGCTTCCTCGATTTCACGGACATCCGCGGACAGCTCGCGGCGCTCGTCCTCAGAGGTGAGACAGCCGCTCCGCCGCAGGCGTTCAAGCAAGGAAAGGACCGACAACCCGTTCACCTCTGACGGCGGCGTGAAGGTGGTGGCGGTTTCCACCGCCGGCCCTTGTTTTTTACGCCTCAGCCAAAAAACACCCAGCGCGGTGACCGCCAACATCACGGCGGGAACCGCCCAAAACCGGGTGATCCAGGCGTTTGACTCCACCGTGCCGATAGACACCGTCTTGTCGGCGGGAACGATATCCGCGTCGCTGTATATCTCATAGGTGACCGTGGCGCCGTCAAAGGTGACATCGGGGAAGGTGAATTGGTTATTCCATGGCGCGCCGGCCCATTTGACGGGATAGGTGGCGTTCTGCTCACTGTGGGGAATGACGGCGGCATCGCGCTGCTCCAGTTTCAGCACCAAACCCGCCACATCGGCCCCGGAACCGAATGAGTAAGCCGCTGGAAGCTTTAGAATCGAGTCCGGATTGGGCAGAATGCCTTCACCTTTCATGACCACATCCAGCTTCAACTCCCCTTCCCCGGCCTGACGAGTGTCGAGGATGAGATGAATGTCGACGTTCGCCACCGGCCGGGGCGGAGGATTCGCCGTGGCGGCGTCGATGATCATGGTGTTGGAGAGAACCGGCAGAACAACCTGCCCGGTGTCATCCCGGAAATCCATATCCAATTGAATGGACGGAATCCGGTCCACGGTCGCGTCAAGGGCTTTCAGAGAGACATAAGCCAAGGGCGTTTCCCGCCAATGCGGTTGCTCAATTTCGACGGAACGGACCGACTGATCCATCCAGGTGATCCCGATGATGTCAAAATGATCCTTCAACGCCGTGCTGATATTCCGGGCGAAATTGTTGCGGTAGTCCACTTGGGCGCGCGCCCTCGGATAGGGTTGCTGCTGATTCTGGATGTATTTTGAAAAACCGCCCGCCTCGCGTTCCAAGGCGTCGGTGTGCCTCAATTTAAGCACCAAACCAAATGGCCGCCCCGCCCCCACCCGGGTCGGACCGTCCACCTCGGCGTATAACTTGATTTCACGCAGCAACTCTTGATACATAGCCATGCGGTTCACCAGCGCGGCCACGGAATCATGCTCACCCAGCACCTCAAGGGTTGATTGCAAAACATTGAGCTTGACATGCGGTTTAAGTCCTCCCCACTGGCTGACAATCCACTGGCCAAAGAGGGTCTTGTGGGTGTCCCGATACGGTTCGGCCATGCCATCGAGGCTGGCTTTGACTCGCTCGAGTTGTGTGAGATCCCCCTCCAGATTGACATCCACCGCGCTGAGATCACTGGCCCCGAACACCGCGCTGAACCAATATTTCAGATAATCAACGGAATAGTGACTGGGGCTTAAATCCGGCAGCCCGGCTTGATAAATGGTGTAACATTCCTCAAACATCCGAAACGTGTTGTCACGTAATTCGGTGTATTCCTCAAGGGTGGCGAGCCCCGCCGCCTTGGAAAATTCCGCCAGATCAAACGACAGCGCCGCCATCACGTTCCGCAGGGGAATGGATTCCGGGCTCAGAGTCAGACGCTCCCGGACCAGCTCGATCATTCCGCGGTAAGCGCGGACTGTCTCGTTGTCAATGTCCGCGGCCGTCCGGTTGGTGGCGTATTGTTCCTGCAACACCTGTCGGTTATCAGCGTTAATCCAGTTTTCCCGCAGTTCGCGAATCACATCCGCCGCGAGTTTGACAATAAATTCGTCACCCAACGCCGCCACATCGGGAAACACCCGGAACACATCTTCCCGCGAAATAATTTCCGCTTTGCTAAAGCACGCGCGGAATCCGCCGAGAATAATATCATCCGGCAAAACCACGCCGCCGCCGCGCATCACTTCAAACAACCGCGCGCACTCGGCGATATTTTTTTCCTGCCGGGCGCGGGTTAACGGAATACCCGTCGGGGGAGCGCCGGACTGAAACCCCGTCCGCGGCCGCTCCTTGTTGGGATTGACCGTTTTCGCCCAATCCGTCACAAACGCGGCGCAGTGGCTCGCCACGCTGTCGGGATAACGATCGTTAAACGCGATCACGTCCAGCAGCGACTCCTCGTCAAACCGTCCCGACTTCAAACGGCTCACGGCGACTTGGAAGCGGTGCAGGTCAGCTTCTTCCCGGGGCAGAAGAGCCACGCATTCGGGTGACAACTTCGCCTCGACAAGTCTCTGGAAAGGAACAAAAGGCGGGGTCGGCCTGGGGCGCGATGTGCGGACCGGCGGCGTTTCGGGGGCGCTTTGAGATCGTGCCAACGCCGTGGCGAATTCAAATTGCCAATGCCGGAGATATTGTCTGGCGAGCATCTTGTCGGGAATGATCAGCCCCAAACGGTTGACGATCCTGGCGTGCCCCATGAGACTGCGGATCCGCGCGCCCGCGTTATTTTGCGCCCCGCTGGCGGTGGCCTGTTTGCCGAGTTCCTCACGCAGGGCGTCGAGCAGAACCGTGTCCCGCGCGACCGCCGTCAGCCATGCCTGTAGAAACACCTCATCAGCATGATCCGCCATGCTCAGAATCTCCATGCAAAAGGCCGCCTTGTCCGCGGCGGCCGCGGCGGTGGTCTGCATGTGAAAGGCGAGTTCCAGGGCCGTTTTCGGTTTTCCCACCTGCTTCAGAACCACAAGAAATTCCTTGGCCTGCCCCGCGGTCTCAACCTGTTTAAGCACGTCAATGTCCGGAAGCAACGCCAAACCGGCGGCGGGTTCTCCCAGGCTGTTATAGACAAACATCAGACCGCGGATCGTTGACAGACTGTCTTTCTGGTCGATGGCCAGGCGGGCCAGTTCCGCTTGAAATTCGTCAATCGGCGTGCCGGCTTTACGGGCTTTTGTCAAAAGCTCCGCCAGAACCCCCAGTTCCTTCAAGTTCAAGTAAGGAATCATGGCGACGGTCACCTGGGGGTCCAGTAATACGAGCAACACCGGATCTTTGGTGAGTGTCATCGACAAGGCGGCCAACGTCGGACCCGCGAGTTTTTTCCTGTCACCGGGGGGGGCGGCGCTGAATTCCCGCAGCGCGTTGACGATATTTTCTTCGTGTTTGACAGCGGTGGAAAATTCCGCCACAGGCTCGGCCCCGCGCGCCAGCCCCAGCGCGTCGCTCACTTCAGAAATCATCATGTCGGGTGTTTTATCCCGGCCCGCTCCAAAACGGCCTGTTTCGGCCCCGGTTTCAGCGTCAAGAAGGACATACGTCGGGTACCCCTTCACGTCAAACTTTTCCTTTAAGGCGCTATTCCGCTGAATGTATTTCGCCGGGATGAGCGTCGCGTCATGGGGAAAGTCGATCAAAACCAAGGTCAGGTTTTTTTTCGCGAAATCGATCCAGGCTTCTTTTTGAAAGACCTGCCGATCCATCAGCTTGCACCAGCCGCACCAGTCGCTGCCGGAAAAAGCGATAAACATTGGTTTTCCCTTCTCGGTGGCGTACGCCTTCGCCGCCTCGAAATCCATGGTCCATTGTCCCGCCGCGTGCCCCTCGGTAAGTATGTCAGCCGCCAAAGCCGACACCGTCACAATCATCCATGCTGTCAATAGTCCCGCATACGCCGCGTGTTTCATTGTTTACTCCTTTATGATCCACTGCCATCCGGACGCCTGCCGAGACCGCGGCCACGCGCGTCTTCAGGCCTGTTTTCACCTTGTTCACCCTCACCCTCGCCCTCCTGATCACCCGGTTCCCCTTGCCCTTGCTGCTCCCCGCGCTGATCCGACACCCCTTGCGATCCCTTGCCGGCGTCTTCTTCCGGCAACGGCAGGGTTTCGAGTTTGTCACGATCAAGGCGACTGAGAAAAACCGCCGCCTCCACATTGCGGCGGGCGGCCAGGTCCGGGCTCGTTTCCGCGAGATAGCGGAAATTTCGCCGCGCCACTTCCAACTCCTTAAGCCACTCTTCACGCGGCGCGTTCTCAAGGCGCATGTGCCAGGCCGTGTAATATTCCGCATGGGCGAGCGCTCCGCGCAGATCGCGGGTGATCTCAACATCCTCGATGTCATCCCGCCGCGTCTCTTCCAGCAAGGTTTCGAGCTGGTCCACCGCCTCACTCACGTCTTTGGTATTCAGATAGGTCCAGGCGCGGGCGATGCGCAACACACGGCGCTGCCTGTCGTAACCGTCTTCCGGCAACGCCGCCAAAGCCGCCTCATACGTCACCCGCGCCTGTTCCCAATCCCCGTTTTTTTCACATGCCAGGGCTTCTTTACGCAATGTGGCCGCGCGACCGGCGCGCGACCATGTTTGCCCGGGACCGTAATGAAGACAAAACAGCCCGATCGCCGCCGCCAACCAAAGAAAGACACATTTTTTTCTCATCAGGCGCCCACCTTCGCGGTCAGCCGCCGTTTTTCCGCCAGATGTTTAGCCATGTTAAATCCAAAAATCTCCAACAAGATCGGAATTAAAGCAAGTAACAAAGCCCCGGTTCCACAGGCCGCGAGAGCCAGCCGTTCACGCGTCCACGGTGTCCCCGGGTCGTCCCTATCCCCGCCAACGAGCGCCCCAATCGCATGGGTCGGAAGGTGGCGGGCGTTGGTGTCTTCGTAAACCCCTTTGAACCGTGACGCCATAAACCGTAATGTCGCCGTGTCCTGTCGGGACTGATGTCCGTCGATAAAGGCGCCGCGGCGCGTGCCTAATCCGGCGATGACAAACCGCGCCAGAGATTTGGGCGGCCGGGGAAAGCCGCCAGCCCCGATATCACTGGTGTCGCCATCGGTCAACATGATAAAGGTTGTTGAACCGGGCGCCCAGTCTCTGGCGATATCAAACGCCACCTCAACGCCTTTGATCAACCGCGTTTTCCCGTGATCGAAAGCCTGTTCCAACGGAAATTCCATAATATTTTTCAGCACGCCCGTGTCGATTGAACCGACGATGACCGGCCGGGCGTCCGTATACACCGCGACCAATGAATAGCGGACATCCTGGCGGGCGACCCGCTCGAGAACCGAATCCATCACGTCGATCGCCCGCCGGGACCGTTTTTGGACCCCGGTGGCGCCGGCGTCCCGAATCCGCATCGAGGGGGACACATCCAAGATGACCACCACATGACGACATGTGCTGATGTCAGTCTTACGCAAAGCCATCCCCTGTTCAGAATCGCCATCAGCCGCGGGCGCTCTTAACAGAACCAGCAACCCCCAGCACATGAGCGCGCAAGCGGCGGCGCGGACGACGGGCGACACCCGCACCCACAGCGAGGGGCGCCCGTCGGCGAAAGCTAACAGCCACACCCGGCGGCAACGGCGATGGTGCAGACCTTCCGCCGCCAGAACGGTGAGGAAACACAGGATGGCTGTCACGTTCTCTACCATGGGGTGTACCTCAGGCCGAAAAGAGACAGAACATAGGCGGCCAGAAGAGCCAGACCCGCCAGGCAGAACGGGCGGTAAAAGTCCATCGGCTCGGGGGCTTTGGTCCGGAATTTGGCTTTTTGCATCTGGTCAATATAGCGGAACACCGCGTCAAGCGTGACCTTGTCGACGACGGAAAAAACCTGTCCGCCGGTAATCCCGGCGATCGTGTATAAGCCCTGCGGGACTTGCGTTCCAATGTGAATGGCGTAAACGACAATTTGACTCTCTTTGAGCGCCATCGCGCACCGCGCGCCCCCCGCCCCCATGATATCTGAACTGCCGCCATCGGACAACAATATGATCATCCGGTCACCCGTCTTTTCCCGGACTAACACATCTTTGCAGGCCAGCAACGCTTTGGCGATCTGCGTGCCGCCAAACCAGACCGGAAGTTTCCGCGGATCAAGAAAGGGCGCCGAATGGGCGATCGCGGACGTGTCACGGGTGATGGGCACCCAATGCCAGACTTCATTGCCGAACACCGTCAGACCAAATGAATCCCCTTCACGGTAGGTGGTGAATTTGTGAATCGCTTCCAGAGCTTGGTCAAACCGGCGGCCGCCACCGGCCGCGGGAGCGTTCATACTGCCCGAGGCGTCCAGGCAAAAAAGAATATTATTCATTTCGCGCTCGTTTTCCGGGATGCCCGTGATCTGCGGTTTGGCGAGAATCAGAACGGCCACCGCGAACAGAAACGCCGGCAGGCAGGAAACCACGTTCACTAGAAAGCCGAGCAGGTGACTCTGGGGGGCCTGGGAACCGTCGAGAGGCAATGTGACTGGCCTCCCCCGGCTGAACCATATAGTGAACACGATCACCAGCGCCGCGCCCAGAAACCATAAAACAAACGGGTTCGCGAAGGTCATGCGTCCACCTCCAGCACCCGCGCGCACGCGGCCAGGGCCCGGGCCACGGATGTCCGCCCCCGCCCGCCAGGCGCGTGGAGACACCGCTCGAATTCCAGAATGACCGGGCCGGCGACATCATCTTTTTTCAAGGCGGTCAACTCAGCGAAAGCCTTTTCCTCTGTCACCTGGCGCGACTCGGCCAGATAGCGGATCAATGTCGCCTCCAACCGCTGCCAGACTTCCTTGCTGTCCGTTTCCCCGACCTCAGACAAACAGGCCCGCAAACGGTCCCGCAAACTCAGCGAGACAGTGGGGCAGACTGGCTCGACCACTTGTTTCCCCCGCCCGAAAAAGATCAGCGCGGGGAGGCAAAGCGCCCAAAGAACGGACAGTGTGACAGCGGTCATGCCGTACCATGCGGGAGGAAAGCCGACACGCCGGGGTATCACGGTGATCTCGCCGCGGAAGTCTGGCGGCAGCTTTCGTTCAACAGTGACCACATAAGGGACGGTGGCGGGCGCCTCACCGGCGGCGGTCTGAAAATACGTTGTCAGATCATAGTCACCCGGCTCCAAACCGACAAAGGCGACTTCATACAGGTGTCCGGTTCCAGTCTTGACCACCGCGTCCAACCGCGCGACCAGAGGGGCGTGCTCATCCAGTGGAACCAGCTCAAGCCGCGGACCGGGAATATCTATACGCGCCGTCTGAATCATCCCGATCTCGACAGCGCCCAGAAGCAAGGGCGAAAATAAACACACGCGCAGAAGTCTCATCACAGACGGCATCTCCCCAAAACATCCCGGTGCTTGAGAAAATTGCGCAGTCGGCCGAGAAATGGCTGATCCGTCCGCAATGTCAGGCAGTCAACGCCCGCCCGGACCAGATCCTTGGTGTATGGATCGGCCGCCAGCCAGCGGCGGCGGCCATGCGCCGTGAAACGATGCCCGCTCTCCGCCTCGCGGGCGCGGAAAACGCCCCCGCCAATGCGGCCCCGCTCCGCCGGATCCTGAAACATCAAGGCGATGCAATCATGCTCCTGGGCCAGGCGCCGGATCGCCCCGACAGAATCCTGATCATGCATGTCACTCAAAACCATCACTAGAGACCGCTCGCGGAGAACAACCGGCAAGGTCCGCAACGTGGCGGATAGCGACGTGGCTTCCGTGAGGTCGTAATGACGTAACTGATGCGTCCAGCGCATGACGACGTGTTTGGACAACGTCGGGCGCACGTGCAGTTCCCGTTCGCCGCATCCCATCAGACCGACCGGACTCATCCGCCGCAGGGCGACAAGCGCCAGGCCGGCCGCGATCTGCACAGCCCACGCGTATTTACTCATCGGGATGGAGCTGACGCACATGGACGCGCTGGTGTCCATGACCATGTAAATGGGCATCTGTTTCGGAGCCTCATACTCTTTGACATGATACCGCCCTGTGCGGGCCGTCACCCGCCAGTCCATGCTTTTCACCGGATCACCATCCTGATAGAGGCGGGACTGCGCGTAATCGACGCCCGCGCCGAGAAATGGCGACACATCCGTGCCGTAAGTCAAGTTATCCGCGAGCCGTCTGACCGCGATGAAAAACTGGGACTCATCCAAATGATCATGTGGTCGGGGGATCCCCACAATTATCCTAACTCCGAAATAATCTCATTGAGCACCTGTTCCCCGCGGCACCCCTCGGCGACAGCTTCGTATCTGAGCCGCATACGGTGCAGAAGCACATCCTCGGCCAAGGCCATAATGTCCTCCGGCACCACATAGTCGCGCCCGTGAATCAGCGCCCGCGCCCGTGTCGCCTGCACCAGAGCGAGCCCCGCCCGGGGACTGCCGCCAAGTTCAACCAACGGATTCTCACGCGTGCGGCGCACCAGCTCCACACAGTGCTGAATGAGCACATCACTCACGTGGATCTCCTGGACTCTTTCCATGATCATGACAAGATCCTTCAATGTTCCGCAGGCGGGTTCGGCGCCAATAAGATCAAACGCCGTCTGCGGCACCGCGCCGCCGTCCTCGCCGCGTGAGAGCTTGAGGGCGAGCTGCTGGGTCATGATCCGGTATTCCTCGTCAACCGTGGGGTAATTCAGTCTGTGCCGCAGCATAAACCGGTCAAGCTGAGCCTCCGGCAATTCGAACGTGCCGCTCTGTTCCACGGGGTTCTGCGTGGCGATCACCAGAAACGGGGTCGGCAGCGGATACGTGGTGTTGCCAATGGTCACCTTACGCTCCTGCATGGCTTCAAGCAAGGCGCCCTGGACTTTCGGCGCCGCCCGGTTAATCTCATCGGCCAGCAGCAGGTTGGTGAAGACCGGTCCCTTATGCGTCCGGAAGGCGCCGTTGCTCTGGTCAAGAATCTCGCTGCCGATAATATCGGAAGGCAGCATGTCGATTGTGAATTGAATCCGGCCGAACCGCAGTTCAATGGCTTCAGCGACCGTCTTCACCAGCAGGGTCTTGGCCAATCCCGGCATCCCCTCCAAAAGCAAGTGACCGCCCGTGAACAGCGCGATTAAAACCCGCTCCACGACGACATCCTGACCGATGACCACTTTCGCGACATAGTCACGGATCTGCTTAACCAGCTCATTCGAGGCGCGTAAATCCACACTCATGGGAACTCCGGAACACCGTTGCTTAAACGTGAAAGAGGAAAAGGAATGTCTTTTAAAATAAAGCAGGTAGGATAATCCGCTTAATCCCAACGTCAAGCGCGGCGCGCGTGTTTTCCCCTCCCCTAATGAGGTTCGCCGTGAATCAAAATAATTGTTCCGGACGATGAAGAAATAATTTGACCCGCGGATTCATCCTCCGCCTTCACGCCAACGTGGACACCTGTTTCACTCAAAATGGACAGTCATTTCGGTCAAACCCGAAAACGTGCCCACATAACTCCGAAACGAGTGTCCACTTTCCGCCGAAATCACTGTCCAGAATCAATTGAAATCGCTGTCCACTTTCGACCGAGAACCGCAGTCAGCGGGATGCCGATGGTCCGGGATATCTTCGACTTTGCCCGGCTCACACCGGTCAGTCGTTTCCAACTGAGATCAAGGTTGGGACATGGCTCGCATGAATGAGTTGTCTCAGAAGAGTTTCATTTTTGCTGCCACATAGCAATTTGATCAAATAATTTCATGTTCACATCATCTTTGGTTGTCAATACTCTACTGCCGCCTAAAGGGATCTTTCCGCTTAACACCACTTCATGAATTTCAAACCCATCACTATCAATCCCCTGTAATTCAATATATACATCCTCATCCTCAGAATCGTTTTCAATTCTAGCTTTTATCGCAAAAGATGTATCGCCAAAGTCGTCCTCTTCCTCAATTACTTTTGTAGCAATATCACTTACTTTCATCATTTACCTCCATAATCTTCTCATGGTTCTTTCGGGATACAGTTTACATTAACCCAACAATTACTAATGCCATATTTGTTGATTGCCCATTCATTTTCCTGGGCTTTTAGCAATAGTCCTTTACAACTGTCAAAAGATTATTCAATTAACTCCCGCTCCTTCAAATTTTGTAAAGCTGCTTTAAGAAAATCTTCCGATTTCTTAGTAACCCGTGCGACACCAAAAACTGCCGCTGTTTCCCGGTAAAGAGCATCGGCTTTGCAGCTATGGTACTCGCACATCACATAATACATGGCATTGGCGATTTCCTCAATAGGAATTTCGTCCAGCAACCGACGATAATCTTCGTTTTTACTGGAGTAGCGGAAATGCTGATAGTCCCCAGACTGCTTCAGTTTACTCCAGAACACATCGTTCTCATCGACGACTACTCCATGACTTAAATTTGATGACAGAGCATCCTCAAACACTTTTCTGATTTTTTCTGTGACCCTTTTGATGCCCCATAAGTCGGCCACCCGCCTGTAAAGAACGTTTCGACAGATGGGCGCCTCCCGACTGATAACCGCCTCAATTTGCGCCATGATTTTCGGTCTATACCGGAGAGACATAAATGCCTCTGTATTCGCTGTCGAAGTAGAAAACTCTGGATATTGAATTGACGGGTATTCAACAGAAAGTGCATGGTCTTCCATGCTCTTTGGCGCTTTGGTTTCGGATTCGATTTCTTCCACCAGATCTTCAAATTTCATGGAAGATGATGCGTTGTTCTCAGCATTTGTCCTCCCTAAGTGACTATCTTCACCCCGGTTCTCGGCTTCATAAAGAGCGTCTTTGACAGCTTCCAGAAGTTTTGCCTTGGTCTTTTTAGGCCGATGCCACCAAGCCGTGGACCACACGCGGTGAATTTTCCACCCGAGATTTTCAAGAACGGATTGGCGAAGCTGATCTCGGTCTTTAGCAGTTGCTGATGAATGATATGCAGCCCCGTCACATTCTATCCCAAGAATATAAAGTCCAGGCTTGTCCGGATGCGGAACCGCCAGGTCAATCCGATAGCCGGAACAGCCTACCTGTGTATGGGGAGGATAACCGGCAGACGTAAGGAATTCCGCCACTTCTTTTTCAAATGCGCTCTCAAAATCATCTGTTGCAACCGGGCTTTCACTAATGTTGCCAAATGTTTGTATCCCATTTTCAGCATACTTTAAATAGGATTTGAGATGAGTGACTCCTAATGATTTTGTGCGTGACAAATCAATGTCTTCAGCACGAATAGAGCTAAAGACAACGACCTCCTCCCTGGCCCGGGTAATGGCAACATTAAGACGCCGTTCGCCACCGTCCCGATTTAACGGTCCAAAATTCATGGAAAGCCGTCCAACGTGATCTTTTGCATAGCAAATCGAGAAGAAGATGACATCCCTTTCATCCCCCTGCACATTTTCCAGATTCTTCACAAAAACGGGTTCCGGCACTTCATCTGTAAAGAAAGTTTCTATTCCCGGATTATCATTCCTTGCCACATCCAAAAGGTCTTCAATTAGAGACTGTTGAGCCTGACTGAAAGTCACAATGCCGATAGAACGACCTGATTGAGCCGGATCACTCAAACGCGCAACCACCTCCTTTACCAACCTGAAAATCGGATAAAACGCACACTTTAAGCAAAAATAGCTCCCCGAGCAC
>JAVVEH010000012.1:61885-94948 GCA_032251435.1 Lentisphaeria bacterium | reverse complement strand
ATGTTGAATGTTGAATGTTGAATGTTGAATGTTGAATGTTGAATGTTGAATGTTGGGTGTTGGGTGTTGAGTGTTGAATGTTGAATGTTGAGTGTTGAATGTTGGGTGTTGAGTGTTGAATGTTGAGTGTTGAATGTTGAATGTTGGGTGTTGAATGTTGGGTGTTGAGTCCACTCTAAAAAAGAAAACCGTTGCCGTTCGCTACGCTCCGGCTCTGCCTGTGGCGGTCTCCAGACCGTTGCCGTTCACTACGCTCCGACTCTGCCTTAGGCGGTCTCAAGAACTAAATTCCGGGATCGGTCTGAGCGCAAAATTGGATTAAGTTCTGGATTAGGTTCTGGATTAAGTTCTGGATTAGGTTCTGGATTAGGTTCTGGATTAAGATCTGGATTAAGTTCTGGATTAAGTTCTGGATTAAGTTCTGGATTAAGTTTACCAAATCCGCTAAATCCGGACTTTTTAGACCGGACTCAATGTTGAATGTTCACGTTTCACGGCTTCACGACTTTCACGACTTTCACGACTTTCACGTTTCACGACTTTCACGACTTTCACGACTTTCACGTTTCACGACTTTCACGTTTCACGTTTCACGCTTCAGGGTTTCAACCATGTCGAATCAGGTCGAACATTTCTTTTTCTGCGGCATTGGCGGCAGTGGCATGAGCGCGTTGGCGCGGGCCGCCCTGCATGCCGGTTGTGACGTGGCTGGTTCAGACCGGCTGTTTGATCAAGGAGGCGGACAGGCCATCCGCGCCAGTCTGGAAGCCGAAGGGATCCTCGTTTTGCCTCAAGACGGGGAAGCTCTGAACACCTTTCCCGCCACGCGTCTGGTCGTCTCCAGCGCGGTTGAACCATCGGTTCCGGATGTCAAAGCGGCTCTGGACATGGGTGTTCCCATCATTAAACGGGCGGAACTGCTGGCGGAAATGGTGAACGGGCGCCGGGGGGTGGCCGTGGGAGGAACCAGTGGCAAGTCCACCGTCACGGCCATGCTCGGGCATCTGTCACGGGAAACCGGGTTGAAGCCGACGGTGATCAACGGGGCGGTGATGCTCAACTCCACGCCGCGGGACGGTTTGGGGAACGCCTGGTGCGGGGAGGGTGACATCTGGGTGGTGGAGGCGGACGAGAGTGACGGTTCCATCGCCTTGTACCAGCCGGCGGTGTCGGTGTTGACAACGGTCAGTGAGGACCATTTGCCCTTGCCGGAATTACGCCGCCTGTTCGCGGACTTCGCGGGAAAAGCGCGTCTCGGCGCGGTTGTCAACGCGGACTGTGCCGAAGCGGCGGCGTTGGCGGCGGTCAACCCTGACACCCGAACGTTCGGGATACATCATTCCGAGGCTGATTTTTTCGGCCATAGCATGTGTTATCGTCCTGACGGAGTGGATTTTGTCGTCAATGGCTACGCGGTCAACCTGCCGGTTCCGGGGGGGCATAATGTCCTGAACGCGTTGGCGGCGCTGGCCGCCGTGTCACTCCTGGGAGTCCCGATGGCTGACGCGGTGTCCGCGCTGGCTTCGTTTAAAGGCGTGAAACGCCGCCTTCAACTCGTGGGAACCAGTTCCGGCGGTGTCACAGTGATTGACGACTTCGCCCATAATCCGGAAAAAATAGCGGCCGCGTTGGCCGCGTTACGGCAATTCCCGGGACGGCTCATTGTGTTTTATCAGCCGCATGGCTTCGGCCCTGTCAAAATGCTTCGTAAAGGACTTGTGGATGCCTTCCGCGGGGGATTGTCAGCCGACGACGCGCTGTTGATGCCGGAAATTTTTTACGCGGGTGGTACCGCCAAACGGGACATTTCGTCCAAGGATCTGCTGGACGATATCGGGAAAAACAGCGTCCAGACCCGCTTTTGTCCCAGCCGCGAAGACACCATCGACTGGTTGGTCGCCAACGCCCGCCGCGGGGACCGTGTCATTGTCATGGGCGCCCGGGATCCGTCGCTGGCGGAGTTTGCGGAAAGCGTCCTGGCGGTATTGTGAAGGTTTTTTGAGACCGCAGTCGGTAGCAAACGATATTAAAGAAACCTCGGTAGCAATCGGCCGCAGTCGGTAGCAATCGAGGAATTTAGTTTTGTCGGTAGCAACCGGCAGCAACCGATAGCTCCCGGCAGCAATTGAAAAAAACAACCCGACAGAGGAGACACCGCCATGGAGTTGTTCCGCAAATCGGCCGGCTACCGTTACATGGACGCCTTCATTCTGGCCAACGTCATCGAGTTGGCCACCCGCCAGTTCTGCCTGCGGTTCCTGAACTTGCGCAACGACCCGGGTGGGCGGACGTTTGCCCAGATGACCCATGCCGGGCGTTCCGGCGCCCGCAATTTCGCCGAGGGCTCGGAGCGGCTGATGACTTCCTTTGCCAGCGCCATGGAACTGCTCGACGTGGCCCGGGCCAGCCTGTGCGAACTGCGCGATGATTTCAATGCCTGGCTGTTGCTGCGCGGCGAGGCGCCGTGGCCCATGGAAAGCGATACGTCCCAGCGCGTCTTTGGCATCCGTCTCGACAAACCCGACTACGGCAGCGACGTCAACCGCGGCGTGTGCCTGCACATTCTCGCGCAATACCGCAAATTCGGGCCGGAACTGGACAGCGACGACTCTCTGGTGCGGGCGAATACGCTGCTGATCCTCATTTCCCGTACTGTCAACATGATGGAGAAATACATTAAAACCCTTGGCGACGAATTTGCCAAAGGCGGCGGATTCCGCGAACGCCTGAGCACCGTGCGAAGCGAGACGCGCGCCCGCCCAGGCGATGGGCCGGGCGAAGCCCCCGCCTGCCCGCAGTGCGGCGCACCGATGCGGCTGCGCAAGACCCGCAAGGACAACCGCGGCTTCTGGGGCTGCACCCAGTACCCCGCCTGCCGCGGTATCCTGGATTGCCCGGAAGACCGGACAAAGGATCGATAGCTGCCGACTGCAATCGATATTAACGAAACGTCGATGGCAACCGACAGCAGTCGATAGCTCACGGTAGCAATCGAAAAAACAACCCGGACCAGGAGCCATCGCCAACGTGATTTCTCCCTTCGCTCCATTTTTCTCACAGGATTGCCAGACCGTGTTCCGGCATTATGTTACGGTTTTCCCAAAAACAGAACGATTCCGCGGGCACATTTCCGTGTCTGCCGTGATAAAACATCAGGATTAAACAATGGCTGACAGTAACGTTGGTAAAGAAACCATGGAAAAAATCGTGTCCCTGTGCAAACGGCGCGGGTTTATTTTTCAGAGTTCTGAAATATACGGGGGCATCGCCGGTTTCTGGGATTACGGTCCTTATGGTGTGGCCATGCGCCGGGCCGTGGAACAACTGTGGTGGGATTACATGGTGAGCGACCGGGATGATGTCGAAGGATTGGACTCGACCATCATCTGCCATCCCCAAGTGTGGAAGGCGTCCGGACATTTGGATAAATTCGCCGATTTGATGGTGGACTGCACGAAGTGCAAAAAGCGCTACCGGGTTGACCAGATGGAGGATCCCACCACGTGTGAAGCCTGTGGTTCCAAAGAGCTGACCGAGCCCCGCGAATTCAATTTGATGATGAAAACCTTTGTCGGTCCGGTGTTTGACGAGGATCATGTGGCGTATCTGCGGGCCGAGACCTGTCAGCCCATTTTTGTTGATTTTGATCAAGTACGGATCGCGTCACGTCAGAAACTTCCCTTTGGTATCGCCCAGACTGGAAAAGCCTTCCGGAACGAGGTGACTCCCCGGTTCTTCACCTTCCGTTCCCGGGAATTCGTGCAGATGGAAATGGAGTTTTTCTGTGAGGAAAAAGATTCCATGGACTGGTTTGAGCACTGGCGGGACTACCGCTTGAAATTCTGGACGGATCTATTGAAAATGCCGGCTGAAAAGCTGCGGATTCACGAGCATGACCAGTTGGCCCATTATGCCAAAGCGGCTGTGGACATTGAATATGAATTTCCCTTTGGCTGGGGTGAACTGGAAGGCATTCATCACCGCGGAGAGTGGGATATGAGCCGTCACAGCGAGTTTTCCGGCAACGATCTACAGTATTTCAATCAGGAAACCAAGGAACGCTTTTTCCCGACCGTGGTTGAAACGTCCTGCGGTCTCGACCGGATGTGCCTGGCTCTACTTTGCCATGCTTACGACGAGGATGTGGCTGAGACCAAGAAAGCGGGAAAAGACGAGGACGCGCGCGTTGTCTTGCGCCTGGCTCCCAGAGTCGCGCCGGTGCAGGTGGCCGTGTTGCCTTTAAGCAAGAAGTTGGATGATAACGCGCGGCCGGTTTACGACAAGTTACGCCGCTATTTCCGGTGCGAGTACGATGTCACCGGCAGTATCGGTAAACGCTATCGCCGTCAGGATGAAATTGGCACACCATTTTGCCTGACTTTTGATTTTGAGTCTCTGGAGGATGGCGCCGTCACGATTCGTGATCGGGACGCGATGACTCAGGACCGGGTGTCTCTGGACAGCCTGGTCGATTTTCTCGATGACAAGATTCACGCCTGATCCCGCGTCGCCGGCCGAGCTTCCTGAGCGGCATGTCCCGGGGGCTTTCCCTGACCGGCCGGCGGGCGCTTGAAAAAAGGGTCAAATTATGAACAGACGGTCGCTTATATTCTCGCTTTTCGCCTTGGCGCTGGCCGTGAATCTCCTGGTGGGTTACCGGGTATATTCCAATGACGAGCTTCAAAACGGTGACGCCGCCGCGTTTGAGAAAATAGCCATCATGATGCGGGTGTTGCATTTAATCCGCCAGGACTATGTGGATGAGGACTTGGTGGATTATGAGCGCTTGTTGACGAACGCCATGCATGGCATGGTCGAGTCTCTGGATCCGCACAGTGGTTATATGGAGCAAGACGCGTATGATGACATGATGGAATCCACTGAGGGGGAGTTCGGAGGGCTGGGGGTGTTGATCACCATTCGTGACGGGGCTCTGACGGTGATCGCCCCGATGGAGGGCGGTCCGAGCGCCCGCGCGGGGATCTTGCCCGGGGACAAAATCGTGAAGATCAATGGCGTGGTCATGGGCGACAAGAATTTGTCCGGGGCGGTTGGCGAACTGCGCGGGGAACCGGGCACCCTGGTGACGATCACCATCAAGCGGGGGGATAAAGAGCCCTTCGACATCACCATTGAGCGGTCGATTATTGAAGTGCCGAGCGTGAAGAACGCGCGCCTGCTGGCGGACGGTGTCGGCTATATTCGAGTCACCCAGTTTGATGAGAAAACCGCGCCGGGGATGAAAGCCGCCCTGAAAGATTTGACCAGTCAGGGCATGACATCCCTGATTCTTGATCTGCGCAACAATCCGGGGGGCTTGCTCACCAGCGCTGTTGACGTGGCGTCATTTTTCCTCCCCAAAGACGCGCTGGTGGTTTCCACCGTCGGGCGGCGGGCTTCTCAGAATAAGCGCTATGAAACGACGGGAGGAGACAAATATGAAACGGTTCCTCTGTTTATTCTGGTGAATGGCGGCAGCGCCAGCGCCTCTGAAATTGTGGCGGGCTGCCTGCGTGACTGGCGGCGGGCGGTTCTTATCGGCGAAAAAACCTTTGGCAAAGGATCTGTGCAGAGCGTGATTAAACTATCCGACGGCAGCGCGTTGCGCTTAACGACAGCGAAATATTTCACCCCGAGCAAGGTGGTGATCCATGACAAGGGGATCGAGCCTAACATCGAAGTGACGATGACCGATGAGGAACTCATGGATTTGATCACCCGGCAACGAAACGGTGAGACGGGCGAGGCGGTGGATCCGGAAAAAGACAAGCCGCTGGCCAAGGCGTTGGAAATCATTCAAAACGACACAGGCCCGCGCCGTGAAGCTGGGACGGGCGCCGTTCCAGCGGCACCGCCGCGGTCAGTTGAGAAAGCGACCGCCCGGGTGGACGGTGGAGAAACCCAATGAACGTGCTCGGTATTGAGACCAGCTGTGACGAGACCGCCGCCGCCGTGGTGGTGGATGGCGTGGAGGTGAAGTCCAATGTGGTCTCCTCACAAATTGACAAACACGCCGCCTTCGGGGGCGTGGTGCCGGAGTTAGCCGCCCGGGAGCATTTGAACAATATTTCCGTGGTGGTTGAAACGGCCCTGTCGGAAAGCGGGCTGACGATCAGTGATATTGACGCGGTGGCCGCGACCTGCCGTCCCGGACTGGTGCCGGCTCTGCTGGTGGGGCTATCCTATGCGAAAGGGCTGGCCGCCGCGGGGTCTTTGCCGTTGGTCGGCGTGAATCATTTTGTCGGTCACATCTATAGTTGTTTTTTGCAGGATCCGGATTTGTTGACCCGGGAGGATCTTTATCCGCTTGTGGCTTTGGTGGTCTCCGGCGGGCACACGTCTATCATCAGTATTTCCGCTGAGGGAGAAACAGAGATCCTTGGTCAGACAATTGACGACGCGGCCGGGGAGGCCTTTGACAAAGCGGCGAAAATTCTTGATCTGGGCTATCCGGGAGGTCCCGTGATTGACCGGTTGGCGAAAGCGGGAGATCCCGCCGCGATTGATTTTCCGCGCAGCCTGACTGGCGGTAATGGTAAACCCGTCAGCGCTGAGAACCGCTTTAATTTCAGCTTCAGCGGGGTGAAGACAGCTCTATTGTACGCTGTTCGGGACAAACAGTTGTCTGATCAGGAGATTAAAGATGTAGTCGCCAGCTATCAGGCGGCGATTGTTGATGTGCTGGCGGCGAAAACGTTCGCCGCGGCGGCGGCGCTGAACGCCGGCTCCGTACTGGTTTGCGGTGGTGTGGCCTGCAACAGCGCTCTAAGAACGGTGGTGACATACCGGGCGGAAAAAGAGAAACGCCGCCTGGTCATCGCTCCCGCCAAGTATTGCACGGACAACGCGGTGATGATCGCCGGGACGGGGTATCACATGTACGCGGCGGGCATGATCGAGGGCTTGGAAACACCCGCCAAAGCCCGTCTGGGAGACACTCTGGGGTGTTTGCCATTCACCCCCCTGGCAGGTGTGTGACCGTTATTCCTTAATCTTTCTGGCCTTGCAAAGCTTGCCTTTTTTCTCGGCCACCGCGCCGCATTTTTTGCATTTGAAGTGGCCAGCTTTCTCTTTATCTTTAGTCTTTCCCTTCAGACATCCCATATCATTTCCTCGAGTTGACGGGGTGGAATCTTTGGATTAATTACGGGGCTGTTTGTGCTCCGACCCTCACCGCGGGCCATTTGTTCCTTGAAAAACCGTCAAAGGCGGCGTGTCATCGGCTGATTCCGCGCCTGTTTTAAAGAAAGCAAATGCGGTTGATGCAGTCGTTAAACGTCTCCCGCCCGCTGAGAATGTCGATTTCCACCCGCAGAAAATAGACGGGAATATCCACCCGCACCAGTTTTGGGAAACGCACCGCGTCCTTTTCCGTGGTCAGGGCGAGATCCACCGTGTGGTCCGCGCTCCGGTTAAGGAAGGTGATAATTTCCTGCTCGTGATAGCGATGGTGGTCCACATACCGTTCGTGATAGGCCAAATCAGCGCCTAGTTTTTTCAGGAAATTTTCAAAACTTTCAGGGACGGCGATACCGGAGATGGCGGAAATACGCTTTCCGTTCAGTGACTCCAGGGGGCGCCTCTCACCCGTGTACACATTTTCCAAATACTGCGGCCGGTGGGTGCATTCGATGATTTCCGCCCGCGGATTGTGGTGCCGCAGAAAGCGTTTCAAGTGACGCAGATGAGAGCCGCCATTGGATTTTGTCAGGAAAATGTAATCCGCGCGGCGGACATTTTTGACCGGTTCGCGTAGAAAGCCCCGGGGCAGTAGATGATGATTATGAAACGGGTTTGTGGCATCCACCAGCAAAATGTTCAACCGGGGTTTGAGCCGGAGGTACTGGAACCCGTCGTCCAAAATCAGTGTGTCGCAATCCAAGTGGCGAGTGGCGTATTTACTGCCTTTCACACGGTTTTTGTCCACAACCACACTCACATTGGGCAAGTTGTTCGCCAGCATATAGGGCTCGTCGCCGGCCAGCTCGGAATCCAGCAACAGTCTTTTGCCGTCAGAAACCACTTTGGGCGGGGGTTCGTGTTCCGGGTCGAAAATCCGTTGTTTGAGCCGCTGTGAAAGGGGTGGATTTTTACTGCGGTAGCCGCGGGACAGCACCGCCACTTTTCTGCCTTTGGCCGCCAGGGTTTTGGCAAACACCTCCACGACCGGGGTTTTTCCCGTCCCGCCGACGGTGACGTTGCCGATACTGATGACCAGGCACCCCGGGATATGCTGCCGGAAAATACGCTCGCGGTACAACGACAAACGGATCTGAACAATCCCGCGGAAAAGGCGGGACATCACCAGCAAAACCGCACGGACAACCCTGTCCCGCCGACTTTTCCGGCGCCGGTTCTCAAGTAGATCAATAACATACGTTTCGGCTTTTTCGCCGAATTCATGAAAATTCATGACGCGAGAATTTCATTTTTCCGGCGCGCGTAACATCGCTTGAACTCCTCAACCGCTATCTGATAGCGGCGCCGGTCATCCTCACTGAACGCGGCCAGACGCTCTTTAGTATCCCGATCCAGCAGCGGAATGCCAAATGTGAACAGCTCTTCAATGTAATTGACATTGCTTGTTTCGACCGCGTTGAACGCGGCGAGCTGACGGGCCAGTTTATCACCCAGCAACGCCGCCAACTCGCCATTTCCATTGGTCAATTCAATCTCGTGCGCGATCAGCGATTCCTGGGCGGCGATGGTGTCTCTGAGAATTTGCAAGTAACGCAGTGGCGGCGCGTCCACTTCAACCAAGGACCGCCGGGTGCACAACAAGGCCTCATCGATCAATTCTTTCCCAAATTGAGCCAGTTCCCGTTTGGTGTCCATACGCGTCTGTTCCGTACTGGCGTGGAGCACTGCCGCCGCTTGTTCATGGGCCGCGTTCCGTCTGCCCGTATGGACGGATATGTTGACCTCCACCAATGTTTGCCGATGCAGTCTGGGCGGCGCGGATGATTTGGACACATCGGAATTATTGGTTGGAAAATTCATGGGAGTAATTTAGCGGTCTGAGCATGAAACCGCAAGTTGAATAAAGAGGGGAACGTTTAACAAGAGCGTCACCGCGGGCAAGCGGAGCGGTCGTCAGCCCGTTACCGGACGGGTGTTGTCATCGGAAAATGGCGCTATACGGCCATTGGTCAGTCGATAGGTCGTGGCCATTCGAGCGGCGTTTTCCAGCGAGTGAGTGACCATGACCAGGGTCATATTTTCGCTGGCGTTCAATTCCAAGAGCAAGTCGATTAACGCGGTGGAGGCTTCACTGTTCAGCGCGCCGGTTGGTTCATCCGCCAACAAAAGCTTCGGGCGGTTGATCAAAGCCCTTACCACCGCGGCCCGTTGACTTTCGCCACCGGACAAGGCGCGGGGCGAGCGGTGACGTTTATCACCTAAACCGACTCGGTCGAGCAGCGTCCGGGCGCGCTCTTCGGCTCCCGCCGCGTCCGCGTCCGGGGCCAGCGTGGGCAGGAGGGTGTTTTCCAGAACGGTGTATTGAGGCAGTAAATAATGCTGTTGAAAAATAAACCCGACATGCCGACAGCGGAAGCGGGCCAGCTCCCGGTCGTCGAGCCGGGTCAAATCCATGCCGGCCACGTGAACCGCGCCGCTGTCGGGCTGGTCCAAGCCCCCGGCGATATTTAACAGTGTGCTTTTACCGCATCCTGACGGTCCGATGACGGCGGCGCGGGCGCCGGTTTCGATCACCAGCGACAGGTGATTCAAAACCATCGGAGCGCCGGGATATCCCTTGACGATGTTGTTCAGTATAATCATGCGTGTCTCGCCTGTCAAAAAGCCATGGGGGACTGTCCAGCGGTTTCGCGGGGGGAGGCCCGGTCTATCCGCGCCCCGGTTTGCTCAATCATTTTTTTCGCCCTTGATGGCAATGATTTCTCCCTCGTCAGTGCCAAAAACAACGACACCCAGTTTGCTGGTTACCGGGGAGATCGAATCGGAAATCCGCCGGTGCCAGATCAGGTCACCCGTATCCACGCGGCACACGTAAATGGCGCCGTCATCGGTGGTCACCACCTGGTCGCCGACAATGGCCGGCGCGGAAGGGGCGAGGGCGAGTTTTTTTTCCCACATCACCTTGCCGGTGCGGGT
This sequence comes from Lentisphaeria bacterium, assembly GCA_032251435.1. GTDB lineage: Bacteria > Verrucomicrobiota > Lentisphaeria > Oligosphaerales > MVZH01 > JAVVEH01. Next base: position 84,832 of record JAVVEH010000012.1, on the reverse strand, counting down.
GTTCAACACAACGAGGCGTTTATTTTCAGTCGTTACAGCCGCATGCGCCGGGGTGACGGCGGGGGTCGTGAAAACCGGGCCGGCGTCCAGCGGTGTCCGCCAAATGACCGCGCCTGTTTTCGTATCCAGCGCCGTGACCGCGCCACTCCGGTCGCCGAGGACCACCTGGCCGTCGATCATCGCGGCGCCGGCGGCGATCTGGCAGTCCTGTCCCAGCTCAATGTCAGCCGTCGCTTTCCCATTATCGGCCGCCAGCACATGCAAGGCGGCCAGGCAACTGCCCGAGACGACCCGCCCCTTGGCCGCCGCGGGGGGGCAGTCAGACCGGCCACGTTCTGGTCCGCGCCAGACCTGTTCCCCGGTGTCGCCCCGCAACGCGTGGACCGCTCCGGTCGCCTGATCAGTGACCAAGACGAGTTCCTCTCCACCGCCCAGCACCGTGTTCAAGGGCGCCACAACCGTGATGTTTAATGATCTTTTCCACATGATGTCACCGGTGGTCTTTTTAAGCAGAAAGACATCACCATCCTCCGTGGCGATCACCACCCCGGCGCTGATCAGCACGCCTGGACCGCCGAATTTCCGCGGCCCGTCAGGGGTGTTGGCGGTTCCGCGGGGAAGTGTCCAGCGCCAGATCGCCCGCCCGTCATAATCACACACGACGAGCGAGCCTTGGTCATTAAAGGCGTAGATACGTTCCCGGTCCATAAGGCAGGGGAATGACACGGGCGCGCCGGTTCCCAGCCGCCAGATAACGCCGGGGTTTTCCCCCAGCCCCTGTTTGACGGCGCCGGTCAGGTCCGGGGGGCCGTGAAACGTCTGCCACGCGGCCGCCGGGAAGATCAATAAAACCGCCGTCAAGGTCAGTAATTTAGTCAGCATAGTCACCTGATGTTGTATGTGATTGGTCAGACAGTTCAATCCGCCGAATCGTCATGTTGTGTATCCGTCGGCGACACCAGCAACCTGGCTCGCCGTTCTCTTAATGGAAACCGCAAGGTGAACACCGTTCCATCTCCTTCCTTACTTTCAATGGAAAATTCGGCGCCATGTGAGCGGCATATTCTCTCCACGACTAACAGGCCCAGTCCCGTACCGTCCGCTTTTGTCGTGAAGTACGGGTCCACAATATGCGGCAGATCGGCTTGCGCGATGCCGGTTCCCGTGTCGGCGAAGCGCACTTCCAAGTAATGTTCCGTCTCCAGGCATTCGATGGACAGCAGTCCGCCTTCCGCCATGGCCTGAATGCTGTTTTTAATAATGTTGTAAAACGCCTGTTTGAGTAATGCCGGGTCGGCTAAAATCATCGGTAAGCGCTTGGGCAGGGCGGCCTCCACGCGGATCCCGCGGTCTTCGATTTCCCGCCGCATGAAGCCGATGGCGTCGGCGATAATCTTATCCATTTCCACTTGGGCCAATTGGGGCGGGGCGGGCCGCACGGCTTTAAGAAAGTTACTGACGATGGAATCCAGGCGTTGGACTTCGTGCAGGCAAATATCGAGCATCTCCTCCGCGTCGTCCGCTTGTTTCTTATCCGGGATGGCTTCGGCGGCGGTGACGGCGAGGATTTGCAAATGAATCTTAAGACTGTTCAGCGGGTTTCCAAGTTCGTGGGCGACCCCGGCGGCCAGTTTGGTAATCGCCTCCACCCGTTCACTTTCCACGGTTTCCTGGTTTTTTTGGCGGATTTCCGTGACATCCCGCAGAATGATGGCGGCCATGGGAATATCGTCAACCTTGTCGGTTTCCCCGGCGAGCGGCACGATATAAAACGTGATAAAGCGGTTTTCCGGGTAAAAAACCTCCACTTCCCGCAGGGAGATGCGTTGCCATTCCCCCGGATCGGCTTCCATGATTCCCAACCAGTCAATATCCCGCAAAAACCGGCTGACACGTTGTCCCTCGGCATTGTCCGGCAGCCCGAGAAAATGGCGGGCGGCCAGATTGCAGTAGATCAGGTTAATGTCCCGGTCAATCACCAGGACCCCTTCCCGGATGCTGTCAAACACCGTTTGCAGAAAGCCCTTCTCCCGAACCAGCTTCAACAGATAATTCTGCACACTGGCTGAATCCACCCGGTCCAACCGCTCAATCAACCGATTTAAAAATGTGTTTTTGTTTTCCATGATCAAGCTGATAATAATATTCCAAACCGTTTCATGTTGTCCCCTTGCTTAAGGCGGGTGTCAAGTTGGATCTGTCAGGCATGGGTCGATCCGCGATCGCCCCAGCGGTTGTGAAAGCTCATTTCTTGCATGGACAATCGATTCTTCACAGGGGGTGTCCAGCCTTCAGCCGGATAACCCATGGCAATGAGCGACACCGGTTTCAATGAGCGTGGCAACCCGAGTATTTTCCGCGCCATCCGGGTTTTGAACCAACCGATCCAGCAGGTTCCCAGACCCGCTTCCGCCGCCGCGAGGGTGACATGTTCGCCCGCGATGCCCGCGTCGATCAAATAGTAAGGAATGCCTGACAAGGCCGGGGCGAGGCGGTGCGTGAGTGTGTCTAACCGGACACACAGGACAAGAATGACCGGCGCGTCTTTCAACCAGAGATGTTTGATGCCCGGCAAGCGCGCTTTTTCCCAGAGTTTGTCCAATAACGGCCGTTGGTCAACAACCCCGAAAACCCATGGCTGTTTATTACAGGCCGACGGCGCCAGGCGGGCGGCTTCCAGGCACTGGTTGATCAACTCCGGTGAAACCGGTTTGTCCGGATTATACCGCCGGCAACTGCTCCGCTGTTCGACAAGATCTTGAAAAGCGCTCATTTAATCCAAATCTTCAACACGCAACAATACGGGGGCCCCCGCGACAATGTCACTGGCGGCGAATTTATCCATGGCCGCGCGCATGTCCGCTTCCCGGGCCAGATGGGTGAGAATGACCAGCGGCACGAATGTCCCCCCGGTTTCTTTTTGTGAGAGGCTGGCGATACTGATATTCAACCCCCCCAGAATATCGGCGATGGCGCTCAGCACGCCCGCGTGATCCTCCACTTGCAAACGCAGATAGTACCGGGTTTGGACATCATCCATTTTCACGATTGACGTATAGCCTTCGTGCGGGTGGAAGGCGGGAATGCGGCGGGGCGAGCCGCTTTTCGCGTTCAACGCCACGTCGATGATGTCGGCGACCACGGCGCTGGCGGTGGCTTCACGGCCGGCTCCCCGCCCGTAGTACATGGTGTCCCCCACCGTGTCCCCCCGGACACAGACGGCGTTAAACACGCCATCCACATTCGCCAACATAGCCCGCTTGGGAACCAGGGCGGGGTGGACCCGCATCTCCACCTTCCCGGTGTCTTGTTTGATGATGGCGAGAAGTTTGATCCGATAGCCCAGCGCGTCGGCGTTGTCAATATCTTGCAACGCGATCCCGCGGATTCCCTCGACAAACAGCGGCTCCATGCCGAACCATTCGCCGTAAGCCAGAGAGGCGAGAATCGTGGCCTTGTGAGCGGTGTCAAGGCCGTCAATATCCAAATCAGGAGGAGTTTCCGCGTATCCCGCGGCTTGAGCTTGCCCGAGAACGGTCGCGAAATCCGCGCCATGTTTCTCCATTTGCGTGAGAATATAATTGCAGGTTCCGTTTAAGATGCCGCAAATTTCCAGAATCCGGTTTCCCGCCAACCCTTCGCGGACCGCCTTGATGATGGGAATGCCGCCGGCGACACTGGCTTCATAAAACACGTCCGCTTTTGACGCTTTCGCGGCGGCGAAGATCTCCGCCCCGTGTTTAGCCAGTAACGCTTTGTTGGCCGTGATGACCGGCTTGCCATTATTCAATGCCCGGAGAATAAAGTCTTTGGCGAGCGCCGTGCCTCCGATCAGTTCAATGACCACATCGATATCCGGCGCGTCCACCACCCGCGCCACATCCGTGGTCAACACCCCTTCAGGCAAGGTGACACCCCGGTCAGTCGTGATATCCAGATCCGCCACCCGTCTGATAACGGGCCAAACCCCCGCCCGGGAGCCGATGAGATCACCATTCTTAAGGATACATTCCACCACCCCGGCCCCCACCGTGCCGAAGCCGACAATGCCAATATTGAATTCCCGCATATGCTCGAGACGCTTTCCATAATTAAAACGCGGGGTTTAAGATGCCCGCGCGTGATTGAAAATGATCGATTCGACGGGGGCGAATATAGCTGAATCACGGGAGTTTGCAATCACCGTAGAGGCATGCTTGTCAATGGGGCAAACTCCGCTATGGTAAAGGGGTCATCCGCTCCGCCGTCTTTTGGAAGCGGAACCGGTTCATCATGTCAACTAAACCGTTTTTTTGTTTTAGCCATCTACCCCTCATGACACCGCGTCGGCGAAAGGGTCTGGAGAAAACGTATGACTATCGCGAACGCGGGCTTAAGCGCCGAAATGGAAGATTATCTGGAGGCGATCGCGGATTTGGAAAGCGCCAACGGCCGGGCGCGTGTGCGTGACATCGCCACGTGTCTGTCCGTGCGCATGCCCAGTGTCACGCAAGCCTTGCGCTCCTTGACCGAAAAAGGGTATGTCCGCTATGAACCTTACCGCCCGCCCGCGTTGACACCCAAAGGCAAACGCGTGGCCGCGGCGGTTCAGCGCCGACACGTGGTCATCCGCCGGTTTTTAATGGAGGTTCTGCATGTGGAAGCCGCCGCCGCGGATCGCAACGCGTGCCGGCTGGAACATGCCATGGATCGTGAGGTACTGGAACATTTGACCCAATTTATGGATGGCTTGACATAGCGCCTTGATTCGGGACCGGGACCAAGGGAGTCGCGGCCACCCGTTTTGATCTCACCGGGACACGTGAATATCGCCATTGAGGGTTGTATGTTAGAAAATGGTTAGTAAATTAACCGTGTCGTGGCTGGAGTAGCCGCGATTGTTGAGCAAGTGGTGACCGTTAAGGTTTACCCGTTTGGACAAATAAAAAAAAGGAAATCATGATGCTAACAAAAACATATTTCACTCGCGCGTTCGCCGCCTTGGCGGTGGTTGGGGTTGTGGGCTTGGGCGGCATCCGCGTGTCCGCCGAAGAAAACGAGCTTTCTCTGGATGCTCTGTCGTTGGAAATGGGGCTTGACTGATACAGTGAATATGTCTGGCGCGGCATGCTGTTGACGAATGATCCCGTGTTGCAGCCGTCAGTCACGGTGGGCTTGGGCGGCCTGTCGTTGAGTGTCTGGGGTAGTTTCGATGTCACGGATGTCAACGAAAATGACAATACCGAATACGCTCTGCAGGAGCTTGACTACACGCTGAGCTATGACATGACCCTTGAGGACATGGTTAAAGTGGGTGTCGGTTTTATTGAGTATGTCTTTCCGGGAAACGGGAATGGCAGCAGCAATGCCGAACGCACGTCAGAAGTCTATGCCAGCGTCGGGCTGGATGTGATGCTTGAGCCGACCCTGACGGTTTACTGGGATTTTGATGAGGCCGATGGCTTCTATGCCACGCTTGGTATCGCTCACACCTTTGAACTGACTGAAGCTCTTGGCTTGACGTTGGGTGGAAAGCTCGGCTGGGGCGATCGCAATTACCACGAATTTTACGTGGGGAATGACACCAACGGGTTGTCTGACTACAACGTGAGCGCCAGTCTTGATTACGCGGTCAACGACAATATCAGTTTGTCCGTCGTCATGATCTATTCGGATTTTGTCGACACGCATATCGCCGACGCCGCCGAACAAAACTACCAGCACAATCAAAACATTTACGGGGGCGTGGTCTTCGGCCTCAGTTTCTAACCATTTGATCCAATTGGTGACCCCCGTTCCGTTTGGAGCGGGGGTTTTTTTATTCGGTGGTTTAATCCACGTTTTCACCGGTTAATAATGACTGTAAACCACGTTGACATTTATACCGATGGCGCCTGCCGGGGCAATCCCGGCCCGGGAGGATACGGCGCCGTGTTAGTCTTTGGCCGTCATCGGAAAGAGATCGCCGGGGGCTTCGCGAACACCACCAATAACCGGATGGAAATCCTGGCCTGTGTGGCGGCCTTGGAATGCTTGAAACACCCGTGCGCTGTCACGATCACGTCTGATTCAAAGTATGTGGTTGAGGCTATGACGAAGGGATGGGCCAGGCGCTGGCGGGCGAAAAACTGGATGCGCACGGTAACCGAAAAAGCGCGTAACGCTGACCTATGGGGGCGCTTGCTGAATCTGTGTGAAAAGCACACTGTTCGGTTCACATGGGTGAGAGGACATGCCGGCCATGCCGAAAATGAGCGCTGTGACGCGCTGGCCGTCGCCGCGTCAAGACGCGCGGACCTTCCGTGTGACACGGGATATGAAGCGACACCGTCATGAATGCTGACTCCTCACACATAACCCAAGCCGCCATCGAAAATAACGGTTGCCGCGCGGACAGCGCCACGCCGCGCGTGTGGCATTCGCCCTTCCGGGGGGTATGGTAAGCGGTATTGACTTGGGTTGTTGTTCGCTGTCAGCGACTTGTTTTAAACGGAAAGATGAGCACGGCATGGGTAAGACACTGTTCGAAAAGATATGGGATTCTCACGTGGTGAGAACGTTTCCTGACGGGGGGGCGTTGCTTTACATCGACCGCCACTTGGTGCATGAGGTGACCAGTCCACAGGCATTTGAGGGATTGCGCATGGCCGGACGGACGGTGCGCCAGCCCGGCAGAACTGTCGCGACGATGGATCATAACGTGCCGACGGATGACCGGGACGAGATCAAGGACGCGATTTCAAAGGCTCAGGTGGAGGCGCTGGAAAAAAACTGTTCGGAGTTTGGTGTCACACTGTACGGGCTTGGTGACGCCCGGCAGGGAATTGTCCATATTATCGGGCCGGAACAGGGCATCACTCAGCCGGGGATGACCATCGTTTGCGGCGACTCGCACACATCGACACACGGCGCTTTCGGAACCATCGCCTTCGGCATCGGCACATCGGAAGTGGAACACGTCCTGGCCACCCAGACCCTGAGGCAGGCGCGTCCGGGGACGTGCGGGGTGACGTTCACGGGATCGCTGTCGCCCGGTGTCACGTCAAAAGATATGATTCTCAGGCTCATCGGTCAGATAGGGACGGCCGGCGGCACGGGATACGTGCTGGAGTATGGCGGGGAAGCCGTGCGCCGGTTATCCATGGAAGAGCGGATGACGATCTGTAACATGAGTATTGAGGGCGGGGCCCGCGCGGGCATGATCGCTCCGGACGACACCACATTCAACTATATCGCCTCCGGAGACCGCCCGTTCGCTCCCAAAGGTGAGGCGCTTGATCTGGCCATAGCGGCGTGGCGGGAGCTGCCGTCGGATCCGGACGCGGTCTTTGATCGAACGGTGACCGTGGACTGCGACACCCTGGCGCCGCAAGTGACCTGGGGGACAAACCCCGGTATGGTGGTGGACGTGACCGGTGTGGTTCCCGAACCGGGCGAGGTGAGACATGTGAGCCCCGGGGACGCGCGTAAAGCGCTGGATTACATGGGACTGATCCCGGGGACAAGGATGACCGATGTGCCTATTGACACCGTGTTCCTGGGCAGTTGCACAAACGCGCGCGTTGAAGACCTGCGCCGAGCGGCGAAGGTGATTAAAGGAAAATGGGTGGCTTCTTCCGTGAGGATGCTGGTTGTGCCCGGATCCGAACCGGTCCGACGGCAGGCGGAGGCGGAAGGGCTCGATAGAATTTTCACGGCCGCCGGCGCTGAATGGCGTTTCGCCGGGTGCAGTATGTGCCTGGCGATGAACCCGGACAAACTGGCGCCGGGAGAGCGTTGCGCCTCCACCTCTAATCGTAATTTTGAAGGTCGGCAGGGAAAAGGCGGCCGCACCCATTTGGTGAGTCCGGAAATGGCCGCCGCCGCCGCCGTGGCGGGCCATTTTGTTGATGTCAGGGAGATGATGTGATCATGGAACGCTTTCAAACACACCGAGGTGTCGTCGCCCTCCTCGACAGGGCGAATGTCGACACCGACCAGATTATTCCCAAGCAGTTTCTTAAATCCATTAAGCGGACGGGGTTTGAAGAAGGGCTGTTCTTTGATTGGCGGCATCTTCCGGACGGCGCGCTCAATCCTGATTTTGAGCTTAATCAGGAGCGCTTCGCGGGGGCGAGTATTCTTGTGGTCCGTAACAACTTCGGGTGTGGATCCAGTCGCGAGCATGCTGTCTGGGCCGTGAGGCAGGGCGGATATCGAGTGGTTGTCGCCCCCAGGATTGAGCGTGACGGGATGGTTGTGCCGGGGTTCGCCGATATTTTCGCCAATAACGCCGTCAAAAACGGGTTGCTGACCATCCAACTGGATGAGCCGGTCGTTGATGAGATATTCGAACTTGTCGCACGGTTCCCGCGTTTGGAAGCGACCGCCGACTTGGATGAACAGCGCTTAATCCTGCACTTGGACGAAGAGGTGGCTTTCCATTTTGAGATTGACTCGACCGTGAAGGATCACTTGATCCGCGGATTGGACGACATCTCATTGACATTGGCGCGGGAGCGGGCGATCGCGGACTACGAACGCGCCCATCCGGACGCGATCCCGATTTCGCCCGACCGGTGAGTGAGTCGGCGGATCAAACGAGTCCGGCGTGTGTGTCATGACAGATTCAGTGTGTCACGATGACTCACTTGAGGGCCGTTTCGAGCCCGTTGTGAATTCTGTAATATTTTCATGTTAAATGTGATATGGATATTTAACGTGTTTTGGCAAAGGAAAGGCTTAATTCATCTGCACAGTATAACCTAATAAAGGGGGCCCACGATGAATTTAGATACTTTCACAGAAAAATCACAACAGGCGCTGGCCGGGGCGCATCAACTGGCTTCAGGGCGGGGGCACACGGAATTAACCGGGATCCATCTGCTGTCCACGCTGTTGGCGGATCCGTCCGGTCTGGCCGCGTCGATCATGCGTAAAATGGGAGTGGACACGCAGGCGCTCTCCGCGTCGGTAAATCAGGCGTTGGATCGCTTGCCCCGTGTGCATGGCGATGGTGTCAGCGTCACGCCCGGCCGGGAAATTTCCCGTATTCTGGATCTGGCGGACAAAGAACGGGCGAAACTGAAGGACGACTATGTCAGCGTCGAACACCTGTTGTTGGCGGTTCTGGCGGCCGAAGGGGCGGGCGCGGATTGCCTGAAACCGCTGGGTGTCGACCGTGACCGGTTGTTGAAAGCCTTGCGCGAGGTTAGAGGGAACCAGCGGGTGACATCGAAAACCCCCGAAGCGACCTTTGAGGCGCTGGAGAAGTACGGTCGGGATCTCACCAAAATGGCCGCTGAAGGCGCTTTGGATCCTGTCATCGGCCGGGAAGAGGAAATCCGCCGAGTGGTGCAGATTTTATCCCGGCGGACGAAGAACAACCCGGTTCTAATTGGTGAGCCCGGGGTTGGCAAAACCGCGATTATCGAAGGACTGGCGAACCGAATCGTGGATGGCGATGTGCCGGAGGGGTTGAAAGGACGCTCTATTTTCGCATTGGATTTGGGCGCCTTGGTGGCTGGCGCCAAATTCAGGGGCGAATTTGAGGAGCGCCTGAAGGCGGTTTTAAAAGAAGTGACCCAGGCCGACGGCCGGATCATTCTATTTATTGATGAGTTACATACCGTCGTCGGCGCCGGCGCGGCGGAAGGCGCCATGGACGCGGGCAATATGCTCAAACCCATGCTGGCCCGGGGCGAGCTGCACTGTATCGGCGCCACAACCCTTGATGAATACCGGAAGCACATCGAAAAAGACGCCGCGTTGGAACGCCGGTTTCAGACGATTATCGTGCAACAACCCGGTGTTGAAGACACCATCTCCATTCTGCGCGGACTCCGCGAACGCTATGAAGTCCATCACGGGGTGAAAATCAGGGATGCCGCCCTGGTGGCCGCCGCCGTGTTGTCTGATCGCTATATCAGCGATCGGTTTCTGCCCGACAAGGCCATCGATCTGGTGGACGAAGCCGCGGCGAAGCTGCGGACGGAAATTGACAGCCGCCCGCAGGCCTTGGATGAAGCCGCCCGGAAACAAATGCAGTTGGAAATTGAACTGACCGGGCTGCGAAAAGAAAAAGACGAGGGGTCGAAGAAAAAACTGGCCTCGCTGGAAAAAGAGCTGGCGGCGGTGAAGGAAAGCACGCAATCTCTCCAGGCCCGTTGGGAAGCTGAGAAAAAGCTGATCGCCGACTTGCGCGAAGTCCGCGAGAGTTTGGAATTGGCCCGGGGAAACTTGGCCAAAGCGGAACGGGATTATGATTTGGAACGGGCGGCGGAATTGCGTAATGGCACGATTCCCAATCTTCAGGAACAATTGCGCCAAATGGAACAAAAAGCCGCGTCCGGAGCGGAGGAACGGCTCCTGTTTGAAGAGGTCACCGAAGAGGATGTCGCCGGCGTGATCAGCCGCTGGACCCATATTCCGGTCAGCCGCTTGGTGCGCGGAGAAAGAGAGAAGCTGCTGCTGTTGGGGGATCATCTCCATGAGCGGGTGATCGGCCAGGATGAGGCGGTCAACGCGGTCACCGACGCTGTGTTACGGGCCCGCGCGGGTCTCAAAGATCCGCGGCGGCCGATTGGCAGCTTTCTGTTTTTGGGACCCACCGGGGTGGGGAAAACTGAATTGGTTAAAACCCTCGCCGAAGCCTTGTTTGATGATGAGAAGGCGATGGTGCGCATTGACATGTCTGAATATATGGAAAAGCACACGGTTTCCAGACTGGTCGGCGCGCCTCCCGGATACATCGGCTATGACGAGGCGGGCCAGCTGACTGAGGCGGTGCGGCGCCACCCCTACAGCGTGATTTTGCTGGATGAAATAGAGAAGGCCCATCCGGATGTGTTCAATATTCTGTTGCAGATACTTGATGACGGGCGGCTGACGGACTCGCATGGCCGGACGGTGAACTTTAAAAACACCGTGGTGATTATGACCTCGAATATCGGCAGCGACCGGATTATCGAAAACCGCGGGGGGGATTATGACGCGATGAAAAAGTCGGTGATGGGCGCGTTGCGCCAACATTTCCGGCCCGAATTCTTGAACCGTGTGGATGAGACCGTGGTCTTCCACGCCCTTGAGTCCGGGCAGTTGCTGAAAATCACGGATTTACGGTTGAGCGAGTTTATCGACCGCTTGAAAGCGAAAGAGATCCAATTGACCGTTAGCCTGGCGGCGCGTGAAGCGCTGGCCAAAGAAGGGTTTGATCCGGTTTACGGCGCCCGGCCATTGAAACGGGTGATCGCCAGGGAACTGGAAACACCCGTCTCACGGTTGTTGATCAGTGACGAGCTGCGGGAAGGACAGTCGCTGGCCGTTGATTATGTCAACGGTGACTTCACCTTCACACCCGAATAAACGGCGTTTGCGCGGATGGCGGAAGTGACGCTGTGAGAACCCCATGTGTCCACAGCGCCCCGCCGCGCGGTCAGTCAAGGCTGGCGACGGTCAAATTCCGGGCGGCGGCGGTTTCATCCAGGCGCCCCACCGGCGTGCTCGTCGGTGAGTCATGCAGCGCCTGGGGATTTTCCTCCGCCAATTTGGCGAGCGCGATCATGGTGTCGATAAACGCGTCAATGGTTTCCTTGCTCTCGGTTTCCGTGGGTTCGATCATGATCGCCTCGGGGACCGTTGTGGGGAAATAGACCGTTGGCGCGTGGAACCCCGCGTCAAGCAGGCCTTTGGCGATGTCCAGCGCGTGGATGCCATGGGCGGTCTGTTGTTTCGCGGTGAACACGCATTCGTGTTTGCAAACGCCCGGGAAGGGGAGATGAAAGTAGGGTTCGAGTTTGGCCCGGATGTAGTTGGCGTTCAACACCGCGTTCTCCGCGACCCGTTTCAGCCCTTCATTACCCAGCATGAGAATGTAGACATAGGCGCGGACACAGATGGCGAAATTGCCATAGAACGGGGCGATATAGCCAATGGTTTTGGGCAGGTCATATTCCAGGGAATAGGTGCCGTCATCACGCTTGACCACCAGCGAGACGGGCATGAAATCTTTCAGTTTTTCCACGACCCCGACCGGTCCGGCGCCCGGGCCGCCGCCGCCATGGGGCGTGGCGAAGGTTTTGTGCAGATTCAGGTGGACAATGTCGAAGCCCAAATCGCCCGGGCGGGCTTGGCCGAGAATCGCGTTCAAGTTGGCGCCGTCATAATAAACCAGTCCATCGACGGAATGGATCAGATCACAGATTTCCTTGGTGTGCGGGTTGAACAAGCCCAGCGTGTTGGGGCAGGTGAGCATCAATCCCGCCACGTCGTCGGTGAGCATGTCTTTTAACGCGGACAGACTCATCAGTCCGTCCGCTCCGCTCGGCACGTCTTTGACCGTAAAACCGGCGATAGCGGCGCTGGCGGGATTGGTGCCATGGGCGGTGTCGGGAATCAGAATGGTTGTTTTCTTATGTCCCCGGTCGCGGTGATAAGCGGCCATCAGCATGGTGCCGGTGAGCTCGCCGTGGGCGCCGGCCATGGGTTGCATGGTGAAGGCCGCCATCCCGCAGATTTCCCTGAGCATCACGTCCAGTTCATGGATGATCTGCAACGCGCCTTGCGTGAGAATCCCGCCTAGACGTAACTGCGGCAACAAAGGATGCAAATGAGAAAACCCCGGATAGGCGGCGACGCGTTCAGTCACCTTCGGGTTGTATTTCATTGTGCAGGAACCGAGGGGATAAAAATTTGTGTCCACGGAAAAATTGCGGCGGGACAGCTCGGAATAATGGCGCACCACATCCAGCTCACTCACTTCGGGGAGCGCCGCGGGGGTTTCCCGCAACAATTCCGGCGCCAGATTCACGCTGGCGGGCACATCATTATCCGCGACGCGGAGTCCGCGGCGGCCTGAAACGCTTTTTTCAAAGATGAGTTGCATAAGCTGGGGTTCGTTATCCGTGATTCGTGATGCGTGATGCGTGATTCGTGATTCGTGATTCGTGATTCGACCTATCTAACCAACTGACAACTGACTTACTGATTACTGATTACTGACTCAGCGCTCCCTCAAGGGCCTCGGCCAGTCGGCCGATTTCCTGCTTGGTCCGTTTTTCCGTGACAGCGACCAGGATGGCGTTCTCCATATCCGCGTAATAGCGGCTGAGGGGGAAGCCGGCGGCGAAGCCGCTCTCAATCAGCCGGGCGATCACATCGGCGGAGGGACGGGGTAGCTCCAGCGTGAATTCATTAAAGAACCATTTGGCTTTAAAGCGCGGTTTGACACCTGGGACCGCGGTCAGCCGCTGATAGGCGTAACTGGCTTTATCGGCGCAGAGCTGGGCGGTTTCACGGAGCCCTTCCTTGCCCAGCAAAGAAAGGTAGATGGTGGCGGTCAGCGCGCACAGTCCCTCATTGGAACAGATATTTGAATTGGCGCGGGCGCGCTTGATATGCTGCTCCCGGGCCTGAAGGGTGAGCACATAGCCTCTTCTGCCCTGCTTGTCGGTGGTTTCGCCGACCACGCGCCCGGGCATTTTCCGGATATGTTTCAACCGGGTGGCCATAAATCCCAGATAGGGGCCGCCAAACGACATGGGGATACCCAGGGATTGTCCCTCGCCGGTGACAATATCCGCTCCCATGGCGCCCGGCGTTTTTAAAATGCCCAGGGAGACGGGGTAAACGGAACAGATCAGCAGGGCGCCGCGGGCCCGGGCGGCCTCAGCGATGTCGGAGAAGTCATCCGCGCAACCGAAAAAATTCGGATTTTGCACAATGACCGCCGCGGTTTGATCATCCAAGGCGTCAAACATATCCCGTCGGTTGGCCTGGCCGTTGTCATTGCGGACGGTGACCATCTCAATATTCAAGCTTCGGGTGTACGATTCCAGCATCACCCGGTAAATCGGGTTCACGGAGTCATCCACAATCACTTTGTCCCGCCGGGTGATTCGCATCGCCATCATCATGGCCTCGTACAAGGCGGTGCCGCCGTCATAAAGAGACGCGTTGGCGCATTCCATTTCGGTCAGTCGGCAGATGCTGGACTGAAATTCGAAAATGGCTTGCAAGGTTCCCTGTGACACCTCCGGCTGATAGGGCGTGTAGGCGGTGTAAAATTCTCCCCGGGAGGTGAGGGCGGGAACCGCGGCGGGAATAAAGTGGTCGTAAAACCCGCCCCCGAGGAACAAGGTCAAATCCACATGATTTTTACCGGCGATGCGAGCCAGGCGCTCACGGACCTGCTGCTCGCTCAAGGCGGGCGGCAGGTTTAAATCCGGACACCGGCTGGCTTCGGGGATGTCAGCGAACAAGTCTTCCATCGACAAACCCAAGTCGGCCAGCATCTGTTGACGTTGCTCATCTGTATTGGCGATATATGGCATGGTGGCGGGATTCTACGTTTTAGGTTACTGTTTGAGACGGCACACCGCTACTCGGCGCACATCGCCTGATACGCTTCCTCGGTCAGCAGCGAGTCGAATTCCGCCGGGTCGGATATGGCGATTTTGATCATCCATCCGGCGCCGAAAGCGTCCCGGTTAAGGACACTGTAATCATCTTCCAGTTCCTCATTGACGGCGATGACTTTTCCGCTCATGGGGGCGAATAGCTCACTGGCGGCTTTCACCGATTCCACTTCGCCAAATTGGTCCCCCTGGGTGACAGTGGTGTCCATTTCAGGCATTTCGACGAAGACGATGTCGCCGAGTTGCTCCACGGCGAAGGGGGTGATACCGACTGTGGCGACGCCGTCTTCGACGCGGGCCCATTCATGGGATTTGAGAATTTTCACTTGCGCGGACATGGTTTCTCCTGATTTTCCGGGTTCAAGGGTTTTCATCGGACAATACCGGTATGGCGAAAGGTGGCCGCCGGTTGTTTAAATGTGTTTTCGCGATCACGCCTGGAATCATTTTTCCCCGGACATCGCATTCAATCGCGTCGCCGGGGACGATGGAGCGGTTCACCCAGGCTAATCCCAGGGCCCGGGTGGCGTGACCATCTTCAGCGGCGCCGGGAGTTTTCCAATACGGGACCATCGTGCCGCTGGTGACCCAGCCGACGGGCTGGCCCTGATGGTAAACTTCACATCCGGCCCGGGCGATGCCCTTGCCGGTCACGCTGAATGGCCGGATAACCCGGTGAGGCGGTGACGCCACCTGTTCCGCCAGCGCCCCGCCACCGAAAAAATCCGGTCGGTCCGCGCTCAGTTTAACCCCGAAACGGGCCAGGGGACTGGTGAAAATAGGAATCGGTGTGCCATCTGGCGCGGTGCCGAACTCATGTCCGTAAAGCGGCAATCCCGCTTCCAACCGCAGGGTGTCACGGGCGCCCAGACCCACGGGAATAACGCCCTGCCGGACGCACTCATCCCAAAAAGCTTCCGCGCGCTCCGCGGGAAGAATGATTTCAAAGGCGATGGGCTCACCCGTGTACCCGGTGCGGCTGACTTGGGCGGTATGCCCCTGATACAGCGCGCGCGACACCTCGTTTCTCGCGGATGGCAACGGTTGACCGGCGAAAACGCGGGCCAGCGCCTGTCCGGACACCGGACCTTGAACCGCGATCATCGCGGTTTCGACACTGATATCTGTTAAACTCACGGTGAAATCATCGCTTAGGGCTCGCAGGTGCCGCCAGTCTTTGGATAAATTCCCCGCGTTGACCACGAGCAGAAATTCCGTTTCCGACGGGCGGTAAAGATAGGCGTCGTCGATAGCGGTTCCATCCGTGTCGGCGAGCAAAGTGTATTGGCTTTGTCCGGGCGCCAGCAGCGCCGCGTCGTTGGTCAAAGCGTGTCGGCAGAAAGCCAGCGCGTCGGGCCCGCTGATCAGGAAGCGTCCCATGTGTGAGACATCAAAAAGCCCGCCTGTCAACCGGGTCGCCAAGTGTTCTTGGATGATGCCCGTGGGATATTGAACCGGCATGCGCCACCCGGAAAAATCCACCAAGCGGGCATCGGCTTCCTCATGTTTTTTGATCAGCGGCGTTGTTTTCAGTAATTCTGTCACGATTGCCTCAACCGATTTCGTGAATGACGACAGCGTCTCGGAGCTTGGGTTCGAACCACGTTGACTTCGGGGGCATGATCGCTCCGGCGTCCGATATCGCCATGAGCTGGTCAACCGTGGTGGGGAACATGGAAAAGGCCACGGCCATGTCACCGGAATTCACCCGGCGTTCCAATTCCTCGGTTCCGCGGATACCGCCAATAAAGTCAACACGGTCACTGGTCCGCGGATCCTCGATGCCTAGCAGCGGAGCTAAAATATGATGTTGAAGGCGGCTCACATCCAGTTGGTCAACCACACTGAGGGATGTTGAGTCATCCTTAAAACGCAGGGTGTACCACTCTTGCTCAAGGTACATGGCGCAGGTGCCGGGAGAAGCGGGCCGGGGCGACTCCGTCGGCGTGATCTCCGCCACGGCGCTGATTCTCACCATCAGTTCCTTGGCGGAGTGTCCATTCAGATCTTTCACGACCCGGTTATAGGCGAGGATGGCCAATTCGGCCGCCGGAAAGATGACAGTCAGGAACCGGTTGTACTCCTCGTCACCGGTATGGCCGGGATTTTTGTCCCGGCAGGCGGCTCGGGCCCGGCTGGCGCTGGCCGCCCGGTGATGGCCGTCGGCGATATACAACACCGGAATGGCCGCGAACGCCGCGGTGATCCGGCCCGTGTTTTCAGCGGTGACCCGCCACAGGGTGTGGGAAACGCCGTCGTCGGCGGTGAAGTCACGGATGGGATCACCCGCCACTGTCGCGGCGATGACATCCGCCAGCTCTGAGGTGCCCCGGCAGGTGAGAAAAACAGGGCCGGTCTGCGCTTGGGTGGCGAGAATATGCCGGGTGCGGTCATCTTCTTTCGCCTGCCGTGTTTTCTCGTGTTTTTTAATGACATCCTGGTCGTAGTCGTCGACCGCGGCGGCCGCGACCACACCGGTTTGCGCCCGCCCGTCCATCACCAGCCGGTATATGTAATACGCCGCGGAGACATCGGCTTGCAGAATGCCGTGTTTCTTAAAGGTTTGGTAATTGTCCCTGGCTTTCTGGTATACAGCGGGCGCGTACACATCCTCCACGTCCGGCAGGTCCACCTCGGAACGCGTGACCCGCAAAAAGCTGCGGGGGTTTCCCGCGGTCATGGCGACGGCTTCAGAACGGGACATGACATCGTAGGGCGGTGTCGCCACAGACATGATGGCGTCAGCGGCGGGCATGACACCCCGGAATGGAAAAATTTCAGCCATTGGTTTCCTGTGTGTTTTCAGTTGACATAGGTGATCGGCTAAGGCCGCCTTGACCGCGGGACGCTAATCATCGTCCGAATGGGGTTGGAACGTGCCGAACACGGAATCTTTAGCGGGCTTGGTGTCTGGTTTTTTCTCCTTGTCCGCCTTTTCACTCGCGCCCCCCGCCGGTTTTTCCGTTCCCGGCAAGCCTTCCTGGCCGATCGTCTCAGCTAAGGCGCGTTGTTTTTCCGCCTCCGCCTTGGCGGCTTCTATTTCCGCCTGCCGTTTGGCGATCGCCTCCCGCCGGTGTTTTTCCTTGAGCCAGGCGGCCTTTCGTGTGGCGATTTCATCGGTCACGATGTCTTTTAGCGTCCGCCATTTTTTTTGATGAAACACGTATCCGTTGGCCTGGTTTTCAGCGATCGCTTTATCGACTTCTTCCCGCATAAATTGCCGCCGTTTACTGTCCCGGAGGCTGGATTGGTTGTAAAGCAGGGTCTGCGTTTCCCTGGCGGCGAACTCATCGCGTTTTTTCTGGTTCAGAGCGGGATCAATCAGGGTCATTAAGTCAGCCGCTTTCGGGGTCGTGAAGGTGACGGACGGCCGCGGATAATTTCGACCGTCAACAACCACGTTTACGCCGTCATACTCATTAAATGTGCCGGTGACCGTGGTTTCGCGGGCGGGATTGGGCATGAAAATGAAGGTCACTTGATCTCCCGCGGCCACCATGGGATAGGCTTCCGCGGCCTTGGCCTTGACTTTTTCCATATCCAAGGGAGGATATGTCTCCGCGACGGCTTTCTCGGCGCGTTCCTCGGCGTTGGTTTTACACGCGTCGATGGTGATCAGTGGAACAGATGGCCGCAAGCGGCATCGCACTCCCGCGGCGGTGATGGCGGCGGTGACGTGGTCATACACTTCATCGTCGGAATACCCGTCCAGTCCTTTTGTCTCGATAAATTTGGCTGTCTCCCGCTGAACAACGCGCACCCGTGTCTCACTCACATTGAATTGCCCGGCTGTCTCCGCGGCGGCCGCGGAAGTGACCCCGGCACCGATGAGAATAACACCCGCGAGGAACGAAAGACGGTTAACAAAAAGCGCGGACATAGTTTAAACCCTTGCGTTTGCTGACCCGGCTGGCCGGCCACCCGACCGCCGCGGCGCCATGGATTGAGAGATTCCGAACGCGAAATGACGAACACTCCCCCCAATATATCCGGTAATATCATCCCTTCCAGCAAATAAGTGGCGGAATCCTGTCATGAGAACGTGAAGTTGACGGGCGGACGGGTATATTGACCACCCCTTCGCGGACTGCGCGATGTTCGCGCGGGGCGTGAGGATGTCCGGAAGGGGGCGGCTGTCTTAATGGTTGAAGAAAAGGCGATATATGGCTGGCGGTGTCAAAAATTATGTGGCTGAAGTCGATGCGGCGGGTGGCGATAAATTGCGCGCGGCGCTTGCCGGGCGCGGGTGGGAGATTGACGCGATTCCCTATGCCCGCTTCCGGGCGAAAAAAGATAAAACCACAATCGCCGTTTATGAGTCAGGAAAGCTGGTTGTGCAGGGCAAAGGGACGGAAGAGATCGTCCAGTTTTTAATTGAGCCGGACATTTTGGGCAAAGCGACTCTGGGCTATGAGCGTGAGATCGCCAAAGAAGAGCGGCCGGACATGTTCCGCCCGCACGCGGGCATTGATGAAAGCGGCAAGGGAGACTACTTCGGCCCTCTGGTGGTCGCGGCGGTGTACGTGGACGGGGAAACGTCCCAGGCGTTATTTGACGCGGGGGTCGCGGATTCAAAAACCATCGGCAGTGACAAGCGGATCGCCAATTTGGCTGGGAAAATAAAAGCCATTGTCGGCGATGCCTGGAGCGTGGTTCCCATTGGTCCGTCAGCGTATAACCGGCTTTATGATTCTATTGGCAATGTGAATAAACTTCTCGCCTGGGGGCATGCCCGGGTCTTGGAAAATTTACTGGAGAAAGTGCCGGGTTGTCCGCGGGCGGTATCGGATCAATTCGGGCGGAAAGAGACGGTGCTCAAGGCCTTGCTGAAAGCCGGCCGCACCATTGAATTGGAGCAGTATCCCAAAGCGGAGAAAGATATCGCGGTGGCCGCGGCCAGTATTCTCGCCCGGGATGAATTTGTCCGGCGCTTGGAACGGCTGGGAAGCGCGGCGGGTCAAAAGCTGCCCAAAGGCGCTGGCGCTAACGTGATCGCGGCTGGCCGGGCGATGATCAAAACGCATGGCCGGGGGGGACTCGCGGAATTCGCCAAAACACATTTTAAAACAACGGACAACATTTTATTCGGCTGATGGTCAGCCGACGAGGTGGATGGATATGGCTTTTATGGAATTATTCAATGGCGGCGGGAAAAAACGGATCCTTCCCATTTGCCACTATGGGCACCCGGTTCTGGAGAAGGTGGCGGCGCCGATCGCGGACATCACTCCGGAAATCCGTTTGTTCGCCGCTGAGATGATTGAGTCCATGTACGAGCATGACGGGGTCGGTCTGGCCGCCCCCCAAGTTGGCGAAAGTCTCCGGCTGATCACGATTGACACGTGGCACTCGGATGACCCCGTTCCGGAAACAGCCAGCTACGGGGACCGGTTACTCGCTCCGCTGATGCCGGTGGCCTTGTTGAATCTGGAGATCCTGGAATTCCGCGGCGGGGAAGTCACCGCCGAGGAGGGATGTCTAAGTTTTCCGCAAATTTACGGGGATGTGCCCCGGTCGGAAAAAGTGGTGTTTAAGGCTCAATTGCTCGACGGCGCCGTGGTCAGCGGCGAAGCGGATGGGCTGCTGGCCCGCTGTCTTCAACATGAGTTGGATCACTTGAATGGTGTCGTGTTTCCTGATCGGATGACGGATGCCGACCGGGCGGTCATCGACAAGCCATTGAAAGCGCTTAAAAAGGCGACGCTAAAACAGTTGGATAAACAAAGACAATGACCCGCCCGCCGCCGCCATCCCCGCCGGATTTATTTTCTATCCCGTTTAAAACGCCCGCGCCAAAAGTCACTCTGGCCGGCTTGTTCCGCACGCTCTTTTTCAATCCGTTGAACCTGGTTTTTTATTTGAGCGGTGAAAAGCTCGGCCGGTCTTTGTTTCGTGTCGTCACGATCGCCTTCCTCTGCGGCCTCTTTCTGTCTGTGGCCCGCGTCCCGATGATCAGCCGGGAAGTCCGCGCCTGGACAGACTGGCTGCAAACAGAGATGGCTGATGTCGCTTTCCGCGACGGGGAATTGTCATGGACACCCGCCGAAGCATTACCCTATTCCCGGCATTTTAGAGACTGGCGGGTGACTTTTTCGGACAAACCGGCGGCGGAATTTGATCCGTTGGGCCGCTATGGGCCGGAACCGAAAGGGGTGTGGATCAGCCCTCAGGCGTTGATCATTTGGCAACGTGTGGAAGGGCGGGACGCGCTGGCCCGGCAACGCCTGAGCATGGAGACGGCCGCCAGAGCGGTGGCGACCAGTCAACAGGCCGACGCTGACCAGGAAAGTCTCCACGTGGTGTTTGATCAACGCGGCCGCCTGTTTGTCATGGGCATGTTGGCCGCCGGGCTGGGCGGAACCACGATTCTGGGAATTTTGGGTGACGTGCTGTTTTATTCATTGCTGCTTACGGTGATTCCCTTCATGTTGCGGGGAAACCGGAAAAACGGCGCGTTTTTTCAAGCGATGACCTTTTACTTGAATGTCAGTTTGGTCCCGTTACTGGTGGCCACGGTTTACTCGCTGACGGGTGTTCCGGTTCTTGATTTTAATTCAGTATTCTCGTTTTCATTTATGGGCTATATCCTATTTGTGATTTTCGGCACGCGCTGGCGGCTGCGGCGGGTGACATTGAAGGAGGGTAACCGGTGATCAATCCCGTCGCGATTCAAGTGGGGCCTTTGGCGATTCGCTGGTATGGTATTTTTGTCGCGTTGGGATTTCTCGGGGGCTATGTCCTCGCCATTCACCGGGCGAAAAAGCGGGGGGTGCCGGCGGAGGCGGTCAGCGATGTTCTTTTCTGGACGATGGCGGCCGGGGTCACCGGCGCCCGATTGTTTTATGTGATTCAGAACTGGGAGGAGCAATTCGCCGGGGGGCCGTGGCTGGAAGTCCTGCGTGTGGATCACGGCGGCCTGGTCTTTTACGGGGGCTTTTTCGGCGCGATGGCCGCGGTGACGCTGCTGGTCAAGATCAAAAAACTGAACATCTGGACCATCGGGGACATTCTCGCGCCCTGCGTGCCGTTGGGACAGGCCTTCGGCCGTGTCGGGTGTCTGCTGAACGGGTGCTGCCACGGGCATCCGTGCAGTGGGGCGTTCGCCATGCGCTATCCGTTGCACCCCGCCGGGTCTTTCACGGCGTTTCCAATCCAAGCCTTTTATTCATTGTCGAATCTGTCATTGGTCGCTTTTGTCCTTATCTGTGAGAAGATCTTTGGGCTTCGCGGGCGGTTGTTCGGACTGTTTATGATTGGTTACGGCCTTAATCGGTTCTTTTTGGAATTTGGGCGTGGCGATTATGGCCCGGACGCGGGGATTGGCCCATTCACACCGGCTCAAGTCCTGTGTCTCATCGTGATTCCCGCGGGAGTGGCGGTGATGTGGTTTGGCGGGCGGTCCGCGCCCGCGCCGGCAAAGGAAATCCATGAATGATTCTAAACCAATGGAAGAACAGACACCTGATCTGATTTTCACGGTTGAGGAATGTGACAGTGGCCAACGCTTGGACGGGTTTGTTTCCCGGCGGGGGGAAGGGCGCTCCCGGGTCTTAGTGCAAACATGCATTCGGGACCGACTCATTTTAGTCAATGGAAACCCGTCCCGGGCCGCCGCCCGTCTGAAAGCCGGTGATCAGATCAGCGTCGCCTGGCCGCCTGAGTATGAACCCAAGGCGGAAGCGGAAGATATTCCTTTGACGATCTTGTTTGAAGACGATGATATTATTGTCATTAATAAGCAACCCGGTTTGGTTGTCCACCCGAATGATAAT
The DNA here is from genome assembly GCA_032251435.1 of Lentisphaeria bacterium. GTDB lineage: Bacteria > Verrucomicrobiota > Lentisphaeria > Oligosphaerales > MVZH01 > JAVVEH01. Next base: position 62,688 of record JAVVEH010000012.1, on the reverse strand, counting down.
TTTAAGGACGGCACACTGGTCAACGCGCTGATCCATCACGATCCTGAGACGTTCACTAAAATGATTGATGAGAACCTGCGGCCGGGGATTGTCCACCGCCTGGACAAAGACACGTCCGGGGCGTTGGTGATCGCCAAAAATCTACGCGCCCGAAAAGCGTTGAAAGCGGCCTTCAAGTCGCGGGACGTGGAGAAGACGTATCTGGCGATTGTCATCGGGGAGTTCGGCGCCGTCACGGGGCGGGTTGAGAATCTTTTGGGCCGCCATCCCGTGCACCGGACGAAAATGGCGGTTGTGGAGGAAAATGGCAAGAACGCCATCACCAATTACCGTGTGCTTGGCACAACCGAAGAACTCAGCTTGATGCAAATCCGTATTGAAACGGGCCGCACACACCAAATCAGGGTTCATTTCGCCCACCTCCGGCATCCGGTCCTCGGGGACGATGTGTACGGCGGCCGGCAAAAAGGTATCAGCGTGGATCCCCCCCGGCAAATGCTGCACGCCTGGAAATTGGTCATTCCCCATCCGGTGACCGGGGTGAAACGGGAATTCATGGCGCCTCCCCCGGAAGATTTCCGGGCGGTTCTCGAAACCGCCGGACTGCCGATGATTTCCGGCCCCACCCCCGAAGAGCCGGATTTGACGGGACTGCCTGTGGACGATGACGCGGGATGTGACGCGTGAACGTGAAACGTGAAACGTGAAGATGTGAAGACGTGAAACGTGAAGACATCACGCTGTCACGCTGTCACGCTGTCACGCCGTCACGCTGTCACGCTGTCACGCTGTCACGCTGTCAC
>JAVVEH010000012.1:0-61785 GCA_032251435.1 Lentisphaeria bacterium | reverse complement strand
GCCGTCACGCCGTCACGCCGTCACGCCGTCACGCCGTCACGCCGTCACGCCGTCACGCCGTCAATATTTGATTACCACCTGTTTGCCGGTTTCGGCGCTTTCGACCGCCGCGTGAACCATGGCCAGACTCTTGATATTGTCGGTGCAGACCGTTTGCGGGTCAACGCTGTTTTTCAGCGATTCCAAGAATTCATGCATCACGCCCGCGTGTCCAGTGAAGGCGAGTTCTTCCGCCGGCTCGATGGGGAGCGGCTCCGTTTTCCGTGTGAAGCCTTCACCTTCTGTGACGGTTTCACCGGCAAAAGCGTCGCCGCCGTCCCAGGTCAGGGTTCCATGCTCACAGATCGCCCGCCAGTCACACTGCCACGTGGTATTCATGCCTTCAGAACACCAACTGCCCCGGTACGTGAACACGACACCGTCACTCATCTCGAAAATACAGACAGCGGAAGCGCCATGCTTGTACCAGGAACCGGGCGGATTCCATTCATAGGCCAAAACCGACACCGGATCTTTTCCCGAAATAAACCGAGCTTGGTCGAAAGTGTGGATGGCCATGTCGATCAGCAGGACATGATCCATTTCGTCACGGAAGCCGCCGAAATGGACACCAAGATAAAAATCGGCGTTCAGGGTTGTCAGGTTGCCCAGTTTTCCGGAAGCCAGTAGATCCCGGTATTGGACGATGTTTTTTAAATAGCGGCGGTTCTGAATCACCGCGTAGGTCCGGGCGTTGTCTTCAGCGGCTTTGACCATGGCCCGCGCCTGATCCATGGTTTCGGCCATGGGTTTTTCCCCCAGGACATCACAGCCGTGATTGAGAGCGGTGGTGACGATGTCGCAATGGGCGGGGGGAACGGTGCAGTCAAACACAATATCGGGGTTAGTTTGTTTCAACACGTCTTTCAGATCCGCGCCCACCACCGCGTTTAACTGATGTTCCTCATTCCGCTTTCCGGCATTCTCAAGATTTAGGTCCACTAATCCCACAAACTCAATGTCTTCAGGGAATTTTTTAGCGGCGTTAAACCACGCGTTCGAAATGCCGCCGCAACCGACTAGAACCACTCGTTTTTTTTCTGACATTATGACATCCTTAATTTCAGACGATTTTTTCGTCCAGCAATGTTTCCACGGAAGCGATCTTGACGCAGAGAATGAATAATTCCATGGCGGTTTTAATAACAGCGAGAGAAGGCAGCGTCGGCGCGATCCGGATATTTCTGTCTTCAGGGTCTTTGCCATACGGGAAGGTGGCGCCGGCCGGGGTCAGTTTCACCCCCGCTTGAGCGGCCAAAGCGCCAGTGCGGGCCGCGCATCCCGGCAATGTGTCCACGCTGACAAAGTAACCGCCCCGGGGCTCATTCCAGGCCGCGCAGCCCGTGGCGCCCAATCCGTCTCTGAGCATGGACAAGACCACGTCAAATTTTGGTTTGATAATAGCGGCGTGCTTCTTCATGTGAGCATCCACGGCAGCCATGTCCTTAAGGAACAGCAGGTGGCGGATTTGACTCATTTTATCCGGGCCGATCGTCTGGATGCTGATGAGCTTTGTCAACCAGGCGATATTCGCCTCGCTGGCGGCCATCGCTCCCAGGCCGGCCCCGGCGAACGTGACCTTGGAGGTGGAACCAAACACGTACACCCGGTCCGGATGGCCGGCGTTCTCACAAGCGGAGAGTATATTTTTAAGGCGGTCAGGCGTGTCGGTCAAATGGTGAACGGCGTAGGCGTTATCCCAGAAAATCCGGAAATCGTCCGCGGCCGTCGGCATGGCCGCCAACCGGTCCACAATCTCATCCGAATAGGTAATGCCGGTGGGGTTGCTGTATTTAGGAATACACCAAATTCCTTTTACCGCGGGGTCCGCGGCCGCCAGCCGTTCCACCTCATCCATATCCGGTCCGTCGGGCCCCATCGGAACGGTGATCATCTCAATGTCAAAAGTTTCACAGATGGCGAAATGGCGGTCGTAGCCGGGCACGGGGCACAAAAATTTCACCGGCCCTTGATTTTTCCAGGCCGGGGCGTCCGCGGAGACTCCTTTGAGCAGCAGGCGGAGAACGGTGTCATGCATGAGGGCCAGACTGGAATTGCCTCCGACAATCACTTGCGCGGAGGGCGCTTCCAGGAAATCGGCGAAAAAGGCCTTCATGGCCGGCAGCCCGTCCACGCCGCCGTAATTTCGGCCATCCACACCATCGCAGACGTACTCATTCTCACAACCGGCCAGCATGCCATTGGCCAAGTCCAATTGCTCGGTGCACGGTTTGCCCCGGGTGATGTCCAAGTTCAAGCCTTGAGACTGAAAACGGGCGTAGGACACCCGCAGTTCCGCGGCTAACTGACGAAGGGCTTCGGGGCTTAATTGGGGTATTGCTGACATGACGCCTCGTGTGTGGTTCCCGTGGTCGGATCGGTTCACTCATATTCGCGGAGATATAAAATGTAAAATATAGTTCCATCTTTTGTTCTAACTATCCGGGAAAATACGATTTTTATCGAAAGAATCGGCTTTATAGTACAGTTTTCTGACCGGTTGGCCGATGCTTTGGCTCAAAAATAAGGAGTTAAGTGATGGATAATCTGACCACACGAATCGCGGAGACCGCGGTGTCCGCGGCCAAAGCCGCCGGTGAGCTTTTGCGCGTTCACTATGGAAAAGAGCTGGTTGTGCACGGCACACCGGGCAAGGATGTGAAGCTGGAAGTGGATAAACTCGCGGAGTCCGCGATTAAGGACATGATTCAGGACCGTTTCCCGGACCATGCGGTGTTGGCGGAGGAAAGCGGCGCCAGCGGGGAGCGCGGGGCGGAGTTTCTGTGGGTGGTGGATCCGTTGGATGGAACGGTGAACTATTTTCACGGGTTGCCGTATTATTGCACGTCGATCGCCTGTTACCGCATGGCCGGCGGGGACACCTGTCTGCCAGGGTTGGGCGAACCGGTTGTCGGGGTTGTTTACGCGCCGCCGACGGATGAGTTATTCGTCGGGATTCACACCCGGGGAGCGACGCTGAACGGAGCGTCTGTTCACGTGGCGGACACCGCGGATTTAAGCGACACCATCTTCTCTATGGGATTTGGCAAAAACGTGGAGCGGGGCCGTGACATGGTGCGGGTCGCCTCACATATCACGGATCATGTCCGCAAGGTCCGCTGTCTGGGCGCGGCGGCCTATGATATCAGCAATGTCGCCGCCGGCAGGCTGGGGGGCTTTTATGAAGGAGGGCTGCGAAGCTGGGATATCGCCGCGGCGGCGGTCATTTTACAGGAGGCTGGCGGGGTGATGTCTGTTGAGGAGTTCGAACCGACTTGGTGGAGGGTTCTAGCGACAACCCCGGCGTTGTTGTCTCAATTGCAGGCGATGATTTAAGCCACGAAGCGCCCCTTTTATACCTGACCGCGCCGTGAAAAACGGGTCAGCCTCCGATTTGCTTTTATGAAGGCGTCTCCTATATCACCTCTCATCGTTTTTCAGGACAGCAATAGGAGCGAACCGCCATGCCACGGCCCCCCGCGTGTCGCTTGTCCCGGCCCCCAAAATTGCAGAAGACCCGGACGATAAAATGTAATCGGAGGACGCTCTCTTCCCTTCAGCGCGTTCCGCTGGCGGAACAGCGAAATAATTCCGGTCGATAAAATATATAACTTATTGGGAAAATTAAACAACTTTTCTGTGTTGATTCAGCGACGTTGCCAACCTATGATAAGCTGTTTTCTTGAGAACTTGACTGAGCCCTGTCGACATGCAAGAGAGTGACCGTCCCACGGGCGCGGGTCCGAACAGTGCGCAACTGCAGGCCTTTTCGGGTTGACCGGGCGGAACGGATCTCCCCTGAAAAGTAACGCAGTTACAAGAGAGGATCAAACACCAATGAGTATTGCCGACTGGAGTGTTTTAGTCATTTACCTTGCCGGGACGGTATGCGTCGGAGTCTTTCTCGGCCGTTATATCAAAAATTCATCGGACATGTTTGCCGCGGGCGGGCAGTCGCCGTGGTGGATCAGCGGCCTAAGCGCGTTTATGACGATGTTTTCGGCGAACACGTTTGTCGTTTGGGGAGGCATCGCCTACCGGCATGGAGTGGTGGCGATTGCGATCAATCTCTGTTACGGCATTGCCGCCATTGCCTGCGGTTTTACGGTCGCGGGCAAATGGAAGCGGATGGGGATCGAAACACCGGCCGACTACATTGAGAAACGGTTCGGGCGATCGGCGGTTCACTTCTATACCTGGTTCATGATGGTGTTTCGCATCGTCGGTACCGGTGGCGCTCTGTACGCCATCGCCCGGCTGACGCTGGCGGTGATGGGCGGGGAAGGCAGCGCCAACGCATCCCTGTCCGGAACCCATCTGACCATCGCGATCCTGGTTTTTGCCGTGATTGTGGTGGGCTACACCATGATTGGCGGGCTGTGGGCAGTGCTGATGACCGACACCCTGCAGTTCATCATTCTTAATCTGGCGGTTCTATTTGTGATTCCGCTGGCTCTGGCCCGGGCGGGCGGATTTTCCGCGTTTCTGGAGAAAGCCCCGGCTGGCTTTTTGGCGATCACTAACGACAAATACACCTTCCTTTTCCTGGCCGGATGGGTGGCGATCCATTATTTTATGATTGGCGCTGATTGGGCGTTTGTGCAGCGTTACCTGTGTGTGCCGACACCGAAAGACGCGCGGAAAAGCACATTTCTGTTCGGCGGACTCTACCTTTTGAGTCCGTTTCTATGGTTGCTGCCGCCGCTGCTCTGGCGGGTGCAGCAACCGATTCCCGCGGGGGCGGATCCGGAAACCGTTACACATATGGCCGAAACGGCCTATATTATGTCCTGCAAAGCCGTGTTACCCATTGGCATGCTGGGGCTGATGCTGGCTGCGTTGTTTTCGGCGACGGCCAGCATGATCAGCTCCCAGTTGAATGTCTTTTCCGGGGTGCTGACCGAAAACATCTATAAACCGCTTGCCCAAAATCCCTCCGACAAACAGATGGTTCGTATGGGGCGCTTTTTTACCCTGCTTCTGGGGGTGGCAATTGCCCTCATTGCCATGGGGACACCGCATGTCGGGGGAGCGGCCAAACTGATTATCGCGATCACCCAGGTCATGGCCACCCCCCTGCTGGCGCCCACATTGTTTGGATTGTTCGCGCCACGCATGGGGACACGGGCTATCTGGATTACCGCAGGCATCTGCTTTCCCCTCGGTTTACTGGTCAAGTTCACTGATCTATTCAAGGGGACCCTGATTGCCGACAGCACCTTTACCGGTGTATTTCTGCCGTTGATCATCATCAGCGTGGTTATCCTGCTGTCCCGGAAAGAGTCCCCGGGCTGGGCGGCGATCCAGGCATTGACCAGCCGGGAATCCAAGCGACAACCCCCACAATCGAGTGCATTCCCCGCGTTGATCGTCAGTATCAGCCTCGTGGCTTCCGCGGTCACATTGCTGGCCCTAATCCCGTTGAACGACACGAGCCGCGGGCTCCTCGCCGGTTTCGCATGCGTCCTGCTGGCTCTGGCCGCCCTGCTGTTCGTGTTTTCGCGGCGAATCAAGCAAACAAAGATAAATACCCATGATCACCGAAGCGCCGACAAATAACAGAGAACTCAAGAACATGTCCCTGAACGCCGATCTGGTTGTTGTGGGCGGCGGTCTTTCGGGCACATGCTGCGCCATCACCGCGGCGCGCCAGGGAATCAAAGTTATCCTGATTCAGGATCGTCCGGTATTGGGCGGCAATGCCTCGAGCGAGATCAGGCTGTGGATGCTGGGTGCTACGAGCCACATGGGCAACAACAACCGCTGGGCCCGCGAGGGGGGTGTCGTTAACGAGCTGGTGGTGGAGAACACCTGGCGCAATCCTGAAGGGAACCCGGTGCTGGTGGATACCATTCTGCTGGAAAAAGTCATCGAGGAACCCAACATCCAACTTTTACTGAATACGGCCGTCGATGCTGTTGAAAAGGCAGATGATGATCCGGATCGAATCATTGCGGTATCCGGTTTCTGTAGTCAGAACGCGACGCGCTACACCTGCCATGCGCCTCTGTTCTGCGACGCGTCGGGGGATGGCATTGTGGGATTTTTGGCCGGAGCGGCGTTCCGCATGGGCGCGGAAAAAGTCGCGGAATTCGGCGAGGGATTCGCCCCGGGGCCCGAGTATGGCGAGCTCCTGGGCCATTCGATCTATTTCTATTCGCGCGACACGGGCCGCCCCGTGCAATTTCATGCCCCGAGTTACGCCTTGAAGGATATCAAGAAAATTCCCCGCTACCGTCAGCTCCGCACCGGAGTTGCCGGCTGTTCGCTGTGGTGGCTCGAGTACGGTGGAACCCTGGATACCATCCATGATTCCGAATCGATCAAGTGGGAGCTGTGGCGGATCGCCTATGGTGTATGGGACTACATCAAGAATTCCGGCGAGTTTCCCGATGCGGAAAACCTGACGCTTGAGTGGGTTGGAACGATTCCCGGCAAACGCGAGAGCCGCCGGTTTGAAGGCGATGTGATGCTCACCCAGCAGGATATTGTCGAACAGCGCCGCCACCCCGACGCGGTCGCCTACGGGGGCTGGGCCGTCGATGTCCACCCGGCCGACGGCGTCTATTCGGAAAAACCAGGTTGTTCTCAGTGGCACTCCCGGGGCGTCTACCAGATTCCCTTCCGCTGTCTCTACAGCCGTAATATCAACAACCTGTTTCTGGCCGGCCGCATTATCAGCGCATCGCATGTCGCTTTCGCGTCAACCCGGGTAATGATGACCTGCGCGCATGCGGCTCAGGCCGCGGGTATGGCCGCCGCCTTATGTCGTGAGAACAGGGAATTACCGCGGGAGCTGACCGCACCGGAGCGCATGGCCGAACTGCAACTGCGCCTGCAGCGGACCGGGCAGCACATTCCACACGTGAACCTGCGGGATCCCGTTGATCTGGCTGCCGAGGCAACGATCACGGCCTCCAGTGAGTATGTCCTGTCAGCGCTGCCGCCATCGGAAGAAAGTGTGTCACTGGATTTTCACCGGGCGCTATTGATTCCCGCCGAAACGGGCAGATTCCCGCGGACGACCCTGTTCTTCAGTATGGAACATGGGAGCGACCGTCCCGCGGTCGCAGGTCCGAGTGGCCCGCGACGACAGGCCATTTCGGGTCAATCGAAGGAAGATGCTCTCCCAGAAAAAGCAACGAAGTTGCAGGAGACAGAGGTGGAGATTCAGTTGCGGGGGTCGGAACGCGAGGGGAATTTTACGCCGGACACGACACTGGCGGTTTCGACCGTCCGGGTGCGACCCGGCAAGCATATGCCTGTTACAGTCGACTTCGATGTGAAACTCGATCGGGCGCAATACGTTTTTCTCTGCGTCATGAGCCGCGATGGGGTGGAGGTCTCGCTCACGGCAGAGCGGGTCAGCGGGGTCTTGTCTTTAGTCCACAGGGGAAATAAGAAGGTGGCAAACCGGGCTGTGCAGACACCACCGGAAGGCATTGGCTTTGACACGTTTGAATTCTGGCTGCCGCAGCGCCGTCCCCAAGGCAACCTGCTTGCGGCGACTTTCGAGCCACCCATTGCGGCCTTCGGAAAGAGTCAGCTGGCATCAGGCTATACCCGGCCATTTATGACCACCAACACATGGGTCACGGCGAAGGATGATCCAGAGCCGACGCTGAGCCTGACGTGGGATTCCCCGCAGACCATCCGGCGCGTCGTCATCGACTTCGACGTTGATTACGACCACCCAATGGAGTCCGTACAGTATGGACATCCCGAGCGGGCCATGCCATTCTGCGTGCGGGATTTCCAGTTGCGGGACGAACAGGGCACGATCATTCATCAAACCACCGACAACCACCAGGGGCAAGTCTGTATTGACCTGGCCGAGCCATGCACAACCCGCGAACTCAGGTTGGAACTGACCGCGACGCATGGCTGTCCGGCGGCTGTCTGTCGCGTGTGCGTTTACTAGGGGAAGCAATGTCTGGGTGGGGAAACGCCGGGCTTTTTGGTGTCTTCCAAGTCTTTGACCAGGAAAAAGAGCTAATTTTAGAAAAAAAGCAATGTTTTATGGCGCAAAGCCCTGTTTAGTGACAAGACATATGATTTAACAGGTTTAATATGTAAAGGTTATGCAACAACGTCCCCATTACACTCCAGGTTATGCAACAACGTCCCCATTACACTCCCATTACACTCACAAGCCGGATGGAGGCGACGACTTATAGCCGCGCCTGATCCGCGTCATTCGAAAGAATGCATTTGACAATGAGTATAACTGGAGTTATACTGAGATTATGAAAACAGCAGTCTCCATTCCTGATCCGATTTTTTCCCGCGCTGAGCGCTTTGCTCATCAGAGAAAAATGTCTCGTAGTGCCCTCTTTACGGTCGCCGTGTCCGAATACCTTGACCAACACCACGAGGAAGATGTAACCGAAAAGCTGAATCAGGTTTATGCCAGCGGAGGATCATCCCTCGACACCGGTTTGGTTGAAGCGCAGATACTTTCAATTGCCGAGGAGCAGTGGTAATGCAACGAGGAGATATTTGGTGGGCAAATCTTTCCGTGCCTTCGGGCTCTGAACCGGGACATCGGTGCCCGATGCTTATTGTGCAAGCAGATGTTTTCAACCGGAGCGCAATCAGCACCGTTGTCTGTGCCGTCATCACGTCCAGCATTCGCCTCGCTGGGGCTCCTGGAAACGTGCGGATTGCTCCCCGGGAGTCAGGCCTTCCTAAGCCTTCTGTTGTCAATGTTTCCCAGTTGGTCACTCTTGACCGGGGTTTCCTGACGGAGAGGGTTCAAACACTGAGCCTTGCCACGATGGCAAGAATTGATGAGGGGCTGAGACTTGTCATCGGCATTTGACGAAGAATCTTCGAACAAAGCCAATGCGCTAGCCTGATTAATTCATGAACCACTAATGAGCACTAATAGACACGAATTTTTCGATCTAAATTTGACGGTATCTTCTACAAAAGCACTTTTCCTGCTTCTCCAAGCCGCCTTTTCCGGTTTCAGGACAGATTCCCCCTTATCCCCGTTGTGTCAACGGCCGGGGACAGCCCGATGGCGAACTTAGGTTACTCGCACCGCGCCCGACATCGCAACGGTCTTGGCAAACAAATCGTATTACAATGGGGACGGACCCATTCCCTCCCCATTTCCCCAAAACCACGTGACAACCAAAATGACCGGTAGCGACAAGGTTCACAATACCTGATGACATGCAATCCATCAAGCTGTCGTTTGATAAGGGCATAGAATGGAAACGACATACCTGATAGCTTTAATTCACGTCTTCGCTATATGTTTAACGATAATCCCCGCTGATGCTGAAGCAGCAAGCCCCAAGCAGAACAAAACAGTGTTAACATCTCCCAAATCGATTCCAGTCGTCACCCAAAAGAACTTCTTCAAGAGGTTACCGTCTCCACATGTATTGGTCGATCCGGATTACTATGTTTGGGGCATGACCACCATGAGGTGGAAGGACGGCAAAATTCATGGCTTTTATTCACGCTGGCCGAAATCAAAAGGGTTTAAGGGCTGGATGACCCATTGCGAAATTGCCCATGCTGTTGCGGATCGCCCGGAGGGGCCCTTCAAAACAACCGGCACGGTAATTGAAAGCCGACATCTGGATGGTTGGGATATTGTAACTGCTCATAACCCCTCGGTCTGTGTGGCAAACGGCAAGATCCATCTCTACTATGTTTCTAACGCACTGCGTGGCGACTTTAAGGCCACCAACGAGAGTCCGTTTCCCAGTGACAACTGGCTGAAGGATAACCGTGAGATTGTTCGCAACAGACAGTGTATTGGAGTGGCCAGTGCTGACACCCCGGCCGGTCCGTTTGTACGGGTGCCAAAACCGGTGGTTGTCCCACACGGCAGCTTCAAAAACATTGCCGTCAACCCGGCAGTGGCCTATCACAAGGGTCAGTTTGTGATGATCGTCAAAGGCGACGACAATCGCCGTAAGGACTGGTTTCGCATCCAGCTTGTTGGTCATGCCGACAAGGCAACCGGGCCGTTTGTTTTTCAGAAACAGGCAATTTACGACAACGCGCAAACCGAGGACGCATGCATCTGGTACAATCAGGCAGATGGTCTTTTTCATAGTCTGATACATGTCATGGGAAAGCCTGTTTTGGCCCATCTTGTTTCCGAGGACAGCTACAAATGGCGCGAGGCCAAACCGTTCACCTTTATGCATAAACAGATTGAGCTTTCAGACGGCACGATCTGGAAGCCCAAACGTGTCGAACGGCCCTTTGTCCTGACCGATGAGAAGGGTCGTGCCGAGTGGGTTTATCTGGCAATTTACGACAAGGAGATCAGCGGCAACATTGCGATCCCGTTAAACGTTGGAGACGCCGAACAAGACGTGGGGCAGATACCGTCCAAGCCCGCACTCAAAGATGCGGGGGGCACACCGACATCCTCAAAAACAGAAACGAAACGACCGGAACCGCTGGCAGATCAGTGGGAACTGGTCGGCGAAGCGATCAATGAACCAGGCTGGGATATCTGGGGGAGTTCGCCGATACGGGACGACGACGGCAAGATCCACCTTTTCTGCGCGCGCTGGCCCGGAAACATCCCGTTCATTCAGGCATGGAAAAGAAACAGTGAGATCGCGCATTACATGTCAGACAGGCCGGAGGGCCCGTTCAAGTATGTCGCCACAATAGGCAAAGGTATCGGCAAGGGCTGGAATGCGGTTGGATATCACAATCCTAACATCCGGAAGATAGGCGATAAATACGTATTGGTGTTTATCAGCAATGATGATGGCCCGAAGCACGGCCCAAATCAGCGGATAGGGATGATGGTTGCGGACAGCCTGAACGGCCCCTGGAAACTGGTACCCGACGAAAAACAACCTCTGCTGAGCCCGCCCGAAGACAAGGCGATTTGGTGCCACGACAGCGGTTGTGGCGTGAACAACCCGTCACTGTTGACACATCCTGACGGAAGGTTCCTGCTCTATTTCAAGGCAATGAGCGGCCCGCGGTCAAAGGGCAAGGTCAAGATGGGGGTTGCCATTGCCAACAAACTCGACGGTCCCTACGTGATCCAGAAAGATCCGATCACGGCAAACGACCGCGCGATTGAGGACGGCTACGCCTTCATCTGGAAAGAACATGTCTGCCTGATCACGACGGACAACCATGGTATCCTGGAAAAGGGTGGCGGACTGCTGTGGATCTCGAAGGATGGTACCAAGTTCGAATCAAAACCCCTTCATGGATTCCATCATCTTCGTCGATTCTACCTGAACAACAAGCTCCCGAAGAACATCAAGCACCACTATGGCAACGAGGTAAAATTCGAGAGGCCGCAGATTCTGATGGGAAAAGACGGTGAGCCGGAGTATCTCTACTGCCCAAGTGGCTCGGCACTGGACGGCAGCGACGGAACGAATGCGTATGTACTGCGTCGAAAGAAACATTTACATGAATAATTTCCTGCCGAAGACCCCTTCATCTGGGCACAAGACGATAAGCTTTGGCCCATCGTCAAAGATATGAGAGGGGCATTCACCGGGAAGAAGCACTCGCTTGCGCTCTTCGAGTCCAAGAAGGGCTTGGTGTGGAAGCTGGCAAAGCACCCACTGGTTACCACGGCGAGAGTGAACTGGCAGACACAAGGGGTTGAGCGATTGCAGCGACTGGAGCGTCCACAGCTTTGGTTGGAGAACGGCATTCCTGCCGTGCTGTTTTGTGCAGCAAAGACTGGAAATCGAACCTTCAATGTACATATACCACTGACCAGTGGAAATACAAAAACCAAGTAAAGGATCATCATGAGTAACAGCACCCCGGAGAGATCAATCCTTACCGGTGTGAACTACATTCCCCAAGTGGGGATGATCGAAGACTTTTCCCCACTATGGATCATGGACCGGTGGACGAAGGAGCGCATGGAGGAGGATTTCAGGATTATGTCCAGCCTGGGCATGTCCATCGTCAGATTCCACATCTCTCCCAGCCAAACGGACAAGGTGGAGTACCCAGGCTTGAAACCGGGAAAATACATCGAAATGATGGACGCTGCCGTGGAGTTTCAGGAGACCTATGGCATCACCATCCTTTTCGACATCGGCTCCTTCTTCGAAGGACTCACCGAGGACATCGTCCGGTTGTACGTCAGCCGTTACAAGGGTCGCATCCGTTATTACCAGATGGGCAACGAGATCTATGAGGAAACTTCCGATGCTGACAATTTCAGACACATGGTGGAACTCATCCGTCTGGCCCGGAGCATCGACCCCGACGCCCGGTTCTCCTCGGACGTGAAGTCCGTGGACCTCTACCGTTATAGGGAAACATTCCCCGATGATGTCGCAGAATTGGACTTCCACCCCATTCACTTCTATTGTCCCGTCGATCACCACGGCTGGGACGACGTGTCGTTGGATGTCTTCCGCAGATTCTGCTCCGAGGGTGGAGAGGTGGAGTATCCCGAAGGATATCACAAGATCCACTGGTGCCGGGGTATGGGATTTGGCGACCTGGACAAGCCCAGGTGGGTCACAGAGGCCTGCGGCCAGGGATACTTTCGCTGGGGAAATGTTACTCCCCCCCGGGTCATGGCCGAAGGCTGGAAAAAGATGATGGAGGTCTCGCGAGTGGAAAATGGCCCCGAGGTGGTTCTACACCACTGTTTCCGCGACAAGATGAGCTGGCGGGAATTTGGAATCGGCCAATCCGGGGTGGTGGCTTTGGACGGGGCTCCGAAAGAAATCGCCGAAACCTTTAAAGAGGAATCCTTGCGATCCATGCCCGACACGGATCCGCGCAAGCATGTCCGGATCAGCCTGTCGAACTGCACGCCGAGCAAGGCCACCATTGCCATTGAGAATCGTAACATGGTCTCGATCGAAGGGTCGGTATGTGTGGTGGTGGGAGATCACGCCAGCAAAGACGTGCCGTTGAAACTGGAAAAGCACGCCTCCCGCACCCTTGAGCTGGACCTCGATCCCCTTTGCTTGAAAAATGGACGCAACAACGTCTTTGTGCGCCTGAAAATGAAAAACGAGACCCTTTGGGGGTATGGTACGGTCACAAGAGAGTACGATGTTGAGCTGGAAAAAATAGCCCCCTTTGAAGGAGTGGTCTACCCGGACGGACTGGAGAAAATTGAAGCCTTTCTTGTCCGTTATGGAAAGAACCTGCCCGTGATCACCGGTCCTTTTACGGGTGACGAGTGTGAGCCTGGGTACCGGCTCAAGTGTGTTCTGGATCACCTCTTTGGCGGAGACTGTCGTGTGACCGGTAGTATGGATTGTGTGGAGGCGACCCGTCAGCCCTTTGCCATAATCGGAACCGAGGCGTTCAATCCCCTCCTGCAACTCATGAAAGAGTCCATGGCTTCTGACCGTCAACCCGAAGCGTTGTTCGGTCAGGGAGCAAAGGGATTCGTCCAGATTGTCCCCCTTCCTTTCGGAAATAACCGAAACGGCCATCCCCAACGGAGCATTGGTATCCGGCAACCCCTCGAAGTCCCCGAGGTCCTTTACATTGGAGGCGTCGACCTTGAGGGACTCAAAATGGCTGCCTACGACCTGATACGACGTATCTGGCCCAATACCGTGGGAGAGCCCATGTTGACAGAAGAAGCCAGGGACATGCTGGATCTTTGATGTCTCTTCCACAGGAACAAGGGTATGGTTTGGCATCAGACGCGAGAGTTGATCCGATGTTACCCCCTTATTGAACTGTAATTACCCCTTGATCATTGAATATAGATGGTCATAATTATAGTGATTTGTATCGGGTGCAGGCATGATTACCTACCGTGAATGAATAACTGAATCTGGAAAAAAATGAGTCTTGGTTTCGCTCCCGTCCCGGTCGCGGGCGGCGCGCGGAGGACACAGAAGACATCGAGGACGAGAACATTAAAATCTCAAAGAAGACACAGAGGACGCGCGCCAGGAATAAAATCCGGTTTTAACGTCGCAACTCATGGGTGGCGGCACGCCATACCGTACATTTGCCTTGTTCGGCAAATCTTCTCTAATTCTCCGGACGGAGGAGAGCAACAAATCCGCCCCCTTCATTCATATCAAACTTCATGGTCGTCAGTCGGTTTGCCGGTTGTTCTTCGGCTTTGAATTGAGCTGGCGAATCAGCGTGATCCCGGATTATGGCAACAGTATACTTACGATCATCGACAAACGATAGGTCCAAAGCGTAAGACCGTCGGCCTGCGCCGTTAAGTGCCGCAATGAACCAGACGTCTCCCTTGCGGCGAGCCATCACCGCCAGGTCGCCGATTTTACTGCCGGGCAGCACCCTCGTCTCATCCCATACGGAGGGGATCTGTTTGAGTACAGAAACCAGGTCGCTGAACTTCGGATCAAACAAAACTGTCGGGTTTTCGGCAATGGTTTGAAGAGGGGTGGTAAAGCAAACGACGGTGGCGAGTTGATGGCTGATCGTCGTCGGCCCCAGTTTCTCGGTTGTAACGGTAAAAGGCGTATAGTCCGCATGTCCAACAATGAAACGGGTAAATGGCAAGGCGGCATTATGGGAGGCGGAAATGGGGCCCTCTTTCATTTTGTTGAGTTCCAGCCCCCTAATGCCTTCGCGCGTGATTTCATTCGGGTAGCTTCGGGCCTCCCCCGTAGACTTGTGGCACCCGTGGAAGTTGATCAGCAATTTACGCTGCGCCGCCAGTTTTAGCGCGGCAATTTCAAAGTCGATGGTCGCTTTGGATTCGGAATTCATAAAATCAATTTTCATTCCGACAGCGCCGGCGGCTTTGACTTTATCAAAGAACGTCCGCATTTTTTCCCAGTCTCCGGCGGGGTCATTGATTTCTTTGGAGTGTTTCCATACAAATGCGCCGATCTTCTTTTCCTGTGCATACTCACACAGCTCTGCGAGCTTGTTCCATGCATCCGGCCAGTCTTTCCAGCCGTCATCAATCGTCGTGTATTCGTAGCCAAGTGCTACGGCATAGTCGATATAGTCTTTTTCCTGTTCCGGGCTGCCGGTACCGCTGCTCCACCAGCGCCATACACTGCGCCCCGGTTTGATATACCCTGTATCGGAATAAAGCGTTGAATCGGGTTCGGGAGCAAGATTGCTCACGAGGGTCGAATTGACCATGGCATTCAGGTTCTCCGCACATAAAACGACACGCCACGGGGTGACAATACCATCGTGGAGCTCAAACGATGGATCTGCCAGAGCGGCGACGAAGGTGTTGTTGCCGACGGCCTTGCAGCGCATGCCGGAGTAGTTCCAGCAGGCCGCTTCCGTCAATACGGCATAGCCGCCGTTAGGAAGTTCAACGACCAACGGCAATCCCTGTATCGGGCCCATTTTGGATATCCTGGGCATTCGGGATATAGGGGCGCTTATCCATTCCCCCGCATAGGATTTCAGTTTCCAGGCATTGTTGCGTTCGAAATACCATATTTTGGACCTGTCCGGGAGATTAAAGGATGTTGTTTCATTCTGGATGGTGCGTCGCCCTTTACCCAGCAGGACATAGCGAAAAGCGAAACCATCATCATAGGCACGCATCTCAAGCGCCCACTTTCCATTCACGCCTATTGTCGTGAGAGGAACTGTGGTGCCGGTGTAATGGTTTCGAGCGGTCGATTTAACACCTGGAATGGGATAGGTCTGATCAACCGTCTCCGTCTTGACATGATCCGGTTCTATTTGGGACTTCGAATAGTCCACCCCATCAACCACAATTCCCATCGCGGCCTCGTTGATAATGGTCTGGTCATTGAACTGGACAGAATAGACAAGTTGGCCGCCTTTGCTCAGGATTTCTGCTCGAACTGTTTCCGAAGGACTTTTCATTATGATGCTTTCTGCTTCAGTATGCCCAACCGTGCCAAGAAAGAGGATAGTCACGAATATTGATGGTTTAATTTTACATCTCCTTATGATTGCTGGTCAAAGTATATTGAAGTTGGCGAAGACGACGTAGATTAGAATCACAATGACAATCAGAATGCCCCCACATAGCTTCGCTTGTTTCCAGGGCGCCATATCCACGGCCTTCACGTCCTCCTGTACAAACTCCTTCTCCAGCGGACGCAACTCGCCGATGACCAACATCAGGATGACTAGGTATGAGAACACGATCCCCAGGAAGTGGAACTCATGCATCGATGCCACGATCCTGTCGAATGGCGGCACGAAGTAGCCTGCGGCGATGGTCACAAAGCCGGCTATCAACGCGATCTTGGCGGCTTTGGGCGGCACGCGCTTCGACAGCATGCCGACCAGCACGACCGAAAAGATCGGGATGAAGTACATTCCGTTCATCTTCTGCAGGTAGCCAAAGATGCTACCCGTGTTCGCGAGGAGCGGCGCGATGCACATTGCCGCTATAGCGATGATCCAGCCGAACACCTTGCCAGACCTGACAACCTGCTCCTCGGAGGCGTCCTTATTGATCACATTCTTGTACAACCCGAGGCTGAAGAGCGTGCAGGAACTGTTGAGTGCCGAGTTGAAGCTCGAAAGGATGGCGCCGATCATGGCCGCGGCAAAAAATCCCGTCAACGGCGATGGCAGGACCCTGTTCACTAACATTCCGTAAGCGTGGTCGGCCTTGATGCCCTCATGTGCAAAAAGGGCGAAAGCAATGATACCCGGAAGCACGAGGTACATCGGACCGAGTAGTTTCAGCGCGCCGGTGAGGAGCACCCCTTTCTGCCCTTCCGCCAGACTGGAGGCCCCGAAAGTACGCTGAATGATCTGTTGGTTGGTTGTCCAATAGAAGAAGTTCAAGAGCAGGATACCGGTGAACACCGTGCCGAAGGGAACGGATGAATCATCGCCGCCAATCGAGTTGAAGGTAGTCTCCTTAAGCTCCGAGAGCTTGGTAACGCCGGAGAGCAACCCGTCACCGCCCAGGGCCGACAGGCCGAACCAGGTGATCATGAGTCCACCGATGAGAAGGCCAATTCCGTTGAGTGTGTCCGACACGGCGACCGTGCGCAGCCCCCCAAACAGGGCATAGCAGGAACCTATGATGCCAACGAGCCATACGATCAGCCAGAGAGCGGTCGTGTCGGATTCGATCCCAAGCATCGCCTTGATGTCCAAAATCCCGATCATCCCAGTAGCGCCCGTGTACAAGATGATTGGCAGCAGGATGCCGACGTAGGCCACGAGGAAAATCAGGTTGGTGATGACCTGCGTCTGGTGATCAAAGCGGATCTCCAGATACTGCGGCACCGTGGCCACGCCGCTCTTGAGGAAGCGGGGCAGGAAGAACAACGCCATGCAGACCAGCGCCACAACCGCGATAACCTCCCATACCATCACGCATAAACCATCGGTAAAGGCTGCCCCGTTCAACCCCACCATCTGTTCGGTGGACAGGTTGGTCAGCAGCAGCGAGCCTGCGATCAGCGGGAACGTCAGGCTGCGCCCCCCAAGGAAGTAGCCTTTTGACGATGCGTGGTCATCCTTGCGCGTGATGATGTATGTCAGGAATGCCACGAGGCCCGTAAAGAACAGGAATGAAATGAGTGTCATAGTTTAGCGCCTTTCCTTAGTTCTACTTTGTTAGCTCCGGAACATGCCGCCTTGTCGCGCACCTTGTCGCGCACCAAAATCGAATCGACAAGGTGCGCGACAAGGTGCGCGACAAGGACTAAATCTGCGACCGAACAAAGTCAAATTAGTTATGCTTCTTCAATCAAGGTCTATACCAAGCTGATAATGATGATTGGGCTGTATCTTGAAAGAGACGGCACCGCTATCTTCACACAAAACAACGGGGATCTCATGCCCATCCGTAATATCTTTCACGACAGCTTTGTCTTTCCATTTGCCTATGGTAATCACGCTTTGGGATTCTCCATCGGGGTGGTTGAAGGTAAACACGGTGCTGTCTCTTGCCATTGGGTATATCTTTGCCGTCAGAGGAGCATCATCAGAGCTCCTCACAACAATGATCCCTTTGCCGCCAACAAAACAGGGGGTCTTGTCGATGGGCATGGAGAAGGCTTGCAGTGTGGTTGGCCCTTGATACTTCCTGCCGGTGTCATAGTCGAACCAGGTGCCCTCGGGAAGGTAGATGTCGAGCGTACCTGTGTTAACATTCTTGACCAGTGGAGCAGCCAGAAGCGATTCGCCGATCATCCATTCAAAGCTTGGCGTTTCAGCTGCCGCTTTGTCATCGGGATACGCAATGTCGAGCGGGGTCATGGTGTAAGGATAGCCAGTCTGGTAGGACTTCATTGCCGCGTCGTACATGGTCGGTGCAATCTCGTAGTGGAACATAATCATCCGCTTGAAGGCCTTCACCATCCGAGGGTTTTTCCAGTTGAACGGCCCGATTGCCAGGCCAGCGGTGCAGGACATAAGCCAGCCATGCCGAAGATTCTCAACCGTTTCCTTATTGTCCTTAAATCCAATGGTGTCGGAATAGGGATTCGGGGCACCGCACGCGGCGTATTGCAGGTAGTTGACCGGTATACGCCCGCCCATATCACGCGCGCCTCCGGTGTCATTTACGCGCAACAATGTTCCCGCGGAGCTGAAGCTGCCACAGCGCGCCATAACCAATGCGCCGTCATCGGCAATAGCACTGATTGGCCCATTAAAGATGCCAAAATCACACGTCATCATCGTGTCTTCCTTGATGCCGTCCACTCCCCACTTTTTGTATTGGTCGGCATACCATCTGGCGGCCGCTTCGTTACGACCGTCGAGCAAATAACATGGTACTTGGGGAAAGACCCCCGACGTGAAAAGCTTTGGCTTGCCCTCTGCATCCTTGAGCAGATAGCCCTTTTCGACAAGCTCGTCAGAGAGCGGGTTTCCGGTGTAGGAATTCGCCTCAAGATTGCCGTTGCGTTCTTTCGATGCGGGTATAGACGGTCCGCCAGAAGGTACAAAGTTCGTCCGCAATCCAATCATCCATTTAACATTGCGCTCATGCAGCCATTTCTTAAACGATGTCGGATCCGCAAATTTCTCGCCGAATTGACCAAAACTGGTCGTCGTTCCGCCCTTGTCCCAGAAACCCGATCCCGTCACCGCCCAACGAACAGGGAAGCCTCTGGCCTGGAGCTTTTCTATCGCATCTTGAACGGTCTGCGCGTCGGCCCGCCAACCCAGTGCCGCCCATGACTCCCACCCCAACTCAAAAAGCCTGAATTTTGGTTTCACGTTCGGATAGCCGGATTGAAGTCTCACGTCAAGATAGCGTTTGTATATATGCGGCAGGTCACCCAGAAAGTAGTGAAAAACGATTGGCCCGGATTTGGTGACTTCCATGCTGTATTCGTCGCGACCGACAGTGACCGATTTCTCATCGCTGCCAAGGGCAACCCCCGCTATGCGATTTTGCGGAAAGATAACGAATGAACTCGCCCATCGACGGCTACCGCCATTATTGTTGATCTTGAAGTCTTTCACTTTTTTCCCGACGAGATTAAACGTATCGTTCCAACCACCGGCGTCACCTAACCCATGGGCTACCGGCATACCTCCGAGCTGTAGACGGACCGTGTGTCGCGCTTCCATCGCCGGAGTCACCGTGATGGTGACCAAACCGTCCACCAGCGTGATGGACACGGTGGCTACAATGCCCGAGGATGTGGTTAGCGTGAATTCATTTTTTGCCTCGGCTTGTTTCACGCTGACAGCAGGCTTGCCGTCGATCAGTATTCCCGTGGCAGCGTGGGCAGGAGCGAGATCCTTGCCGTCAGTGCCGGCGAAGTGGAACCTGAAACCCTCAGTCTCGATTTTGACTGCATAGTTGTCATCTTTGATCAATATGGATTCTCCGGCGAATGCCTCCGCCATAAGAATTAATAAAACCGCAAATATGGTTAGCTTCTGGATCATGATTAAATAATTAAGGCGTTGCGAAGGAGACCGGACCGACAAATGAGTTGATGTTGATGTCGTCGAGCGAGTCAATCGGTTTTCCGCCTCGGAAACAATTGCGGAAAAGCACGTTTTCGATACGATGGTCGGCATCAAAGCCGCGGAGTTGGATCCTGCCGCCGGGTGAACGGACATTGATGAACGACAACCCGTCATAACGCCCGCGTTCGTCACGATAACCGGTTTTGTTGCTGTACTGGGTTTTTGCAATGAACATACCGATGATTGGTCCCGGTGTCTCGTCAGTAAAATTCTCGAAGCGGATATCGCGGCAGGTCGCCCAGTCGGAATGGTCGCTGTAAATGGCGGCGCCCGCATGGGCAAGGACGTCGATATTGCGGAAAGTGATCCGCTGAAACAGCTCGGTCTCCATCGAGGCGCCGATGCGCAGCCCGTTGCCGTAGCGGGTGTTCCAAATCACGCAGTCTTCGGCCAGGCAATCCTCGGTTACTGGTTGCCCGTTTGCTTCGGCATCGACCGCATGCCATCCGAACCCGTCGTCCTCGCAGCGGATGAAGCAGTCGCGTGCGACGAAGCGCTGGACGCCATCGATGTCGATACCGTCTGTATTGACCGTTTTGCCGAACAGGCTCAGATGCGTTGCAGAGGCATCACTGCTGACCAGGAACAGCGTCTGCCACCATGATCCGCCGCGAATCGTAATCCCTTCCAGATGGACATCCCTGCAACGGTCAAACAACACCCCGAGCGTCTTGTCCGCCCGTACGGAATAACCCCGTGTGTCCAGCGTTCCCCGGCCGCGCACATGCACTCCCGTTGCTTCGCGAACGACAATCCTTCCTTTGACCAGCGCCCCCGGGGCCAGGTAGACGGTCTGGCCGGAGACCGGTTTGATCACGCCTGGCTCGTGGATGCCGGGAGCGAAATATATGATCTTCGGATCCGTTGGCTCAGGCACATCTTTTTCAAGAGGCGTGGCGCACAGCGCCAACGGCAACGCGCCTTTCGCTTTGATCACCAGTTTCAAGGGTTTTTTTAGTGTGAATGAAATTGTGTTACCCGCCACCTTCGGGGCAAGTTCATGGCGTAAGGGATGAATTGATTTGAATGAGGCGCCGTCCGCGAAAGATACGTCGACTCGCACCGGCTTATCCATGGAAAAGAATGCGGTATGAAAATCGAAATAGCTCTCATCATTTACCGGCACCGGAATGCCATCGACGCTGACCTGATAGGTGTTACTTGCAGGCGTCCCGGGAATAGCTGGATGAGGGACTGCTGTGCTTGCACACAAGACAGAGACTGAGTGAGTGATTGCGAACAAAAACATACGGACGGTGGTTCTGGTCATCTTTTTGGTTCTTCTCGGAAGTTTATAAGTTTTTTCCCATGTTTTCCATTTTTCTGTCCCTAATATTTCTGTCAAAGATTCTGGCATTTCTTCATGTTTCTCTAGAGAAATAGAAGACTTTTATAGAAAAGCGTGAAACACCATTTTTTCTCCGTTACTTAAATGTCTGTTGATCAAGCCAGGCCTTTAACTTCCGGGGCCAGTCGGCGGCGGGCGGTGATGGGAAATTAAATGCCATGTGGCCGCCTTGCTCATAGATCTCCAGTTGCACCGGAACGCGTTTGGCTCGCAGCGCTTGAGCCATGGCTTCCGTTCCTTCAATGGGGGCCACTTTATCATCTCGGGCATGGACCATCAGGCAGGGGGAAATTTGAGAGTTAATAGCCCAGTCTGAAAGCTTTTTCTGATTGTTAAGCCAAAGCGAAGCAAGAACCATAAAATCCGGCCGGGCACTGAGCCTTTCAATGGGATCTTCCGCCTTCGGGTTACCTGTGTCATTTTTGCATGCCAGATTCAATATCAGGTTGGCTCCGGCCGAAAAACCGATCATTCCGACTCGTTCCGGATCTATCCGCCAGTCTTTCGCGTGACTTCTGATCAACTTCAGCGCCCGGGCGCCATCCATGCATGCGTCCCTGACAACATCCGCGGATGGGGGAGACAAGCGATACTTGAGTGAACACACGGTGTAGCCGTCCTGCAAAAATTCATCGGCAACGCTCAGTCCCAGGGGACCCGAAGCCAGCTTTTTATATCCTCCCCCGGAGCAGACAAGCAGCACCGCGCCGTTGGGTTTTTCCGGCCGGTAGACATCCAGGGAGGGAATGCTCACATGAGAGACCCGTCCTTCGGGAAGATGTTTCTCGGGGTCAGAGGCAGCTTCCGCACCGGGGGCGGGGCCATCCCAAAGATTTAACGTCTCGCAAGCGGCCACTTTCGTATGGCCTAACGTCGGCAACAGTGCCGCCAGCCATTTCTGCGCCATCTTTTTTGCGCCGGCGGCGTTTGGATGCACGGTGTCGTCGACCGTATCCGTCCGCCAGTCAAAGCCGTCAGCCTGGTCAACGAGCGTGATGTCCACCCCGTTTTTTGCCATACGGTTGGCCAGCGATGCCAATGCCTGATTCAATTCGGGGATATATGAATATTTCGGCAGTTTCCCGGCAGGAATCACCTGGGCCAGCAGAATCTTTGCCTCGGGATTGATCGTCCGGATGGTGCCGATGATCGCTTCCGTATCGCGGACAATCCCTGGGACGGGCTTGTCCTCGCTGAAACTGTTGTGCCCGGAATGAATCATGACAATGTCGGCAGGATATTCGCTGTAGATCTCCTGTGCAACGCTCAACAGGTAGGCGGTATTCTTGCCGCCATATCCGGCATGGGCGGAGGTGGCGTCTTTGTGAGGGCCGATGAATTCAACCGCCAGGTTTTTTTCGCGCAAGGCGGGAACCAGAACGTCCCGGTAGCAGACGAAATTTGCCCCGCCTTGCGTGATTGAGTCGCCAAGGGCCAGAATCGTCGTCGCCTCTTCCGCTCGCACAGAAAGGTTTGTGGCAATGAGAATGCTCATATAGATGCACCGGAATTTAGTCATGTCCCTTATTTCGCCCCGCCGGGTAGAGTGTCCGCCGCGAGCCTGACGACCGTTCCGTCAGGACGCGTGCCCTCGACCACAAAGTTAATCTGTTTATCGTCCGCTGTCAATGGCACAGTAAACTCCCAGGGGAAGTCGTTGTCAACCTGTTTTAGTTCACGATCTCCGATGGTGCAGTAAAGACGAACAGATGCATAATCACGCTTGCTGTCTTTGAGATAGACATAGAGAGAGCGGTAGGCGGAACCGAAATTCAGCACCAGAGCCCGGGCCGCGGGATCCGCAAATTCGACATAGGCGTCGCGCCACACATCATTCTCTCCAAGATCAGCAAACCCCTCCTGGAAGGATGGATGCACATCAACGCCGTCGATGACCAGTGCTACGATGCCTTTGGCAGGCACCTGGATTGAAAAACGTCCGTTGACGACCTCAACCGGCGTCGCAGGTTTATTATTCACCCAGACACGGGCTGTTTTTGTGGAGTCAGCCAATGCCGGCACAAGCTTTGTGTTCAGCGTCACGGTGGCCGCTCCGGACTCAAATCCCTGGCTGCAAAATGCCAGACAAAGACTTTTTGATCCACGGGCTACAATATAATTCACCTCGGATGTCGATACGTCAACCAAACCGCGCGGCATCCACAGATAGACGGGTTTTTCCCCATAGAAGTGCCCTGGCCGCATGCCGTAGAAACTGCTCTGTAGATAGGCGTACCCCTCGATAAACTCACGCTCGAAAGCGATGGCGCCGTCCGAACGGGTGACAGCATCGGTCACCAGGTAATCCAGAACAATCGACATCAGTGGCCAGATGTGATTGAAATGAAATGAATTGTAGCTCAGTTCCTCGAATGGGCGCAGCGGATAGTCCGGTTTTTCATAGACGGTTGTCCGTTCCGTGTTCATGTGGTATCCGGGGAAGTTCATCCAGCGCCCGACCATCGCGCCGCGCGCGATATCGCGCAGGAAATCATCGTTTTTCAGCCAGGCCAAGCGCAGGAAGTAGGGTGCGAAGTTGGCCATGAAGATGGCCCGGTGTCCGGTGCTGGTGGCGGAGGACTCACAGGTCAGCCCCTGGGCTGAAACCCGCCAGGCCGGAACAGTCTCCTCGGGAATCTTTATCGGTCCTTTTGTCCGTTTGGCCAGATACCAGTAAACAGGTGCTTTCCCACCTTTGTTGACAGTGACATCGGTGTCGGGGATCCGCGGAGCCATCCAGCAGTGCATGGCGTAGAAACGCGCGGCCTTCCATGCCGCATCGAGGAATCGTTCTTCCCTGGTGACCTCATATATCCACATGAGATCAACGAACCGGGGGGCATAACCAATCCAGAAATTAAACGCCGCGTCCGGATCGTCGAATCCTTCGGGCAGGTCTTCGATCCGGCGGGCAATGTAGTCGTCCGCGCCCGTGATGGCGCTTGCCAGATAGGCGTCTTCGCCAGTGGCCCGGTAGAGATGCAGGGCATTCTGCCAGGCGTCCCCTTTTTGGGAGACCTCCAGATTGCGCACCCGGCTGCTGGCGAATTCCGACTTGGCAAGCGCCAGCAACCCGCCCGCCGCCTGGTTGCTGACCCGGTAGAGCGAAACCAGCTCTGAAACAGGTGCCGCAGGCCCCCTTAAGGTGTAGGACGGGCTCTGAATCTTCTGGGATTCATCGGTGGTGAAGAGAAATTTTTCCCGGGAGAGCATGTATTCGATATACGGATAAGCACGCCGCTGCCAGATTTCCCGGCTGTCGGTGGTCAGGGCAATGTCAAGCGGGCTGAGCGACGAGACGTTCTTGATCGTCCCCGGCGCGTCGGTGGCGTAGCTGCACCCCTTTTCACTCTCTTGAAAATGGCTGTAGGCGGACATCCCGTAGGCCACCATATTTTCAAACGCTTCATTCAGAGAGCCGATCTGATTGTGGCGCACATCGCGGAAGTCGTAGATATCCCGCGCTATTTTTTCAAAGGCGACAGTCGTGTCCCCCTTGACCACAAACGGACAGAAGCGAAAACGGGTCGAAGCCCCCGCCTTCAGCTTCGATCCGGCGCCCCCGAGAATGGGCGCGGCCAGAATCGGTTGGGCGTCACCATCTTGGTTTCTCACGGCGACTCCGAAACGGGAATTCTCGAAAACCGGCAACGGCATGAAGGGAAATTCTGCGGGGTGAGCCACGACCCCCACCGTTTGCTCCCCCCGGGTCACGAGAGCTGAAGGAACCGGACAATGATAGGCTGCTGTGAGGTAGCTGGTCGCCGGAAACCGCCGTTCCTGCCAGATCAGCGGCTGCCAAATCTGCTCGGTATCGGCGAAGGGGGTGGCGGGGGCGCCCGTGTAGGCTACGGAGTAGCAGGCGTCCGTAGCAGCCGTCAGGGTCGTGGTCAGAAGGGGAATCTTCGTCTCTGCATCAAATCCCAGTTTCGCCGAAAATACGAACGCTGAATCTTTTCCAAACTGATAGACAATTCCATCGGTTTCGACGTTGTCCGCAATTGGACGAATCTCCTGCGAGACGGCGGCCGCAAACAGATTTGCGGTTCGTTTGCCGGGGCTGGTCACGACGGTGGGATCAAAGCCGTCGCCCTGATCCTGGTTGTCGCCGTTGCCGATGCCACTGTTTGCATCGGGCACCGAGGAAATCCAGGAGGTCGCGCCTTTGTAGTTGGTGCCGGCAACTTCGGTTTTGGCGGGTTTGGGATCACGGGTTGCAAGGAACACGCGGAACACGATGTCGAACTCGGCCGATGCGCCGTCCGGACCGGTGAGCCGCACGGTGTCGACATCAAGCCGTTCAATGGACCAATGGTCGTTTGTAAGCGTCTGTCCCATGGCTGGAAAAACTCCCGTTAAAAGAAGACTCACAGAGATCGCGCCAAGCCGGCAGAGGGTCCGTCGGGCCCAATTTATTGCGTTCTTATAAGCCGTGCCATTGTACTGTCGTCGAATGCTTGGATTTCCTAGCCAAAATGTCATTCATCTGTTCCTTGTCTAGGTTATTGTTTTTCAAGAGAGACGCCACGGGCGGCAAAAAGTGGCACGCTGTCCTTTTACGGCCCGCTTAAGACGGTATCTCCCGCACCGTAGCATGGCATGCTGCCGTTGCTATAAAGATACTTCAATTCATCACCGTCGGACCAGGCACCGTGCCCGTCGGCATAGACTTGATTGACACCGGCTGGGAATCCATTAAAATAGAGCTGGAAAGAGGGCATGTCACTGTACGGAGTCCGCAGTGAACCCGGTCCGGCATCGTGCGTCGTCCGCCAGTTGCCGGACCAAGTATAGGCCACATCGGAAACAACGGCGTTCATCGACGACTGCTGTTCGAGACGTCCGGGAAGCACGGTGCCACCGATTCCACTGAGATATCCCCAGTAGCTATAGGTGCCCCGCCGTTGGATTGAGGCGTCGTTGGCGGGATCATTGATGAGCGCCGCCTCTCCAATCCGCGTGCATTGCCAGACGGCAAAACTCTGTATATACGGGGCCAGGAGCGGGATAAGATCGCGCTTGGGACTGATGCTGTAATAGGTGTCGGGAAATAGCCCGATTGAATCGGAGTAGGGCATCCAGCCATTGTTGTCTTCGGCATAGGTAAGTATGGCCAGCGCGCAACTGCGCTGATTGGCGAGACACTTGATGTCCAATGCCTTGTCTCTCGCCCGACCCAGGGCCGGCAGCAGCAGGCTGGCTAGAATGCCGATGATGGCGATGACAACCAACAGTTCGATCAAGGTGAATCTTGACCGAACTTGCCTTCGCTCGTTGAGCTCCGGCTGGCATGCGAGAAGCTCGATGAGCGTGAAGCTCCACAGAGTTGGCCTTCGCTCTCTGCGGCTGGAGCCGCTTCTTAGCTTCGGCCTGCAAGCCACGAGCAGTTCTATTAAAGTGAACTGCTCTCGCCCAAAGTTCCGCTTCCTGGAAGAAGCTCCACAATGAGGCGGGCAGGCCACGAGACGCTCGATAAGGGTAGACAGGTTTCTAACTTGCTTTCGACCGTCGTCGGGCGTCGCCATCATGCGAGTAAATAACGGGGGATGAGTACTCATAGGATTGTTGGAATACCTCCAGAATGTATTTCAGGCAAAAAACGGGGTCCCTTTCCGGCTGAAGCCGGTACACCAACATAACCCGCCAGCCATATGCAAGTATCGTACCCTTCCCCGTTGGTGTACCGACTTTCCGCCTGAGGCGGATCCGCCTTTGGAGGCCAGTCGGCTCTTCGAAAAGTTGGTGTGCCGACTTTTGCCGTTCTCCCGCTTAGCGGGATCACTGCCGATCCAGTGGGTCGGCCTCTGCCTGCGGCGGTGTCGGCTCTTCGTTAACTATCTACCCATTCAACCATCTACCCATCAACTATCTACCCACTCAGCCATATCCTCACCGCCGCCGCCGACGGAGGCTCAGTCCGGCCAGACCCAGCCCGGCCAAAATGGCGGTGGAGGGCTCGGGGACTTGGAATTGCTCAAGTGTGAGTCCGGCGACCGTGCCGTCGCTGCCTGCTTGAGATATCCCGATGGCGTCAAATGAATTGTCAGCCAGATAGTCATAACTTCCAAGGTTCGTACCAGCAGTGGTCCCGTCATACCAGGTGACGGTTCCAAAATCGTCTGTATTGTTATGGGTTCTCAGATCGAGCACAATGGTCACAAGCTGAGGGCCTGATGCAAGCTCTGGTCCGTCAACGCCTCCCGTACCCGTGCCAGCCCCCCCCCACATGTCCAATTCCTGCAATCCCGTACTTCCGGTTCCACCATTTAGATATCCAGGGCTCCGCTGGATAATGGTCCCTAGTCCGGTGGAGGTAAAAGACGAAAGCGTTGTGGGCGAGTCGAAAAACCCGAGAGAGACCCAAACATTAGAAGCCCTGGTCGAGTTTATTGTGGCTGAAAGGGTGAACAAGCCGTTCGATGTCCCTTTAGCATCGTTTATGTAACTGCCCATATTAAGAAACGCGGTCGCCGCACCGAACCCTGTGACATAGTTGATGACGCCGTCAGCTTGGAAAAGAGAAGTTGCACCAGCAGTAGTGTCTGCGACCCAGGTAGCCGATCCGCCGACAGTAGTAATTGCAGCGTCAAACGTGTCGGCAGTGGTTCCGTTAAGATTGCCGGTACCACCGCCGAAATTTTCGGTGACGATGGTGGCCGCAGTCGCATTGACCGGCTTCAGGACCATAGGCAAAAATGCGAAGGCGAAAACAAGGGCTGAGCTGAGAAGATGTCTGTTCATTGTGTTGTCTCCATTTGGGTTAGGCGAAACCGCCTGCATACATCCAACGCGGTTGATCAAAAACACCTTATTATTCTAGTTGCCACTGATCGTCCAGACAACCATGAAAACTTGACAATACTTTTTTAAAAGTTATACTTTCTCATTATTTTTAGATTTTAGACAAAAAAGGTACAGAACACATGGGCAAAAACAATCAGCTCTACCGCGACTGGCTTCACTTGCGCACGCATCTGCTGTGGTGTTACGATCATTCCATTCACCAGGAGAAGGTTGGCCCGGTCTATCGTAGCAGTGGGCTCTCCAACAGCGGGGCCTGGCTGGTGCGTTCGGGGTGGGCTCAGGTGCAGTATGGTGAAAACGTCTGGCGGGCGGAGCCCGGCCAGTGGTTGATTGTCAGACCCGGACAGCGCCTGCAGTCTTTCAGAAGCGACAGCCATCTATTGTCGGTTGCTTTCGAGGCGGTTTGGCCCGATGGCACCCAGTGGCTGGAAAAAGGGCTGCCACTGGTTTTTGATGCCTGTGAAGAACCCGCTCTCGAGCGCAAGGCAAAGCAGATGGCCCGTATTTTAAAAACAGTCTCGCCGGTCAAATGGGATGTCCGGCAGATGCCGATCAACTACCGGCAGTTTCTACAGCTCGAGCGCATCCTCAATGACTGGTTACTGATCCTGGTCGACACGCTGGTGGCGCGTGACATTTTTCCGACCGGCCGCTATGATATCGACGACCGGGTCATTGAGGCCCTTCACCTTATCGATAGCCACCGGCTTTCGGAACCGCTGGATCTGGAAGGTCTAGCCGGTCAGGTCGGCTTGAGTCTCAGCCACCTGAGCCACCTGTTTAACGAATACCTTCAGGCAACGCCTAAACAGTATTATGAGCACCGGCGGCAGGAAGAGGCCTGTCATCGTCTCCGGATGAGCCATTCCAGCATCAAATCGATTGCCCATGCCCTGGGATTCCAGTATCTCTCCCACTTCTCCAAATGGTTCAAAAAAGCCACCGGGCAGTCTCCCCGGGAGTTTTGCCGACTGGCGACACGATAGTTCCGCCGCCCGCTGGTCATTCACGGAAGACTCAAGGGATAAACGGATTAAGCGTCCCCATTGATTCGGATGGCGAGGGTGAAATCGTTTTCAAGGTAATCATCAATCACGGCCAGATCTAGAAACGGCGCGGCCACCCGCCGGGCGGTCTCACGGATGGTGTCAGGCGAGTAGTAGTGGCACTGAGAAAATTTTTTCCGTGTCCGCTGGTGCAGGAAATTAACCACCAGCAGCTTCCCGGCCAGTTTCCGCATGGCCGCTAACGCCTCGGCGGCGAAAACGGCGTTGTTGCCCAGTTTGAGATTCAGCGTTCCAGAGCAGAACACCACGTCAAAAGCGGCGGCCGGAAAAGGCGGATCTTTGAACACATCAGCTTGAATAATTTTACGGTCCGGATGTTTTGTCCGCGCCTGGTCCAGAATGGCCGGGGTGATATCCACGCCGGTATAATCCACAGACAGGCCCTCGGTGTCAAGAAACGTTTTCAAATCCGTGATCCCGCACCCCACATCCAACAAGGAAGGGGGGCGGTTTGTCGTGAACAACCCTTCAGCTTTCAGGCGCTCCGCCAGCACGCGGAAACGGGCGAGTTGCGCCTCCCGGCTTCCCCAGTCAAGCATCTCATGATGACTGGCGCCGGGGCGCACAAGCGGTTCGTAATGTCGTCGGATCAGGTCTTTTTTACTCTTCATAAATCTCGGCAGCGGAAATAACGTGGTCATAATGGGCCGGTCCTCCGATGGCCAGACTCCAGGGATACACCGCTCCCCGGCTGTTAAAATAGTCCAGATCCGCGGTGTGAACATACGTCACCACGGCATCCATAAACGTTTCCCACTGACGCTTGCGGAGACGTTTCACGTCATCCCATAGATCCGCGGCTAGATGGCGGGTCTCAGGATTCCGGGCGACCTCTTTCCGGCGGCTGTCCAGGGCGGCCGCTTCTTCCTCCAGCTCCGGGGTGAGACGCCGCATGAGGGCTTGCCGTCCTTCCGCCTGTTCACATGCGGTCAAAGCGGCCTGATTTTGGGTTGACACCGTCTCCATCTGTTCGGCGAAATCCGCCGCCCGAATCTCAGTCACTCCGAAAGACCGGGCCAGATGAGGGGGCAGTTGAAGGATGGTTTGAGCGTGTCGTAAACTTTGTGGAAAGTTAAGTTTGATCCTGTAGACGGGCTTGACCGGTACTGACAGAATGTTGGCGCGGGCCAATTTTTTTTCAAGCAGGCGGGCGGTGGGCATGTAACTGGAACCGCGGTAGGGAAGCGCCAGGGCGTCTCCCCCGGGGCCTGATCGCGCTTGCAGAACCAGCAACAACGCCTTGCCAGCGACACCGCTTACGCCCGCCTTGATCATCTCATCCACGGGCAACTCAAATCCCCTGGCCGTCTCTTTCAAAGTCCACGCATGGGCGCCGGCGATGACGCTCCGGTTGTCAATGACCATCGGCGTGCGGAAAAACGCGCCGTTCTTTCGCCAGACCGCGAAAAATGGCAGTTCGCCGACTGTGACCGACAGTTTGTTCAACGCGCTGCCGGTTTCGGTGACAGCCTCATTATACAGGCCGCAAGCGGTTTCATAATCATTGAGGAAGAAACGCAGCAAGGGGTCGCGCCTGGTTTCCGGGCGGTCGATGGCGAAACGCTCGGATGTCACGCCATAGCGCACGGTGGACGTGTGGGCGGAGATCCAGTCGCGGTAAAGGTCCACCAGAGGCGCGTCGGGGGGCCGCGCCCCGATGATCCGGGTCAAACGCCCGGTTTCCTGGTCAAAGAACGCTTTGATTCGCTCCCGGGCGGCGGACTCCGGAAAGGTGGACCATAAATCATCGCGGGCCAACTCCACGAGGGAGAAGATGTGCTCCGCGGTCTCACTGATGGTCAAATCTCCGATCACCCGGTGCGCTTGCCGGGTCTCATCGATATAACTGCCGCCAATCATTTGCCAGTTGTCGGAGACTGAATAACGGTCATACAGCGCGTCAACAGTCACATCAAGCAGGCGGGCCAGAGCTTTGGTTGACATGCCGGTGTAGGGTTCCAGGTCGCGGACATCCAGCGGGTTGCGTCCGAGAATGCGCGTATAGAACAGGGTGGCCCCCCAATCCGATGTCCCGCCCCGGTAATAGCGTTCGGCGGCGATCTCCAAATCGCCGCCGTCGCCGGGGGCAGCGCCCTGGCGGGTGAACGCCACGTCAATATCCTCCAGCAGGTGGGTGCCGGTTATTCCCTTGGCTTCCAGGGCGTTCAGTTTGGGCAAGGTGTCCCAAAGCGGATGTGAATTTTGGTCAATGGATACGAAAGGAGTCAAGGGAATTTCGGATTTTGGATTTTGGATTTCGGATTTGAGATGCGTGAATCGTGATGTTCACGCTGTCACGCCGTCACGCTGTCACGCCGTCACGCCGTCACGCTGTCTCTTCCCTATTCCTTCATGGCCAGTTCAAGCGCGATGAGGGAGTAGGCGGTGACCAATTCCGACATGCCTTCCATCCAGCGGCCATTGATGTCGTTCACCCAGTGGCCGTCTTCTTTTTGCGTCCCGGCCAGTTTGTTGATGACATCTTCCCGCCAGTCACGGATGTCGTTATCGATGGTTTGAATGGTGTCTTTTCCAAGCGCGGCATGCGCTTTGGCGAAGGTCATCAGGTAATAATAATGGCCTTCGGGGCCCATGCCGGGATTTTCATCCAGCGTGTAGTTGCGCCGGGCCCACTCCGTGGCGGCTTTGACCCGGTAATCATCTTTGTCCAGCTTGGCGTAGATCATGCTTTTAAGTCCCGCGTAGGTCATGCTGCCGTAGGACCGTAACGACTCTTCTTCATGTTTGTCGCTGGCTTTACTTTGATCGGGGCGGTAGATGAATCCGCCGTCATTGGTCAAATCCGTTTCCGCGGGCACGACCCATGTCTCGTCTGTCCCGTCCGGTATGTTCTGCACGTTTTTGAGGAAGCCAATGGCGTTTTCCCAAGCCAATTTGGCTTTCGCGGCGTCTTCGGGTGTTCCGCCGCCGACCTCGGTGTCCAGGTGTTCGGTCACATACAAGGCTTCCAAGGCGAGTTGCGTGTTTGACAGGTCGGGACGGGTGGGGCCGCCGGAGCCGTAGCCAATGCCGCCGTGAAACGGATCGGATTTCGCTGTCGGGTTTTTCGCATTGTCCTCATCCAACTGTAAATCAATCAAAAAATGCCGGGCTTTCCGCATGATTTCCGTATCGTTGGGATGATTAATGACGGCCAGAGCGTATAAACACGTGGCGGTGGTGTAATTGATATAGTTGGGCTCGCTGCCCATGAACGAGCCGTCGTTTTGAACTTTGTCAAGAATGATCAGCCGCCCTTTTTCAACCGCGTCGGCGACGCGTTCGGCCTGTTCTTCAGTGCCGCTTTCATGCAGCGCGGTGCAGACCAGGGCGGTGACCGCCGGATCCCGCAGCCAACTGCCGTCGGGGAGCTGTTTGCTTAACAAAAAAGCCACTCCTTTCTCAAGGGACCGCTCACCCTTGGCCCTGATGTCCGCCGCCACGGGAGCCGGTTTCTCCGGGGCGGCCGGGGGCGCGCTTTTTTCTTTTGAACAGGCGGAAAAAATGAGGCTGACTGACAGGCAGGCGGCGATGGATAAAAGATGTTTTTTCATGATCTGACACTCCTTTTTTTTAACGACTGGTAAACGGAATATAGTGGTGAAAACCGAAATTTAAAGCCCGCGTGGAGGGACGTGAGACCCCTGTTCGCCGCTGTGCTGAAAAGGTATAGCAATCACCATGCCAATGCCGCTACGTGTGCTGGAATTCCCCCGGGTCGGGAACTTTTTTATGAATAAGTCACGTCCCGGCTTGATATTTATTGTGCATGACGCATATTTTTTCATCATGATAGTCTCTCCGACCATAAAAACCCGTCTGTTTCTGACCGCCAACGGCTTGGTGGCGGGGGTGGTGCTGTTGCTCGGCTGGGCGGTGGCGCGGATGTCTGACCGGGCGGTTGAGGAGCGTCTGCTGAAGGAATCCTCGGCCAACGCCGCCCGTTTAGTGGAACGCTTAAACCTGCCTTATTCAAACCGTCTGGCCCGGGATCTGGCGGTTATTTTGGGAGGAAAGGTGGTGATTTGGCAGGAACAGAACAATGTGATCATCGCATCCAGTCTGTCGGAAGACGAACGGGCCTTTTTCCAGTCCTTTGTTTTTCATGACCAGAAAAAACTCGTCATGAATGGTGAGACGTTCTTTATGGGCAGCACCCGGCTTTGGCCCGCGGATGAGCGGGAAACCGCCCGCCACCGCTTGGCGGTCCTCCTCAGCGAAAACCAACTGCGGATCGCCCAGCGTGAAGTCCGCCGCGGTTTGCCCTGGGTGGCGGCCGGCGTTATGATCCTGGCTTCATTGATCGCTTATGGTGTCGCCCGCGGCATTTACGGTCCGATTGGCCGGATGTCAGGCTGGGTGAACGACATGGCGGATTACGTGCGGGACGGCGGCAAAATCACCTTTGATTCCGGTGCCGGGGGCGGCGCCTCCGCGGTTGTCCACCATGCCGACCCGCCGGAATTACGCCGCCTGGCGGCGGACGTGGACAGCTTTTTGATCAAAATGGCCACCCTGCAAAAACAGTCCACCCGGGAAGAAAATCTGGCGGCGGTCGGCCGTTTTTCCATGGCTGTGGCGCATGAATTGAGGAATCCCCTGGGTGGAATCCGCATGAACGCCCAATTGATTGAAAACAAGATGAAAAAAGAGACCGGATCTGTGGACCGGGGTGTGGAGATGATCATCGCGGAAACGCATCGCATGGAGTTTATTTTGAATGAACTTCTAGGCATTCTCGACGCCGACAAGCCGGTTGATTGCGAAGCGCCCCCCGTCAGTTGCCGCCTGTCGGCGACCATTGTCCGGGTGCTTGAATTTATGCGCCCCCGGTTTCACGGAGCCGATATCGACATTCACTGGACAGCCTTGGACCCGGATGTGGATTTCCCGTGTTCAGCCGTTGAACTGGAGCAAATTCTTTACAATCTGCTGGCCAACGCCATCGACGCCATGCCGGAGGGGGGCGTGATTGACTTAAACTGGACAGCGGGCGCGGGCGGTGACCACCGGTTGACCGTGTCGGATTCGGGAGACGGAAAGGGCTTACTGGAAACGGAAGACATTTTTAATCCGTTTGTCACCAGTAAAAAGCGGGGAGCGGGCCTGGGACTTTATGTCTGCCGCCGGATTGTCGAGCGCCGGGGAGGGGCAATTACTGTCCGACGGGCGGATGATCGAACGATTTTCACGGTCAATTTTCCCATGAAAAAGGATTGAAACACGCATGAGCGCGTCCCGGCATGACATTTTAATTGTCGACGATGAAGCGAGTCTTCAATACGCCTTCGGTCGATTTTTCGAAGAGGCCGGCTGGGCGGTGACGGCCGCCACCTCCGGTCGGAAAGCGCTTAAGGCTTTAGCGGCGGATTCATTTGATTGCCTGTTCCTTGATGTCAGATTGCCGGACGCCGATGGCTTGGATCTTATTCCCCGTATCCGCCAACTGGCGCCTGATCTTCCCATTGTCATTATGACCGCTTACGGGTCACTGGAAACCGCGGTGCGGGCCATGGACAGCGGTATCGTTGAATATTTGGTGAAACCCGTTGATTTGGATCGGGCTCTGGCGGTGGCTGAAGCGTGTTTGCCGCGGGAAAGCGTCCCCGCGGCTGAACCCGGTGGCGGGGGGGATTTCGTCGGCAAAAGTCCGCTGATGCAGGAAGTGTTCCGGCGCGTCGGCATGTTCGCGCAATCCGCTGAGACTGTCTTGATCACGGGTGAAACCGGCACGGGCAAAGAAATGGTGGCCCGGGCGCTGCACGCATGCGGGAAGCGGAAAGAAAAGCCACTTGTCGCGGTCAATTGCGGCGCCTTGCCTGATCAATTGGTGGAAAGCGAGCTGTTCGGCTTTGTCAAAGGGGCGTTCACGGGCGCTGACAGGGATCGGAAAGGCCGGTTTGAAGCGGCTCATGGCGGCACGCTTTTTCTCGATGAAATCGGCGAACTGCCGCTCCCGGCGCAAGTTAAATTGCTGCGTTTTCTCGACACGCGGCAGGTGGAAAAACTGGGCTCTGTTGAGTCAATTTTCGTTGACACACGGGTGGTGGCGGCGACCAACCGGGATTTGTCACAAGCGGTTAAAAAGGGAACATTCCGGGAGGACTTGTTTTTCCGCTTGGCGGTGACGCGCGTTCAATTGCCCCCTTTGCGGGAGCGCCGGGAAGACATTCCGCTTCTCGCCGGGATCTTTCTCGCCGCCGGTGGTCAGGCGCCGCCGCCGGTGCTAAGTCCGGCCGCGCTCGACATCTTAACGGCGTATGATTGGCCGGGCAATGTCCGGGAACTCAAAAATGTTATTCAGCACGCCTTGATCCTGGCGCGGGGCGGGGTCGTGCTACCCTCCCATCTGCCTCTGGAAACCTTCAGCTCCCCCGCGCGGAGCGGTGACAGTGATTGGGCGTTTCACCTGAAAGAATACATTGATCACCTGGATTTCATCCCCGGACAGGCCATGACTCAAGCGATTGAGCCGGTGGAGAAAGCCCTGATCAAACGGGCGCTTGACCAGTGCCACGGGAACAGGTCCACGGCGGCGGAGTTCCTCGGCATCCACCGCAATACATTGCGTAATAAAATGGGCTATTGATCCGAAAAAAAGGCAACCCGGAGGCTGCCTTTTAAGAAACTCCCGCGCGACAGGGGTCACAGCTTATCGCCGTGACCGATTTCCCGGATCAGATCCATGAAGCGTTTGCCGTATTCCACATAGTTGGCATACTTGATGTCATCGGTGGACTGAATGGAGTCGTCATGAAAGACGGCCGCCAGGTGGGGCTCCATGGAGATGCCCCCGTCGTAGCCGTTGTCGAGGGCGTCCTTGACAATCTTTTTCACGTCGCCGTCACCCTCGCCGGCGTACGTGTAGTCACACCGTTGTTCTTTGGCGTTCCAGACACCGTCTTTGATGTGAATGTAGGCGATATGGTCTTTGACATGCTGATAAAATTCCCAGGCGGATTGTTTAGGGCAGGGCGCTGGTTTGGAGCGGTCGTCAGTGAAGACCGGGTTGCCGGTGTCGAAGACAAGTTTGAGGCCGGGGACATGGTCCAAAAGCTTGAGGGTGTAGGTGTGCCCCATACCGCCGTAGTTCATGCAATTTTCATGGACGGGTTGAATGCCGGCGTCCAGGAACATCTTGGTCAGTTCATTGACGCGGCGGAAGCGTTCGTCTTCCATCTGATCGTCCGGGTCCCGGTCTTTAAGAACGGCGAAGCTCATAATACGGACGAGTTTGGTGCCAAGCCGTTGCATCCGGGGGATGGCCCGGGCCGTTTCCTCCAGGGAGGAGTCAAAGGGCTTGTCAACATGTTTCGCCCAGTTGGCGATAGCGGACCCGAAACAATTGACGCTGACGCCGGCGGCGGCCAGTTTCCCGCAGACCATGTCGAAGACATCATCACTCACATTGTGAATGTTGCCGCCTTCAACGTTCCGCGCTTCAATGTTTTTCCAGCCTAGTTCAAGGGTGGCTTTAATCTGGACATCAATAGACGCCCCCGCCTCATCGGCGAATCCGGTTAAATACATGGTGAAAAATCCTTTTGATTTATGGGGGTTCTACGTTCTAAGTTCTGAGCTCAAGATTAAGGTTCTGAGATTCTTTGCCCCAAAGTGTCATAATTCAGTAGGGGCTGTCCAAGAAATACAAAATTCCATGAAACAGTTAGAAGTTCCGATTTTCGGTTTTTTCCTAACCCAAATCCACCCATTTTCCCGAAGCGTGAGATTCGTAGATGGACAGGACAGCTTCAACTGTCTCCGCGGCCGACTGCCCCGTCACAAAGGGTTGTCTCCCCTCACGGACCGCCGCGGCGAAATTCGCCAACTGGGACACATGGCCGGTTCCGTAGTAGCTTTTGCCCAGCAGAGCGGCGTGTTTTTCCTTGCATTCAGCGAATTCCGCTTGGATAGCCACTGCCTTTTCAGCGTCCGTGAATTCACTTTTAACCAATTTGTCATGCCGGAGTTCAATGCCCCCGTCACTGCCGTGGATGGACAGTGTGGGTTCCCACTTGATATTGCTTCCGCAGGTGGCTTCCAACGTGCCGACGGCGCCGTTTTTGAACTGGAACATGGCGACAGCCGTGTCCTCGGTTTCCATCACATCCTGGTGCGTCATATTCCGCCAGACACCGCACAGCGCCCGGGCACCGCCCATGATCCATAGCAAACTGTCGACGAAATGAATCGCCTGGTTAATACAGACGGCACCGCCTTCCAGATCCCACGTGCCCCGCCAGGGGTCGCCCCGGTAGTAGCCATCGGCGCGGAGACAACGCAGTGAGACACCCGCGGTCAGAATCGTGCCGAAGGCGCCTTCATCCACCAGGCGTTTGAGCAACTGGTATTCCGGGTCGAAACGGTGCTGGAAAACCCCGCCAAACGCCAGGTCGGGATGGCGTTTGGCGGCGGCGCGCATGGCGTCCAGACCGTCTTTGCTGGCCGCCAGGGCTTTCTCGACCAGAACGTGTTTGCCGGCGTTCATGGCGGCCACCGCTATCGGCGCGTGAGACGCGTGATCGGTGCAGACGCAGACCGCGTCCACCGCGTCATCACCAAGAACATCCATGTAGTCAACGCTGATATTCGGGATGCCATGCTTGTCCGCCAACGCCCGGGCTTTCTCTTCAACCAGATCGCAAGCCCAGGTGACCCGCGCGCCAGGCAGCGCGGCGAGACCGGCGACATGCGTCGGGGCGATCACGCCGCAACCAATGACACCGAAATTGAGCGGCTTGTCCATGTTAAAAGGTTCCGTCGACACTCATCGTTTTGCCACTGGATGATTTTTTCTCAAAAGTGGAATTTTTGATCTTTTCTTGAAGTTTTTCGTAGTAGAGATCCTCGCAAACCGGCAGGTCCACCCAATCATCGGTCCAGGCGGACAGCAACATGGCGTTGGAGATTTCCAGACTGCGGATGCCTTCCTCACCCTTGGCGACTAGAGGCTCGCCTTCAAGGATGGCCTTCACGAAGGCTTTCATGACACCCGTGTGTCCCTCGTCCTTGCCGCCGACGGGGATGTCACAATTCCAAACTTCCGGCTTTTTAAACCCTTGCTGACAGGTGTTCAACCATTCATCCACCCCGACAGTGGTGCGGTAGAACGTGAGTTTATTCCCTTCGAGAATAGCTTTCCCGCGGTCGCCGACAATTTCCAGCCGGTTGGTGCCGGGGGCTTCACCTGTGGTCGTGATAAACACACCCGTGGCGCCGTTTTCATACTCGGCATAGGCGGTCACGGAATCTTCCACTTCAATGTCATGGAATTTGCCGAAGTCGCAGAACGCCCGGATGCGCTTGGGAACCCCGCAGAACCACTGCCACAGGTCAAGGTTGTGGGGACATTGATTCAAGAGAACCCCGCCGCCTTCGCCTTTCCACGTGGCGCGCCATCCCCCGGAATCATAGTAATACTGGGTACGGAACCAGTCGGTGATGATCCAGCAGCACCGGCGCAGTTCGCCCAGTTCGCCGGAATCAATCAGTTCTTTCAGTTTTATATGAGCCGGACGGCAGCGCTGATTGAACATGACCGCGAAGACTTTGTCACTTTTGGCGGCAATTTCGTTCATTTCCCGCACCTGTTTGGTGTAAACACCCGCCGGTTTTTCACACAGAGCGTGCAGACCGGCGTTCAGGGCTTTAATGGTCAGGGGAGGGTGGTCGTAGTGCGGCGTGGCGACCATGACAGCGTCCACGCAGCCGGACGCGATCATGGTGTCGGCGTCACTGAACAGTTTGACACCGTCACCCAGATTTTTTTTCGCCGCGTCCAGGCGGGCGGGGTCGATATCACACACCGCGGTCAGTTCTCCGCCGGGCACGCCGCCCTTTGAAAGCACCCCGCAGTGATTGCTGCCCATGCCACCGTAGCCAATCAGGCCAATACGTACTTTTTCCATTTTCACTACTCTTTTGTTTTGTGTTGTCCGTTAAAAACGGCATTCGTGGAGAAAATCTTGCCGGACGGAAATTCGGCCGTTTTTGGAGGGTTTTTGTGAACCGTGATGTCACCCATCCGCCTTGTCAAAAAGATTAATTTAAACGCGGCCCAAAGGGATGCAAGGCTTGGGCGGTTGATTTTACGAAAAGAAACACACCCATCCCCATAGGCCGGCACTATTTGCCTCTCAAGGGCGAAAAAAACGCGAAAAACCCCCGGAAGCTCCGGGATATACCCGAAAGGACAGCGATATTACTCAGGACGAACGCGGTTAAAAGACGGGACCGGTATGGCCATCACGGCGATTTTTTTCACAGGGCGCCCGTCATGATTTTTTGTAACTGTTTGGCGCGGTGTCCGGCGCCTTCACAACCGAAAAGGAAGCGCATGTCCGCTCACTCACAGATCATCACGATTCATGATCTCGCCTACGGAGGCGACGGCGTTGGCTTGGCCGCGGACGGTCGGGCGGTATTTGTGCCATTCACGATTCCTGGCGAAGAAGTGGATGTGGAGATCGTTGAGGAGAAACAACGGTTTTGCCGTGGCCGAATCAAAGAGGTGCGTGTGCCGTCCGAGTTCCGCGTGGCGCCGGCGTGTCCCTTGTTCGGGCGTTGCGGAGGTTGCCAGTATCAGCACATCACCTACGCGGAGCAAGTTCGTTTTAAATGCGCGCAGTTAGTGGAGACACTGCGCCGCTTGGGAGGCTTGGACATCGACGCGGCTGTCGAGCCCGTGATCCATTCGCCCAAGGAATATAATTATAGAAATAAATTAACCTTGGAACCATTTGAACGGGATGGACAGATCGACTACGGCTTTTTCTCACAGGTGGAGGGTGATTTTTTATCCGTTGAGCATTGTCCACTCGCGGATCCCGCGCTGAATGACCTGTTGCCGATGGCCCGGGAGCGGGGACTCGTCCGCGGGAACCGCGACAAACGATTGTTATTGCGCCAGCCGGCGGTTGGCGCGGCCCACGCGTTTTTTGGAAAGCCCGGGGCGCGTGCCGATTGGCTGGAGGAGGTTGTGGGCGGGCATCGGGTCAAAGTCCCGGCTCATTCATTTTGGCAAGTGAATCCGGCGGTTGGTGATCACCTGGCTGGACAGGTGGCCCGATGGAGCGGAAATCCGCCGGTGGATTATGTAATTGACGCCTATGCCGGGGCGGGTTTGTTTTCTCTGGCCGCGGGCGACGCGTTTACAAAAGTATGCTTAATCGAGGCGGATGTCGCGGCGGTGAAAGCCAGTCAGTGGAATCACCGGCATTTGGGCTTGAAGGGACGAGAGTTCATGATCGGGCGGACCGAAAAAATCCTCCCCGGGCTCTTGCGCCGGGCGGAGAAAAACCGAGCCCGAATGCTGGTCATTCTTGATCCGCCACGGGGCGGGTGCGATCAGCGGGTGCTGGAAGCTTTGCTGGCGACTCCGGTCCGGCAGATCATTTATGTCTCCTGCAATCCCGGCGCCTTGGCCCGGGATTTGAAAAGCCTGCGCCGGGACGGCGGCTACCAAATCGAAAACCTGAGCTTGGCGGACATGTTTCCCCAGACGGCCCATTTTGAAAGCGCGGTGGCGCTACGCCATGATGGGTGATTGGGATGTCACAATTGTGCGTGCAAGTATTAAAGAAAGGCTGTGTTGTGAAGGAATTGAGTGGTTTGGGATGTCGGGTATTTGTTTTCGCTCTTCTACTTATCTCAGGCGTTGTCACGGCGGGAGGCCAGGTGTCGCCCGCCGCGGACGCGTTTTTGAAACGACTGACGAACCAATACAGTGCCACGCCCGCCCTTGAGATCCGCCCGGTTCCTTACACTCACTGGGAAAGGGATATCCAACTGATTCACATGCCCGGCAGGGGAGTATTTCTTCAGCAATTCTCTCCCCTTTCCCAGGAATCCCCCGACACTATTCAGGTTCCCACCTTCTTCTTTCTGAGCATTGATGGCGCATATCAGGTAAACGCTTTGGGAGAAAGAGTTGATCCGAATCCCATGAAATACCCCCGGGAATTGACTTTCGCCGCGCCTTTCCTGACACCTGCCGCCGCCGGTGATCTGGGAGATACACGCTTGGAGGAGGACGGAGAGGAAAGTCGGTTGGTTATTTCCGTAAAAGATCCCGGCAATAAATTGCACGAATATAACAAACTGCCCCCGCATCTG
Organism: Lentisphaeria bacterium; assembly: GCA_032251435.1. GTDB lineage: Bacteria > Verrucomicrobiota > Lentisphaeria > Oligosphaerales > MVZH01 > JAVVEH01. The sequence continues at coordinate 20,529 of JAVVEH010000012.1, read as the reverse complement.
CGATTTTCAGAGCCAGAGCTTGTTTTCAGGTTCAGGAAGGCGGATGCCCGTCCGTTAGGCTTGGTCATGACTGTTTTGTTCAAAGGCGAGCGGAAGGTTTGGGACGAGTGGATTGTTTCCGTATGGCAGGAGGTGGATGGGAAAGCCCTGCCCCGTGAGGTTCGTTCCATCGGGGCTTATGGCCGTTTCTATCAAAAAGAGAACGCCTGGTCCGCTCCCTGGTTGCCGGTAAGTCAAAACCATGCCGACAGTTTCTTCTGGCCGGCACCGGAAACCGTTTTTTCAGTTTCGGAGTCCCGGGCCGGGGCTGAGCTTAATAAAAACGCCTGGCCAACTCTGAAAGCGGCCAGAGCTTATGCGGATGGGCTGAAGCTCTGGCGTGAAGCCACGCCACGGCATTTAGATGCCAAGCCACCGTCAGAAAACCCCACATATAACTGGTCGGAAACCGATGAGATTTCTTACCGGGAAAATCTGTCCGCCGCCCGGAAGATTTTCGCCCGGCTGGCGGCGGAGTATCCGGAAGCGGTAGCCCCGAGAGCCCGGGTGCTGATGCTGGACATGCTGGAGGATTACCCGAAAGCGGCTGAAACCTGGTTCAATTGGTTGCGGGAAAGCCGAATGAAAAACGGCGGGCCAGTCTCACCTTTCCTGCTCGTCCCGTTGTTTGACGCGCTGTCCCCGGATCAGCATATCGAATTAGAACGCCTATATGTTGATTTCGCCGCGATGTCCCTGACTGCTGATCAATTGTTTGAAATATGTACTGAGGATGAATATTGGTTTCCGAGTGACCGGCTTGAATTATATATGAATTTGGCTGAAAAGGCCAAGGAAAATCCGGCCTCGGCAAATTGTGCGGTCGGTTTGAAAGTCATAACAGATTTTCTTTCTGAATCTCATTTTCTGGAAGCCAGAGCTTTGCTGGAGAAATGTCGAGAGATAAATAGGTTTTCACTGGATGAAGACGCGCGATTATTTGTGGAATTTATTAATCTGGAAAGTCGTTTTTTAGAAAAAACCGCTTCTTTGGATGCATGGAGAAAAGAGGCGGCCAGTCTCCCCAGCCCGTCCCCTGAACAGCGGTGGCGGCTTTTTCAGTCTATGAGTGGCGCGGAAAAGTTACGGAGAATTTCTGAATTTCTGGAAAATGAGAATGGCCGCGTGTTTTTGGACGCGGGGGAAGGCTCCGTCAAAGGCTTTTTACGAGATACTGTGGGTGAATGCACATTAAACCAGTTGGCTGAACTACCTCTAAATGATTTGCCTAACAGCGTTTTGCTGGCAATCGGGCGGGCTTGCCGGGATCAAGGTACTGAAGAATTGCCGTTGCGGATATTTAAATTGGCGGAACAGCGGAGATTTGATGGGTGGACACTGCCGCAACTGTTCCAATTATTCTGGAATGTCTCACGGATATATCCGGAGAGCGCCCCGGCGATGACTTCCGCGGTTTCGCGATTGTGCCGGGATGACACGGAACGGGCGATGTGGGCTTACTCAGCCGGAGACGCATCCCGGGCAGTTAAGGATCTTTTCCCCCGGCACCAAACTCAGTTTCCCGACCTCAACCCTTGGAACTTACCTCTTGAGAGCATGCAGCATTGGATTGCCGAAGAACTTCATTTGTTGCGTGATTCCGTTCCCCGTCCGTCACTCAAAGATGTTGAGCCCCTGGCGGAAGTTTTGGGAGGAGACAAGGCGGTGACTTGCCGATGGTTATTTTCACATCTGGGATATTTAGAGCCTGGCGAATATGTGAGTTACAACTTGCCGGATTCCTCTGAAAAAAACTGGGGTGATCCCGCGTTTCCCCGACCTTTCCTTTTTTGGCGCCGGCTGACTCTGTGGAAAAATCCTGAATCGATTTCCGATGCCTGGAGAGCTTTCCGCGTTTCTCCCGCAAAGCGCCCTGCCTGTATGGTGGAACTCATCAAGTCAGACGCTGTGTCGACGGCGGACAAAGTGAGAGCTATCCGCAGTGAAGTCGCCCGGAAACACCCGTTGCGTGGACAGCTTTCCAGCTTTCAGAAAGTCTTAAAAGAAGCTTGGGAAAAAGATTTGGAAAAACAGTTGTTCAACTTGTATGCCAGCGTCGATTTTGAGAATTCTCCGTCCCCGTTCTTTCCTTTTGAAGCTTTGCTTTGGAAAGGAGATCAGGAGGAGGCGGCCCGTTGGTTGGCCGCTCATTTTGACTTAATGCCTCCCGACTTCAGCTGGAGTTTGAAAATGGGCCGCCTGCTTCCGGAACTTTCTCAGGAAGGGCGGGGGATGGTTTTGGAAAAAGCCCAGGGGATTTCGGAGAGTCCGGAGGGAGATTTGGAAGATAAAATCCGCCTGCTTTGGATTTTATATTTTTTAGAAGGGAAAAAGTTGCCGGAAAAAGGTATTCCAATCCTGACGGACCTTTTGAAAGAATGTGGATATGGTGATGAAGTGGTGGCCTTGTGTTTCCAAGGAATTAAGGAGGGAAAGGACTTAGGAGAAATATTGCTACATGCTGATCATCGTCTTCGATTAAAAGGGTGCAAGTCTTTTTACCTTTTATCCGAATGGCGGTTTAGAGATCTTATGGCGGAAAAAAGTTTAGAGAAGTTGATCGATGCTGAATTTGAGGCGGTTGACACTTTTGGAATGGAGAAAAGCTTTTGGGTGGCCCGGTATTTCGCTCAGAGAAAAATGTACCAAAAACTACTGGAAATACGGGATAAGTTTGCTTGGGAAAAAGTAACTGTTGGCGGAGCTAACCAATATCTAGGTTATTTTCGGAAGTATGAAACGGAGGCGTTAAAAGCGGTGTTGAATAAGGATCAATGGCTCTCGGGAGTGATTGATCGACTGCCTTTTTTCCAGGATCGACTATGGCTTCACAACCTGTATGAGAACCAGGAACCTTTTTCACAACTGCTGGAACTGGCGGAGAATGGGTACCCGGATATATATGACCTTGCCCGGGAAAAACTGGCGCAAGCTCCTCTTCCGGATGTGTCCCGCTGGTATTTGCTGGCCCGGCTTCATCTCACATTCGACAACCCCGCCGCGGCGGAGCCTTTGGCCCGGAAGCTGTATGAGGATCGGCGAGATTCCGCAAGCGCTGAGTTGTTGCTTAAAACGATGCAGGCAAACAAAGATGACGGGCAACTGAAGCGGTTGCTTACTTTTCAGGAGAAAATCATTATCCGTTTCCCTGAAATGACTAAACAGACACACTGGGCGGTTGTTAAAGCGGCGGTCGAGTTTTCGAGTCAGGAAGAGGTGAGGAAAATCCTGAGTCGGCGGATAGATTGGATTTTGCCCGGTGATAAACGGATAGAGCTGGTGAAAGTGGCTGAGAAACGGGGGTTTGACGCGATCGCTGGAACATTGATGCGAGTCGCGCGTGATGAATCGGCGAAATTGAAAGGGGAACGGATTGAGTGGTGTTTTCGAAGCGGTCGTTTTGAACGGGCAATAAAAGAGGCGGAAGCGTTTTCAAAATGGCTGGAAACTCTAGGAAAAGATGGCCCGCGCAAAAGACATTATCTGAATGATTCATTACAAAAACCTTTGGATTTGGCACTCAAAGATCCGCAATCTGTTGAACAGGTGAAGCGGTTGGTTGAAGATCCCGGAGAGAGTCTTGTCCGCTTGATGATTAAGGGGAAAATTTTGCGGAAAACAGGTGAGAAACGCGAAGAATTTGAAGCGTTAAAGCAACTAACCGCTCTCCAGGTTGAAAAGGGTATTTTTGAACATGTCGGACGGTTGTGTGAGCTGGCTGAAAAAAATGCTCAAGAAGGAGGCGAGTGGGAAATTGAGCTATTCGATTTTCTAACGGATATCCAGCATCCCCAAGGCAGATCTTACGGAAACGCGTTGTTTCGTTGTTGGCAGGCGAAAATGGATTTGGAGGAGATTATCAAGAACGGGGAACGATGGGCGTTAAAAAGCGGGAACGCTGAGCCGTTATTGGGGTTTTGTGAACGGGGATTTAAGGGGCAACCGCAGAAATGCCTGGAAGTGATAACCGCTCTAGAAGAAGGAGAAGTAAATGATGAGTTACAGGAACAGTGGGCTTTGAGAAAGGCTTTTTGGCTTGCCCGGGATGGCAAATTTGAGGAGGCTTTGCCCATTCTATGGAAAGTCCGTGCGGAAAATGACTGGGATGGAGAACCCATGGCTATAGAAACGGCTTTTCTTATTGTCTGCGGAGGGAAAATGACTGTGGGTGAATTCTCAAAGGTGGCCAAAAAACATGGAGGGAAATATCAGAAAAACAGCGGTTTGTGGATTCAATTCGCTAGAAAAAGCAGAGAAAAGGGGACGTTGGGGGCGGCTATTGGTTTGCTTGAGGTCGCGAGACAGGACCCGGATTGCCAGGGAGTGGAGGAGGAATTGGCGGAACTGCATGTGTTGCGGGGGGGAGAAGAATGGGTTGAAAGAGTCGAACCTTTGTTGGCGGTGATAAAGCAAGAAAAACGAAGCGCGGAAAAATTCGGGCGCTTTTTGATACGGCAGGCAGTGGAGAAAAAAGCTTTGGATGCGCCCTCAACCCAGTTCCTTTTCTCGTTATGCGCTGACCTGGTTGTCTTTCAAAGGTTGAGTTATGAATTGGACAAGTTGGAAACCTTAGAGAAAGGGAAAATTGACAAGCTGGAGTTTTACACTCGGAATTTTAGCGCCTGGCGTGAACCGTTTGGATATATGAAAGACATGAATGAACGACGGAAATGGGAAAACCTTTACCAACATCTCTTACGACCTTTGCATTCAAGTTTCGGAGCCCGGCAAAACGAATTGTTGCTACAATTGTCTAAGATGGCGTCGGATACCGAACATCGGGATGACGGTGCGGCTCTGAATTTGTATGCTCACGTTTGTTTAAACCAGAAAAAATATCAGGAAGCAGCGGAAAGTTTCGCCCGCTTTTTTAAGGTGGCCCCGGAGATGGCGGTAGCCGATGACTATTTCCGGCACGCGCAGGCTTTTGCCGCTCTAGGGAATGTCAGTCAAGCGGATGAGGTCTTTCAGCAGGCGGTGGAAGCCGGCCCCGCTTTCACCAAAGAATTGGGCAAAATCCTAAATTTGTTTGACAACGCTAAAGTCCCTGAGGCAAGGAAAGAAGCTTTCGCTGTCAAATGGGCGATCGCTTCGGGTGAGACACGGCAGTTTCTTGAATATTTTGAACAGCGGAAGGTGAGGAATCCGGCCCGGTGGCTGGAATTATTAGAAAAAGTGTTGACTGCCCGAGGCGAGAAAGGAAAAAATCTCGATTATCTCCCTTTTCAGGCTGTTTGGCTTATTGAGGCGGGCAAGGTGGATGAGGGGTTGAAAATGATGCGGACACTGACTAAAGACACCTTTCCATCTTCCGATTACCGCCAGATGATGTTTGGTCTGTTTTGCGATTGCGCCTGTCGCACTGACACCTTTTCTGTCACGGAACTGATGAACACCATTTATCAACTCGGAGAAAAAAAGGAGCTTGATGAACCTTTTTTCTGGAAAGGACTTGGAGAACATGTTGCGAGAAAAGAGGGGAGGGGCAAGGCGGAGGTGAGAGTCGCCTTTTTTGAAAAGGCGTTTGAGCTTTACCCGGACGATACTGAGGTTCGGCTATTTTTGGTATTGGCTTACATGGAAACCGGTTCTACAGAACTTTGGGATAAAATCTCCCGATTGAGATATGTGGGAGATGGACGCGATCTTTGTTTGGAGGGCGCTTTTTACCCTAAACTTATCCAGAATTTGTGGAAAGACGACACTCCAGACTCCGTTTTGTTTGACCTGTTTTTCGAAATTGGCCGGATGCCGATGAGGCAGCAGAGGCAATTTGATGAATCAGCCAACAATTTTTTCCGGAAGAACCTGCCCAAAGTGATGGGGTACGTCAGGACGAATAAAACAAAGGTGGTTGTGAAGGGATATTATCAACGTCTTGCTCATTTTTTAGCCTTGGAAAAACAGACAAAAGACCTGGATGAACTGTATTCGCTGATTCTTTCCGCCGCCCAAGAAATGAAGCAGACCACAGCGGAGGTTGATGCCAGCTTCTTCCGTTGTTTTTCCGCCGCCGGAGATGTGGACGGAGTGTTCAAGGCGGCCGGACGGTGGTACGAGACGGAAGGATTTCCGCCGTCTGTCCAATCGGATATTTTGCGGGAATGGCGGGGGACATCAATAAAATTGGGGGCTGAAGAACGGTTTCATGAAGCCTTACGGGAGCTGGCCGGCCGGCGCCTGGAAGATCAAGCCATCCCGTCGTTTTTGAGGAAGTCGATCAAGAATTAGGCTTTCGCACGAAAGAAAATGCTCATAACCGGTGTTTTTTTTCATCCTTTATGTGGACAGCGGAGGAATAACCTATTATGGTTAGCGCAGTTTAACTAAAAAAGTGTCGCTTGTCTAAAAGTCTGATTTAGAGAGCTTTGATTTTCTCAGTCCGCTTTTTAGACAATCCGGAGTTTTGACATGTCTTTTATCAATTACGCCACAAAAGAGATTCAGCTCAAGATCGTTTATTACGGTTGCGGGTTATGTGGCAAGACGACCAATCTGCAAATCATTCACGAGATGATCTCTGACAAGTCCAAAGGGGATTTGACATCGTTGGCCACGTCACAGGACCGCACCTTGTTTTTCGATTTCATGCCGCTGGTCGCGGAAGCCATCAAAGGATTCACAACCCGCTTTCAAATGTACACTGTTCCGGGACAGGTCATGTATAATATGACCCGTCGGCTGGTGCTGAGGGGAGTGGACGGCATCGTTTTCGTGTCCGACGGACAGTGGGATAAAATGTCGGAGAACATTGAAAGCTTCAACAACTTGGTTGAGAACTTGAAGCTTCAAGGTGACAGTATTGATGACATTCCCTATGTGATTCAGCATAATAAACGGGATTTGCCCAATGTGGCCCCGGTTAATTACCTTGAATTTTTGCTGAATAACCGGGCCACGCGGGTGCCCAGCGTTGAAGCGATCACCCCGGAAGGCGTGGGTGTCTTTGAAACGTTGAATGTTATCGCGCAAATGGTTCTGGCTAAATTTGTCCGGGCGCACAGCGGCGCGGCCACAGCCGCGTCCGCCGCGGAACAAACCGTAAAAATAATGTGAGTTTTTTCACACCCCCGAATTTGGGCGTGTGTACTTTTTTGACATAAGGGGAACATGATTATGGCGTTTGCGCTCACACAAAAAGACGTGCAGAAACTGAATCGGATTCTGCAGGAGCTGCTTGAACGTTCAGAATCCACCGGTTGTGTGTGTTGTGATCATAGTGGCTATGTTTTGGCGCAACGGGGTGTTGACAGCCAGGATCCATTGTTGATCTCCGCTCTCGGGGCGGGGGTCTTCGCCGCCAGCCGTGAGTTAGCCCGGATACTCGGTGAGGATAAATTCAGCGCGGTTTTCCACCAGGGAGAGCGGAAAAGTATTTTTATCTGCGCGGTGAATATGGATGTTTTACTGGTGGTTATTTTCTCCAATGACGCCAGCGTGGGGTTGGTGAAACTTTACGCGGCACCGGCCACCGACGCCTTGCGGGCTGTCTTGGAGGAGGTGCGGGTGCGTGAGGATATGGTCCAGGTCCCGGAACACACCTTTGTCTTGAATTTATCCGAAGACGAACTCTTCAGTACCCAGGATTGACGGCCGTTCGGGGGGTGATTCAACCTGCTTGATGACACTCCAGCGCGTGGCTCTCTTTGTGATGTCGCATGCGAATTGTAAATGAAAAGTACTTAGCGCTTATTTGGAACTGGGACGACTCCGAAAAGGGCAACCTCCAGCATAAGTTCCAGACCAATTTGGAACGCTTGGTCTACGCTGTGCAGGAGCGCATGGAAACGGGTGACGCTCCCTCTCCAGAGGCGCTGAGAAGCTTAGCTGAAGAACTTCAGGAAGCTGGCGAACTGCTCCAGCAAAGCGCCGAAAACTGTCTGGCGGTCGCCCGCGTCATGTATACCTCGACTGGCGATTTCGCGGCGAACCCCGACAAACTGCAATCAATCGAAGCCCATATTGGCAAGCCGGTGATTCTGTCACAGACCAGCGCCCCCGAAATTGAAGGACGGCAACTTATTCTCCACGAGATCCGGGGTATTAAAGCCATCTTGAAGGATGGTGACAGCTTCTGGGAAGCGCTTATCGATTTTGTGGTTCCTGTGGAAGAGATCCAGAAAGGCACGGTTGACGGTGACTGACACAGCGAAAAAAACAGCCGCGGCTGACGAGATTTGCGATAATGACCCTGAGGTGTTGCGTCAGTTGATCAGCACGATGGAGGGTATCCTTGAGGTTTTCCCCGAGGATGTCAGCGCTCTGGAATCCCTGTCCGCCGCCTATCAGCAAGCCGGCGAATTTGACAAGTCCGCGGATACCGCGTTAAAGCTGGCCCGGTTAGTCGTGGCGGAAGGGAATTTGGAACGGGCCTACACAGTTGTTGATCATGTGCTGAGCATGGTGCCTGACCATGCGGAGGCGCTGAAGGAAAAAAAACACATCAGCGACTCGTTAGCTCTCCTCGGTATTGAGGTGTCCGGACTGACCATCGCCGCTGAGGAAGACGAAGAACCCCCGCTGGTGAATCCGGTCGAGGACCGGGCCGTGCTGGCCCGTGACCTCAGTGGCGAACTCGAACTCGCCTGGCTCTTGCTGCAACGGAATCTTTTGCGGCAGGAACAGTATGAGACAGCCATCGCCAACTTGACCGAGAACCGCAGCACAATCGGCTCCAGCTCCTGTTTGTCGCTCTTGATTGAAATCGCCTCAATGGACAATATCAATCTGGAGGCGATTATCGGTGAACTCTCCGAGGAAACGGAGACACCCTACATTGACATCACCAAATTTGAGTTGTCTCCCGAGGCGGTGAAACTGATTCCTTTTGATGACTGCCGCCGGTTGGGGGTGCTGCCTTTCACCTTATTCAAAGATGAAGTCATGGTCGCGACATTGAATCCGGTGGACAAGGGACTGCGTGAGGCGGTCTGCGCGTATTTACGGACGCGGGCTCATTTCTTTTTCACGTCTCCGGATCAATTTCAATCCGCGTTAATTGAAGCGATGACATTGCTTGAGGATGACGCGTAGATTATGATTGAGCGGCTCAATGGGATTTTGGTCGAGTGTGAACTCACCGAGGTGGTTTTGGATGTGCATGGTGTCGGCTACGCCTTGACGATTCCCATGAGCACCTATGATCGTCTGCCCCGGACGGGAACCGCCGTCCAGTTATTGACCTACCTTCACGTCCGTGAGGATCTCCTGCAACTCTACGGATTCTCCACGGCGGAAGAACGGTCCCTGTTCAAGAAGTTGATCGCCGTGTCCGGTGTCGGCCCGCGGATCGCTCTAAATATTCTCAGTTGCATGACGGTGGGCAATTTTTGCCGGACCATTATTGAGGAAGACGTGAAGGTTTTGACCCGGGTGAACGGGCTGGGGAAGAAATCGGCCGAGCGTCTGATCATTGAATTACGCAATTCCATCTCGGACATCGCGCCGGCCGCGGCCTTCGGCGGTGGCGTGTCGGTAAAAGAATCGCCCGCCATGCTGGACGCGGTGGCCGCGTTGGAGACGTTGGGATTCAAGGCGGAAAAGGCGCGGACCACGGTTCAAGCGATCGCCGCCGATATGCCTGACGCGGACCGATCCGCTGAAAATTTGATTCGAAAAGCGTTACAGAAACTGAATGGATGATCCGATTTTTCCGGGCCATCCCCAACCATGGAGTCATTGAAAATGAAAGAGTATTTTCCGGGAGTCACCCCTATTCAATATGAAGGCGCGGAGTCGACAAACCCGCTGGCATTCAAACACTACAACGCTCAAGAAGTCATCATGGGTAAAACCATGGCTGAGCATTTGCGGTTCGCCGTGTGTTACTGGCACACCTTCAAGGGCTTGGGCGGTGATCCCTTCGGCCCCGGAACCATCATCCGGTCCTATAACGCCGCCGCTGATGACATGACCGTCGCCGAAGAGACCATGCGGGCCGCGTTTGAATTTTTCACGAAACTGGGGGCGGAGTTTTGGTGTTTCCACGATCGGGATATCGCGCCGGAAGCCGATTCCCTGACTGAGACGAACAAGCGCCTGGACACCATTGTCGACTTGGCTGAAAAGCTGCAGAATGACACGGGCGTGAAGCTGCTGTGGGGAACCACGAACGCCTTCAGCCACCGCCGGTTCATGGCCGGCGTGTCGACGAATCCCAGCCCGGCGGTTTTCGCCTATGCGGCCAGCCAAGTGAAAAAAGCGATGGAAGTCACTCAGCGGCTCGGCGGGGAGGGTTATGTGTTCTGGGGCGGCCGTGAAGGATATGAAACCTTGTTAAATACGGACCTGGGACGTGAACTCGACCACTTGGGCGCCTTCTTAAACATGGCTGTGGACTATAAAAAGGCGATTGGCTTCACGGGCCAGTTTTATATCGAACCCAAACCCAAAGAACCGACCAAGCACCAATACGACTTCGACGCGGGCAACTGCCACGCGTTCTTGCAAAAGTATGGCTTGATGGATCATTTTAAATTGAACATTGAAGCCAATCATGCCACGCTGGCCGGTCATACATTCCATCACGAGCTGGCCTATTCCGCCGCCAATGGCCTGCTGGGCAGTGTGGACGCCAACCGGGGTGACTTGATGCTGGGATGGGACACGGATCAATTCCCGACGGACATCTATGACGCCACACTGGCGATGTATACGATTCTGAAAGCGGGCGGATTGACTACCGGTGGTCTTAATTTTGACGCGAAAGTGCGGCGCCAGTCGATTGACGCGGTGGATCTTTTCCATGCTCACATCGGGGCCATGGACGCCTTCGCCCGGGGGTTGAAAAACGCGGTGAAAATGATTGAGGACGGTGTTTTTGAGAAAACCGTCAAGGATCGTTACGCCGGCTGGGACACGGGAGTGGGGGCTGAGATTGAGGCGGGCAAGATCGGCTTCGCTGATTTGGAGGCTTACACGCTGGCGCATGGCGAGCCCGCGCTGGTCAGCGGTCGTCAGGAAATGCTTGAGAACCTCTTGAATCAGTATATTTAAAGCGAATGGAAACATTCACGGTCGTCCGGCCGGAACATTTAAACAGCGCCGGAAATTTGTTCGGGGGGCAGTTGCTCAGCTGGGTGGATGAATACAGCTGGCTGGCCGCGACCCGGGATTTCCCGCTGTGCGCGTTTGTCACCCGGGCGATGACGGATGTGGCGTTTCGTCAGCAAGTCCCGAGCGGAGCGATCGTCCGCTTCACGATGACGCTGGAACATGTGGGTGTCACGTCGGTGACCTATGGCGTGAGCGTGGACGCGACACCTGTGGGGCGCGCGGTCGCTGAACCGGTGTTCAACACCAGTGTGGTCTTGGTCAATATTGATCAAAACGGGGCGAAATCTCCCATCCCGCTGTGCCCTCAAATGCGGGACATGTGGCGGTGAAGACTCTTTTTGATCACGCCCGGGAAAAAATTCTTGAGAAGGAGCAACCCCTGGCCGCCCGCATGCGCCCGCGGACATTGGATGATTATGTCGGGCAGACCCATATTTTAGCCCCGGGGCGCCTCTTACGCCGGGCCATTCAGGCGGATCAACTCTCATCGCTTATTTTCTATGGTCCTCCCGGCACGGGAAAAACCACCTTGGCCAGCGTGATCGCCAACACGACCAAGAGTCATTTCACTGTGTTGAACGCGGTTTTGGCGGGAAAAGCCGACATCAGAACGGCGATTGACGAGGCGCAGCGACGGCTGGGGGAACGGTCCCGGCGCACGATTTTATTTGTCGATGAGGTGCATCGCTGGAATAAGGCCCAGCAAGACGCGTTGTTGCCTTGGGTCGAGAACGGGACGTTAATTCTGATCGGGGCGACGACGGAGAATCCCTATTTCAGCGTCAACCGCGCCTTGGTCAGCCGCAGTCGTGTGTTTCAATTGAAACCTCTGAATGACAATGAGTTGCGGCAAGTCGCGGCGGCCGCGATAACGGATACGGAGCGGGGCTTTGGCAACCTGCGGGTGGATGTGGCGGCGGATGCTTTGGACCATCTGGTGAATGTCGCCAGTGGTGACGCCCGGGCGGTGTTGAACGCCTTGGAACTGGCGGTTGAGACGACACCCCCGGATGACGATGGTGTCATTCATATTGATCTGGCGGTGGCTGAAGACTCCATTCAGCAGCGGGCGGTGCTGTACGATCAGGAGGGGGATTATCATTTCGATATTATCAGCGCCTTTATTAAATCCATGCGGGGCTCCGATCCGGACGCGGCGGTGTACTGGCTGGCGAAAATGGTTTACGCCGGGGAAGATCCCCGGTTTTTGTTCCGGCGAATGGTTATTTTCGCCGCCGAAGACGTTGGTTTGGCCGACCCGGACGCGTTGCGGGTGGTGAACGCGGCCGCGGATGCCTTCGACCGGGTGGGCATGCCGGAAGGGCGCTACCATTTGGGTATGGCGGCTCTCTATCTGGCCACCGCCCCCAAGTCCAATTCCGTTTTCGCTTTTTTCGACGCGCTGTCCGCGGTCGCCAAAGAGGCTGACGCGGAAGTGCCGAACCATCTGCGGGACGCCAGCCGGGATAAAGAAAGTTTTGGCCATGGGAAAGGCTATTTGTACCCTCACGCTTACCGGGATCACTGGGTGGCGCAGCAGTATTTGCCCAAAAGTCTGCAGGGCCGGTTGTTTTATCAACCCGGAGAAACAGGCTATGAGAAACACCTGCGGGATAATGTGGCGCGCCGCCGTGAGGCGCAATTGGCCGCCGTGCTTGAGACCGGCATGGATGAGGATGGAGAAACCCTGAGTTATTCAACCATTGATAAACAATTTGACAGTTGGCTGGAACGGTCCATGGGGGGCACCGCCAAACGCTTGGAAACGATCCGCCAGGCGCTGTTTGAAACCGCCGCCTGTCAGCGGCATCACACGGTTTTCATTTTGAATGACGACACCGGACTGCTCACGTGGGAGGCGGTCCGGCAAACGCCCGAGGGGGGCGTGTGGGTCCATATGCGGACACCGGAAGGGCTGGAACGGGCCAAGGCCCGCCTGCGGACATTTCCGGCCCTGCGCGCGCCTGAACTTGTGCTGTCTCCCGATCTTGAGCCGGCATCCATCATCCGGCTGGTGCCGACGGATGTGCGCTTTGACCGCGTTTTCGCCCGTGGCCTGTTAGCCACTTGGGCGGATCCGGCGAAAAGTCTGTCCCGTCTGGTGTCTATTCTGGCTCCCGGCGGGCGGATTGTCATCGTCCGCGATCTGCCCGGAGAATCGCGGCGGCTGCACGAGATTTTGCCTCTGGATGAGCTGGCGGAACGCGTCAGAAAGTCTCTGATCGATTGCGAAGAGGCGGTTTGCCGGGATCGACACGGGGGAGAAGACACCCTGACCGCCTGGGCGGCCGCGGCCGGCTTGACTGTCGTGAAGCGGCGTCACATCAAATCAGAAGCGCCTCTGGTGATCACAGGATCTCTGCTGGATCGCTGGTTCGGGGCGGGCGATCATTTTAGCGACGGCAGCTACAGTCGGCATCTGCTGTCCATCGTCGCTGAGGACGACTTGAAACGTCTCGCCCGCGCCGCGCGCCGCGGGCTGGCGGGGCGGACAGTGACGTGGCGGTCACACTGCGAGGCGCTGGCTCTGGAGACGATCGATAGTGGCGCCTTGGCTTAAGGAACCATTCCCGTGCGTTTGCATTGGCGTAAAGTGAAGCGATTATATCGTGCCCTGAATGGGCACCTCAAACCATTGTCCGGCAAGACGTTGAGGTGTCCCTTCAGGACACGTGTTTGGTCGAAATCCATACCCCAGGCTTCACCTGGGGCTACGTTGAAGTTGCCCCTCTGGGGCGAAGAGGATGCCAAAATATCTGTTTCTGGGACATCCCCGATAAAAAGCTCAAGCAGGCTTGAGGCACTCCAGAGATCCTGCGGATCAGTTACAAAGTGCTTGTTTTAACAAGCTATGCTTAACTTTAACGTCAATGCGCGCGGGCGTGAAGTCAATGCGCGCGGGCGTGAAGTCAATGCGCGCGGGCGCGGACCCCGTCCGGGGTGACTTGGCAAAGGAGGTTCGCACATGTATTTTAAAACCGGTTTATGAACTCATAACAACGGAGAAGCTTTATTTCGGCTCATGCGGGACACTTCCATGTCCAATCTTGATATCCTGCTGCAAGCGTTCGATCAGCTGGAAAAGCTGAATCCGGATGCGCTCAGCGTGCCCCGCGCTGAGCTTCTGACTCATGCGTCCACCCTTTCTCCCGAGGATTTCAGTGTGGTCCAACCCCGGGTTGAAAAGGTGGTCCGTCTGTTCGCGGACTCCGCGTTTAAACGACGGCAATACCAGGTGATGGCGGAGTATTTCGAGGCGTTAGAGCAAACCGCCAAGCGTCTTGAGGCCCCCCCCGCGTCAACAGACGGGTCTGTTTTCGGGGGGCGTTTATTACCCGTGCGGTTGAACAGTGAAAGTCAGTGGCTGGCCGTGATCGCCGAAGCGGGTATTGATGAGAAGACGCACCGGGCGATGGATGCCAACGCGAATCGGAACGAGGATGTCGGCACAGTCCTGGAGATCGCGTTCCGCATCCTGTTTCTGATTGATCCGCGCCGGGCCTTTGACTGGAGTCTGGACAAATTGCGGCATGATCCCGTGTTTGAAGACGCGGATGTTTTCCGTGATTTGCTGATGGTCTGGAATGACCAGGCGGATATCCCCGCCGCGGCGGCGAAAACAGTGTTGCCCCTCCTGAATCGGCCGCTGAACCGTTTTTTTCCCGGAACCGCGACGCAGTTGAACCGGTTGATCCGGCTGTCAGGACTGCGCGCCTTGGCCGCCGGAGGTGCCAACCAGGGTCGGCCTTGGCGGTATTTGACGCGCGTGTTGCATGAGAGAAACGGAGCGGTCATTGACGGCAAACTGGAGCGTTGGCTGGACGCGGCGGTTGAACAATTGGGCAACTATACAGCCAACGTCATCAGCGCCGCCGGGCGGGTGGACGATGACCGTTTGTCGGATGAGGACCGGAAACTGGCCCGGCGGCAGGTGTTTACCTCTGTCCGTGCTGTGAACACCTTGCATCCGGCTATCATTGTCGGGGCGGACATCTTTTTGAAACGGGCGGACGGGGCCCACACGCTGGCTCTGGCCTTTCTCGGGATTGACCGCCGACACCTGCGCAAATGGCGGGCGAATCTGGAATCAAAAGCCGCGGATGTCGTCCGAAAACTGTTTATGGAAGATCTTCGCAACCGGCGGGATTCCGCCGAAACGATCCGTAGATTTTGCCTGGGTGACGAGCTGCTGTATATCGCGCTCTATATGAAACTGGATCTTTTCAGCCGGCAGTTCGGATCGCTCGCGGATCGTGAGGCGGCTGTGAACGTACTGGCGACCAACTATGCCAGCTTCCGCGAAACTGATCTGCTTAAAGAAAAAATCACCCGTCACTTTAGAGCCTTAAGCAGACTTTTACATGCCGACAGCATTCAGCGTCTGGTGCCCGAAGAGGAAGTCGCCGCCGTCGCGGATTTCGCGAATTTGGCCGATGCCTTGACCCGGGCCAGCGAAGCCCGGCGTTATCTGGAGGGGCGCCGGGCGCTGGACACCTCGGTCGAGGATATGTGCGCCGCGGAAGTGCATTTCGAAGAGCGGCTCCGTTCCGCCCGGACCAGTCTGCTGCGCGGTCTGTTGTGAAAGGAAGCAACTGAAGCCCGAACCTTGTCGGACTTCAGTTGCTTCCTGTTCGGAGCGAGGTTTGCAAACCTCGCACAATGGCCACAGCGAGCGACCTCCAGCGGGCACAGCGTCGCGATGTGTACATGACATGGCGCAACGTGCGCGGTTGTCAATGGTCAAGGCGAAGCCGTTTCCAGTGACAACGTCTTTTCCAGAAACCAGGCAATGTCAGCAAAGTCCATAAAGGAGACATGTTTCAGCAGAGCCAACGGCCGCCATTGGGGATCGTCTGAACCGGACAGACAGGCGCACAGGTCTCTCAGGTTGACACGTTCGTCCGGAGGGAAGGCAAAAGGATTTTCCTGGAACTCTTTTTGAAACGCCTTCTCCGAACGGGTGTTTTCCTCTACTTGCGCCAAAAGGCGCTCCAGATTCCATCCCTGGGGAGTATGGCGCTGAGTCTCACGCAGATCCTCATCGGCCTGTTCCAGCGTGTGGTCATAGTCATAGTTAAGGCCTAATTTTTTTAAAATCACGATCCAGTTATTTTTCTCCACAGGCGCCAGTTGAGCAAGCTCCCGCAATACAGGACTGTTTTCCCGCGAGTAAGTCACGGCCGGCCATTGGTCATCGACCGGCAAGCGGCGGACGGCTCTGATCCGGATTCCAACGGGAATTTCCGCCATGGTGATGATTTGTTTCAATCCGGACAGCCAATCCGGGGGCGGGGAGGCGGTTGAAGGGGCCTCCTGTCGCGACCGCTTTTCCCCGGACGCGGTCTCCACTGTTCCGGGAAACGGAATATCCTTGACCATTTGATCAATACCACGCAGCAGGCCTCGCAGTTTCATCTCCGAATGGTTCTCCCGCTGAAGCTCGTCCAGCAACGCGTCCAGCGCCCAAGGCTGTCCGGTGTTTGTCAGGGCGCTGATCCCCGCGTGATAACGGGCGCGGTTGCCGGAGCGCGTGGCTTGAATAAAAACATCAGCCACACCCGGTTCTGTCATATAATTTTCCTTCAGATGATAGATGGCGGTCGGCGCTTCGCCGGTGTTCGACTGGCTGATTTCCACCAGCAAAGGGATGTCTTCTTTTCGCGAGAAGTCACTGAAGGCCGATAAGGCCAACCCGCGGGTGCCCGGGTTGGGGTCATTTTCAAGCGTCCATAGCAGTTTGTCCCTGATTCGCTCTGTGTCGCCAAAGGTTTCGGGCTGATAGGAATGCCATCTGTAAATCGTTGCCAGCGAGTATAAAGCCAAGGCATTGTAACGTGTCTGGAGGCGCGGATGATCGGCTTTTGACAGGAAAAAGCGGGCTGCCGTTTTCAGGTCAAAGCGCTGATCCGTGACACGCCAGGCAAAGGCATGCATGTAGTTGCCCTTCAATATCAGGAGGGATTCGCAGAATAATCGGGTACGGAAGCGGCTGGAAATGAGGCACAGTAAAGCCAGAGCGAGCAAAACGAGCCCTCCCCACCGCAGGGTCTTGAACAATACAGTCAGTAAAACGCGCCGAAGTTTCCGCTTGATGATCACGACAATCAGCAGTAGAACGCCTGTGACTGCCAATACTATTTTAAGACCGCGCCTGACCCCGTCCAGCGAGCGGCCAAAATAGGGCTCTGTGGGAAGGTCCAGGAAGGCCTTAAGCTGTTCTTGAGAGAGCTGATCGCATAAATGCTGCCATTCCTGCCGGTTGTAGACAGCATTGCCTGGCCGGGAATACTCGCCGAATATGGCGACCGGAAGATACCAGGTGCTGGATTCAAAGGTTGGCTCATTTGCTTTCAAGACGACGGGTTTTGAACGGTAGCTTGCCTTTAAGGGAACCAGTTTGACCCCGGCAATCCCCCAGCAAAAGGTTTTTTGCTCCAAGCTGTCAAACCAGACAGGGACTGTAAACCGGGCATCCGCCAGCATCCCTGGATGATCCCACAGCGATTGCAGCCAGTCCCGGACTTCCGCGGGAGAGAGAGCGGCTGCCGCCTCTTCCTCCGTCCAGTCAGGCGGCAGACCGATGTCCAGGCAGAGCCGGTAATAGATTCCCAGGCAACGATTCCGCGACTCTTTCAGTGTTAAAACGACCGGTGAACCGTCAGCAAAATCAGCAGCCAGTCCGTTCAATGCTTTCAGGAGAAACGCATACGCTCTGGCTTTGCGCAGGAAGACAGTGGGTGTCGGTTCGGTGCGGAAATCCGGGCGGATCACCAGGGGTTGATCGTCGATGCCCCCGCCAATGCATTCGGTCAGGGCGGGAAGTTCTTTGATATTGGTTTCCCGGGCGGCAGCCAACCCGGACTTGAAGCTTTCCTCAAGGTGTTTTGTGTATCGCGCGTTGGGGTGGAGCTTTTTAGCCTCCGGGGCTTTGCCGGGCAGAAGCATGGGTTCCAATACATGCCATTGGTAATCATACCAGCCGGAATCCGGAGTGGGTGTCAAGGTCAGTCTGCCGTCTTTGACGGCTTGAATGATCTCTCCCATGCCACTTTTTGCCGGCCGGCGGTTTTGTTCCGTGTAGATCCGATGGATCAGGGCACTTTCTTTGGAAAACGCATAGGAGATGAGGGCAAAGACGGTTTTTTTCCGCTGGGCGGCAAGACGTTTAAACGTTGTCCGGAACGACGGAAAATCCTGAATGCCCTGAAGCTCACGCATGGTCATCAGGCCAGCGACATTCATCACATTGGGATGGGCAGGATTGGCGACTGCCGCGTCAAAATCATTGAAGGCTTTGAATGTGGCGGCCAGTTTGGGATGCTGACGCAACACCCAGGCCAGCGCGGGGCCCCCGTCGGCATGCAGGGAGTCTTCCTCCGCGGGATAAGCCAAAGGATTCAATGCCAGACCTTGCGCTAGAAAGCGATCCTGCAGAAAGCATCGCGTCAATTCGGGGGAGGTGGTGTAGTTCCCGACCGGTTTTGACCGGGTGGGAATGCTGAAAAAGATGTCCGAAAGCGCATGGGCTTTCGCCAGTATTTCCGATGGGCTGTCCGGCAGGGCGGTCTGATTGACCAGGAGGGCGCCGGCCACGTAGGCGGCCGCCTCCTGAAATTCTTTTTGGCGGCCGGGGTCGGCGGTCAGCGCTTCCTGGGCGCACACATCGAGCAGCTCCAACAGGGCCTGTCGGCGGGCTTGAAAGCCCAGCGGGCTCTGCCATGAGTCAGTTCCGGTCTGCAGAAGTTCTAAAAGCTTCTGGTCTTCGTAGCGATAGACATTGAGCAAAGCCTGGGTGGATGGGAGGATGACCGCGTTCCGGGATATCGCGGATTCCGCGGCCTGAGCGTAGGAGGGAAAAAGCGTGTCGCCCAAGTCATCCGGAATCTGGAGATCCACATTGAATTCCGCCGGGGAATTATTGATGATGTAGGTTGAGCCATCCGGCCGTTCGCATTCAATGTCCAGAGCTTCTTCACTGGCCCAGGACAGGTTCCCGCCGCCCAAATCTCCCAATAAATCGAGGGCTTTCGCACCCGCCAGGAGCAACAGAAACAACAGGCTGACTGCGGGGAAAAACGCCTTCAGCAGGCCAATCAATATTTTTTTCGCTTTGGATGCTTTCTTTCTCATTTACATCGTTAAAACGTTTTCACTGTTTGCCACCACCGCGGACTGCGGCATCCAGGATAAACCTGTGGACCGCGGCAGTCCCTGCCGTTCACATCCCGAACATGCGTTCTTTCAGATCCAGGTAATAAAGATAGTCGTCTTCCTTGACATCCGGGGGACAGCGGTGGTCGCAGAAGGGGATGTAGCCACCGCGTTCAACAGCCGGTGCCAGCGATTCCAGGTAGGCCTTGATGGCGTTTCTGCCTTTGGCCAGTTGCATTTTGTCGACACCGCCCATGACGCGCAGATCCTTGCCGTATTCGGCCAGCAGTTCCGTGACGTGACAGCAACTGTTGACTTCATAGGGGAAAAGGCAGTTGATCCCGGCTTCGAGGAATCCGGGGAGGAGAGGGCGCACATCCCCGTCGCAGTCGGTATACCACAGATCAATACCATGCGCGTGCAGCTTGTCACCGATCCGTTTGTATCGGGGAACCACCACGTTGGTGAAAAAGTCCATGGTGATCAGCGGGCCGCTTTTACAGGCGATATCCTCCCAGCCGGTGGCGTAGTCGAAGTCGACTTTGCCCAGCACCTGGTCCAGAAAATTTTCCACCAGCGCACAGGACGTTTCCACCATGTCCTCGACCATGTCCGGATAGTCGAACGTGGCATAGGCCAGTCCCTCCATCGTCAGCATGTCACGGATCTTGCCGATCATGGATCCGCAGCCCACTCCCAAGGGGTAGTCACGGTCTTCGGGATGGTGGAATCGGATGGCCTCGACATCCACGACGCGGTCGGGATGGTCGGGATTGAAACGCTCCTCCTTGACCCGTTTCCAGTCGTCCGGGGTTTGAATGGACGAGCCGATGTAATGGGGGATGGTCTCATGGCCGTCCTTGGGCACCTCCGCCAGCAAGCCGTCGCCCTGGCGGATGATCTTGGAATTCTCTCTTTCCTCGATCACTTCTTCAGGAAACCGGGGATACATGCCGGTTTTGCCCCCGACACTTCGGATAATATCGAAATTGAAGAACCGGTCGGCCTCAACGTTGTTTGTGATGCCGTTGTCGAGGAACATCTTCCAAAGTTTGAAATTTTCCCGCCAGTAGCCGAACTCCATATTGAAGCACCGGTCCACTGGTTGGTAATGCATCTGCCTGTTGAAGCGCTCCCGGTCCGTCATGGCGCCGGACCATTTGTTGCGGCACGGTCTGATCATGAAAAAAGTCCTTTCAATGTGATTCCATGGAATGTTGGAATTCTATTGGATTAAGTTCTGGATTAAGTTCTGGATTAAGTTCTGGATTAAGTTCTGGATTA
>JAVVEH010000011.1:59738-95549 GCA_032251435.1 Lentisphaeria bacterium | reverse complement strand
AGGACGAAACTTAAACATCTTTATCCGCATCTTTAAATTTTACATTGTACTAGTTCCAGTGACGGAATATGCTCGGAGCTGTCAAACGACGTGTCTCGTTCATAGTCAACAAACCCATAGGCGTAAGCCAGTGTTAGATCCATTTTGTCACTGACAGGCGCCTCGATGCCCCCGTCAATTGAAAAAATATCCCTCTCATACCGTTCGGTTTTATCCAGAGGGCTGACCAACCCGGTGCCGGTGTACAGCAGGTCATACTCGAAATCAGTCAGATGGGCATATTTTTGGTTTAAGGTCAACTCCACTTTGTCGGCGGGCTGATAAGCGATGCCGAAATATTCCCCGTAGCCATCGCTCTCCCTGTCCTTAAGATCGTCATAGCGGATAACGTTCCCCCACACCTGACCCTCTAGCGACAAACGCTCGCTTTCACGGGCGATATTCACGCCGAATAGCGTTTCGGTGAGGTAGTCGCTGACTTCGCCGCTGTCTAAAGTCACATTCGAATCATAGGTTCCGGACAGGTTGACAAATGGCTGTAACCGGAGACCATTCACATTTATCCGCTTGCCCGGTTTGTCACTCGACGCCTGAATATTTGGCTCGGTGGCGAATGAGGGCAGTATCATACATGCCACGGTCACCAGGCACGATAACAACCAGCAGGCTTTTTTCTTCGTTAAAAACACGGTTTTTTCCCTTTACATTGCCTTAGTTTTTCAGTTCAAAACATGTTCTCGTTCTCTTTAGTCCATGAACGGGTGTCGTTTAAAATGCTGATGTCACCAAATCTGCTCCGGGACATAAATCACATCCCCGGCCTGGAGGATTAAATCCCCCTTAAGGTCGCCTTTAGATCCAATGGCCTTTAAGTCAACCGTGAATGATTCGGTCTCGTTCTGTTTATTCTGTCGTGTCACTTTGATAGAGCTGGCTTTCGCACTGGTGTCAAATCCACCGGCTTGTTGAATGGCGCGGGCCACGGTTAAGTTACGCGTGGGGGGAATTTTAATCCACCCAGGCTTTTTAACCCGACCCAATACCGTGACATGACCAAAGGGCGAAATGCCGTCGGTGTCATCGTTCAAGTTGAACCCCACCAGAACCTGTGGTTTCCGCAGATATTTTAAGTAACGCCGGGTCAAGTCCTCTTGAAGCTGATCAATGGTTAAATTTTCCACTTTGACATCGCCGACGAGAGGTAGTGATATTGTTCCGCCGTCAGATACCCGCTTGTCGCTGGCCGGCACTTCAATATCCCCGGACGCCAAAACTTCTATCTCAAGAACGACTCCTGGCTTTATAACCGGAGCGGCGGCGCGTGCCGACTCTGAATTTTCCGGCCGCGTGTCCTGTCCCCAAAGGAATCCGATGGCCGAAACCACCATGGCCACACGGAAAATTCGCGCCGCAAGTAATACAAATGCGCTGTTTTTATTTCTCACATGATGACCCGTATTGAATCCAAACGATGCGTCATAAGAAATGTCAAGACATCCTACATGCACTAGCTTACACTCGGATAAATATAAATCAACAGTTGTTCTGTGTCATTTTTGTTAATTTTTGTTGAAGCGGTGATCAACGGGATGGGCAACGTGGCTGTATGCGGTGTGAAATGACGCGCGGGGGGGGAGGGAGGAGGGGTTTATTCACGCCGCGTGAATAATCCAGAGGCCAGGAGTGTTTCCAGGAGGAGCGCCGCGAGCAGCGCCAGGGCGATGGGCGGGCGCAGATCCCGTTTTTCAGGCGGGACTGTGGCGGTGACCGCGGTTTTTCGATCCCAGGGCGACCCGGTCAACGCTAAGCGGACAGCCGTCAAGGGACGCGTGAGCAGGGAGGACTCCCGCCGTGATACGTTGATTTCCACCGGTGTGAGACCGACGCTTCCCGCTTGCGGCGGCGCGTCAAACGCGCGGTTTTCCCAGCCTGGAGCGGCCAGGGAGATCTCTTTGCCACTCAAGTCTCTCCGGGACGGCAGCCCCTCTCCGCAAACCAAGCTGAGCACGCCTTGGCTGGCCGTCCCCGGCGTGAAAATTTCCTGAATCATGGGTAGAAATGACATGGACACAGGCAGCTCTGTCCAATCAGTGGTCAACGGAGCTGATAAAAAGTAAAAATCCCCTTTACCGACGGCCTGGTGAACAAGAAAAGGATCTTTATCCCGGGTGGAGAAAACCGCGGTGGCCGGAAGGTAGGCGGTGAACCGGACCATTTTTCGGATGGGGGTGAAAAACAGATCTGAATCGTCGACATTGGCGAACAGCCTTCCCACGGTTGTCATGTCGTTAACCGAATCGATGGCGGGAGACACTCCGGTGTCCGGCTGTTCGGATATCACGCCGTGAAAATCCGCGGTGAGCAGTCCGTGCCGTTTCAGTCCGATAAACTGCCGGGCGGGCTGACTGGGCGAGGATGTGCAGAAAACAGTGCCTCCCCGGTCCAAAAACGCTTTCACCTGCTGAAATCCCGGTTCTTCAAGATGAGCCGCCGCGCCTAACAGAATCAAGCCGTCCACCTCCCCTAAATCCAAGGCGAAAAATGATGTTGTCGTCGCCGGTGTCATCACGAACCGGTCGCGGCTGTTCGCCGGTTGAATGGACAGGGCTTTGCTGATAAAATACATCTCCCTGGCGGCCGTTTCCCGGTCTGTTTCCGCGAAGACCGCCACCAGTCGCCGCGGGGCCGGTTCTCCCAGCCAAAGGTGGAAGGTGTTGTCAAGCGTGAAATCCGCATCCTCCAACCAGACGGCCGCGATGTCGCTGGTTGGATCCCGCAGGGAAATGAAAACCGTTTTATCGTGACGGGGAGGACAGGTGATGGATTGAGAAACCACCGTGTCGCCCACGCTCAGGGAAAGGGTGGTGGAACGGGGCTCGGGGCCGTGATTCCGGATGTCCACCTGAACGTGTGACCCGTCTGTTCCTTCCCGCCGCGGCCGGGCTGACTGGATGCTTAGATTGCTCTCCGGTGAGCCAATGGGAACAAGGTGTAAAGGGGTGTCCGGCGGCAGTTCCGGAAGAATCTCCGCCGCCCAGTCGGTCACTTGAAAATCCGAGATAATCGTCAGCGCCGCGCCGGGGGAGGCCGTTATTTGGCGGACGACTTGACGCAGGGCGTCCGCGTGGTCGCCGGCGGCGGTGCCGAACCGGATCGCCGCCATGTGGTCAATAATGCTTCCGGCAGTGAGCGCCGGGCGGGTTTCGACAACACCATTGGCGGATAACATCACGTGGAATTCATGATTCGGGTTTTCCGTGGCCAGCGCTTTCATGGCGGCGAGTATTTGATCCTGTTTGCCCTTGGCTGACATGCTGGCGGAGACATCAAGCAAAACAATGTGGGTTTTCGCGGGATCCGCGCCGGGGACCGCCGGGGGGAGGGGATAAAAAGGGGCGGCGAAAAAAACCGCGAGCAGGATGAGAGTCACCATGCGTAAAAGCAGCAGGAGAATGTCCCGCAACCGCCGTTCGCCTTTCTTGGGAACCGGTCCTTTACGGATAAAGCGGACACTCGGGAAAAGCAGGTCACGGGTGATTTCCCGGCGCATAAGGTGCAAGGCGAGGGGAATGACCGCGGCCGCCGCGCCGGCCAGAATCCAGGGATAGGTGAAGGTCATCATTAAAAGACCGCTCCCCGCCGGTGCAGATAGGCGGCCAGAGCAATCCCGAGAGACTGATCCGTGGTCACCTGCAGGCAATCCACTTGACTGGCGTGACACGCGTCTTTTAATGTTGTCATGGCTTCCCGCATGGCCCGTGTGTAATCTTCCCGGACGGTGGCCGGAGATGTGCTGACGCGGGCATGTGTCTCGCTGTCCTGAAAGCGCCGGGCGCCGGTGAAGGGAAAGTCAACCTCATCCGGATCCAACACTTGAATGACAATAGTCTCCTTGCCCTTGAAGCGGAAGGCGTTGAGCAGATCGGGAACGCGGTGTTCCGCTTCCAGAAAATCCGAGATAACGACGACCATGCCCCGTTTACGCATGCTTTCGGCGATGAACGAAAGGTGTTTCCCGTGCTCGGCCGATCCCCGCGCGGAGAGCCCGGACAGGGCGGTGAAAATGTGCTTAAGGCGTTTAGCCGGGCGGTCAGCGGGGAAAAAATAAAGCAGCTCTTCAGCATAGGCGGAGAAGCCGATATTATCCCCTTGCCGGGAGGCCAGATACGCCAGACAGGCGGCGATCATCGCCGCGTAGCGGATTTTCGCGCAGTCCGCGCGGGCGCCTTGATAGCCCATGGAGGCGCTGGTGTCGAGGATGATGGCGCAGTCCATGTTGGTTTCTTCCTCAAAGACCTTGCTGTAGAGGCGGTCCCGCCGGGCGAACGCTTTCCAGTCCACGTATTTGAGTTCATCTCCGGGGGAATAATCCCGGTATTGAACGAATTCACTGCCGGTGCCGTGAAACAGGCTGCGGTGCTGCCCGGCCATGAATCCCTCCACCACCACCTTGGCGAGCAGTTGGTAGTTATCCACATCCGCCAGCGCGGCGGGGGAAAGAATGTCATTGAGTGATGACATGAGGGGATTGGAGCAACGCTTCGATAATGGCTGTTGACGTGATGCCCGCGGCGTCCGCGTGAAAATTGGGAATGACCCGGTGGCGTAAAACCGGAACCGCCAGAGCCCGCACATCGTCGGTCGAGACATGATGGCGGCCATGGAGCAACGCCCGGGCTTTGCCGGCCATAATCAGCGCCTGGGACGCCCGTGAGCCAGCCCCCCATTTGACTTTTTCTTTGACCAGGGCGGGGGCCAGACTGGACGTGGGGCGGGTGGCGCTGACCAGTCGGACGGCGTTGGCCACCACATTGTCGGCGGCGGGAACTTGGCGGGCGATGGCTTGCAGAGCCATGATCTCCGCGCCCGTGAAAATTGTCTCCAGTTCGGGCACGGTCTCGCCCGTGGTCGCCGACACCATCGCCATCTCATCTTCAACGGTCAGATAGTCCAAAACAATGTTTAAGAGAAAGCGGTCCAACTGCGCCTCAGGCAGCGCGTACGTGCCTTCCAGTTCCACGGGATTTTGTGTCGCGAGAACAAAAAACGGCGGGGGCAGCGGGCGGGTTTCGCCACCCACGGTGACGTGTTGCTCGCCCATCGCCTCCAGCAGGGCGGCCTGGGTTTTCGGCGGAGTCCGGTTGATTTCGTCCGCCAGGATGATGTTGGCGAAAAGCGGGCCCGGGGAAAACCGGAAACTCCGTTTGCCAGTGGCCGGATCCTCTTCGATCAACTCTGATCCGAAAATGTCCGCCGGCATTAAATCCGGGGTGAATTGAATCCGTTTAAAGTCCAAAGAAAACATGCGGGCGACGCTTTTGACCAGCAGTGTTTTGCCCAGTCCCGGCACGCCCAGCAACAAGGCGTGACCACCCGCCAGGATGGCGATGATGATGTGTTCAATCGCCTCATCCTGGCCAACCACAACCCGGTGGATTTGGCTGAAAATTTTTTCCCGGGCGGTTTTGATCGCTTCCAGGGGACTGCTGACGGCTTCTTCGGACATCACTGAGTTCCTTTTCGGGTTCCGTGGGAGCGCGGCCCGCGGGAAAACCGGCCCCCCGTCGCGGAACCCCGCTGAGCGCGGGGTTAAACCAAGGTTAAGGTGAGCGCTTCCGCGGCGTCTTTAATCAGATGGAAGGTTACTTTTTGAACGATTTCCGGCGGCACATCCTCCTCCAGGTCACCGGCGTTCTGAGCCGGCAGGAGGATCTCACGGATTCCCGAGCGGGCGGCGGCCAGGACTTTCTCTTTCACTCCCCCGACGGGAAGCACCCGGCCGCGGAGGGTGATTTCCCCGGTCATGGCGATATACGGTTTGGCGGGCCGTCCGGAAAGTAACGAGGCGAGCGCCGTGACCATCGCCGTGCCCGCGGAGGGGCCGTCTTTGGGGGTGGCCCCCGCCGGCACATGCACATGCACATCATGTTTTTCTAAAACGTGGCAGTCGATGCCCAGGCGCTCACTCTGGCTGCGGACGTAATTAAGGGCGA
The DNA here is from genome assembly GCA_032251435.1 of Lentisphaeria bacterium. Lineage (GTDB taxonomy): Bacteria > Verrucomicrobiota > Lentisphaeria > Oligosphaerales > MVZH01 > JAVVEH01. Next base: position 89,556 of record JAVVEH010000011.1, on the reverse strand, counting down.
TCTGACAACTTTCTTTCATCACGTCACCCAGACAACCGGTTAACACCAACTGGCCTTTGCCGGGGACCAAAGTGGCCTCAATGTGGAGAATTTCGCCGCCGACTGAAGTCCAGGCCATGCCTGTGGCGTGTCCGATCCGGGGTTCGTCCACGGCCATATCCGGGAATAAGCGCCGCGGCCCCAGGTACCCGCGGATATCCTCGCGTTTCACGATTTTCCGCACCTTGGGATCCGCGCGTCCCTCCACCATCGCCCGGGCGTGTTTGCGACAGACCGCGCCGATTTCACGCTCCAGGTTGCGGACACCGGCCTCGGCGGTGTAAACGGAGATGATTTCGTCCAACGCGCATTTATAAAAGGTGAGCTGGCGGAGCTTCAATCCGTTGGCTTTCATCTGCCGCGGCACGAGAAAGCGTTTGGCGATTTGATATTTCTCATGTTGCGTGTAGCCCGGCACATGAATCACTTCCATCCGGTCTTTCAAGGCGGGGGGAATGGGATCGAGCAGATTCGCCGTGGTGATGAACAGAATGTTGGACAAGTTAAAGGGCAGTTCAAGGTAGTGATCCGCGAACGTGTCGTTTTGCTGGGGATCCAGCACTTCCAGCAAGGCGCTGGCCGGGTCGCCCCGGAAATCATTGCCCAGCTTGTCAATTTCGTCCAGCATAAAGACGGGGTTGCCGGTTTTCGCCCGTTTCAGACCCTGAATGATCCGCCCGGGGAGCGCTCCGACATAGGTGCGGCGATGCCCGCGGATCTCCGCCTCGTCGCGGACACCCCCTAAAGAGATGCGGACGAACGTCCGCCCCAGGGCGTCGGCGATACTGCGGCCCAGGGATGTTTTTCCCACTCCCGGCGGGCCGACAAAACAGAGAATCGGCGATTTCATGTCTTTTTTGAGCTGCAAAACCGCCAGGTATTCCAACACGCGTTCCTTCACTTTGACCAAATCATAATGATCCCGGTCGAGGACACGTTTCGCCTCGGTGATATCCAGTTGATCGTCGGAAAAAATCCGCCAGGGGAGCGTCAGCAACCAGTCGATATAGGTGCGGGACACGTTGTAATCACCCGCCGCCGGATGCATCATTTTAAGGCGCTCAAACTCTTTCTCCGCGGTTTCCCGCACATCCTCAGGCAGATCCGCCTCCGCCAACTTGATTTTTAAATCCGCCAAATCAGGGGTTTCGTTCCCTTCTCCCAGTTGCTCCTGGATCACTTTCAGTTGTTCCCGGAGAAATTGTTCCCGCTGGGATTCGGCGAAGGCCGCGCCCACCTTGTTCTGAATTTCCCCCCCCAGTTGCATGAGGATTTCTTCCCGCCCCAAAAAGGCCACAATCATTTCCAGGCGCTCCCGCAGGGACGGATTGCCTAGAATCTGAACCTTTTCCTCAAAACTTAAATTAATCGTGTCAGCGATGAGGTCCACCAGGCGGGCGTTGTCGTCCACGTTAAACGCCGCGACCCGTAATTCCTCAGGAAACTGGGGGCCTTTGGACACCAAGGCCTGAAATTTTTGGGAAACAGCCTGGGTGATCGCCTGTAGTTCAATTGTCTCCTCATCATTTTTTTCAACCAGAGGCGCGACTTCGGCGATGGGGTAAGCCTCTCCTTCAATCACGTCTTTTAACAGAATCCGTTTGACACCGCGGACCAATATGCGGCGGCTTTCATCCGGCAGGCGCAGGGTTTTGATGATTCTGCCGATACAGCCGACACCATGAAAGGCCAACCCATGCTTGCCATCATTTTCAACGTCTTCGGCCGGGACAACCGCGATGAGGCGGTCTTTGGCCACAGCGTCATCAATGAGCTGAAGCATTTCGGGGTCTTCCGCCGCCAAGGACGTGATGGTGAACGGGAAAAGCACGTTGTCCCGCAAGGGGAAAACGGGCAAAAGTTGCTTCTTTTTGCGTTTCCGCCGTTTGCGGGGTTTTGTGGCGGTCTTTTCCGCGGACTCCGCGGGAGCGGCGGGTTCCGGGCTATCTTTTTCGTGTGATTTTTTGGTCATCATTCAAACAAGTTCACATCGTGATAAAGGGTGTGATTCATCTTTCCGCGCGCCGTGACAGAATGGCGGCGGCCAGGGTGTCGCCGATGATGGTTTTCCGCCAGCCTGTCACCAGGCGGGTGTCCGCGGGGATGTCCCCCCGCTGAACGAGGCCGTGGACCAACGACGTGAAATCCGCCCGGCTGGCGAGAATCATTTTCTCGATGCCCAGCTCCTTGGCGCGCTCCGAAATTATGTGATCAGCCAGCGCGGTCAATTCCTTTTCCAACGGAGTCGGCCGGCTTCCCCGCCGTCTGTCTGGAATGGCCTCAAGGGGTGTCTCCGCCGCGCGTTCCAGCACCTCATTGACCAGCCCCTTGAGTTTGTCCGCCCGGCGGGCGATCCACGGTTGTTCCTTGGCGAGGGCTTTCGAGCTGAAGCGGCCGCGCTGGGCGAAATCGAGCAGTAACCGGTCAGCCAGCAGCCAGCGCGGGCGCAGGTCATTCTCCCTGCCATAGATTTCCCGCCACCGGGCCAGCGCCATCAGATTTCCCAACTGACGCTTATCCAAACGTCCCCAGCCTTTTATCTCCTGGTAAGCGGTATCCGGATCTGTCGCTTCCATAGGGGGATGAGTCTCCAGCCAATGAGAGTCCTCCAACGCCCAATCCAGGCGGCCCGCGTCCGCCAGGCGGCGCCGTTGCATCGGATATATCTCAGCCAAATGCGTCACATCAGCCTGGGCGTAGACCAATTGTTTTTCTGACAACGGGCGTTTCAACCAGTCGGTGTTCTGGGATGACTTGTCCACCTCAATATCCAAATAGGCGCCCACGAGTTTGGCGTAGCTCATCTGATGGGGACCCCCGAGCATCGCGTCGGCAATCTGGGTGTCATACACATTCACCACCTGGGCGCCGAGCACCCGGGCGAGAATCGCCAAGTCCTGACTGGCGCTGTGGAAGATTTTTAAACAGTCCGGATCGTGGAGGATAGGCCGCAGGGGAGAGAGATCATCCACAGCGACACAATCAATCATCGCCGCCCGGTCAGGAGAGGCCAGTTGCACCAGACTCAGGCCGGCGAAATAGGTGCGGTCCCACTGGAATTCCGTGTCGACGGCGATAAACGGGCTGCCCGCCAAAGCTCCGCAAAATTCCCGGACATCTTCCGGTGTGGTAAGAAGCATCGCGCTCAATCGTCGATCTGCAACAGGAGCTTGCCTTCGGCAATCTCTTCAAGGGCCACATCCAGGAAGTCAACGTGTTGGCCGGGAGTCAAGTGAATTAAGGGACGCGCCCCGCGGGCGAGCTCAGCGGCTCGTTTGCTGGCGCCGTTAATGAGGATTCGAACATCGTCGACTTTTGCTTTGGCCCGTTCAATAAGTTCTTCGTTCAAGGCGAAACCCCGCGGATAAATGGTTAGTGCTACGTCAAATCTTTGCTGAATACGACAAACCCCCTAATATATTCCGCCCCGCCATAAGGCAAGCCCGGCGGAAGAAAAAGGCGGAAGGATGAGATGCCGTCAAACAATCTGTGAAAACAGATGAAAAAACGAAAAGAGGTATTTGACACAAACATGATGGACAGAAACGTGGGAATGAGCGGGAAGAACCTTAAGCGGAAAATGGTGTCACGCGCTTGCACGCGGGGGAGTCAAGCGGTCCCTTCATCCGCCTAAGGCCGACGGGAAACACCTCAGTCTGTGAGTTCCTTCGTGGACATCCCACATGCCCGCCTTTGAGACAAACGCGCGGCCGGGTATCGATTTTTCCCGTTGTCAGGCTACATTGCTGTTTTACAAAAATCTTGCCGACAGGATGTGTGAACGTGCTGAGTAAACGAATCATTCCATGCTTGGATGTCAGAGCCGGGCGCACCACCAAGGGTGTCAAATTTCAAAATAATGTTGACATCGGTGATCCCGTGGATATGGCCCGCTATTACTATGAGGAGGGCGCCGATGAGCTGGTGTTCTATGACATCACCGCGTCGCATGAAAAACGGGGGATCATCCTTGATGTGGTCCGCCGGGTGGCGGCGGAGATATTTATTCCGTTTTCGGTGGGCGGCGGTCTGAACACACTGGACGACATGCGGGCGGTGATCCAGGCGGGGGCGGAAAAGGTCAGTGTCAATACCGGGGCGGTGCGTAATCCGGAGATTATCACCCAGGGCGCGAAAGCCTTTGGCAATCAGTGTGTCGTGCTGGGCATGGATGTTCTGAAAGTCACTGAGACGGATCAAACCCCTAGCGGGTATGAGATTGTCACCCATGGCGGACGGAACCATACAGGTATGGACGCTCTTGAATGGGCTCAACGGGCTGAGGAACTGGGCGCGGGTGAAATCTGTTTGAATTCCATTGACGCGGACGGAACGCGGGATGGCTATGAAATCAATCTGACACGGTTGATTTCAACACACGTGGGAATCCCTGTCATCGCTTCCGGTGGCGCGGGGACACCCGACCATTTGGCGGAGGTTCTGACCGCCGGCCACGCGGACGCCGCGCTGATCGCCTCCATGACGCATTTCGGCGGGTACAAGGTCAAGGCGATTAAGGACCACTTGACCGCGGCGGGGGTGAAAGTCCGGACGCGCTGGTGAAAACAGGCTAGTGCCTTCTCATGAAAGGCACTAGACCATGCCGCCGAGCCGGAACAACGCTTCCATGTTTTCCACGATGGCCTGGCCGCTGATGGGCGGCGTCCCCGCGGCGGTTTCACGGATGAGTAGCTGTAGCATGTCCTCAAACAAAAAACTGCCCTCTTCCGTAATGATCCGGGCCCGGAAAACACCCTCGCTGTCATTGTCCCCGTGGATGTCAAACACCATGTCGTTTAAGATGATCTGACGAATGTTTTTCGGGTTGCCAACGGTGCGGGACACATTGAAAACACACTCAACCGGCGCTTTCCCTGGCATGCTGACCACACAGCCACAGGTCGCTTTTTGGTCGTCGAACACTCGATTATTGACAACCAGTTCAGGCAGGCAGCCCGGAAGCAACTGGCTGGCGACCGCCAGCGCGTGGGGGCCTAGATCCACCCAAAGCTCCAAAGGATCTGACTGCCCCTCTTTCACGGGAGAGGCGAGGACTGTTTCAATGCGTTCAAGGTACTGGCCGGGGCGGAGACGGGTGAACAAAGAACCACAGATCCGGGCGGCGACGGCGTATTGCGAGCAGAGAGACAAATTGACCTTTATGGAGGCGGCGAAATCAACCGCTTTCCGGGTTTCCGTCAGCATCTCGGTTGGTGTCAGAAAGGAATTGTAGACAAACGGTTTCTCGCAGACGACTTCACACCGGAATCTCAACGCGGTCATGACGTGGCGGTAATGATATGCGTTGGGTGAACACACATCCACGATATCGGGCCGTTCCGTCGTCAGCATGTGTTTCATGCTGGTGTACCCGCGGGCGTTGCTGTGGAATTGGTCATCCAGGCCTTGCCGCGCCAAGGGCAGCGTGTCTTGAGACCGACAGAGAAACGCCGTGATCTGAGCCCCTTCCAGGTGCCACCATTTAGCGTGATGTCTGCCGATTCCCCGGGCACCGACAATGGCCACAGTCTTCCCGCGCGCGGTTTCCCGCGGCGCTGAACTTCCAGATTCCAAACGCATAAGCCTGTCTCCTTTCGATAGATAACCCGACACCGCCGCGGCGCGCGGCAATTAAACAAACGGCTTATCAAACGGGATTGACCCTGTCAAGCGCCCGTGTGTTCACAAAGAGTTCAGACTCGCCCAAACCGCTTAGCGGGTGGGCGGCGGCTTCTACACCTGCATCAATTCCGCGCTTTTCTTCTCCAAATCACCGTTTATCACCTCGATGTGCGCGTCGGTGATGTCTTGAATCTCTTTCAGAAGATTTTGCAAGTCATCCTCAGTGATGTCCGAATTTTTCTCAGCTTTTTTAGCGAGTTCATTCGCGTCCCGGCGGACGTTCCGCACTTCGACGCGCCCTTCTTCGGCGCGGGCTTTAACTTGTTTGGTCATCGCCGCCCGGCGTTCTTCACTGAGTTCAGGGATGGGCAACCGGATCACCCGCCCGTCACTGACCGGGCTGATCCCGATATCCGCGGCGATGATCGCTTTTTCAATGCTTTTCACGGCGCTGGTGTCCCATGGCTGAATGACCAGCAAACGGGGCTCGGGGGCGGTGATGCCGGCGATGTCACGGAGTTTTGTGCTGGTGCCGTAATAATCGACCATAATCCCCTCGACCAAGGCCGGTGAAGCCTTGCCGGTGCGGACACCGTTGAACGAGTCCCGCATGGCGCTGACCGCCTGCTCCATGCGCTCGGTGACGGTTTCGGTTAAATTCTGAATGGTCATCGACATGAGGCCAACCTTTCTAAAAATAATGGCTGAAATAATTAAGGAAGAAGCGTAAAAAAGCTGATATGGAACTATAGTTGCTCGAAAACTCAATGCAAATATTCATTGGCGTTTGAGTTTATGTGTCTCGAAAACCCTCCTCGGAAAGGTGTACAGCACGCCCCGTTACCAGTGATGTTTCATGTCCAATCCGCTTAAATTCGCATTAAAGTCCATCTCATACCATTGGCGTCAATCTGTTCTGGCCGCGTCGGGCGGGGCGTTGGCCTGCGCGGTGCTGACCGGCGCGTTGATCATGGGAACCTCCGTCCGCCACACCTTGGCGGTCGCCGGGCGTGAACGACTGGGCCGGATTGAGTTCACCGTGGGGGACGGCAGTCGCTTGTTCGCCACTGATCTGGCTGAGCGGCTTGATCCGCCGCTGGCGCCGGTGCTGGTGACCCGGGGCTCCGCGCTGATCACCCCGGACACGGGGGAGCCGGAGATTGACATTCCCATGATCCAGGTGGTCGGGGTTGACGAGCGGTTTTTCCGCTCGTTCGCGGACTCCGCGGGACCTTCGCCGCGGGACGGTGAGGTGGTCATTAATGAAAGCCTGGCGGCGCGGTTAGGAAAAAACCGGCCGGATCACCTCTCAATCCGGGTGCCGGTCTTCACCGCTTTGTCCCGGGAGGCCCCGCTGGCTCGGGGCGGAGGAAAGAACACGAGCCGGTGGCGGGGCGTGATCGCCGGGGTGGCGCGGCCGGACCAATTGGGAAACTTTCATCTGGCGGCGGAGCAACGGCCGGTGCCGACGGCGTTTGTCCGGCTGGAACGCTTACAGGCGTTGACACAGGCCCGGGGACGGGCGAATCTCTTTGTCGGCAAGGGCTTGACGCGGGGACTTGAGCGGCTGAACGCTGATTTGACCATGGCGCTTCAACCCGAGGATTACGGGCTGCGGTTCAGAAAAATAGCTGAACCGTCCCGCTTGCTGGTGACCAGTGACCGGGTTTTTCTTGATCCGGAGGTGGCGGAGGCCCTGGGGAGACTGCCCGGGGCGCGCCGGTCGCTGATGTATTTAGTGAACAGGATTGACGCGGAGCGCGCGGGCGGAAAAAAGACGACACCATACAGTTTTGTGGAAGCGGTCGGTCCAGCGGGACCCGCCGTGAGAGTGAACAGCTGGCTGGCCGACATGCTCGGTGTCGCCGAGGGAGACGAGATCACGACATCTTTTTTTGTGGTGAACGCGGGCGGCGGCTTTGATGAGCGGATCGAACGGTTGAAAGTGGATGACATCGAGCCCGTTGACGATTGGTTCGCCGAAGCGGCTTTGACTCCCGATTTTCCCGGATTGACGGATGTGGACCGCTGCGCCGGATGGGACATCGGCTTGCCAATGAATGAAGAGGCGTTGAAAGATCCGGCGAACGAGGCATACTGGCAGAGCTACCGGGCGACCCCCAAAATACGGGTGCCGTTTGACATGGGGCGGCGGTTGTGGGGCAGTCGGTACGGCGACACGACCGCGGTGCATTTCCCCTTGACCCCCGCCATTGAGGACGACATTCGCGTCCATTTGCGTGAATCGGTGGCGCCGGCGAGTGTGGGGTTGTCCACGCGTGATGTTCAAGCCGAAGGCCAGGCGGCGGTGGCCGATGCGATGGATTTCGGCGCGTTATTCGGCGCCATGAGTTTTTTCGTGGTGGTGTCCGCGTTATTGTTGACCGGCTTGCAGACCGCGTTGGGATTGGAAAAACGCCTGGCGGAAGCCGGGGTGTTGAAGGCTGTCGGGTTCACAACCGGGACCTTGCGGCGGCAACTGGTCATTGAAGTGGTTGTCACGTTGATTCCGGGAGTGGCGGCGGGGGCTTGCCTGGCGCCGGTTTATGCGAAAGCCTTACTATGGGGGCTTAACGGGCGCTGGGGCGGGGCGGTCGCGGATTCCGCGCTGTCTTTCGCCTGTTCACCGGACGATTTTCTGACGGGCGCCTTATTAGTGGGGGGATTGGGAACGCTCGCGGGGATCGGCGTTGTGTGGAAACGGTGCGGCTGGCCACCGGTTGTTCTTATCCGCGGCGAGACGGATCCGCCTGGCAAAAACAGCGGTGCCGAAGTGAAACGCCGCCGACCGGGGAACGGCAAAGCGCTCACGCTTATGGGGCTGATCTCCTGGTCAATCGCCGGGGTGACCGCGGTGAGCGCGGCGCTGCTGACTCCGGACGCGCTCACCGCGCCGCCGTTTTTCATCGCGGGCGCCCTGGTGTTGGCGGGCGCGGCGCTTCTGCTTCACGGACGCTTGGAAAGGCATGGGGCCGCCCGGCGTCGCCCGCGGGGAACGTTTGGTCTGATGGTCGGCGGCTTGAGCCGTCGTCCGACGCGGACAACGCTGGCGGTGATGTTGACCGCCAGCGGCTGCTTCCTGGTTTTCACCGTCGCCGGGATGAGCCGCGACGTGAGCCGAAACGCCCAAGCCCGGAACAGTGGCACCGGGGGGTTCACATTTTTCGCGGAGTCCGCGATCCCGGTTTTTCCGGAACGCTCCGCGGACAATCCCAGCGGGATCTTTTTCCCGACCTATTACGCGGACGCGCCCGATGGTGTCGTTCCCCTGCGGACGCGGAGCGGAGCCGATGCCAGTTGTTTAAATTTAAACGCCTCACCGGAACCGAGAATCCACGGGGTCGACCCCGGTTTGATGATGAAAAAGTCGGCCTTTGTCAAACCGGGAGCGGGCGGCGCCGAGTGGGACAAGCTTATGCCAGACACCCGGCCGGGCGCTGCTGAAGAACGCGACTGGATACCCGCGTTGGCGGGCGATATCGACACCGCCGCCTGGGGGTTGCGGCTGAAGGCGCACCCTGTCAAGGGCGATATCCTGCGGTATCCGCGGAACGACGGCGGTTGGGTGAAGGTGAAGTTGGTCGGGCGTCTCCCGCACCGATTGACGGTTTTCCAGGGGTCTATTTTGATCAATGGTGAGGATTTTGTCCGGAATTTTCCCGAAGAGGAGGGATACCGCGCGTTCTTGTTTGATCAGCCCGCCGGGAAGGCCGATGTGACGATTCAGGCGTTGCGGCGTTCCTACGGCAGTCTTGGGTTGGATGTGGAAACGACCTCACAGCGGTTGAGCGGTTTTTACCGGGTTGAAGCCACATATTTAAAGATGTTCCTGTCGCTTGGCGGCATGGGTGTCGCTTTGGGAACACTTGGGCTGGGTGTCGTCGTGTCGCGGAACTTACTGGAGAGGCGGGGAGAGTTCGCCCTGATGCGGGCGGTTGGTTTTCCCCGTCAGCGCCTGTATCTGCTGGCGCTTGGCGAGGCGGCGCTGATGCTGGGGGCGGGGCTCGCCATTGGCACCGGGGCATCCCTTCTGGCTGTGTCACCGGGCGTTGTCTCGGGCGCCGCCCGGCCACCCGTGGCCATGATGGCGGGCGTGTTGGGGGGACTGATGGTGAATGGGCTTTTCTGGGTCTGGCTGGGAGCCCGGGGAGTGACCCGGATGCCCATGCTGACGGCTTTACGGAGCGAGTGATCTTCCTCACCATGTGCATAGTCCCGTCTTTTCCTGAATGTGGCATCGAATCTTTTTCCAGATGGAATCATCACGGTAGGTGTCAAAGTCAGTCGTGAAAGACTTTCCATCGTCGTTGTTCCACAGCCTCGCCACATACCGATTGGCCGCCGTGGCGGGACAGGATTCCGTCGGCCCGGAAAAAAGGACGTTGGTTTCCAAATTATAATTTCTCAGGTTCCGGCGGGTTAAATTCGCTGATCCGAGCAGCATGTCTGACGTGCCGTCGGCGTGATTGATCATCAACAGTTTGGCGTGGGATTGCTCGCCATGGGTGTCCGCCCATCGGACAGGAATGCCCGCTTTCACCAGCTCGCCGCCGGTCTGACGGTTGGGCAGGCCTTTTTTCGTCCGTCCGAAGGCGTCTTTATTCGGATCAAGGATGATTCGCATGGCCACTCCCCGTTCAGCCGCTTGTTTAAGGCGGCTGACAATGCTCCGGTCCGCCACATAAAACATGACCATATCCAGCGTGTCTCCCGGTTTCGCCGTGTCGATCATCTGATCCGCTGCCCGCCCAATGGCGCCTTCGGTCAGGACCTGAATCCGGAGCGTGTCTTCAGCGGCTGGCGCCGACCCGGGGAGAAGCCCCAGACGCTGACTCGGAAGAGGGGTTTCCGGTGATGTGTACGCCAGGACCGCTTCCTCTGTTTTGAGAATATCCATGGCCGCCGGGCCATCAAAAACCAGCGCCACATTGCCATGAGCGCTGCTGCCGTCATGCGGATTCGCGGAGCTGACCCAGGCGCTAAGACCCGCTCCGGAATCCATGACCGCCACTTTCCGGTGATTGGCTTTGAAATTAATCATCTTAAGCCAACTTCGACGGCTGACTTTTTCCTCGCCAAACGGACTTTTAACGGTTCCTTTCCCCTTGGCGTCACCAAAGGGCTTCACCAACAAGCGCCAGGGTGAAGACCATAGAGGATTGCTGTCCCGCAGGCGGTCCAGATCCGTCATGACCACGTCGACACCCGCCGTCTCAAGGCGGGTCAGATGGCTGGCTTCCAAGCCCCCGTAGACTGTGTTCACCGGGTCGGTGATGACAATGATTCGCAGGCTTGGCACCGCGGTTTTGCGGGCGATAAGAGCGGCTGTCAATTCTTCACACAGGCGGCGGTGAGGGGGACCGCTTTCGCCGGTGAATTCATTGAACAAAAACATGTCGACAAGGATCAGTTTCTCAGCCTGGTCGATCATGGCGAACAAGCTGTCAAATATGTCTTGTTCCAAGCGTCGCTCACCGGCGCTGTCGACATAGGTGACATCTGTCAAAAACTGGATAGTCTCACTGGGAAACGGCTGCCCGTGATGGTTCAGTCCCGCCGGGAGCGGCTTCCATACGTGGTAACATCCCCCGCACACAAGCAGAAGGAGAACGCCCGCGGCTGATTGTGAAAACAGTTTTTTAAAAGTGATCATGGGCTGTTTGGCGAAGGCCGTGAAAATGGTTTGGATCTTCCGCCGGAACATACGCGCCCGTTAATGTAAGGTCTTAACATGTCAGTTCCCGCGCTTCACGAACATTTCTTCCGTGATTTATTTTCCGTGTTCCAGGTAAAAAATGGATAAAACGGATTGACTGTGACCCATCCAAGGCTATTTTATGGGTCGTTTGACAATCTCATCGGTGCGAACACCATTTTTCGGAGAGGTGACTGAGTGGCCGAAAGTACAGGTTTGCTAAACCTGCGTAGGGGAAACCCTACCGAGGGTTCGAATCCCTCCCTCTCCGCCATGTATTAAAAATCCCGGCCCCAGGCCGGGATTTTTTTTGCCGGAGAGGGATGATGAGAACCCGGTCAGAGGGTTTGACCGTCCCGAGCCCGCCGAGGGACAGAGCCAGCCTTGGCCGCGGGCCAACAGGCTGGAGCGAAGCGTCACCCGCCGCCAAGGCGGAGGCTGTCATGCCCATGACAGCAGCAAAGCGTCAATCCCTCCCTCCGTGACCCGGCGGAGTTCCGTCGCGGAACGAAGCAGGTTCCGCCATTTATTAAAAATCCCGGCCCCAGGCCGGGCTTTTTTTTGCCGGAGAGGGATGATGAGAACCCGGTCAGAGGGTTTGACCGTCCCGAGCCCGCCGAGGGACAGAGCCAGCCTTGGCCGCGGGCCAACAGGCTGGAGCGAAGCGTCACCGCCGCCAGGCGGAGGCTGTCATGCCCTTCAACGTCACTCTCACGTCCGCGGGATGAGTCCTTGGAGCTGAACGCCGATAGTCTTTTCGCCGGAATCAAGCGGGTTGACGGCGCTTTCAACGGAGAGAACATTTTCGCCTTCCTTCAGCAACGTCAGCGCCACCGGCTTCAAGGTCACCGTCTCCCATTCTTTCCATGAACTGTCAAGCATTCCTTTTTTCCGTTTCTTGACGATCCGGGTGATCACTTCCCCATTCAGATAGACCGTGATTGGATCGGTGGCTTTGATCTTCAGCCGGAGGCCCGTCAAGCCGGCCGGGTCGTCGACGGTGAACGCCTCGTCGACTTTTTTACGTGGTCCATCTGTTCCAGCTTCAGCCATGTCGACCTTGAGCCCGAAAGCACCGGCTCCCTGAATATAGACGCATTCAATCTCCCGCGGGCCCTTGTCAAGCTGAATATCACCATGTTTGGCGATCATGCCGTGCGTACCGCCATTGTCCACCACGAGCTTCCCATCGACATAAAGATAGCTGCCGTCGTCCGACGTGGTTGTGAACCGCGCCTCGCGATCCTCGGACACGTCGAGAAACGTGCGGAAAACAAAGGCGAAGTTGTGCCGCCGTTTCCTCGGGGTCAACTCGAACCCCGCGGTCACGCCCTCCTTGACGGGGGTCATTTCCCGGACGGCCTCCGGGGTCGGCGGGATCCCGTCGAATTCATAATAGGTGTAATTGACACCTTTGTCCGCTCCCGCGTCCTTGCCGACATACAGCATGCTGTCGGAGACGAACACCACATCTTTCTTAAACAGATCCACGTCTTTGTCTTCCGGTTCCTCCGGCCATTGTGTCAATGCCGCCGCCGCCAGGCCGGCATAGTAGCCATCGCCTTCGGCGAGAGTTTTCATTTCCTGGCGTTTTTTGTTGTTAAAGACAATGCCCGGGGCCCGGTGAAAGCGTTCGAAATCCTTGCAGTTCTCCCACTGCATGGCATTGAAATAGGTTTCGCCAGCCGTCCAGAGCACTTTGTTTTCTGGCGTTTCAAGCTGTTTTTCCAGGTCGGCCATTTCATTGGGATCGCTCAGGATGGGTTTGAGCGCGTTGAGCCGTCGTTCGGCGGTGTAGACATCGCCCTTCGCCAGGTCGGCCGTGATCGCCGCCTTGGTCCATGCGATGGTTTCTTTTGTCTGCCTGACTTTTTGAGCCAGCTGGTCAGCCCAGTGCTTCTGATCACCGGATACTTCGAGACCATTGAGGATTTCCAGGCAGCCATTGTAGTCCCTGTCGTAGAATGTTTGCCGGGCTTTTGCCAGCGCCCCGCTCAGGTCACGGACGAAGACACCGCGCTCCCCGCCCAGGATGCGCAATGACCGCATGGGCCGGCAATACCACAGCGCCAGGCCGCCGGTGTTGGCGATGGCGCCATTGGGGGCGTAGCTGCCCATGTGCCCCATCCAGGGTTGAGCGTTGAGCCCCCCGCGCCAGGTCCGGGCCATGGTGTAATACCACGCGGTGGTCTCGGCGTGGAATTCCTGGTAGGGCCGCGGCGCGGCGGCCGCGCCGAGACTGCCCCATGAATAAGACCAGAAATGACCGGTATGGCCGCTTTCATTGTAGGGGGCCAGGGCAGAGGCGGTGGTGGCGAAAGCCCGTGTCGTGGGCTCATCGCCCAGCACCTCATACAAGACCGCGGCGACACCATTTTTCCCATTGTCACCGTAGATCGTTTTCAGGTTCATGCTGGCGTCAAAGCCCCCATACCCTATCATGCCCAGTCCGGCTCCGCGGGCGTAGAAATTCAGCGCGTCCTTGATAACCCGGTCGTATCCGGTCACGCCGCATTCACGGGCCAGAACCAGGCCGATGGCATTGAACATGCCAGGCAACCCCACATGGCCGTAACCGCCATAAGGACCGCCATGCCCCCAGCCGCCGGCGTAGCTGCGGGCATTCTCCATCCACCGGCACAGATTGTCCAACGCGGGCAGCACATGCGTGTCTCCAGTCGCTTGGACATACTCCGCCAGAAGAATCGCGTCCATGCCCGTGACCCAGGCCCACGGACCATAACGTCCCTCCGGGTCGCGGTTGACAATATGCTGGATGTTGCGCCGGACGTAATCCAGATCCTCCGGGCGGCCATGCGCCAGCATGAAGAGCGCATTGAAATCCTTGTAGGACGGGTGCATTTTAAACCCGTCGGGGTGCATGTATGTCGCCAGATAGGCCAGGGCCCGTTCGCGGATCGCTTCCGAGTGCTCTGGCTTCAAGGGCACCATCGCGGCATCTTCTCCCAGCGGTGGCAGTTCGATCACCACCTCGCTGGTTTCGCCGTCGCGCCAGCGCGTCAGGCGCAGCTTTCCGTCGGCTTTTTCGGCGGCGAAGACAGCCTCGCCCAAACAGACGCGGGCATCCTTGTCGAACGTTTCTCCATTGGTGCCGATGATCACGTCGAATGTCCGCAGGATGCCGTCGGCCGGAGACCCCGGATCAACCCAGGTGACGAGAATCTCTTTGCCGTTTTCCCCCCAGAAGAGTTTGCCCCCGTCGTAGGCCCGGGTCCAGCCGCGCGCGCCGGTCGGGCCTAGGTTGTAGGTGGTGCTTCCACTGGCATGCCGGGAGGGTGTCTCATAGGGGCCCATGTCTGTCAGCGATGGCCCGTCATCCGCACGGCCCGTGAAGGGGATGAGTCCGGGCAGGAGAATCAGGGTTATCAGTAAATAGTTGAAAGACGCCATCTTATTGTTCCTCCCCTTTAATCTTGGCGATCGCGCGTTCAAGCATTGGGCCTGTTTTCGGATACTTGCTGAATCTGGCTGTAAAGCTTTCCAGCAAAGGCAGGGCGCTGATAGCCTCCGGGCCGTATTTTTCCAATATGGGAACAAACTGCTCAACCCGATGGCTTTCCCCCCAGCCTTTCTCGCACAGAATCGCGATACTCATCGGCAAAGCCCGTTTTTCACCCAGATCGTAGAGCAAATTCGCGATTTTCGCCTGAAGGTGATACCGCGTATACCCGTCTTTCATCGGTGTCTGCAACGCCATGATCATGTCGGGTATCAGCTTGCGTTGAGTGTCTTTTTCGAGCTTTGCCACCACACCCATCGCCGCCCGCCGCACCGGTTCATCCGCGCTTCGGATAGCCTTTCCCAGGGATTCCATGAGGACCTTTTCGTCGGCATGTTCGATACCGATGGCCGCCATCGTCTTGATGGCCGTCGGCGCGACACCCATGAAATCCTCATCGGTGAACAGGCCGCAGACATCCGCCGCGGTGTCCTTCGCGTCCGCTCCGAGCTTGCCCAGCACATTAAGCGCGCCCATACGGACAAAATAGTGGTCGTTTGTCAAGGTTTTTTTGATATCCGGAACCACCGCCGCCACCGCCTTCCGCGCGCCATCGTCCTCCGCTTCCGCCGCCTGGCTCAACACCCTTGTCAGACCGTCCAATCCGGCGCGGACCACGCGCCAGTCGTCATCCGCGAGGGCTTTCTGGAAGACCGGCACGCTGATGGCCCCGCGGTCGGCGAGCGCCCGCGCCGCCGCGATGCGGCTCCAGGCCAAATCGGCGCCCATGAGTTCAATCAGTTGATCCTGATTCAGCCCGGCCACATCCTCTTCCGTCAAGATCAAGCGATCCTCAATCCGCAACGGAACATCTTCACGCGGCGTGTCATCAGCGGCGAGGCTGCCGACCGACAGGGTCATCGCCAGACCGATAAAATACCATGGCCGCGGGATGATGGTTCGACTGTCTAAAGGTGAATACCGGCAATGTTGCTTCATACGTGTTATCCAATGTTTTTACGTTCATCGCTGCCTGCCGCGCCGCGGCTTTTCGGCGGTCGCAACTATTCAGGCACCTTTTTAGGGGCGACACCTCGACATGCGATAACCCAGGGTTCGCCCTGGCTTATTACACATCGCCCCTCTGGGGCTTGAGACCCTGCCTGAGCAGTTACCCTACGATCTTCGAGACAAGAAGTGACTTCAGCGCTTTTTGACTGGTCGATATGGCTGATTTCGGGACGAAATCGGTCCATGGAGCGCATCCGTCCCGGATGCATCCGTATTGCTCAATCAAAAATGGTTGCATGCTCAATGAGCTTGTCTCATTCCGTTCGGATCGGGGATTTCAAGCCCCGATGGGTCGCTACGCCGTGCCAAGGGGGACGAGGACACCAAAATTCAAAGGACACAGAGACAGAAGACGCGCGCCAGGAGTTAAATCCGGTTTTTTAACATGCTTAATATAATCTTCTGGGAGCTTTTTGTTCAGCGTCGCCGCCGGCCGATAAACAGTAATCCTAGGCTCAGCAATGCCAGCGATGCCGGTTCGGGAACCATGATGGCGATCCACGTGTCGCCCCCGATATCATAGGCATAGTCAATATCATAGACCCCGATCAGCGAGCCGAATGTGCCGTTTCCCTGAATAGTGCCGGCATAGCCCAGGATGGGATACCAGGTGCCGGTCAGGTAATTGTCCCAATTTCCTTGCCATCTGGCAATGTTGAGCACGCTGCCCGCGCCAAGGGTCAGACCATTCGCAGTTGTCACGATCACCTGATCGTAGTTGTCGCCGGCATCGTCATTGTGGAGGCCAATTTCGACTGCGAACGTGCCGTTGATCGTCAGGGTGTCCTCGAACGTCAGGCCGCCGGGAGACTGTCCGGGCGCCAGTGTGCCCCCGGCATCAATGGTGACCGGCGCGGTAATAGCCCCCAGACCTGAGAGCGTGCCGGTTGCCCCGATTGTATAAGCCCCCACGGAGCCGCCCGAGCCATTATGGTGTGTGCCATTGACTTCCAGCACGCCTTCATTCACCGTCGTCGTACCGGTGTAGGTGTTGTTCCCACTGAGCGTCCATGTGCCGGCGCCTTCTTTTATCACATGCAGATTGGTGGCATCTCCGTTTAAAATGGCTCCGGAAACTTCGCCGTCGCCGTCCCCCATCAGGCGAAAACTTCGTTCTCCATCACTCCAGAGAAACCGCATGCCACCAGCCAGGTCAAGATTGCCCGCCTTTGATTCAATGTTGACATAGCTGCCGCCGGCGGCGCCATAGACGATCCCGGTGATGACATTGCTTCCACTGATATTTGACAGGTGCGGACTGTCGACAGCCGCGTCTTTCCTCATTTTTAGAACAAACGTCTCACCTGTGGTGATCCCGCCGGCGAGTTCGACTCGGCCGGTGGCCGTCAGTCCCGAGACATCCGTATAGCTTGCCGGACCGGTTGCCCCCAGGGCATTGTCACTGGTAATCTTTAGAACCCCTGTTTGAACAGTTGTCAGGCCAGAATAACTATTGTCGCCGGCGAGAGTCTGGGTGCCGCTTCCTTGTTTGACAACTCCGCCGGTTCCGCTGATTGTTCCGGCGTAGGTCGCGCTGTCACTACCGTTGACAGTCAGCGTAGCGGATCCAAGCGAAACGTTGCCGCCATTGGTTCCGCTCCCGGAAAGTGAACTAATTGTCTGGTTGTGACCATTCAGATCCAGGGTCGCCCCGGAAACATCCGCCAGAGTGACGGCCTGGGAAGTTGGCAACGCATTGGCCGTTTCCATCCGCAGGATTCCGCCGTTAATTGTGGTTCCGCCGGTATAGGTGTTGTTCGCGGAAAGGGTCATCGTGCCGTCACCCGCCTTGACGAGACTGGATGGGGAGCCGTCATAGGCATCGGTCAGCACGGTGCCGACACTGAGGTCGGTGCTCGCGTCACCGGTGACATCGGCGACGGTGAAGATGCGCTCGCCACCCGGGGAGAGTCGGATCTGATTGGTGATGGCAGTGCCGGTAGTGCTGATTATAGACGAGGCTGCAGTCCCGCCGACGGTCACATCGCCTTTGAGATAATAAGTCGTGTACCAACTCCCGGTCCAGCCGCCGTTGGACTCGAGGGTCCCACCGTTAAGGGTCAGATTGCCGAGGGAGGTGACCCGGCCGTTGCTCTGTACGACACCCCCTTGGTTGATGACCAGTGATGGCATGGTGGCAGGATCATCTTCGTTGGCACTTGCAAACCAGTTGTTCGCCGTCCCTTTCAGAATGCCGCCGTTGTTGATGGTGACGACATTGGAATCCACAGCAGCCCCCAATCCTCCCCCGTCAACAGCGGAAATCAATATGCCGCCATTAACTGTGGTTCCACCCGTGTAGGTGTTGGCGCCGGCGAGGATCAGGGTGCCGTCACCGGTCTTGGTGAAGCCCTGGCCAGTACCGCTGATCACGGAGGTGGCGGCCACAGTGATGGTCTGGTCGGCGGTGGCATCGAAAGCGCGGGTGCCGCCGCCGGTAAGATTGATCGGGACATCGGCGATGGTTAGATCGGAGCCGGCGTAGTTGCGGATGGTGCCGCTGGTGAAGTTGAATGCGCGGGTCACGCTGCCGGCGTTGCCGGTATCCGCGCCCTTGCCGATGCTTTTGACTTCCAAGGTTCCGGCATCCAGATTGAAGGTTCCGCTGGTGCTGGCTCGTGTGCCGCCGCTGGTGGCCGTGCCGGTATTGTCGGCGAGGATGATGGTTTCCGCCTTCACGGTACCGGCGGCATCGCTGAGGGTGAACGTGCCATTTCCAGCATAATTATTTCCCAGCGAGCCGCCGCCCGCATATTGGCCGATGAGCAAGGTGCCGACATCAAGCGTGCCCTTGCCCATGATGAAGGTGGCGTTCAGAATGCCTCCACGGTTGGTTGAGCCACCGGTGTCGGCGCGGCCGATGCGCAGGCTGGTGACAAGGGCGTCGATTTCGCCGGCCGACAAGTCAACGGTCGATGTCCAAGTGGTCGGGCTGGAGACGGCGGCCACCCGGCCCACATCCCATAAGGTGACGGCGGAGGTGCCGTCCGTGCCGCGGATGGTGACGGTGGGGGTGGCGGTGAGGCCATCGCGGAAGTTGAGGGTGGCGTTGGAGCGACTGCTGGCGCCGATGTTGATGGTGTCGGCATTGAGCGCGTTGGTCTCGCCCAAGCGGAGAACCGAGGTTCCGCCGTGGTTGTTCATCCCGTTTGCGCCGACCCTGATTTGGGTTCCGGTGATGGTGTTGTTGTCGGCGAGCAAAACGGTGGCGGTGCCGGGATCGTATTCTCCAAAGGGTCGGTTGGAGCCCCGCGGGCCGACTTCGAAGTAGTAGTCAGAACCGCCGTTCCAGACGAATCCACCCAGGCCGGCCATGTCGGCAAGGAACGTACGGGCTGGGGTGATCGGGTTGGTCGAAGTGCCGCTCTGGCCGAGCAAGGTGTTCTCGGTGGCGTTGATGGTGAGCGTGCTGTCGGCCCCGCCGGTGATGGTGAGGTTGCCGTCGCTATTCACCGCGGAGAAGCCGAACCGGGACAGGGTTTGATCATAGCCGTTGAGATCGAGGACGCGCGTGGCGGCGGCTCCTCCATAAATATCGAGTCCAGCACTGGTGGAGACACCGTTATCCGCGCCGAGCTGGACGGTGCCGCCGGCGACGGTCAGGTCGCCCGACATGGTGCCGCCACCGCTGAGGACAAGCGTGCCGGCACCGATTTTCTGGAGGTCGCCATCCCCATTGATTGCTCCATTGAGTGTCAGCGTGTTGCCGTTGGTGTCGAAGGCACCGCCACCGGAAGCGTTTAGTGTGATATCAACCGGGGTCGCGAAGGTCGCGCCGGCCTTAAGAGTTCCTCCGTTCATGTCTACAGTGCCGGTTCCTTCACCCAGCCCAAGCGAGTTGGCGATGAAGGTTCCGCCATTGAGGTTGAGAGCAGCAACGCCATTGGGGAAGGACGCGTTGTCACTGGTCAGCAGGACGTCACCGACGGTGGCGGTGCCGCCGGTCTGGGTAAATGTGCCCGGGCCATCGAAAGCCACCCACAGATTATTGACATTGAGATTGCCATCGCTGAGGGTGTACTGGGCGCTGCCAGTGGGATTGCGGGCGGCCACGAGTCTATCAGCACTAAGCGTGCCGCCGGTCTGGGTAATGGTACCGGTGCCATCCTCTCCCAAGCGGATGTCGCCGGTGACGGTGGTGGTGCCGCCGGAAATGGCCAATGTCCCATTGTCACCAGTGTCGAAACCGACGTTAAGATCAGTTCCGACAGTGGTTGTGCCAGCACCGCCAATGGCCAGCGTGCCATTGTCAACGTTCAGATTGCCGGTCGTGCTCATCGTAACACCGTTGAAGGTTTGTTTGGCGGTGCCGTCGATGGTGAGCGTTTGGAATGCTTCAGTGATGGTGCCGGAGAACGATTGATCCGCCTGGGGTTTGAGTGTAATGTCCTTGTCCGCATAGAGAATCCATTCGCCGTCGCTCCTGATACCGCCGAACGCCTCGTGCCCGCGGGTCTGAAACCAGCTGCCGGCGTTGACCTGAACGGCTGCCATATCGCCGATTTCGTCGTCATCCGCGAGTATCACGTGCCCACCATCGATAATGATGTCTCCGGTATGGGTTGCCGCGGGATTCATCTGGTAAAGATACAGAATATCGCTACTGCTGTCAGCTCCAGTGATCGTGAGGCTGCCGCTGCCGTCGAGCGTGCCGCTTTGGAATCGTATGCGGCGGTTGTTGAGGCCGTTCAGTGTGACTTGGGAGGCGGCCGCGACAGTGATATTGCCCTCCAGGTACTGCTGGTTGGTATTCGAAGCCAAGTGGGCGCCGATCGTGCCGCCATTAAGTGTGAGCTGGGAGATGGTGGATTTGTATGCGGCACCCTCATAGTGCCTGAGGGATAGGGTCGACCCGGCATTCATGGTGAGGGAGTCGCCACCAAAGGTAGAAGAGGTGGTCCATGATTGTGTGCGTAATGTGAATCCCGTCGATTCGTAGTCGTTACCAGCGGTTGGGGTTCCATCCGGATTCCAGAGACTCGCGGTGTTCCAATCAGTGCCTGTTCCACTGTCCGTGTCCTGGCTGATCAGAGCCGCCGAAGCGGGGAGGAGCGCAGGTAGCATAAATACAACCGCAAAAACCGCCAGCCATTGGGCCGCCATACTCGGAAACGGCAGGTGTTTTCCGAAAAAGAGGTTCGATGATGTCAATTGCGTCATTTTCATTGGTCTATCCTCGCTTGCGGTTTTGCTACGAAAGGTAAGGTCTATTTCGTCCGTTTCAGCCGTCAGTTCCCCCGGTCGATTTCATGCCAGGCGCCCGACTCCGGATGTCCGTCCCCGTCTGTGTCGCGGAAATAATCGATATTTTCACGACGGACGATCAAATTGTTGGTAAAGCGATCCCCGCTCATGTCTTCGACAAAGGTGGCATGGCCGTCGCCGTAGCCCGCCATCACGCCTTCGCCCAGGTGAAACGGGTTTCCCCCACCCCAGAAAGAATAGAGACGTTCACAGATAATCGCCTTGCTCCCATAGTTGCCGATCGGCACGAGGTGGGCGTCAATGGGGTAGTTATTCAAATCCCAAGGCATTTTGGTAATCGGCCGCGAACTATAAACTGATGAAGCCGAGTCCGGATATTGCAGGGGCTCCGCATCCTCAAAGCTAATCGTCAGGCCTATAATATTCCCTGAACCGGTGTAGGTGTAGGAGGGACAGACCAGAATTTGCTCGTCCTCAAGATACCCCGCGCTCCACAGGCAGCCAAAATTGTTCAGCCTGCTTAAATGATTGAAATAGGAGCTGTTGCGCATTTGATCTGTGCCGTATTGCAGGGGAATTTTACTGTTATAGTCGTCGGCGAAATTGGCGTGCGCGATCACTTGCTGACGGATATTTGACATACAAAGCGCCCGGCGTCCTGACTCTTGGGCCCGCTGAAGCGCTGGCAACATCAAGGAAGCTAGAATCCCGATGATGGCGATGACCACGAGCAACTCGATCAGTGTAAACGCTGCCTGAGTTGCTCTCGCCGTCGCCTTTGTCGGGCGGACGCCCATCCTCCTGGCTATGGCGGGCTTCGCCACCAGAAGTTCGATGAGTGTAAACACTCTCGAACGCTCTCTTGAAACTTGGGAATGATGAACAGATGAACAGGGAATAACGAATGTCGAAAGAGAGGTGCTTTGGATCTTTCTTAAGATTCGGAAGTTTCGTCTTGTTCGGAGCGGGAAGTTTACGACCCCGGACGGTCGCTCTCCTGAAACTAAACCTTGTCTCGCACCTTGTCGGGCTTCAGTTTCTTCCTTTTCGGAGCGGGTTTTCTGTGCGAATCCAAAATCCGGAATCCGACATTCGACATCCGCGGACGCGCTGCGCCGCGACAAAATGGCGGGTGTCGCCACCAACGGCTCGGTCAAGGCGATTTCCCCGCCCCCTTGCTTGCCGCATCTGTAAAAGAATGTGGAATTTTGAAACATTGCCGTTTGGCCGCCGATAAATACGCGCCTTTGGATGCTGAATACGATTACAGTCTAGCTTTGAGGCTAGCGGTATACAAGAAAAAAAAACTGTAAATTTACGCAAACATAATTGTAAAAAAACGCAGATTGGTTAGATTAAGCTCCATGAGCAAGGCACCGTTACGCATTGGTATCATTATATCCTATGAGAAGGCCATTGGCCGGGAATTGGTCGACGCGGTTGTGGATTTCAAGTTCAAGTTGGCGGCTGAGCCGTGGGAAATCGCTTTTGTCAATGACTGGCAAAGCACCTCGTTTGACCATCTGCGCGGGCTGAGCCTGGATGGTCTCATCGCGCCTGTTTATCAGAATATCGCGGGATACCGGTCACTGGGGATCCCTGTCGTCAACATAACCGAGCCATTGCCGGGCTGTCCCTTTCCGACCGTCACGTTTAACAACCGGGAGATCGGCATGCGGGCCGCTCGGGAATTTATCGCCATGAACCTGCGGCGATGCTACTGCGTTCAGCCTCACTTTCCAGTCAACGAGGAGCGCAACCGCGGGTTTGTGGACACCCTCGCGGAACACGATATTGAGTGCCAAACGATTGGGCACACCATTAGCGGCAATGAACGCGTTCTGGCGGGATTTCAGATCCCCTTGCTTGACTTGAAGGCCGCCCATGTCAGCCACTTTCCAGCCGGGGTGTTCTGTTCCGACGACCGGTATGGACTCGCCGTGATCCAGAATTGCCGTCAACTCGGGCTGAACGTCCCTGACCAAATCAGCGTGATCGGTGTCAACAACGAACCGTTTCTGTGCCGGTCATTAGTTCCGGAATTGTCCAGCATTCCCATTAATGTCTACGAGGTGGGAACCTGCGCCGCCGGTCAACTTCAGCGGCTGTTTCAGGGGCTTCCGCCGACCCGGCATTGCACGCGCGTCTCTCCCGGATCGCTGGTCAGACGCCATTCATCTGACCGGTTGGACTGCGCGGATCCGGTTGTGGCCGACGCCCTCCGCTACATCCGCGCCCACATTGCCGAGTATTTTGATGTGTCCGACATTCTCCGCTTCGCGGCGGTCTCCCGCCGGACGCTTGAGAACCGTTTCCGGGAACATGCCGGGAAAACCATTCATCAGACAATTGTCAGCGAGCGTCTGGATTTCGCCGAAACATTGTTGCGGGACACGCGTCTGCCGCAAAACGAAGTCGCCACCCGGTCCGGTTTTCCCAATCTTCACGCGTTTCACACCGCCTTCCGCCGTCGGCACAGCACCACACCTTCCCGATTCCGGGCCGGTGTCCGAGTTCGGGACTAAATCCGGTTTCCGGAGGTGTGCCCGTCGGGGAAAAAAACGGCCCGCGGACGGGGCGGCGCGCGTTTGCCCTTGTATAGTATCCTTGTTTTAAGAGAAGACCGCCGCGCTGAAACTATTATCGTGTGAAGTGATTAAAATAAGTAAGAGACATTCTGTCATGGGTAGACCAACGATTGTTGAAGCGGTCAAGAGCGGGCGCGCGCTGATTTCCGATGGCGCCTGGGGCACGTTCCTCCAGAAGAAAGGGCTGAAGCCGGGTGAATGCCCGGAATTGTGGTGTGTGGACCGCCCGGCTGACGTGCTCGATGTGGCCGCCGGTTATGTGGCCGCCGGCGCGGATATGATTGAAACTGACAGCTTCGGCGGAACCAGCCACAAGTTGGATCATTATGGCCTGGCTGACCGAGTCGGCGAAATTAATGAAGCCGCGGCGGCCATTTCCCGCGAAGCGGCCGGCGACGATGTCTGGGTGATCGCCTCGATCGGCCCCACAGGTAAAATGCTGCTGCTGGGGGACGTGACGGAGGAGGATCTTTACAACAGTTTTAAAGAACAGGCGATGGCGCTTGAAAAAGGCGGCGCCGACGCGGTCTGCATTGAAACCATGAGCGCGATTGACGAAGCCGCTTTGGCGATTAAAGCCGCCAAGGAAAACACCAGCCTGGAAGTCATCTGCACCTTTACCCTGGAGCGGACGGCCAGGGGAGACTACCGGACAATGATGGGCGTCTCCCCCCAGGAGGCGGCGCGGGCGGCGATTGACGCCGGAGCGGACATCATCGGCACGAACTGCGGCAATGGGATTGAACGGATGATCGACATTGTCCGCGCCATGCGTGACGTGGCGCCGGACACGCCGATTCTGGTGCATGCCAACGCCGGTCTTCCGCATAATGTGAACGGTGTGGACGTTTTCCCGGAAACTCCGGAAGACATGGCGGCTCAAGTCCCTGACCTGGTGGCGGCCGGGGCGAACATCATTGGTGGTTGCTGCGGCACCACGCCGGCGCATATCCGCGCCATGAAAGCGGCCTTGAACAGGTAAACAACCGGGAAAAAAAGAATGACATTAAAGTGGACGACACATGCTGATTTGAGAATCAGCCGATCTCCCAGTCTGGATCGTGACGAGTATCTCGACTGGATGACGTTTAAAGGGGGAAGCCGGATTCCCTTCATTGAAATTTTCGGCCCGTTGATTGGTCTGAAGGAGGAATGGGAAGAGCAGGGGGCCAGTCCCCAGGAGCTGGATTTCAGCGCCTTCACATTTCGTGAGCCCCGGACGGCTGGTGTGGCCGTCAACACGGGACGCATGGGCGGGCCGTCTGAATTACTGGAGGAGACGGCTGATTACGCGCTCTACCGGGACGACATCGGGCGCGTGATGCGGTTGAGCAAGGGGGTCGCCACGATCCCTCTGCCGGAAACGTGGCCTGTGCGGACCATGGATGACTGGTTGAAGATCAAGCCGAAGTACCTGTTCGACGCGTCACGCTTCCGGGAAAATTGGGCGGCCAAGGCCCGCCAAGCGCGTAAAGAGGGCGCGGTCATTCAAGTCAGTATGCCGGGCGGTTTTGATGAGCCTCGGCAATTGATGGGGGAAGAGGCCCTGTGCTACGCGTATTATGAGTGCCCCGAGTTAATTCATGACATGCTTGACACGATGGGGCGAACCGTTTGTCACGTTCTCGATCGAGTCACCCAGGAAGTCCCGGTGGATGTCCTCTTTGTCCATGAGGATATGGCGGGGAAATCGGGATCTCTCATTGGCCCCCGGGAAATCTTGACGTTCATCAAACCGTATTATCGCCGGGTCTGGGACTTGGTGAGCGGCCGGGGCGCCCGGTTGTTTGATCAGGACAGCGACGGAAATATGAATTCAGTGATTCCGGCCTTTCTGGAGTGCGGGATCAACTGCATGCATCCGATGGAACCCGCCGCCGGCATGGATATCGTGGCGACGCGGAAAAAATATGGCGAGACGTTGGCCTTCAAAGGCGGACTGGATAAGTTTATCCTCAGAAAAACACGGGCGGATATCGACGCGGAACTGGAACGGAAAATTCCGCTGATGATGGCAACCAGAGGCTGCATGCTGGGGCTGGATCACCGGATTCCCAATGGCTCCTCTTTGGAAAATTACCGTTACTACATCCGAAAAGTATGGGAATACATCGGTTGACTGCCAAAACGACGCGGGGGAGGCGCGCGGGACACGAAGGGCGTGAAAAACGTTCGCCAACAGATTCGTTTATGTCGGCCGGATTATTTCTCCGCCTCTGTCCGGGCAATGTCCAGTTTAAGGCTGAGCACACTCAATCCGCAGGCCAAATCCTCGTTTTGAATGATCACCCGTTCGGGCACCGTGAGCGGAGCGGGCACAAAGTTCCAAATGGCGCGGATTCCGGCGTTGACCATGGTGTCTGTCACGCTTTGCGCGGCGGCCGGAGAGACCGTGAGAATCCCGATGCGGATCGCGTTTTTCTCAATGAAGGGGCCGAGTTCATGGGCCGGACGAATCGTAATGCCATGAATCTCCCGGTTAATCAGCGTCGGTGAGGCGTCAAACGCGCTGACAATGCGCAAGCCAAAATTGGTGAATCCCCCATAGCCCAGCAGGGCGGTTCCCAGAGAGCCCGCGCCCACCAGGACGGCCTGCCGGGTCTGATCCCAACCAAGGTGGCTGACGATGGCTTCAACCAGGGCGCTGACTTCATATCCCACCCGGGGTTTTCCCACAATGCCGGTGAGCGCCAGATCTTTTCTGACCTGAATACCCGCCAGCCCGAGAACATCGGCGATTTTAGGAGCGGAGACGTAGGCCACACCTTGCTGCTGGAGGCGTTTCAACAGGTGCAGGTAGCGGGGCAACCGACGGATACTGGGGAGGTTATGTAGTTTTATTCTGCGGGTCATGAGTCTTTCGCTGCTTAACGCACATCTGTCCACGAGGCGAGTGGTTTTTAAAATGTCCTTCCAAATGACATACGTCAAGCCGGTCAATCGTGTTTTTAACCGTTCAGACACAGGTGGAACCGCGGGGAAAAAGCCGGAAACTGTCCGGATGGCGCGACATCAAGCTGAAAAAAGGTCTTTTTTGCCAACCTGGCGAAGTTTTGCGGAACGCTTTGATAGGTTGGGTCCGGTTCCGCCGGTGTGGCACGGGTTTCAAGGCAGCGCCAAAACCTCTCCGCAAACAGGGAAGAGGTTTTCGCATTGAGTTTTCGCCCGTCAACTCAGCGGTTATGCAGGGCTTGAACCTCTTGATCAGCCTCAGTGACTTGCCGCCGCTGATCCCGGCGGAACGCCGCCAGTTTTTCCATTAATTCAGGTTCGCTCAAGGCGAGGATTTGAACGGCGATCAGGGCGGCGTTTTTCGCGCCGCTGCTGCCGATGCCGACGGTCGCGACAGCGATGCCGGGCGGCATTTGAACGGTCGCGTACAGCGCGTCCACACCATTGAGAGCGCCGCCGTCAATAGGAATGCCAATCACTGGCAAGAGAGTGTGGGCGGCGGCCACACCGCCCAAATGGGCGGCCATGCCCGCCGCGCAGATGATGACTTTATAGCCGTTGTCCGCGGCGTTGCTGACAAAATCAGCGACGACATCCGGGGTCCGGTGGGCGGACATCACCCGGACGGTGACCGGCACACCAAAATCCTTCAGAATGTTAATGCCGCCTTCCAATTTCGGAAGATCTGATTTGCTGCCCATAAGAATAGCGACTTTTCCTGCCATAATTAAATCATCCTTTTTTGTTGAGGGTGAGGGTAGAGTGGAATCACCAACTCGTTTATCCTCCAAGATCCGCATGGAACGGGGTGAGTTTTCCACCATGCCGTCAGCGCCTGCCTATCGGCCGTAGGGAGAAATGCTCCGCAGTTCCTCGACAATCGGAGGAAGTGTTTTCAGCGTCTTATCTATTTCCCGGTCCGTGGTGTAGCGGGACAGACTGAGACGAAGGCTTCCGTGCAGTTTTATTTCCGGCACCCCCATCGCCCTCAAGACATGAGATGGTTCCAGCGAGCCTGACGTGCAGGCCGATCCGGAGGATGCGGCGATACCATGTTGATCCAAATGCAGGAGGATGGATTCCCCCTCAATATATGAAAAACTGATATTGGTTGTGTTGGGCAGTCGAGAGCGCGGATTGCCGTTCACAAAAGCGTCCGGGCATTGTTTTAAAATCCCGCTTTCCAATCGGTCACGCATGGCGCTGACCCGGGTGTTTTCCTCCTCGATATGCTCACCCGCCAACCGGGCGGCTTCACCCAACGCGACAATGCCGGCCACGTTTTCAGTGCCGGCCCGGCGGCCGTCTTCCTGGTGGCCACCGATCATGCTGGGATAAAATTTCGTCCGCCGTTTGATGTAGAGCGCGCCAATCCCTTTCGGCGCATGCAACTTGTGGCCGCTAAGAGAAAGAAAATCAATGTTGTTCTGTCGCAAGTCGATGGGGACCTTGCCGACGGCTTGAACCGCGTCGGTATGGAACAGCGCCCCGCTTTGGTGGGCGATCTCCGCCGCTTCAAAAACCGGATAAATATTGCCGGTCTCGTTATTGGCCCACATGATGGAGACCAAGGCGGTTTGGTCGGTCACCAACTCACACAGAGCGCTCATGCACAATTGCCCTCGGTTATTGACCGGACAATAATCAATTTTATATCCGCGTTCATGCAGGCGTTTACACAGACCCAACACGGCGGGATGCTCCACTTTTGAGGTGACGATATGCCGACGGCGGACATCGTTTTCCAAGGCGCTTAACATCGCCGCGTTGTCCGACTCCGTTCCGCAACTGGTGAAGATAATTTCATCCGGTTCCGCGCCAATGAGACGGGCGAGGCTTTCCCGCGCCTCACGCACGGCGGCGCCGACTTGGCCCCCGAAGGTGTGAATGCTGGAGGCGTTGCCGTAATAGGTGGTCAGAAACGGTTTCATCGCCTCAAATACTTCCGGGGCCACACACGTGGTGGCGTTGTTGTCAAGGTAAATCACATCAGCAGTCATGGGGTGATCTCCTCAACAACAAGTTTTGGCGACACCTGTTCACGCAGTTTGGCTTCCACCCACCGTTTCAGCGTCACGTGAGCCCCCGGACAGCCTGCGCAAGCGCCGGTGAGTTTGACGATCACCCGGTCACCATTCACGTCCAGAAGCTCCATGTCGCCCCCGTCCGATTTGAGTCCCGGGCGGATCTCCTCATCGACGACTTTCTGAATCAGCATGATTCGTTGAATGTTTGTCATCGGCTTCGCCGCCGCTGATTCTTCCGCTCCAGCCGCTTTTGCGACAGCGTCTTTCTCGTCTTTCAACGACGCGAGAATGTCCTCAATGTCTGGCCGGCATCCGCCACACCCCCCGCCCGCTTTGCAATAGTGGATGACATCCTCAACCGTGCTTAAATTATTCGCCGTGACCACGTCCCGGATTTTCCGCTCCGTCACCCCGAAGCAATAGCAGATAATCCGGTCCAACCCTTCCCGGTCATAATGATCGTGGTCATCATCTCCGGGAGTCACCTTGCCGTCACTTTCTCCGCGAAAGTTGGCGATGGCGGCTTGCAACGCCTCCATCCCCATGACCGAGCAGTGCATTTTTTCTTCCGGCAGTTGACCTAAAAAGTCCGCGATGTCCTGATTGCTGAGTTTTTCCGCCTCAGAAAGGGGCATGCCAATCACCAAATCGGTCAAGGCCGAAGCGCTGGCGATGGCGCTGGCGCAGCCAAAAGTCTGAAATTTGGCGTCGATGATTTTCTGTTTGTTCTCATCCAGTTTGATATACAATTTCAGCGCGTCCCCGCAACTGATATTTCCCACTTCACCCACCCCGTCGGCATCGGCCAATTCCCCGACGTTGTGCGGATGAAGAAAATGCTGCATGACTTTATCAGTGTAATCCCACATACCAATTCCTTTCAAATAATGGGTTGCCTGTCACGAATACTCATGAGATGATTTTGAATTCAATGATAACATATAGACAAAGTTCCGCTTTAAAAGTTCACCGATCGTATATCATTTTAAAAAGGACACCACGGGGGGGGGAAGACAGGGGGGCGGGATTGTCGGAGCGGATGAACGGACTCGAACCGTCACCATCCACCTTGGCGAGGCGGCGCTCGACCATTGAGCCGCATCCGCCCGGCGAGAGCCGCCGGGGGGGCAGAAGAAAAATGGAGCGGATGAACGGACTC
>JAVVEH010000011.1:0-59638 GCA_032251435.1 Lentisphaeria bacterium | reverse complement strand
GAACCGTCAACATCCACCTTGGCAAGGTGGTGCTCTACCATTGAGCTACATCCGCCCGACAAGAACCGCTGGGGAGCGGTCATGGGACAATGGAGCGGATGAACGGACTCGAACCGTCAACATCCACCTTGGCAAGGTGGTGCTCTACCATTGAGCTACATCCGCTGAATGAAACAGAGCGTTAATTTAATGGATAAGATTGTGTGTACAAATGGAAAAGAGGAGAATTCTACGAAAAATGTTCTATATTGCTCCTTGAAACCGGTCGTTGGATTTTTTTTGAGAACCAAGTGGAATGTCATGTCTGAAAACGGGACGACAGCCAGTCAAGGGGGAGCGCCCAGGGAAGAGCCGGCCATCAGCCGCGTGGACGGCCGGCTTGTCATTAGTGGCGCCTTGATCCATTTGGCTAACACCGGCGTGGTTGAAGCCCAGTTAATGCTGGCGAAAATTCATCGCGATCCTCATCCCCAGCTGCATGATATGGACAAGGCTTTGCGCTGGTTGAGCGCCGCCGCGGCGCGGGGGCACACCGGGGCTCAGCTTGAGCTTGGAACGATTCACCTGTCGGGGGACGGCATTCCCGCTGATCCTGAAAAGGCCACTCAGTTTTATTGTGACGCGGCGTTGGGGGGAGATCCGGAAGGCGCGTATCGTCTGGGCATGATGTTTTATCTGGGTAAAGAGATTGACAGCGACTGGGTGAGCGCCCACGCCTGGTTCAGTCTGGCCGCCGAACTGGGCCGCCGGGATGTCAAAACAGCTCTGAAAAATATTAAGAAAAAATTGTCTCGGGATGAAAAAACGGAAGCGGACGCTTTGTTGCTGACGTTGAAAAAATTGCGAGCCGCTGACGGCGCGATGTGATCCGCCGCGTTGGCAACACGGCGGAGCGCCCGGCTGGTGACAGCGGATGTGTGTGGAATAATGACAGAGTGAGTGACATGACATCTCCTTCATTTAAATTATTTGGCTCAGCGCCTCATCTGCGTATCGAATCCACGGCGGATCTCCGTCACGCCTTAGCCTTGGACGAGGCGCATTGGGTCGCGGTCAGCGCGCCGGTGGACACGCTTCTGTTTGACGGTGTCTTTCTCAGTCTTTTGGACGCGGATGGTGACGGCCGCGTCACCTGCGACGATGTGCGCCAGGCGATTCGTTGGACAGTGGCCCTTTTCACCGATCACACCGGCCTGGATCAGGGGGCGGATATCCTAAATTTGGACACCGTCAACCCGTCTCACGCGGATGGGGCCAGGGTGCGGACCGCGGCGGAGAAAATGCTTTATCAGACGGGCGCCCGGGGCGGGGCGCTTGATTTGGCGGCCGTGCGGAAAATAAAAGCCGAAGCCGAAGTCCGTCCGGTCAGTGAGTGGGGGGTGATTTTACCCGCGGCGGCGGATGATGATGGCTTGAAAGCATTTATCATTGACGCGTTGGACACGGTGGGCGGGGCGGCGCATCCCAGCGGGGCGACGGGCATTGATGAGAAAAAGTTGACTGAGTTTATGGACGCGGGACGGGCGTTTCTGGAATGGGCCCGCCGCGGTCATGTGCCGGCGGACGGGAAAAGCACGGAGATTATGCCCCTGGGGGCATCCACTCCGGACGCATACGCGGCTTTTTCGGACGCGCGGGGAAAATTGGATCAGTTTTTCGCCCAATGTGAAGCGGTGTCTCTGGATGAGCGGTTTGTGCAACGCATGGGGTGGCAGGAAGCGGAATTGCGGGATCTTGATTTTGATGACCCGGCGGTGATTGAGAACGTTTTGGCCAAAGCCCCGCTGGCCAAGGCGAATGCCGACCGGATCTTCTGTTTGAACGAGTCGGTCAATCCCTATTATGGTCCCAAAATTGACCGTTTTTTCAGTATGGTTGTCCGGCCTGTTCTTGGCCCGGAGACCCGCTCAATGACGGCGTTGCAGTGGGTGGACATGAAAGATTTTTTCAGCGCCCATCAACGGTGGGTTGATGAGCGGGTCGGCGACCGGGTCGCCCGTCTGGGCGAAGAAAAGTGGGAGCGTTATCTCGCGTCAGACTATCCGAGCCGCACGCGTGAATTGATCGCGGAAAGCGACCGGACCGGGGTTGTGCTTGACGGGGTCCGCTTGGTGGAAAAAGCGGTTCTTTTTCAATCCCTGCTGATTACGTTTGTTAACAATTTCATTAGTTTCCCGCATTTATACGACATTCACCGCCGGGCTATTTTCGAGGTGGGCACCCTGGTCATTGACGGCCGCCGGTTCAATATGGCCGTCAAGGTCACAAACCGGGGCGAGCACACCAAAATGGCCAAAGATTCAGGCATGTTTGTTTTGTATGTGGAACTGACGGATGAGCCGGGTTTGGAAAAACTGGAAGTGAGCGTGCCGGTGACTTCGGGGACGCGCGGTAATTTGCGGGTGGGGAAACGGGGGGTTTTCTATGATGTTCACGGCCGGGAAAAAAACGCCCGGATTGTGGAGATTATCGATAATCCGATCAGCTTCACCGAGGCGTTATCCGCGCCGTTGAAGAAACTGTCCAAAATCCTCACCGGCAAGGTTGAATCCTGGAGCAGTATCGCTGATAAAAAATTCGAACAACGGACTACGGGCGCTCTGACCAATCCAACGGCCGCGCCGCCCCCGGCCACGGCGCAGCCGGGCGCGATGACCACGGCGGGGGGGATGATGATGGGCGGCGGCGTGGCGCTGGCGGCGCTGGGATCGGCGGCGGCGTATATCACCAAGACACTGTCCGAAATTAATCCCTGGGCGATCTTATGGGGACTGTCAGGCGCCTTGGCGGTAGTGTTTGTTCCCCTGGCCCTGGTCGCGTACTTGAAACTCAAACGCCGGGATTTAAGCGCCATTCTCGAGGGCTCCGGATGGGCGATAAACGCCTGTATGCGGTTGACCCGGTCACAGGGGCGCTATTTCACCCAACGGCCCGCCTATCCGAAAAACGCCAAGGGAATTCCCAGCTTTGTCCTTCGCCGCGTCCTGATCGGAACGCTGATCTTTTTGCTCTTGCTCTGCCTGGTTAAATGGGGGCGTGGACAAGCGGAAAGATTAGCCGTGAAACAAGCGCCCCGCGACGCGCGGGCCGATGAGTCTGTCAACCCGGCGCCGTAAGCGGAACGGCTGTCACTCTTCAGGCCCGGCCGCGGTCGTGATGACTCTGACGTAGCGGAAATCTCCGCGGATAGCGGCGACCCGAACACGCCCCCGGGCATAGGTGGAATTGACCACATGCGTGACTTCCTGGTCATTCCAAGGGACAAGCGAGCCGACTGGCAGTCCCCCCGGAACCGTGTCGCTTAATCCGGAGGTGATCACGTCCTCTCCGATCACACAGGGCCGGTCGCGGTCAAGATAATCAATCAGACAGAGCGTCCGCTCCTTGTCTTGCCCTTTTAGAATGCCCACATTTCCGCTACCGGCCGTTTTCACTCCCAGTCGGCTGTCGGCGGCCAAAAGTGTTCTTACCTGAGACGAGTGCTGAAAAACGGTCGCCACCACGCCGACCACAGCGCCATCGCTGACGACCGCCGCTCCCTTTTTGACCCCGTGCTTTTTCCCCTTGCCAATCCGGAAGGCGGTATCCCACGCCAGAGGATCCCGCGCGGTGACCGTCGCGTGAATCACCCGCCAGTGGGAGGATTCCGGCAAGGCCAGATGCTTTTCCAGTTGTTTGAGCCTGTCCTCCGCCGCCAGCAACCGGGCCTGTTCAATCCGGTCCATGCCCTGAGCCGGGTCCGTTCGGGGCGGGAAGGGAGCGGGAAGACGGGAAGACAACAGCCTCGTGAAGGGGCGGAGAACCGCGTGCGCGGCGCCATTCGCCGGCGGCCATCGCCAAAGCGACACGGCCAAAAAGGCCCAGGCCATGAAAAAAAGAATCAATTTAGCGGTTCGGTTATACAACGTGTCTGGGCCCGTCAGGCGAGTTTCTTTTTCATTTTTCCGTATTTTGACGCGGGCGTGGCCCGGCTGAACGCCCAGCTGCGGATGTATTTAATTTGTTCCTCCATGGTTTGGGAAAGTGGAACAATTTTAGAGCACACCGCGCTGATGTCCGCCATGGTAAAGGGGCGGTCTTCGTAAAAAGCCTCAATCCGGGCGGAAGAGACCGCGGTTTCAATTTCCGCGCCATTCCAGCCCTCGGTCATAATCGCCAAATAGCCAAGATCAAAGTCCGCCGGGTCAGCTTGGTTGCGTTTAAGGTGGATGTTGATGATCTCCTTACGCTCAATTTCGGTCGGCAAATCACAAAAGAACACTTGATCAAACCGGCCTTTTCGAATGACCTCCGCGGGCAGCGCGTTAATTTTATTGGCCGTCGCGGCGATAAATATCATCGGCGGCTTTTCCTGCATCCAGGTGAGAAAGGCGGAGAAAATATGGGAGGAAATGGTCAATCCTCCTTCTTCCATCCCCAGGCTGTTTTCGATCTCATCCACCCACAAGACGGCGGGGGCGACGGTTTCAATGGTGTTTAACGCCCCCCGGAAGGCCGCTTCCGGATTGCCGTAAAGACCGGAGAAGACCAGGTTCATGTCCAGCCGGAATATGGGCACGTTCCATAACGAGGAGATCACTTTCACAGCCAAACTTTTTCCGCAGCCGCTGACCCCCATGACCAGGAGCCCCTTGGGCATGGCCACTCCCGCGTCCAGGGCTTCTTTGGTAAAGACTTTTTTGCGCTTGCTCAACCATTCTTTCAGGTTGTCCAATCCGCCGATGTCACTCAGTTTAAAGATTGGCGGGGTGTATTCCAAATAACCGGATTTTTTGACAATCATTTCCTTTTCCCGGAAGATATGCGTCAAAATGGTTTCAAATGAGGCCCCCGGGGTGGCCAAGGCGCGGCTGAGCACATGCCCGATCTCGTTATCCGTCAGTCCTTTCAGAGCGGTGACCAGTTCCCCCGACTTCAGGGCTTCCATGGTCATGTCCGGCGTGTTGTCGACAATGGTTTTGACCTGGGTTAAAATGGACGCCTCGTCCGGCGGCGGCACGACAATCAGCATGATGTCTTTTTTCAGCGCTTCGGGCATGACCAGTTCGGGACTGGTGATAAAAATGAAGACACCGTGGCCGCGGGTGTTTTGATAACATTCGCGGAGGGCGCGGATGACCTTGGGATTGTCAAGATGAAAATGCAGGTCGTGAAACAAGAAAAAGCCGGGTTCGGTCCGGGTCTCAACGCGTTTGATCGCCGTCACCGGATCCCGGCTGTCGCCGTCGTCGCCTTCCAGGCCCTCGAGAATACTCCATCGGGTGACGGTCCGGCCATGTTGTTCCGCGACCGCCCGCACAAGAGAGGTCACCCGTCCTTCTTCCGGCGTGTGAAGAAAAACCAGGGCGTTTCCGCCAATGACGGCTTGATTGATTTGCTCGAATGTCTGGTCGGCCATGCTGAGGTGTCCGTTTGGTTATCCGCTGTCGCGGGTGAGAGGCCAAATGTCTGTCAGATCAAAGATCCGTGTCATGATATCTCAAGTTCCACCGTCTGGCGGCGGCAGGCCCAGCACATGTAGGTCATACTGACAAAATAGCTCGCGGGCACACGGTGCAGAGCGCCGATTTTCACCCCGAGCAGGGTGGTTCGCCCGGAAAATCCCATGGGACCGATGCCCAGCGTGTTGGCTTCTTTGAGAATCCGTTGTTCCAGTTTATCTAATTCCGGGACGGGGTTCGTGTCAGTCAAGGGCCGGAGCAACTGGCGTTTGGACTCCACGTAGCCACTGGCCCGGTCTCCGCCAATACAGACACCCAGGATGCCGGGCGCGCACCCCTTGCCTTGCGCCTTGACCACCGCGTCCAGCAGGCA
This sequence comes from Lentisphaeria bacterium, assembly GCA_032251435.1. Lineage (GTDB taxonomy): Bacteria > Verrucomicrobiota > Lentisphaeria > Oligosphaerales > MVZH01 > JAVVEH01. The sequence continues at coordinate 53,824 of JAVVEH010000011.1, read as the reverse complement.
GCGGCGGACACCTTCCAGATCCCGGCCCGCGTGCAAGCCGCTATCCGGCAACGCGTATTGCGCGCCGACGTTTTCGCATCCGCCGCCTTTGAGTGTGACGGCCATGCGGAGAGTGCTCCCCGTATCCTCATGCCAATGAATCGCGGGATTGCCGGCGCCAAGATTGTCACCCGAATTTTTGCCGCTTAAGCTGTCCACGCAATTCTGCCGCAGGACACCTTCCTCCGTGGCTTGGATGACCGCTTTTTCAACGGCTGATCGAAAGGCGGTCTGGCTGACACCGACAGGGGCGTCCACGTGAAAAATAATCGCCCCGGTGTCCTGGCAGAGGGGGCGGCATGACTGCCGGGCGAGCCGGGCGTTGGCCAAAATGGCGCTTAGAGCCCGGGCGGCGTTGCTCCCCGGCTGTTCAGTCGCCAAACCACATTCCAACGCTGTGGTGACATCGTCAGGCAGCCGGGTGGACGCTCGAACCAGCAGGTCATGCAGGGCGGCCACCCACGTGTCCGGAGGCGCTGTCACGGAGGGACGCGGAACCATGGCGTTATTCATTTTCCTCCAGTACTTCCTGCATTTTTTTGTTGTAGTCGTCGTTAATCGCCTTCAGCTTGTCTTGCGTCCGCTTTCCAACTTTAATCGTCGTGATGCCGGTGACATCCTCAACCGTTTTGTCCACTCCTTCAGTAAAGGTCTTTTCGTCTTCAGACGGTTGCTTGTCGCCTCCACAACTGACAAGAAGGAGGGCGGCCGCGGTCACGAGCCATTTTTTCATCATGTCACCTTCAGACTAATGGGTTGCTGTTGAGAAGTGGCGAACAAAACCGGCGCTCACGGGGTTGAGACGACCGTGACCCCCCAACGGGTCAATTTTTCAACGATCGTGTCAATAATGTCCTGATGAAGCTGTTTCGGATTGATGGCCGAATCCATGGGTTTCCCGAACGAGATGTGAATGTCCTTTTCCGGCGCGATCGTTCCCAGTTCTTTGAACACTTTTCCCGGACTCCAAAAATCCGTTTTCACCGCGACCGGCACGATAGGGACACCCGCGCGTTTCGCCAGTTTTTCGCCGAGGGTGTTAAACAGACTGGGATCAAAAACGGCTGTCCGGGTCGTCTGGGGAAAGATGATCAAAGAGGTGCCTTGCTTAAGGGTTTTTATCCCTTCATCCAGCACCTTTTTCAAGTCCGCTTTGGGATCCCGCCGGTTGACGGGTATCGGATCCATGGATTTCATGATGGGGCCGAACAGGCGCTGTTTGAGGATGCTTTCCTTGACCACGAATGTCACCGGCTTGAAGGGATGCACAATGCCGGGAAGCAAGAATGTCTCCAAGGTGCTCATATGATTGCCCACAAAAACGCACGGGGACGCGTCCGTGGCGATATTGTCCAATCCGGTGATATGAATCTTCACGCCAGTGCGTTCGCACTGGTGAGCGAACTGGGTGCAGATCGAGGACAAGTCCGCGGATGTCAGCTGGTTATTCAAGGCCTTGCGCCGGGTTTTCAGCATCAAGCCGAACACCAGGTCGCTCAGTAACAAAAAGGTTGTGCCCGGCAGAAAACGGAATTTCCAATGCGGTTTGACATCGGCCGGGGTGTGGTATTCGGGCGGTGCGAAAAAAGTCTCCATGACAATCCTGAAATTAAGTGACATGCGATGAGATGATTCAGTGGCCGACTATAGCTTTTCAGGCGGCTTCCGTCAACATGGGACGCGCTGGTTTGCTCAGGTAATTTAGGGTTGACGACAGGCTTCAAGCGACGCGTCGCCTCATCATCCTGCCGGGCGGCGGGAGGTTCTGTCGCTTTATGAACGACGGCCCTGGGTCAGGGAGAAGCCGCCGGTGCCCCTCCGGCGCTGAAACGGTCCAGAAAACGGGTGATGCCCGGGGCCAGTGAGCGGGTTCTGGCGGCGTGTTCAGCCGAGACTTGAAGGGCCGGTAAAAGGGCGCTGTCAGAGGCACCGTAGTGGGGCGCCATGTCGTCGAGAAGTGACAAGACGCCGCGGTATCGCTTCAGAGCGGCTTCCAAGTCGTTTTCCGCATTCTCCAGGCGGAGCAGGAATTTTTCCCAGCTCAATCCCTGTTTCCGTTCCTGGAGGGCGCCCATGTAGTTGGCCAGAGGCCATTGCAGGGATAAGGGAACCCGTTTTAACAAGGCGAATATTTTTTCTTCTTTGGTGTTGAGCGTTTCAGTGTCCAGCCGGATGTCCGGAAACTGGGCCCGCAACCGGGTGATGGCGATTTTCCTGTATCCCATTTTGCCATCCGGTCCGGGAATAAGAACCGCCACGCCTAAAATCTCATTCACGTCGTCCATTAAAGACGTGACATCATGCTGACGCGTGGAATAGCGGTTGATCAGAACGCGCGTGGTCTCGCTCAGCCATTGAGTCGCCGCCTGGTTGTTCACCGCGTGGCTCAGCCATGTTTTGTCCCAAGCTTCTTTCGGGGGCACCCCTTTGTCAAGGTGGTGGGTGAACCGGACGAGGGCCGACATGTTTCCCGCCGGGGTTTGATCCAGCAAGGAATAAAAGGCGTGACTCCATGTGGCGAACACGATGAAGGCGTGCGGCCATTCCGGCGAAATCGAAAATTCCGCCAGGTCACCGGGAGTTGGCGGATCGCCTTGATCCAACGCGGTCTCAATGACCCGGTAATCGGGGCTTGTTCCGCCCCGTGAATCCCGGGCGCGCGACAGGTCAAAGGTGACCGCGGCGGCGATCCAATCGAAAGACCGGAGCGTTTTGTCCGGAGCCGCGAGCCGTTGCCGGAGCAATCCCCGCGCGCAGGAGAAAACAATCATGTCGGCGCTTGAGTTGACGGGGATGATGATCGTTTCCCCCAGCGGTGGAAGCGCTGGCGGCTTGGTTCCGGGATTTAAAATAAATATCGACAGCCAGCGGGTCTTCCGAGCGGCAAGGTTAGGCAGCCTTTTGTCCAATTCCCGCGCGCAGTGACCCAGCAGTACACGGACTTGGTTGACGTGAGTGCTCTCACCATACAGGCGGATCGTGAGATCATTAAGAAAAACCGCCTCGCCGCTGGCGGAGGGAACCGTCGGCGGGTTTAATCTGTCCCGGGAGACCGCGGCCGCTTCCCCGGCGAGACGGCCCGCGGAGGATGGGCTTCCCGTGGCGACGGCCGGCGCAGGCGGCGGATTGGCGGCGCGAAGCTCAGGAATGACGCAGACGGAAAGAAAAAGAAAAAAACAGGCGATGTTCATGCGTGGCGCCAGTGAATTCGTAAACAGTTGCTCAAATACCGATGACAAGCTTCAAGCCTCCACTAGCCCTTGTCATCATCAGCGGACTCGTGTGCGCCGCGTCGGTGTGGACGCGCGACATGACTTCTTTTTTTCGGCGCCACACGCGTCGTTTGCCTGACCAGCAGCTAGTGTAACTCTGGTCGCGCCTGTTGTCAAGCGTCATTCCCTTCAACTGTGAAGATCATCGGCTGAGGCGCGAGGTCTGGTGAATATGGTTGGCATAAAAAAAACCGGGTGTATGTTACATTGTTTTCGGACGGAATTATCATTTTCACCGGAGCGTTATCATGAGAACGTGGAAGTCAACGTCGAATAAAAGCGGGCGGCGCGGTCATGCCTGGTCGCTGTGTTTGACCGGGGCGGCGGCTCTGGTCATGCTCGGATGTGAGTCTTTGCCCATTACTGAGACACTGGGGCTGCTTAGTTCGGACTCGACGGGTGAGTTGAGCGTGAACACCATTGTGGCCGGCTTGAAAGAGGCCCTGCAAAAGGGCACGGACAGCGCAGTCAGCCAGTTGTCGGCGGCGGGCGGATTTACTGACAATCCGTCTTTGCGGATTCCACTGCCGGAGCAGTTGGACGGCGCCGCCAGCGCGCTGAGAAAAGTGGGGTTGGGCAGTTTGGTGACCGGGTTTGAGGATAAAATGAATCTTGGCGCGGAAAAGGCCGTGGCGAAAGCGAAACCGGTTTTCTGGCAGGCGATCACGAACATGTCTTTCGATGACGCGAAAAGCATTCTTCAGGGTGGTGACACCGCGGCGACTGAGTATTTCCGCAAGGTGACCAGCGATGATTTGCGCGGCGCGTTCGCACCGATTATCGGCGGCCAGTTGGAGTCGGTGGGCGCTGTCCGCGCCTACAATGACTTGGTCACCCGCTACACCGCGCTGCCATTCACCAAAAAGCCGACGTTGGATTTGGAGGGATACGCGACGGATAAAGCGCTTGACGGGCTTTTCAGCGCCATCGCCAATGAGGAAAAAGCGATTCGTGAAGATCCTGTCGCCCGGACAACTGATTTGCTGAAGAAAGTCTTTGGCAAGCGTTAATCCGCGGCATGGTCCGGACTCACGGTTGTTCATTAATTCAACACGAGTCTCCGAGTGAATTGTGGTTTTCGGCGTCACTTCACGTCTCCTGCCGCCTTGCATCCCGGATAAGTCGGGGCATAGTTCCCCGTGAGCGGAGGGTTTTCGCTCGAACGGGATTCCCCGTCGCCGATGGCTCGGCGGAACGGGGTGTCATTTATTTTTCACACAGACGGGAACACGTATGTTTTTGAAGTTAACTCGGCCATTAGTTGTCTTGGATTTGGAATCCACGGGCGTGAATTACCGCTACGATCGGATTATTGAGGTCGGCGCGGTGAAATTATTTCCCGACGGTCGGCGGGAAATTTATGATCGCCGGGTGAATCCGGAGCGTCCGATCCCCTTGGAGTCCCAGACGATTCACGGCATCAGTGATGAGGATGTCGAGGATGAACTTCCCTTTCACGGGGTGGCGGGCGAGCTGCTTCGGTTTCTCACGGGCGCTGATTTGTGCGGATTCGGCATTCAGCGCTTTGATCTGCCGATGCTGGCGGCCGAGTTCAGCCGGGTGGGGGTGGCTTTCCCCGACCAGGGAACCAAGGTGGTCGATGCCCAGATTATTTTTCATAAACGCGAGCCGCGCACCTTGAGCGCGGCCTTGGAATTGTACTGCGGTAAAGTTCATGAGGACGCCCACGCCGCGTTGGCGGATGTTGAAGCGACGTTGGCTGTGCTGGAGGGGCAAATGGCCTATTACGGTGACTTGCCTGACAGCGTCGGCGACTTGGCCGACTACTGCAACCCGGAAGATTCAGCCAATGTGGACAAAGAAGGCAAGCTCAAATGGTCCGGTGATGAAGTGATTATCGCCTTTGGCCAAAAGGCCGGCATGACCTTGAGAGAGCTGGCGGACCATGAGCCGGGCTACTTGAAATGGATGCTGAAAAAAGATTTCTCCAACGAAATTAAAACCATTATCCAGAGCGCTCTCAGCGGCAATTTTCCCCGGCCGCCTAAAGGGTGAGCTTTTTCTCCTCATTTTTCCCCATCCGTGTAGATCTGTGCTTCACTAATAAATATTGAACACGGATCTTAGATTGGGGGGGGAGTGAATCAGGTCACGCCCCCCCACGGGTGTTGCCCGCGGGGGGCGCAAGGCACATCACGTCTTCACTCACGACTCACGCGGCGTCACGGCGGCGAAAAACGACCAGAGAGGCAACTAATTGGAATCACGCCGGTCATATTAGGTAAGAGGACGAGGCGTTTCTCTAAAACTTTGATCCCCCCGGGCCCTCCTCCTTTCTCCTTCCTTTCTCTCTCATTCCCGGCCCGGGGGGATCTTTTTTTGATTACCTGAATAAATGCCGCTTGCTTTTCCGGAATGATAATTGGGGACGTATCTAAAGCAAGTCTTTTTCAATCAGTAGTTAAGACTTTTCGCTTTTATAGAGGCACTAAATTCAGCGCCGTTGGCGCGGGGTCCGCAAAGGAATACAGACATTGGCACCGCTTATCCACGCAGATTGGCGGGATCCAGAAGGCAGGTGGCGGGTGTGTGTGTCCTGTCGCCTTTTCAGGGCTTGAATGAGGAGGTGTGCCGTTAACCCGGGGCGGCGCCCCGGGCTATGACCCGCCGCCCCTTCAGGGCTGGAACACCTTGGCCTGACGGTCCGATAAAACGGGCGGACGCGCGGGATCCGCAGACCACGAAACGCATGGCGGCGACGGGTTAGCGAACCCCCGAATCGTGTGGCATACGTCAGCAGAGGGTGGCGGACCGCCACCACAAGCGGTGGTCGCGGTCAAGTTCCTCATTCGACGGGAAAGGGTAGTACTGGAGGGTGTCGGCGCCACCCACATAGAATCCCCCGGATACGCAACGGAAATGCAGGTGCTGGGAATGAATCCGGTCAACTGTTTTCGCCCGCTTCTTTCCATCCTGTAGTTCCTTCAGGCAATCCCGCAGGTGAGTAATGTTTTTGTAGGGCAGAGCCGAGGCGTCGCCGCAATCAGGGTCAGTCGCCAGACCTGCCAGATCGAGAGTCACGAAACAGACTCTCGGAACCGACACGGACTGCGTTTGATCGGTAACGAAGCCGGCGAACTCAACCGGCGTGAGCCGAGTCGCGATAAGTGGATGAACGGGGGCCAGCTCCTGAATCAGGAAGTATGTTCCGGGGAATTCCCGGGGGACGGCCGGAGCGGCTTTCAGCTCGAGAACCCTCCCATCGGGCGTCGTCAACCACAGACTCTTCAGCGCGGCCGGCGCTATGCGCTCCAGGACTCTGTAGATCGACGCATAGACCGAATGCTTCGGTGTGCCGTCTTGATGGGCGACACATTGCTCCGAAACCGCTTCAAGATCAAACCCCGGCCCCAGCCGCTCGATGTCCACCTCGAAGAATACCGCCTCTTCCTTCGACCGTTTCTGGGTGCCGGTGGCGAGGTAGTTGCCAAACTCCTCCGGGGGCAGCATCGACATGACCAGAGACTCAGGAATCAGCGACAGATACATGTATTTTCTCATGACATTACTCCTCAATGACACTGTTACTTTGCCGGGGGCAGCGCCACCGATGGGCACGGCCCCGCTTCACTCACCCATGCACAACTATACATCAAAAGAGTCGATTCCGCCAGTAACCTTCCAGAATTAAGAAACAGTTGCGCCCCGGCTCGTTTTGTGCTCAACCCATCAACCCAGCATGCCAAAATTCCATCATTCCAAGATCCTGTGGGATCACTCTGAAACCGGTTGACGCGCCCGTCATTTTTTCAACTGGCGGGTTGTTTTACGGGTGGGGGTGGCGGTGGCCGGATCTTCCGGCCAAGGATGTTTTGGATAGCGGCCGCGTAAATCTTTTCTCACCTGAAAATAGGTTTCTTTCCAGAAATTGCGGAGGTCGCGGGTGACCTGGACCGGTTTGCGGCCCGGATCCAGCAGGTGCAGGAGGACTTTCACCCGCCCGCCAGCAATGACAGGCGTGTCGTTCAAGCCGAACATTTCCTGGAGTTTCACCGGCAGAACCGGAATCTCGCCCGAGTAATCCAGGCGGATCCTTGACCCGCTCGGCACGTCCAAAAAGGCCGGGGCCTCCCGCTCCAGCCGGGCTTGTAACGGGTAGGGCAGCAGGGATTGTGACAGACTGAGCATGTTCAATGTCCGTAAGTCATTCAGCCGTCTCATGCCGTGAACAAACGGGCCCAGCCAGTGATCCAGACTGTCGAGCAAGCCCTCGTCAGAGAGGTCCGGCCAGTCGCTGTCGGGGCCATAAACCGAGCGCAGGAACATCACTCGCCGCCGCCAGGTTTCTGATTCGTTTGTCCACGGCAGCACCCGTAAACCCGCTTGCCGGACTCCGTGGAGAAATTCGGCCAAGATGAGCGCCGGATCCGGATACTTCAACGGGCTTTCCCGCAATACCAGCGCTCCGAATGTCTCCTGTCGGCAGCATTGAACGGACTGGGTCCGTTGATCCCAGGAAACGTGGTCAACAGACTCAATCTGGTCATGGAACAGCCCTTGGATGTCCGCCAGGGTCAGCGGCGCGGCGAGGAAGATTTTCGCGGACTCCGCGTCTCCATTGGTGGCGGCCACGGCTAAAAACTCCTCTTTGGCCAAGGAATCCTCATCCGGAAGAAACGCTCCTTTTCCCGAACCGAGCACGTATCCGCCTCCGGGGCGTTTGCGGGCGACCCGGTCTGGAAAGGCGAGGGCGGTCAGGGCGCCGGCTTGATCCATGCGCCAATCACTTTCGCCGTCCGGCGGAGGGGTGTGCGACCGGCGGGCGAATTGCTCAATGCTTTTCCAGACGTGTTCAGTGCCTTTTTGCCGCCGCTTCAGCATGTCGAGACGCACGCGGATATCGCTATTGGCGTGTCCCGTCGACAGCCGTCGGGGAAGGATATCCCGTTCCTCCAAAAGGGCGGCCATGGCGAGCGCCAGTGAGGCGGCGCCGACGGCTTTCCCGTGTAACAGCATGTGCCCCAGGCGAGGATTGACCCCCAGCCGGGTGATAGCTTTCCCGTGGGGTGTCAACCGGCCATGTGTGTCCAGGGCGTTCAGCAAACGGAGCAGGCGGGCCGCCGTGTCCCAAGCCGCCTGGGGAGGCTCATCCAACCAGGAGAGTTGAGCGGGATCCGCGACACCCCACAGACTCACGTCCATGACTAACTGGGCCAGGTCAGCGGTCAAGATCTCCGGCAACCGGTGGTCCCGCAGCATGGCGTCATCCGCGGCGCTCCACACCCGCCAGCATTTTCCGGGTCCCAGCCTGCCGGCCCGGCCGCGGCGCTGGTCGGCCGCGTCCCGGGTCACCCGCCGGGTCACCAGCCGCTGGCAACCACTTCCCGGATCATATTCGGCGTAACGGGTGAAGCCACTGTCCACGACGGCCTCAATCCCGGCGATCGTTAAACTTGTTTCGGCGATATTGGTGGCGACAATCACTTTGCGCCGCCCGGGCGCGGAAGGCCGAACCGCCTCCTTCTGGGCATCCCAAGGCAAGCCGCCGTGAAGCGGGAGGACCGAGGTGTCATTGGGCGGGCTGGACTGATTCAGCCGCTCTGTCAGGCGATTGATCTCCGCGACACCGGGTTGGAAAACCAGAACATTTTTGGTTGTTTCCCGCAGGGCGGTCTGGACGGCCCGAGCCATGACGTTGACGGGTGACTCATCGCGGCGCGGAGGAAACAAAGCCGTTGCCACGGGAAAAACCCGGCCGGGGCAGTGGAGTGACGGGCAACCGCCCAGAAAGCGGGCGATTTTTTCCGCGTCCAGGGTGGCGGACATCACCAGAATTTTAAGATCGGGACGGAGTCCTTCCTGGACATCCAGACTCAGCGTCAGGCCGAGATCACTGTTCAGGTTCCGCTCATGGAACTCATCAAAGATGATGAGGCCGACATCGGCCAATTCGGGGTCTTGGTGAAGGCGGCGGGTGAGAATGGCCTCGGTGACGATGTCAATCCGGGTTTCCGGTGTGACGGTTGACTCATGGCGGATCGTGTAGCCCACGATCCCTCGCGCATGGGCGCCAAAACTGTTTTCCGCGATGAACTCCGCCGCCATCCGGGCCGCGAGGCGGCGCGGTTCCAGCATCACGATTTTTTTCCCTTCAAGCCAGGGTTCATTCACCAGCGCCGGGGGCACACCGGTTGTTTTTCCGGCGCCTGTTTCCGCCCGCAGCACCACCCGGTTTGACTGGCGCAAAGCCGTCTTCAGCTCGGGAATAATGGATTCAATTGGCAGACGGTGAGCCATAAGTGACAGCGCGGTTGAAGAAATTAAACATTAACCACGCTTTCCCAAGAAGGGAATTCAAGCTGTTTTCTAACGTTCATCCATTCGGGTTTGTGGGGAAAATATAAGTTGGCAAGCTCTCTGGGCTCCAGTTTATGCAGTCCCCCCCCGTAAGTCCTTCCACCTTCCACAATGTACTCCCGGGATAAACTGCTAAATAAATCCAGCATTTCCCGCATTCTTTCTGTTTTTGAGTCAATGGCAGCCAACAATGCTGGCTTGGGGTAGAGAAAAAGAAACACATTGGTCGCGATGGCGTTTGAAAAGTTGAGAAAAAATCTGAATGGATTTTTTTCCCCTGATCTGCTTCGACTCATATAGGTGGCGAAAAACATTGGTGGGGGGCGATATTCCTGCAAATACCAGTATTTTCGATGAGCGCATATATAAGCCGTGGCGACACCATCATCTTCTCCTTTTTGTAAATATTCCCATAATCCTTTATAATCCGTTTTTATTTGTTCGGGAGGAAGTCGGCAATCCAGAAGAAACTTCGCATTCTCGATATCCGGCAAGCCGTTCGGCTTCGCAGTGATGACTTGCTTGTTAACGTATCTTGGGCTGGGAAGAATAGGGCGCAGAAATTGTTCCGGAATGTCATAGCGCCGAATCGTTTTTTGGTCGATAATGAAGAAATCATTTGCGCCTGTGGCAATGCCTCGTTTGACACCAAACAAATCACCGATTCGGACACCATTTTTTTTATAGGCATTAACTGTGCCAGCCGCTTTCTTGCAGAATGACCATTTTTGCTCAGGCGACAACTGGCTGATAGAAGCACTTTGCCGCTGCTCAGGGCGGTGCAGGCTTCCGCCGGATGAAAATTCAAACCGGTGGCTCTTTTCGGGGATCCTCTTTACATACGTGACGATACATGAAGATACAAGGGCGTCATCGAATTGAACATCGACAGGGCTAAACTGGTGAATTCTGACGAGGCTGACTTTCGTCAGCAAATATTGCCGGAGAACTTTTCCATAATTGACGGCGAGAAATTCACTTGGAATCAGCCAAGACGCGACGGCGTTATCACCAAGAACTTGGTGTGATAAAAGGATGAAATAAACGTACAAACCACTCAAGCCGCTTGGGGAAAGATCTAATGTTTTTCTAATATGCCGCTGTAAGTTGAGTTTGGTGGAGGAGGCAAGGTGGTGATGCCTCACATACGGAGGATTGGTTGTCAACAGGTTGTAACTTTCAGAATTTTTCTCGGAGATGGCGAAATCAAGAAAATCGCATACTCGAACTTCAAATGGCGGGGCACCCCAGAATTTGGATGCCACAGCGGCATATTCGGCATCCACTTCCACGCCGGTCGCCAATTTGATGGCGGACTTTTCTTCAAGCGCGTCCAACGCGCTGAAGAACACGCCACTTCCCAGCGCCGGTTCCAGGAAAGAAATTGAATTTCCCGGTTCAATCATGCTTTTCGCGTCCAAGAGCATTTCACAAGCTAGCCGAAAGGGGGTGGAAAACTGTCCCATACGGTTGCGGTCGATCTGCTTTCGGGAGTCGTCGATTGTAAGTTGCGCTTCCAGCCGAAGCTCCTCATTTTTACCGACTGTTTTGTAGGGCGTGTGGGAATCCCGTAATTCAACTTTGAAGCCCGTAGTTTTTACGGAATCAAAAAGAAAGTCCAGATCTGATAATCGGTGTTCCCATACCCAGTCAATGCCTTCCGCGGCTTCGTATCCCAAATAGCCGGGACCAAAATACCCGCAAAGAAAAAGAATGTAGCTGACAGATTCTCCAAATTGCTTTTTCAGCTGACTAAATTTTTGCGCTTCTTCTTTGCGGCGCTTATTGGTGTTTGTCTCGTCACCTGCGGATTTGGCTTCGACAAGTATGGGAACGCCACCTTTTTTAGCCGAAAAAGGCTGGACGACGCAATCAACGGGGATGTTGACGGAGTTAACGCCGTCTTGAACGGGCACATTCATTCGAAACGCAAAGTGACCGGGGGATAGATCGCAAACAGTTTTGACACGGTTTGGGGATATTTCTTCGTAGCCTTTCGCCATCAGCCACGCGGATAAAGCACTAAGTTGTCTTTTTTCTTGGGCGTTGCGAATAATTGGATCGGATGCGACTCCACAAAGCCTGTCGGCGACAATCATAGCGGCTCTGTCAGCTGACTTGGGTGTCGGGTCGGTGCCTGTCTCGATCCAGGGAAATAAGTCCCTGTCAGTAAGTTCCATAACTGTGTCAGTAATGCGTTGCAGTTGTTCAAGCATTTCAGTTTTTTTCATTCGGGGGGGAATACGGGGCGGCTTTCCCTGGTGCCCTTCCATGGAAGTGACGAGATTTTTACTCAAATGAGCGAGTCCGACAAGCCTGTCTCTCGCGATAGGCGGGGCGCAAACCATTCGAAGGATCGGCAGAATTCCGGGATTTTCCCGCAAGATTTCCGGGGATATGTCCTTGAGCAAATCGGTCTTTTTCAGTGCGACTTTCACTTGTCTGGCAGTTTCCCGCCTTTGGGTTCTAAAGGTGTCGGGAGCAAAACGCAGAAACCAATCGTTGTAAAAGTCAATGGATCTTTCAGCATCGGCTTTCCAAAGGTGTGGCTTGTCCATGTTAATTGGCATAATATGGTCTTTTTTCGTCATGTGGCCGCAAAGAGAAAGAACTTGAAAAAAACATGTCAAGTTAATGCCGATTCATATGTTTTATATGTCTTTTCACACATTTCTTCTCTGAAATCTATACTTGACCTCACGCCCGGAACACGTTTCCGAGGCGTTTGCCGAGGATCAGGCTGGAGATCCCCATGGCGCTTCCCAGCAGCAGCATGCCATACACGCCGAGGGCGGCGGCTTCGTTCGTGGCGTTGGTGCCGCCCGTGCTGGTGGCTAATTTGTAGATTTGTTTTGTGATCGGGTAATCGGACTGCACCTGCGCCAGGATCAATGAATCACTGACTTCCAAGATGGCGAACGAAAAGGTCAACACCGTCGCGGCGATGAGACTTGGAAGAACTAGAGGCACCGTGATCCGCATGGCGGTGGTGAACCGTCCGGCGCCCAGGTTCCGGGCGGCGTCTTCCAGGCTTTCGGGCACCTGCTGCAAACCGGCGCTGACTCCGCGGGTGATGAAAGGCAAACGGCGGATGGAATAGGCGATGACCAGGAGGATAAAGGGATTCCGGGTGGGACCGATCGCTTCAAAGGGGCTTCCTTTGACAGTCAGAGCGACATACCCGGCGGCGAGAATAATTCCCGGAATAGCCAACGGCAGCACGGCCAGGGAGTCCAACGCGGTTTTACCGAAAACCTTGGCCCGGACCACCAGCCAGGCGATCAGACATCCCGCGACCACATCGATGGCTGTGGAGACACCCGCGTACTTCATACTGTTGAAAATGCTCCGGTAGGTGGCCGGACTGCGGAAAACATGGGTGAGGTGCGATGTGGTGAACGAGGCGGGAAGAATGGTGATGTCCCATTGATCGGCGCAGGCGATGAGAATCACACCCAGATGCGGGAGCATGGCGAGAACCAGCACGCCCCCGAAAAGGCCCCACGCCACCAGCGTTCCCGCCCATCCTGTTTTTCGGGTTTCCTCGGCGATGGAGGCTTTGGAGGTCTCCGCGTCATTGCCGCGGCCGAAAATAAATTTTCCGGAAAGATACAGACAGACGGAAACCGCCAGCATGACAAAAACAAGACAATATGTCCAGCCGCTGAAATTGCCCCGGGCTAATTCTTTAAAAATGGTGACCGCGGTGAGTTGATCATATTCCAACATGACGGGCGTGCCAATGTCGGTGAATGACCAGATGAACACGATGGTCCCGCCGGCGAACAGCCCCGGACGCATAAGCGGCAGCGTGATTTTAAAAAATGTCCGCAGCGGTCCCGCCCCCAGATTCCGGGCGGCCTGGATATAGGCGGGATCCACGTTCGCCAAAGAGGCCCGGGCGTTAAGATACATGATCGGGAACAGATGCAGAACCTGGAGGATCACCACTCCGGCGAAACCGCTTCCCAGCCAATTGGGAGGCAACTGTGTCTGAAGATCGAGAACGCCGAGTTTGTCCAACACCAAATTGAAGGTGCCGTAAGGCGCGAGCAGACGGCGCATGGCCAGGGCGCCGACAAAGGGTGGTAATATCAGGGGCAGCAAAACCAGACTGCCCAGAAGGTTTTGGCCGGCGAAGCGTGTCCGCCCTTGGAAAAGAGCCATGGGAATGGCCACCAGAGCGCAGAGCGCCGTCGTGATGACAGCCAGCCACCCGGCGTTGAGAAATTCCCGAATCCGCACGGGATTGCTGAGCACGCGCCCGAACCAGTAGAATCCGGGTTTGCCATCGTGGACAAAGCCCGAACTCACCGCCAGGATCAGGGGCGCCACTAAAAACAGAATTAAAAAGGCGAAAACCGGTAAGGCCAGTAAGAATGTTCCGCGTTTTTGGAAAAAGGTCATGGCGGTAAAAAAGAGGTGGCGGGGTTATTTTTTCTTCCGTTTTTTCGCCGGTTTGGTTTTCGCTCCGCCCGCGGAGTCGACGATGTCCCGAATATCAGCCGCCGCCCGCAGGCGGTTCACCAGCGCTTGCGTCGCCTGATCCCGGCGGTCTTCACGGATGATTTGGGCGATGCCGCTTCTAACTTCATCAAAGGCGCGGCGGCGGGGCGGACGTTTTTCCATGACTGTCGCCACATGGAAACCGAATTGGGTTAAGAACACGGGACTGATCTCGCCGATGTCCATGGAGAAAACCACGGCTTCAAACCCTTCCACCATTTGGCCCTTGGCGAAAAATCCCAGGTCGCCGCCGGGTTCACTCGCGCATTCGGAATACTCCGCGGCGACCGTCGCGAAGTCCGCGCCGTCGAGCAGTTTCCGCCGCGCCTGGCACATTTTGGCGTAGGTCTCTTCCGGATCGCCTTGCTGGGGATTGCGGACGATGTGGGACACACGGATTTCCTCCGGCGCCATGAAATCATCAAAATGAGCCGCGTAATATTGGCTGAGCTCATGGTCATCGACGGTCATGGTGATCCCGGATTGTTCCACCAGGCGGTCCATCCGGATCCCTTCGGCTAAGTGTTTTTTGAACCGTTCATCATCCCGTTCCGCCACCCGATAGCGTTGCCTGAAACCCTCGATCCCCCCACAGGACTTGACCAGATTGTCAAATTCAGCGTCCACATCCGCGGCGGAAATGGTCACGGATTTAAGGGCTTCCTGACGCAACAGCGTCTGGCCGATCAAGCGGTCGCGGGCGATGTCTTCCGCGGCGGTCAGGCTCCCGGCGACAGCGCCTTGCTGCCGTCGCGCCTGCTCCAGGCGGGTCACTTCCGCTTGAATGGTCACATCTTCAATTCGTTCGCCGTTGACAATAAGAGCCATTTACACATCCTTATAAAAAAACAGAAAAGGGAAAAAAGTTGAGCGGTTTAACATACCCCCGCAAAAAATTAGTTCACCCGTCCAATCACTGATTCATGAGAGGGAAAACAAATTTTCATCACCGTGCCTTTCTTTCCAAAACAACCTCTGTAACTCATTGAATGAAGGCCGTTTCGGAAAGAACTTGCGGATCTCGGTCGAAAGTGGACAGCGATTTCATTTCATTCTGGACAGTGATTTCGGCGGAAAGTGGACACTCATTTCGGACGTTATGTGGACACTTTTTCGGGTTTGACCGAAATGGCTGTCCATTTTGAGTGAAACAGGTGTCCACTTTGGAGTGAAATGACTGTCCACTTTGCTCCGAAACAGGTGTCCACTTTGGTCCGTTTTGGTTTTTTGGCGTAGCGGCGCGTGCATAACAGAATTAATGTCGGTTTTCTTTTGGGCCCATGGCAACAAAAGGGGACCGACATGGCAAGGAAACCAGTAAGCATGCGCAAAATTCGTGAAATCATTCGTTTGAGCCGCCTGGGGGGGCTGTACAACCGTCAGATCGCTTCGAATTGTTCTCTGTCGCCCACCAGCGTGGGCAAAGTCGTCACGGCGCCCCGTGAATCGGGGCCTCTCGGGATGGATCTTCCCGAGATGACCGAGGCGGCAAAAAAACAACCCAAAAAAATAACCTGTCCATTTATTTCTTGTGAAATTCGGGACATGCTGATCATTGAGCTCTCAACTTGAATTCCCGGAAATTATAACTATCAGTTATCACTTTTCTCTGTAACCCCTTTAAAAGCAAGATGTTTTTTGCTTTTAAAGGGGTTGCTTTTATTAAAAGCATAGTTACATTTAAGTCATTGTAACTATGGAGACGTAAAAATGGCCAGCATCACACATCATCGAAACAAAAAGACCGGAGTCGTTTATGTTTATTCGGTCGAAAGCTACTGGGACAAGGAGAAGAAGGCCCCCCGGAACAGGCAGGTTTGCCTGGGTCGGCTTGATCCGGAGAGCGGTGAGGTCGTTCCATCCAGGCAGCGTAGAAAAAAAATCCCCGAACGTGCTGTAGCTGCGCCGGATATTACCGTCACTTCCCGTGTGGCCGGGCCCTTTATTCTTCTTGATAAAATCACCCGTCTGCATGGCATTGAAAAACTGTTGAAAAAGTGTTTTCCCGCTGATTACGAGCTCATTTTGAGTCTGGTTTACTACATTGTACACAAGGGCGGTGCGCTATCCCGGGCAGAGTCCTGGAGTTGCGCATGCCTGCATCCGTCCGGAGATGTAATCGCCAGTCAGAGGGTCAGTGAACTTCTGTGCCGTCTCACGGAAGATGACCGGCAGCGTTTTCTTTCGTTCTGGCTTGAACATATCCAGGAGGATGACTGGCTGTGCTATGACATCACCTCCGTGTCTTCATACGCCCGACACAATGAATACACCCACTTCGGCTACAACCGTGACGGAGAATCGCTGGAACAAATCAACCTGGCAATGCTTTTCGGGCAGAAGAAGCGTCTTCCCGCCCACTACCGCCGCATGCCCGGCAATATAAGCGATGTATCTACTTTCAAGACAACCGCCAAGTCGCTTGACTATCTCGGTCTGGGGGTGCTTCACTTCGTGCTGGACAGAGGCTTTTACAGCACAGCCAATATTGATGAACTACTGAGCCGTCACCACAAGTTCACAATCGCTCTTCCCGCAGGACGAAAGTGGGTTGAAAAGATTTTGGACAGACATTGTGACAACATTTTCTCCCCGGCCAACTACCTGATCACCGGAGAGGACGAGGCGCTGTACATGGTCACTGAATTTTACCGGTGGGGGGACAAAAATCACCGGTGCTGGGTACATGTTTTCTACAATGCGGAACGGGCGGCCGTTGATTTTGACCGCTTTACCCGCAAGCTGATTGACTGCAGAAACGAGTTGCTGGCCGGAAAGCCGGTCGAGGAGCATGAGGATTTATACCGGCGTTATCTTATTGTAAAGGAAACACCAAAACGGGGGTTGCGCGTGGATTTCAACGAAGAGGAAATACAGCAGCACAGAAAAAAATACAGCGGTTTTTTCTGTATTATGTCAAACAAAATTAAAGATGCCGCTGAGGCTTTAAGTGTCTACCGGAACAAGGATGTCGTTGAAAACTGTTTTGATGACCTGAAGAATCACCTGGATATGAAACGGCTGCGCGTCCACAGTGCCCCGGCGATGGACGGAAGGATATTCCTGCAGTTCCTGGCTTTGATCTACATAAGCTCGATCCGCAGCGAAATTCAAAAGGATGAAAAACTCAAATATATGACCGCCAGAGAGGTGATGGAGGAAATGGAGACAATGGTAAAAATTAAATACTCCAACCGGTACGGGCAGGTCTTTACAGAAACAACTCCGAATCAACGCCGGATCATGGATGTTTTCAACATCAGCCTTCCTTCATAGTTACAATTTCCGGGAATTCAGGGTAAAATAGCTTTAAATACTCGCATGATTTTCTTCCTAATTAACTCTTTAATATATTACTTCCAGTCGGCTGGTGTTTCTGGGACAGGCTCTATGTACGGAATAGCGCAAAACATAGGGTTTTCACACTCTGATTTGTGCTTAGAACAAGCCGTCCCGATGGGTTCAATCCCTAACGTTCTCGGTAATCTCGCGGAAAAGGGAACGTCCCCCTTTTACGCTTACGGTTCCCACACGCTGTCTTTGTCGCCAGCGGCCAGGTAATAGGGCGGTTCGGTAAGCGGTTCGCTGGAGGGACGATTGCGGATTTTTTCTAAAAAAAGGCCGGGGTCGATAAAAAGGAATGTGGCTTTTCCCTGGCGTTCCCGCTCGCGCTGTTCGGGAGAGATGGCAGCATATTTAGAAGCGTAAGCAGTCTTGATAAACTTCTGGTCATTCATGAATTCTTTCACAACTTCAGCCTGCTGCGGACCGGCCCAAGCGGCAATTTCTCTAAAAATCACAAACAAGTCGATATTGACCCCCGAGCATTCACCGGGTTGCAACTGTTTATATAAGTCGTCATATCGTTTGCTGAAGTATTTTAAGAGAACAGGCACCCCCTCCGGAATTTTTTGCTCCAGCAACCAATTGTAGGCCATTGTCTGAATTTTCCCCCAGTTGTTTTCCCCCAGACGTTCAGACATGATGTTGAGTATATAGAATCTTTCCGGGGATTTATCAAGCGTCTTCAGGCATAGTGAATGCCAAGCTGTTTCCCCGGGATAACGCCCCGTGGGCCAGTTGAGCGAGTGGGCCTGCGGCCCAATCGCGATCTCTCGGGTGTCTTTCCAATTCAGTTCAATATAGTAGTACCAGAGATGGAATTTCCGGGTCAAAACCTTTGGCGCAAGATTCTTCCCAATGTAAGAAACCGGCCCGGTGATGTCTCTCTCCCAATCCTTTTTATACCCCGGCTCCTTGCTCCAATCCAGGTTGCGCAAGGAGGTGATATCGGCCCCGCGGTCGATCTTCTCATGCCAGATCCTGGCGACCAGGCGCTGCCGCCACGTCAATTTCGGATCACTGGCGGCAACCAGCAACAATGGCTTCACATCTGGTTGATCAAGAACGCGTCCCCGCAGAGCCAGGTATGGTTTCCTCTCCAATTTCGCGGCGCGTGCCAAGGCGTCGGTCAACTGATCGCGGTTCATGGCGAACAGCGACACGCTGACTAGGCAAAAAGGTAAAATAGCTTTAAATACTCGCATGACTTTCTTCCTAATTAACTCTTTAATATATTACTTCCAGTCGGCAGGGGCGAGCTGCCACCAGTTCTGGGTGATGCCGGTGGAACGTTTGGCCGCGGCCCCACAATGAATTTCTCCTCTAAGGCAGTGATAACCCGCCCACACATCAACTGGTGTCGCCGACCCGGGAATGGCATTCGCAGTATAGCTGTTGAACGTCGTATTGCCTGTGTCGGGATAGTAAGTCTGCCCGTTGAAATTGTAAAGGCAATTAACGACATTACTGGTGGCAGCGAAGTAGCCGGATATATCGCCGCTTTTATATGCGAACAATACCGGCATCTCAATGAAAGTCGCCGTCACCGCACCAGAAAGTTGAGAACGGACTTTCGCAATGCGGCTTGCCGGAGAAGTTTCCACTGTGTTCAGATTCTCCAAAAGCAGGTCGGTCATTGCGTAAATGGTTGCGCCTTGGCTGTGAGCCATTTTAGCCGTTCCTCTTTGCGCCCGAATGAAAATTACGTCGTTTCCATCAATCCCAGTCACTTGCATAAATTCATTATCGACCCGGGCAATGTCTAGATATTCAAAGGGATGTCCCTGAGGGAAATTAACCGTGACCGGGTCAGGGTCTATCGAAATGGCGCTCGGAAAAGTGGTCTTTTTAAATGTCCCGTCGGCCTTTTTTGCTATGGCGATGTCCCTTATTGTGGATTTTCTGGCATCAGTACCTGCCGCCGTCTGGTCGCAACCATACCAGATTTGTTCGCTTTCTTGCCCAGCGGCGATTAGGGCATGAATCATATTGGCCGCTTTCCATGGAGAAGCGACAAGATAGGCGGTGGCACCGACGGGCATAATAGCTTCGTCGACATGCCCTACGCACAGCCAGTCCGTGTCGATTGGAACCACCGGTTGGAGGCCTTGGGAATCCCAATGAGAACGCGTTATGCTATGCTTTGTGCCAAGGAGAATTTTCCCGAAAGGGATCCCTGCGGTTGGGGCGGTGGCCATGATCGCACCTCCGTCGCCCCCGACATCCCAAAGAATGCTGGGTGTGTGATAGTCGGCGCGCAATGCATTTATGAATGTTCCTTTGCCTGAATGGTTTAGATCCACCACCAAGGTCTGCCAAGTTCCCTCTTCTAGACCGTAACTGGTAAATTTAGCCTTGTCACAAGCCCATTGATCATCCCCCGAACTTACGTATATGCCTCCCACTTTGCTGGCTAGGTAAGCCCCATTATTAGGAAGCGATCCAGTAGTATAGACGCTCGTGGCGGGATTGCATTCAGCGGGAAGAATAATTGGCGCGACTTTTGCCACGATTGTGTCCGTGCCGCAAACTGTTCCCGTCTGATCGACCAATTCCAGCCGGTACTTAAGCAGATTGGTCCCGTTTTCTGGGGGCGGTTTGTGTTCACAGCTATAGATCGGATGGAAGACAGTATCTGAAGCTACCCAGCCCAGACTCTGCCCTGACGGTAAATATTGGTTGCTTAGAATATTGGAATTGGCATCCATGCACCATGAGCGTATAGGATCATTCGATAAATCCAACAACCTGAGGGAAAAACCGGAAACAGCCGGAATGCCAATGGCGCGAACAATCATCTCTGCCGTCCCTGGGATAACAATCGGAGATGGCAGGATACTTTGACTGCTCACCAAAGCGCCCTCAGCCAAAGTCCAAGTGCTCTCTTTTCCGTCATCTTCTTCAGTAATTGTGCCGTCCCGGTTCGTGTCGATATCCAAATCAACCCTCACGACGGTCACTTTCACAATATCGTCGATCGGGTCATCATCGTCCCCTTGTGGATATAGGATGGCAGTTATCGTCTGCCCCGATGCAGCCCTGACGCCTTCCAAATAGAATGTTTTTGTGCGGCCATCTATTGTATTGGCAAAACCCAGTGCCGATGCGGTAATCGATGTTCCAGGGGCCACATAATCACTGTTTTTGTCTCTGTCAACAGTCCCGTTTTTCTTCCACAGCCGTAGGTGCCCGTCACCGGCAATATTCCAGCTATTGGTAGCGGCATCCAGTGTGACTTGGTCGGGTGCGACCCCACTGTAAACAAATTCAATTTTGGCTTTATTCACATCGACATTCGGCGAAAGTGTGATTACCACAACTGCGAAACTGTCGGAACTGGACTTATAGTTGTCACCGGTGTAGCGGCTGAAACCGTCCGCGTAGCCAGGAATGCCATCGTTGTCACTGTCGTCATCGTTGACGCAGATTATTTTCCCCGGCTGATTTGCGTCGTTCTCGATGGCATCCTCGAATTGTGGGTCACCGGAAGGCTGACCGAATCCGTCATTGTTGTCGGAATCGATGTCGATATCGATGCCCGGCACACGCACCATAAAATCGGTTTTTACTACTCCTCCGCCCCCGCCTCCACCCCCGCCTCCATCCGGTTTTACAAAATTTCCTTCGATGGTCATCCATATTTTATCCGTTCTCAACACCGTCGCTTTGTAATTGTGTTCTGAAGGAGTCTGGGTGCGCAATTGCCATAAACCGTCATCCGCCTGAAGGGCTATTTCTGAATTGCCGAGTTGTCTTGGGTTGCCTTTATTATCATCTTCGGGAACAATTTTTAACGACAGGTCATCACCGTTGGAAACATCAAAAACCTCGTACTTACCGGTTGGGACGCTGACGGTTTTGCTAATCTCCCCGGTCGCCCGGAACATGCCAAGCAGCGTTAAGGCCGCCGCCGATGGATATAGTATTGTTTTTGTCACCCGCATGGTTAGATTTTCTCCCTGATTGATTCAATGTGTTTTTTGACATATAGAGTGTGCTCGCCATCCGGCCAGCGTTTTAAATAGGCCTCATATTCTTCCAGCGCCTGTTTATAGTCCCCGTCCCATAGGGTAAGGGTGGCCAGGTATACCGCCGCGGTCTGCGCGGCGGGGGCGTTGGGATAGCGGTCGACGATGATCTTGAAGATTTTTTCTCCGGCGGATTGGTTGTGCAAAGGCCCGACCTGCATCACGCCGGCCCGCAGCAGGGCCTGGGGTGCGAGCTGACTGTTCCGGTAGCGTTTGGTGAACTGTTTGTACAGGGAGAGGGCGTCTTTGTACTCGCCCATCTGGTTGAGACACCGGGCGCGCTGGAGCGACGCGTAAGCCGCGCCGTCGGTGCCGGGCATCCGCCGCGCGCAGTCGTTGTACAACTTGGCGGCTTTGGCGTATTCGCGGGCGGCGAACCGGGTGTCGGCTAACCTCAACTGGGCTTGATTCGCCGGTTCCCGGACCAGCGTCAGTCCGTCCCGGACGGGTGAGTCTCCCCGGCAGACGGCGAGCAATCGGCGGATCTCGTCGGGCGGGGCGTTAGCCGGTTGCGGGGTTTCTTTATCCAAGCGCTCAAGCAGAATTTCCGCCGCTTGCAGGCGGTCTTTACAGATCAGGGTTTTCACCAGCATCAGTTCCGCTTCTTTCCGCAGCGGATGTTCCGGATACTTGTCAACCAGCCGTTGACATCTGGATGCGGCGCTGTTGAAGTCCTGATAATTTTCGAGATAAAAGGTCGCGGCGGTGAAGAGGGCCTCACCAGCCTCTTGACTGTCCGGATACAACCGGGCCGTCTGATCCAAGCCGGTCAACCCTTCTTTCTCCCGTCCCATTGCCAGTTGGCACAGCGCCAGCCGCAGGGAGCACAAAGGGCGTTCATTTTTGAAGTCCGGATCACGAAGCATGGCGGTATAGCGTTTATAGGCATCCTCGTAACCCTTTCCGTCGTACGCCTGCTCAGCCTTTTGCAGCGCCTGTTGATGCGAGAGTTTTTCTTTTACCGCCAGAGCCTCCTGACTGCCCGCCGCGGGGGCGGCTTTGGTGATTCGTTCCCGGCAGGTTTTCAGACTCATGTCCGCGGCGGCCGCGAACCGGCTGTCCGGAAAGTCAGCCTGGAACTTTTCGAGAGCGTTGACCGCGTCCTTCCATTTGCCCTGCTTCACCAACACGCCGCAGAGCAGATAGCGCGCTTCCACGCCAATCGGGGATGACGACCGGGCGGCGGTTTCCAGCGCCCCGGCTCCGTCGGCGACCTTGTTGAGGGTGAAGGCTTGTAAACGCCCCAGCTCTAACCAGGCGCCCGCGTCGCCCGGATAGCGTTTGATGAAGGCTTCCAGCGCGGACTCCGCGCTGGCGGGTTGGTCCAAGGTGATCAACAAGCGGCAGCGGGCGAGAGCGGCCCGCTCCCCGGTGTCGCCCGCGGCTTCCGCGAGCCGCGTGTACAGAGGCAGAGCGGTTGCCGGTTCGTCGGCGGCCAGGGAGGCGGTGACTCTGAGCAGTCTTTCTTGATCGGCGGCCGCTCTGGAGCGGGCCAGCACCGCCAGCCGGAGCAATGACCGCTCCCGTTTCGGCAGTAAGCGGGCGGCTACAGATTCCCAGCGGCGGGCGGCCAGGGCGAAATCGCCGGCCATGAACGCGGTGTTTCCTTCGCGGACCATTAAATCAATCGTCGCCCGGGCCGTCGGGAACCGGCGGAGAAGAGCGGGGCGGTATTTATCCGCCGAAGCGGTGTTCCCGGCATCGGCGTGACAGGTGATGATGTTGACCAGTGCGGCGGCAGCGGTCCCGGGATCGCGGTTGAGCGTCGCCGCGTCGGAGGTCAGCTTCTCCCACGTTTTCAGCGCCGCGCCGGTGTCCCCGAGCGCCTGTTCACACTCACCCTTTTTCAGCAGGGCGAGGCTGTAACGCTTATCCCGGCGGAACCGGTCAGCGAACTCGGTGAAGGTTTGGACCGCGGAGCGGGAATCGCCGCCTTGGGCCTGCTTCTCCGCCCGCTTCCAGAGCGTGTCGGCGTCCGGACGGGTATCCGCGAAGCTCGTGAGGGAAAAGATGAGAAAACAGGCTAGAAGAAGGAGCGCCCGCGGAACGTGAGGGCAATGGTCATAAGCCCTTGTGGGGGGGGGGTGTTATGTGGTTTTCTGGTGGTGTGTGTTTCACTGATTCGCCTTCCGGGCTTTCTCTTTTTGATGTTTTTCACACTTCTCAGGTATGAAAACACTTTTACGGTAAGGGTGAATGAGGCAACAATCAAGTGGAGAGATGTAGAAAAAACGTGAAAAATCCGGGGGCCGGGGACCACCGGGCACATCAAAAGCCCACGGGCTGGAAGCCACCACGTGGGCACATTAAACCGCTGGTGGCTTAAAAACGATTTCTTCACCCCTAATGCTATCAAGTCTCTCCCACCCTTATTTCCTTCCAGCATTTCGGAAAGAGAAAAAAGTGACGGAAAGCCGCCCGCGGTCACAGCATCTTTTTCTTGACGAGTAGATTGAGTAAACGCCGCAATGTCTCATCCCAATAGGCTTTTTTAATTACCGCCATCAAAGACGATGTTTTCCTCTTTCATACTCAAATACCCCATGGGGTAAGATGCTGATTCCGCGCCGATGATCAGATGGTCTATGACGCTGATGCCGAGCAGTTCCCCCGCGTCCCTCAGCACTTTTGTGGCGCTGATATCCTGGGTCGAGGGGGTTGGATCGCCACTGGGGTGGTTGTGGACTAATATGACCCGCGAACAGCTTTCCCGTATCGCCGGGCGGAAAATTTCCCGGGGATGGACGGGGGTTTTGTCCACCAGGCCGCGGGTGATCCCGCGGTCGGCGATTAACCGGCTTTTCTGATCCAAGAGCAACACGTGAAATTCTTCTTGTTTTTTGCCATGGAATTGATCACGCACCGCCAGGGCGACCGCCGCCGGGCTCAATAACCGTTGGTGACGGAGCCGCCGGCCTGGGCCGATGCGGGCCGCGAGCGTCATCGCCGCGGAAATTTCAATGGCTTTCGCGGGGCCGATACCCGGCACCGCCCGCAACTCATCCAGGCTGGCGTCCGCCAGCCGGTCCAGTTTGCCGCCAAAGGTGATGAGGAGATCCCGGGCCACATCCAGGGCTGAACGGCCCGTCCGCCCGGTCCGGATTAGAATCGCCAGCAATTCGGCGTCGCTCAAGGCTTCCGCCCCGCGCGACTCCAGCCGCTCCCGGGGACGTTCGCAGTCGGGCATTTCAGCAATCAAAAAGCTGCCGCGGGAGAGGATTGACGTGTCGTTGATACCGATTGTGGGCGCGATCATGAAAACCTCCGATTATTAACACGTATTTATAATAGCGTTAAAAAATAAGAATTCAAATGGTTTTCAAAAAAAAGGCCCGGCGGGATGACCGCCGGGCTGTGCGAAACTTTTCAGGTGATGAAAATCAGTCGTTGGCGTGCCCGGCGGAGCCGAGAACGTTCGCGCATTTGGCCGTGTAAAGCGTTTTCAGCGCGTCACGGGCGGGACCGAGATATTTCCGGGGGTCAAACTCCGCCGGTTTTTCGGCCATTGTTTTACGGATGGCGGCGGTCATGGCCAGTCGGCCGTCCGAGTCGATGTTGATTTTGCAGACGGCGCTGGCGGCGGCTCTGCGGAGTTGCTCTTCCGGAATGCCGACGGCGTCTTTGAGGGCGCCGCCATTGGCGTTAATGGTGTTGACTTCGGCGACGGGCACAGAGGATGACCCGTGCAGGACAATCGGGAATCCGGGAATGCGTCGTTCGATTTCTTCAAGAATGTCAAAGCGCAGGGGAGGGGGAACCAAAACGCCGTCGGCGTTGCGGGTGCATTGCGCGGGGGTGAACTTGTTGGCGCCGTGACTGGTGCCGATGGAAATGGCCAATGAATCCACGCCGGTTTTGCCGACGAAATCCTCAACCTGGTCGGGCTCCGTGTACGTTGAGTGTTCCGCCACAACATCATCTTCGATACCGGCCAGCACCCCCAGCTCGCCTTCCACAGTCACATCGTACGCATGGGCGTATTCAACGACTTGCCTGGTCAATTCAACATTTTTCTCGTAGGGATGGTGCGAGCCGTCAATCATCACGGAACTGAACCCCATCTCAATGCAGTCTTTGCACAATTCAAAGGTGTCCCCGTGGTCCAAGTGCAGGGCGATAGGAATGCCGACACCGTCAGTCAGTTCCTTGGCGTATTCGACGGCGCCCTGGGCCATGTAGCGGAGCAGGGTTTGATTGGCGTACTTGCGGGCGCCGGAACTGACTTGCAGGATTACCGGGGAGCCGCAGTCCGCGCAGGCTTGAATGATCGCCTGAAGCTGTTCCATGTTGTTGAAATTGTACGCGGGGACCGCGTATTTTCCGGCCATCGCTTTGGCGAACATGTCTTTGGTGTTGACCAGTCCGAGTTCTTTGTAGCTAGTTGCCATGATTGGCTCCCTTGTTAGGTTGGAGGGTTCAAGTGAGCGGACCGGTTGACCCGGCCCCCCACTGTTTCGGTCACGAAGAATCGATAAAATAAACTCTGTTTGTCAAAAAGAAAGTCACCGCCGGATCTGAAACCCCGTGGTGGCCGGTCGATTCGTGACGGATTCACGCTTTTTCGGGAGGCGGTCAAGAGAATTGTCAGAAACCCGCTCGAAGAAAATTGCCGAAACGAAAAGATGGGTTAATATATTCACCTGCGCGTTTTTTTCACTTCTAAGCCGCAACTAATATGGTTTGATACGATTGTGCGTTTTCAATGTTCCAATTGCATGGGTGTGGTGGCCATTGATGATTCGGAGGCTGGCCACGCGGTCGGCTGCGGTCATTGCGGCAGTATTATCCTAGTGCCTCAAAGCCGGGTCGCGGCGGGCGCGATCATTGACGATTTTGTCATTGAGAAGGAAATCGGGCAAGGTGGTTTAGCCACGGTTTACCTCGCTCATCAGATGTCTCTGGACCGCCCGGCGGCGCTGAAAATTCTGCGCGATCAATATGCGTCAAACCGGAGTTTTATCGCTGACTTCGTCAAGGAAGCCCGGGCCGCCGCGCAACTGAACCACCCCAATATTGTTCAAGCGTACGCGGTTGGTGAAGAGGACGGCATTCATTATTTCGCCATGGAATTCGTTCATGGTGAGACACTCAAGCATGTCCTGGCGCACAGCGGTCGGCTGTTTCCTGACCGGGCGTTGGCTATTATCCGCGTGATCGCCGAGGCGCTGGATTTCGCCTGGAACAGAAAACAGCTTGTCCACTTGGATATCAAGCCGGACAACATAATCCTGACCGAGGGCAAAGAATACAAATTAGCGGACCTGGGTCTGGCCCGTATCGGTGGCGACATCCGCGGCCAAAGCGACACCAGTGATGTCTTCGGCACGCCGCAGTACATCGCGCCGGAAATCCTCACGGGCAGCGCGACCGACAACCGGACCGATATTTACAGTCTCGGCGCGACATTGTATCACGCGGTCACCGGCAAACATCCGTTTGAAGGCAAGTCAGCCTCCGAAATCGCCCGCAAACATATCACCGACCCGTTAATTCCCGCGTGTGAGGTGTCGAAGGACATCCCCCGGGATGTCTCTGACTTGATTGACATCATGATGGCCAAACGCCCCGGGCATCGGTGGCAGTCGGCGGGGGAAGTTGTTGAGCAAATTGATAACATCAAAGCTGGTCAGCCCATCAGCCGCCGTCCTGACGCGCGCTTGCAGGCCCCTTTGACGCTTGAAAAAATAGAGGAGGAATTCAGCGCCACTTTGGCGGACTTGGACGAGGAGCCCGCCGGGGATGGCAAGGTTAAATTTAATGTTAAAAAGGGTGGGGGAACAACCTTCCGGGCCAAGGCCGGGGGCTCCGTGAACCTGCGCAAAGGGAAAGCGGAAAAGGCGGCGAAGCCGACGCTTGGAAGCGCCGGGGGCACCCGGGGGAAAAGTCGCTTGACTATCAAAACCGGCGACAAAGCCGCCGCGCTGACCACGCAATCCGCGACCGCCGGATCCAGCGGTCCCGCGGCCAGTCAGAAAGGTGATGACAGGCCGACAGTTCCAAAGAAAAGCAAGAAAAAGATGTCGCCGGGGGCCATGCTCGGATGTCTGGGCGGGGTGTTTGTTGTCTTGGCGGTGATGGCGGCTGTCGGGATTTTCGCGCTTAAGAAAGCCGCTGAGCGGGCGGCGTTTGAGAAACAGGTCGCCGCCATGGGGCTGTCGGTTTCCCAATATGAACAACTGCGGGCGTTCCGCGCCCAACTTGAGATTGGGGTGGATGACACGACGGTGCTCGCCGAGGCGGCGAAGCTGCTGGAACAGCATGCGGACTCACCCGCCATGACTGACCTGGTCCGGGAAGATGTCGCGCCGGTATTGGAGCGGGAGGCGCGGACACTGCGCGCCGAGCGGCGGGACGTGGAGATCGCCGCCTGGCGGGATCGCGCGCGGGAGCTTCAGGAGGCGGCCCGGCTGGCGGAGTTGGAAGCGGCGAAACAGCGTCTGGAGGAGGAGGAGGCGCGGAAACAGCGGGAACGGGAAGAACGTCTCCGATTGCAACGGGAGGCGTTGGTGGCCTCGCTTCGGCAGGAGATGCCGACGATTCGCCAGCAGATGATTGAGCAGTGCGGTAAACTCAACTTCGAAGGGGCTAAAATTTCCCTTACCCGATTTGTGAACGCGCCTGACGATGAGCTGGTCGCGTGGGGGAAAAATTGGCAGCAGGCGATTGATTTGGCTGTGGAGGCCATGGACTTGATCCGGAATGGCGAAAAGTATTTACTGGGTGAGTATTTCTCCGCGCCTGGCCGCGCGCAGCGCGTGGCGGTCACCGATATCCGGGTTCGGAGTATCGCCGCGGAATACCGTGAGAGAATTTACCGTCTGGGTCAACCCACGGATGACTATAAGGTCGAAAAGGTCACCGTTGATTTCACTGAAATACGGGTGGATCAATTAATCAAGCTGATGGAGACATCCGGCCGTAAACAAGCGATGGAGGTCATGGATCTCAATGTGCGGATCGGCGCGTATTTGCGCGTGACCGGCGCCTCGCCGGCGCTCGTGGAAAAATATCTGCGGGACGCCGGGATGTCAGACATCGTCGAAGCGATGCTGCGGGAATTATAGACGGGAAGCGGGTGCCGCCGGTGCGAATTGTTCACTTTTCTGACAGTCATTTTGGTCGGCCGTCTTTCGCGCCGGCCTCTCTTTTTGATAAACGGCTGTTGGGAACGTTTAATTTTTTAGTCCGGCGAAAAGGGGAATTGGACGAGCGCGCGGTCAGCCGCCTGTATGAGCGGATGGCGGAGCTGGCCCCGGATATCATTGTTTGCTCCGGTGACATCACCTGCGTCGGGGAGCCCGCTGAATTCGCGGCCGCTTTGGACGCGTTTCGTCCCTTTAAAGCGCTTGCGGACACGTCTTTTTTTTACACGCCTGGAAATCATGACGCCTATGTCTCCAATTCCCGCTGTGTCGGGGCGATGGCCGCGGCGTGCCGGTTCTTGAATCCGCCCGGGTGCGATTTGCCGGGCGATGGTTTTTTTGACTGCTCCATCCAGGGGGTGGATGTGGCGCTGATTCATCTGGCACATCCGACGAATATCTTTCTTTCCAGCGGCACGCTCGCCCCCGCGGTGAAAGTGAAGCTGGACACCTGGTGCGCGGGTGACAAGAGCCGGCCCCGCGTGTTGGTCGGCCATTTTCCGACCCGCCGGGCGGACGGGGCGCCCCTGGGCCGGCGGCGGCATTTAAAAGGCGGGCAGGCGATATCCAGCCATTTGGCGGCGGGGACGGTGGATCTTTATTTGTGCGGGCATATTCATTCGCCATTCACCCGGTCGTTCGCATCGGGTAGTCTGGAATGTTGCGCCGGGTCGTTGACGATGAAACATGTTTATTCCATCGTTGACATCGATTCGACGGGGAAGATGACGCAACGATATGAAAACACATAAAGGCTGGTTATATTCACCACGCCATGACGACGTTTCGGGAGTAAACTGATGCATCATTTTTTAGCGATTGATTTAGGCGCCTCCAGTGGCCGCGGTATTTTAGCGACGCTCGACAAGGGGCGGATGACGCTGGAGGAAGTCCACCGGTTTGAAAACGGCGGTATGGATGTCAACGGCCGTCTGGTGTGGAACATTCTCGGCCTTTTCAGCGAGATAAAACAGGCGATTCGGGAGGCGTTGAAGCGGGGTGTCACGCTGTCCGGTATCGCGGTCGACACGTGGGGGGTTGATTTCGTCTTACTTGACCGCGACGGCCATTTTCTCGCGCCGCCTCTTCATTATCGGGATTCGCACACCGCGGATGTGTTTGACTGGGTTTTTGATATTGTTTCCAAAGAGGACTTTTACGGGCGCACGGGAATCCAGTTCATGCCGTTTAACACGATCTTTCAGTTGGCGACGATGAAGAAAGAGCGTTTCGCCGCGCTGGAACTGGCGGACACCTTGCTGCTCATCCCCAACGCCCTGACGTATTTACTTTCCGGCGACATATCCGCCGAGTTTTCCATCGCCACCACGACTCAGGCCTATGATCCGGTCGCCAAGGATTGGGCCTGGGACATTATTGACCGTTTAGGGCTGCCCCGGACATTGTTCCCGAAGATTGTTCCCTCATGCGTGTCCGCCGGACACCTGCGCCCGGCGGTGTGCGACGAATTGAATTGTGAACCGATTCCGGTTTTGCTGGTCGGGGGCCATGACACGGCTTCCGCGGTGGCGGCGGTGCCCGCTGTCGGTGACACGGATGACTGGGCGTTTTTGAGCAGCGGCACATGGAGTCTCCTGGGAATGGAGCTGGATTCACCGTGTCTGACCCAAGCGGCCTTTGAGGCCAATTTCACCAATGAAGGGTGTATTGACGGCAAAACCCGCTTTCTCAAAAATATCATGGGGTTATGGCTGGTGCAGGAGTCCCGCAACACCTGGAAACGTCAAGGCCAGACCTATTCATTCGCCGAGCTTGAGGACATGGCGCGGAACAGCGCCCCGTTCAAGGCGTTGATCAATCCCAACGATGAGCGGTTCATGGCGCCGGGGGACATGCCCGAACGCGTTCGCCAGTATTGTGATGAGACGGGCCAGCCGGCGCCCGAGACACCTGGGGAGATCGTCCGCTGCATCGCCGAATCTCTGGCATTGACATATCGATACGCCATTGATCAAATGGAACACGTGACCGGCAGATCCATCGCCAAACTCCACCTGGTGGGGGGCGGGGGCAAAGACGGCATGTTGAACGCCTTCACCGCCAACGCGATTAACCGGCCGGTGATCGCCGGACCGATCGAGGCCACCGCAACCGGTAACATCATCGGCCAGGCCCTGGCCGTCGGCGCTGTGAAAGATTTGGCTGAAGGCAGGCGGATAGTCAGTCAGTCCTTTGAGATGACCACGTTCACCCCGGACGACACGGCGGCCTGGGAAGCGGCTTACAGGCGCTATAAAGCACTGATAAACGTTGACAAACCGGATGCGAACGCATGATTACCCGCGAAGCTGATTATGGCCTGAGAACAATCTTATTTCTGTCCTCCAAATGGCCGGATGGTTTTCCCGTGGCGGCGAATGTTCTGGCGGAGGAAATGGATATTCCCTATCGGTTTCTGCGGCGGATTGTCACCAAACTGGCGGTCGCCGGGTTTATTTCCAGCGAGCGGGGGCGTAACGGGGGCATTTGTCTGGCCCGTCCGCCGGCTGACATCAGCCTGCTTGAGGTGTTGGCGAGTATCGACCGGAAATCAATTTGTTTGAATATGTGTTTGAGTGATCAGGAGAACGCGGGCTGTGACCGCCATATGACGTGCCCGGTCCACCGTGAGATGGGCGCTTTACAAAAACATATGATTCAAAAACTCGACGACATAAAATTCAGCGCGTTGATCTCAGCGGATTCTCCAGCTGGCTGTTGACCCTTTGAAAGGCGAATGGACCCTTGACTGTTCACGCATCTTTGCAGAATGATATTCCTTTTCACAAGTTGCACTCGGCGGGCAATGATTTTGTCTGTGTGGACAACTTGGACGGCCGTTTCAACGGATTGATCAAGGATGGGCACATGGTTGATTTTGTGCGGAAGATCTGCCGCCGCGGGTTGGGAGTCGGCGCTGACGGCTTGATTTTAGCGTGCGAGCGGGGGACCGGCGCCGGTGTCGACATCATCGCCCGTTTTTTAGAGCCGGACGGTTCGGAAGCCAAATTGTGTGGCAACGGCACCGCCTGTTTCACCTATTGGTGCGTGAATCAAGGGCTCCTCGATGGTCCGCAAGTCACCATTCTCACGGGCGCGGGCACCGCGACCGGACGGATATTGACGGATCAGCCGCTGGGCAGTGTGCGGGTTTGCGTGCCGAATCCGCGGCATTTGACGTGGGGCATTGAGTTGATGGCCGCCGGGCGGCCCTGGACGGTGGATTACGCGGACACGGGTGTTCCCCACGCCGTGATCTTTCCCGATGAGCCCCTCGACACCGTTGATGTGACCACATACGGCTCGGCGATCCGTCACCATCCCCGCTTCGCTCCGGATGGCGTGAACGCGAATTTTGTCGAGGTGCTGGCGGAAGGCCATATCGCGGTGAGGACGTTTGAATTCGGAGTGGAGTCTGAGACACTGGCGTGCGGGACGGGCTCGGCGGCGGCCGCGATTGTCACGGCGTTGAAAAACCGCTGGCCGAAAGATTATCTGACGGGCAAGAAACCGGTGAGCGCGCGGGTGAGGGGAGGGGCGACTCTTAACGTGTGGTTCGAATTAGACACCACCGGAAACGTGACCGATGTCTGCTTGGAAACCCGGGTCGTCCCGGTTTATAACGCCTGTTTGTCCCCGGAATTTCTCGCCATCACACATGACATGTGACCATCCGTCCGTTTCCGTTTTTCCGCTGATGACACGTCACAACTAAGCCCCACTGGGTGCCTCCCATGCCGGAATTACCCGAAGTCGAAACCGTGCGCGCCGCTCTGCAACTGGCTGTGGCCGGACGAACAATCAAACGCCTTTCGCACGCGGCCGACCGTTTGCGTTATCCGCTTGACGCCGCCGGGATCGCCCGGGCGACATCCGGACAGACAGTGAAGACGTTCCGCCGCCGGGCGAAATATATCGTGGTCGATTTTGATGATTTCTGGGGCCAGTGTCTCGTGCTTCATCTGGGCATGACGGGATCTTTCCGTCTGGCCGCCGTGGGCGAGCGGTTGGGCGCGCGTGACCATGTGGTGTGGGAGCTGGAAGGGGGCGACCAGTGGATTTTCACGGATCCCAGAAAATTCGGGGAGGTCGCGGTGGAAAACGTGGCGGCGGCTGGCGACTGGCCGGCGCGGTTCGCCGGTCTCGGCCCTGAACCCTTGTCGTCAGCTTTTTCACCGGTGTACTTGTTTAACCGGTTCAAAGGGCGTAAACAACCGGTGAAAACAGCCGTGCTCGATCAGACGATCATCGCCGGCGTCGGGAACATTTACGCCAGTGAGGCGCTGTTCCGCGCGGGCATACATCCCGCCCGGGCGGCGGGTAAGATCAGTCCCCAAAGGGTCGAAAAACTGGTTCTGGCGGTGAAATGTGTGTTGGCCGACTCCATCATCAGCGGCGGCACGACGATCAGAGACTTCACATCGTTAGACGGGAAAGAGGGACACTTTTCCTTATGCCTCGATGTCTATGGAAAGGCGGGCGCCCCCTGTGTCAGGTGCGGGGAAAAATCCAGCATACGCCGAATCAGGCAAGCGGGCCGGTCAACATTTTATTGCCCGGGCTGTCAACGGTGAAAAGAATGGCGATTCCGCGGCGGGATTATTTTCCGTGGCCAAAACCGGCATTGACCAAATAGTGGAAGCTCTGTTCGACAGCCGTCATCATATCCGTGTCACAGCGATCCAATTCGACCACCAGCCATTCCGCGGAGTCCGCGGCGGCGATGATGGGCGGGAAATCCATTTTTCCGGCGCCCGCCGCCACCATCGACTCGGACTAAAGGTTAAGTTTGCCCAACGCGTCCCCGAGACTTCCCAGGGCACCGTCATCACCGGCGATCATGAACCCGGAGATATCTTCCTTGTTGTTTTCTTTATCCCACTTTTCAGCCGTGGTGAGAGAGATCCGGTCCCCATCCATTTTTTCGATAACGACATCGATCTGGCTGCCTTCAGGCATGTTGACTCTTAGCCATCCCTCGACATCGCGTCCCCCTTTGTAATCCACTTGACTGATATGCAACAAGCCGGTGTGATCCCCTGGCAGAGAGACGAAGACACCGAAATGCTTGATTCCCTGAACCACGCCGGTCACGCGGCCGCCCACGACAACCTGGCCGACGGGCTGGGGGGCCGCCTCGGTGTCATTCTCCGCGCCCGTTTGACCGCCGCGGTTGGATTCCATGCTCAAGGACATTTTCCGGGCATCGAGATCAATGGATTCAATCTCCACCTCAACGGTCTGTCCCTCTTCGACCACTTCTTTGGGATGGTTGATCCGCCGGCCGGCCCCGAGTTTGGAAATATGCACGAGGCCTTCGACACCCGGTTCCAGAGCGACAAAAGCGCCGAACGGCATCAGTTTGGTGACGACGCCTTTGACCTTGCGGCCGACCGCGTAGGTCTCCCCGACGGATTCCCACGGGTTGCCTTGGGCTTCTTTCAAGCTCAGCGTGATCCGTCCTTTGGCCCAGTCAATGTTTAACACCGCGACCTTTACCTTTTCGCCTTCTGAAACGACATCACTGGCGGCGTTGACCCGCCCCCAGGCTAACTGGCTTATGGGAATGAGCCCCTCAACCCCGCCAATGTCGACAAAGGCGCCGAAATCCATCAGCTTGGTGACCCGGCCCTCCATGACATCCCCGATTTTCAGGGAATCCTGGAGTTCTTTCTGCTGCTGTTCACGCTCCACTTCCAGCAACTGCCGGCGGCTGACGACCAGGTTGTCGCCCCATTCGTCATACTCCGTGATTTTAAAGCGGAACTTTTCGCCAATATACGCGGCCGGATCCTGGCGGTGGATGTCGATTTGCGAATAGGGACAGAATCCTTTTTGCCCGGCGATGGTCACCTCATACCCGCCCGCGCGCTCGCCATCAACCCGGCCCTCGATGGGAATGCCGCCCTGATAGGCGTCCCAGAGGCCGGCTTTGTCGCCTTTGGCGCCATAGCTCATCGCCAATTTGAATTCACCACCTTTGGCACTGATAAAGTAAGCGGTGACCGAGTCGCCGACTTTCACACTGATATTGCCCTGCCCATCAACGAATTCCGACCGGTCGATGATGCCCTCGCTGCGGGCGTTAATATCGAGAAAAACGGAATTCCGGTCGATCAGAGTGACGGTACCCGTCACTTGCTCACCCACTTCAAATCCCCGTTTTAGCGCGTCCATGCCATTGTCAAGGTACGCTCCGAAATCCATTGCCCCGCCGCTGTTGTCAGCCATTATGAAAACACCCTGTGATTCAGATCCAGATTGATGCGGCTTCCGGCGGCCGATCCATGCCAACCCCGTCCGCGGAAAAAATAGAGGTTAAAACATAAACCCTAACCGTTTAAAGGCAAGGTAAGACGACCATAAACAACGATCTCGAGTCCGGTGATCCCAAACAATCAGCGTACGCTCGGGGTCCCCAGGGGCGATGTCTTGCGTGTCTACAACCACGTCTTTTGTGTTCGCGAAACAGTTTTATGCCTGCCCCTGCTTCCCGTTGATAAAAATGTCAGACCATGTCCCCGGCGGCGGAATAATCGTGGCTTTCACCCCATCAGGAACCTGGACATCAATGTGTGATCTCTGTCCTCGTGTGATTTCGACAGTCATCGGACCGTGGCGGGTCGGATAACGGATTTTGGCGTGCCTCAGGGATCCCGGTCGGGGTTGGATAAGGATCTTGTCCCCGCCCGGCGACAGTGGTCGGATGCCCATCAAATGCCGGGGAATAATATTGGCCGGGGCCGCCCCCCAGGCGTGATTCCAGTCCAAGTTGTTCTTGTATCTCAAATCCCACGCCTCCAAGGTCATGGTCGAGCCGACAGCGATCATATTCCACCATGATCGGTCATGCCTGGCCGTCATCAGCGACAAGGCGTAGTCGTCTTCCCCGGCCGCGTACAGGGCTTCGAGCAGATAGTGCGCGCCGTAAACACTACAGGCCATCCCGCGGCTTTTGACGAAGGCTGTGACCGATGGTTTGCGATCATCAGGAACGAGGCCAAAGGCCAGCGGGAACATGTTGGCATGCAGGGACGCGTGCCCAGCCCCCTCGCCATCGATGTAAATCCCCCGGCGGTCATCGAAAAGGTTTCTATTGACCGCCTCAGCCACGTTAACGGCCAGCCTGCGGAACACGTCAGCGTCACCATCCCGGCCCAGCGCGCGGGCGATCCGGGTCATGCACACAAGCGCCTGGTAGTGGAAGGCGTTGACGACGGTGTTGACCGGACACATCTCGTGTCCATCCCGTTCTCCGGTGCCGCCTTCGGTAAAGCTGCCCGGTGGCCAGTCGACAATATCACGCGGTGGCTGAGACAGGCGCAGGGCTTCCACAAATTCAGGGGTCACCAGACCGGTTTGAGTACTGATCAACCCGTCTTCACGGCCCAGTTTTAGCAGCGCGCGCAGTTTCAAATCATCGTAATGATTATCCATGAAGGCTTTGTCGCCGGTATATATGTATTCAGCCCACGCCATCAAGGGCATATGCAGCGACCACTCGGTCGGCCAGGTGGGGTGGTCGATGAAGTGTTCCAGGGTCGCCCGGCCCATCCCGTATTCCTTGTCGACGCAGTAATGGCCGAGTTGGTTGATATAGGCGTCCGCCTCATACGGAATACGCTCGCGGTCACCATCGACATAGACACCGCAGAAACTGGTGGCCTTGATTGAGTATTTGCATAGATCCCAGACGGCGTTGAGGGTCTCATCGGAGCAGTTAAACCCGGCCGCGTCATCATCAAATGGATAGTGCGCCATCACTTGCCGGATGTCTCCGGGGGCGATTCCCCCGTCAAATCCCTCAATCTCACAATAGCGGAACGGCATGACCTCACCGATCTCCGGCGGCATCAACACCGCCTTGTCACCTGTGTTACGGTCATCCGGTGTCACAGTGAGACGATAGGTTTTTGTTCCCGGCTCGACACGCAACGTCATGCGGCGATAACGAATAGAGCCCGGCGGCTCGCGGTCAACCGTATGAGGCGCTTGTAACCGTTCTCCTAGATGGACATGGATATTCCGCGCGTGTTGACTTGTCAGTGTCAGTTCAATAGTGCCGAAGGCGGCCTTGTCGAAGGCGACAAACACGCGGCCATCGGTATGGCGCCGGATATGGGCGGGCGGGCGTTTTGACAGGATAATTGGCTTTGATGTCAGCATGATTGGTCACGACAAGAGGCGGATAAAGATCATGGCATTAACGGAGAAAATCCAAGTCTGGAATGTACCATCGTTCATCCGGTTCGCCACTGGCCGAGTCATGGTTTGTTTCCGGGAAACGGGCCTGATTCAATCTCTCTCCGCGCCTGGCGCGGGCTGTCCGGCGGAAAAAACACACACGCGTATATTTGACACTCCGGCATTTCACGTTATAGTACGGCATAATATCGCTTGATTCCCGCCGGGATCGAGGTCTTATGTTCTCTTGACCGCCTTTTGTCAGGCACTTCCTGTCGGCGTTTTGCAGTTAATCCTGTGTGTGTTTCCCTTCTCCATCTTACTCCCGGTCCGTGATGCGAATCGGTCGTTTGACACGACGGTGTGTCACATTTGGAGGGGATCTGCCGGCTTCTTGGTTTTAACACCCATTGAGAACTCACGAGTTTTTCAGGAACGATATGGCTGAAATTATTGGCGTGACAGGCGGCATGGGCGCGGGCAAATCCACAGTTCTGACTATTTTGGCGGATTTGGGATGCCGGACTTTGGATAGCGACACGGTTGTTCATCAGCTGTACGGGCCGGGGCGGGAATTAGTCAATGTGTTTGTCAACCGGTGGGGAGAACACGCGCGTGACGAGAACGGGGGGGTTTGCCGGCCGACCGTCGCCAGAGAGGTGTTTGAGCGTCCGGATGAGTTGTCCTGGCTGAACAGTCAGGTTCACCCCGCGGTCAAGCGGGTCATTGTCAAGGAAGCCGCCCGGTGTTCACGTCACCTTTTTTGCGCGATTCCCCTTCTTTATGAGGCGGGATGGGAACGGGACGTTTATTGTGTCTGGGCGGTGTGGTGCGATAAAGAGACTCAACACCGGCGGTTATCGGCCCGCGGCTTGACACCAAGGGAAATCACGCAACGGTTGGACAACCAAATCAGCATGGACGAGAAATTACGCCGGGCGGATGGCGGTTTGATCAACACTGGTTCCCGGGAAAGTTTAAAGAAGCAAATACTACGTTTGCTTGAGCGGTTGCCCCCTTCACCGTGACGCCATGCCGTTTATGTTAGTTAGAATCCGTCAATTTGTATGAGGATGGGAAACATTGTCATGTTTCTTTCCGCATGAAATGAACACAGCGACAGGAGACCTCCGGATATGTCCGAAGAACCCGTAAAAGAAAAAAAATCAGTGCCGAAAGCGTCTTCAACCGCCAAGGGAAAGGCTCTTGGAGAAAAACAGCCGGCGGCCGCCACTCATGAGGCCATCGTCGAAAGACCGTCCCCTGATCAAGAATCGGGCGGCGGGCGGCGTGAAAAGGGTCCGGACCGTTCCTCTGGTGGCGATGCCGGGCGTCAGCAACGGCCGCCCAAAGGCCGTCCCAATAACCGGAACAATCGGAACAGCAACCGCCATAACCGGAAAAAATATCCGCATCACGATGATTGTGAAGTCATGACCGCCGAGGAAATGGGCGGCCCGAAGATGGACATCAACGAGTTGCAGAACACGGACATGGCCGACCTCACTGAGATGGCGAACGACTTGAATCTGGAAGGTGTCGGCATGCTGAACAAGCATGACCTGGTATTTGAGATTCTCAAAGCCGGGATGGCCCAGAACGGCATTCTCTACGGCGGCGGTGTCGTGGAGATCTTGCCGGATGGTTTTGGCTTCCTCCGGTCGCCTGACTACAGCTACCTGCCCTGTCCGGAAGATATTTACATGAGCCCGTCCCAGGTGCGCCGGTTTTCTTTGCGCACGGGTGACACGGTGCATGGGCAAATCCGCCAGCCCCGTGAAAAAGAGCGCTTTTTCGCCATGTTAAAAGTGGGGTCCATCAATGGTGAAGCGCCGGAAATGAAGCGTCAGAAAGTGCCGTTTGAGAACCTGACTCCGCTGTTTCCGGACCAGCGGTTGGTCATGGAAACATCTCAAGATGAAGTCTCCATGCGGGCGATTGATTTGGTGTCTCCCATTGGCCGGGGGCAACGCGGTTTGATTGTGGCCGCTCCGCGGACGGGGAAAACAGTGATTCTTCAAAAAATAGCCAACAGCATTACCGCCAATAACGATGATGTTGTGCTCATTGTTCTGTTGATTGATGAACGGCCCGAGGAAGTGACGGACATGCAGCGGTCCGTCAAAGGGGAAGTGGTCAGCTCCACGTTTGACGAACGGCCGGAACGGCATGTGCAAGTGGCTGAAATGGTCATCGAAAAAGCGAAACGACAGGTTGAGCATGGCCGTCATGTTGTTATCTTACTGGACAGCATCACCCGCCTGGCCCGTGCGTACAACACCATTGAGCCCCACAGCGGACGGATTCTTTCAGGTGGTGTCGACGCCAACGCGTTGCACAAGCCCAAACGGTTTTTCGGCGCCGCCCGCAATATTGAGGAAGGCGGCAGTTT
Organism: Lentisphaeria bacterium; assembly: GCA_032251435.1. Taxonomy (GTDB): domain Bacteria; phylum Verrucomicrobiota; class Lentisphaeria; order Oligosphaerales; family MVZH01; genus JAVVEH01. Next base: position 14,601 of record JAVVEH010000011.1, on the reverse strand, counting down.
GACGATTTTAGCCACGGCGCTGGTGGAAACGGGCAGCCGGATGGACGAAGTGATCTTTGAAGAATTCAAGGGCACGGGAAATATGGAAGTGCATCTGGACCGGCATTTGGTTGACAAGCGGATTTTTCCGGCTATAAATATCGAAAAAAGCGGGACGCGGCGTGAAGAGTTGCTGATGCACCCGGACGAGCTTGACCGGGCATGGCAGTTACGGCGTATTTTGAATGGCGTTCCCCCTGTCGAAGCCATGGAGATGTTGATCAAAAAACTGAAAAAGACTCAGAACAATATCGAGTTTCTTCTTTCGCTGCAGGTCTGAGCGGCGAAATTCCCCTAACCGGGCTGTGAATAGGACTTCATTCTATTTTGGAGAATAATCATGGAACTTATGACGTGTCCCTATTGTGAATGCCGTGTCCGCGTCAGTGATGTGGATGACGAGGGCGGTTGCTGCCCAGAATGCGGAGCGATTATCACATCGTCGCATCTTGTCGCTCAAGACCTTGAACATGAGGAGCTTTTCGGGGACGACCCGATTGAAGATGGCGATAAGGAATCCGAGGACTATGACGACGATGAGGATGAGGATGATTACATCGAATGAGTGAGGGGAAGGTCGTTTATGATGAGAGCACAGTAACGTCTCTTAGTTCCCTGGAACACATCCGCAAACGTCCGGGCATGTACATTGGCCGTCTAGGCGATGGCAGCCATCCAGACGACGGCATTTATGTCCTTTTAAAAGAGATCATCGATAACGGTATCGATGAATTCATTATGGGACACGGGCGGCGTCTGGATATTCATTTATATGACGACAACCGGATGCGGGTGCGCGATTACGGGCGGGGCATTCCATTGGGGAAGATTATTGACTGCGTGTCGCAGATCAACACCGGCGCCAAGTACAACAGTGATGTCTTCCAATTCTCGGTTGGCTTGAACGGTGTGGGGACAAAAGCTGTCAACGCCCTCTCTGAGTCATTCTTTGTGCGCAGTTTCCGGGACGGTAAATTCCGCTCGGCGACCTTCGAACGCGGGGTGCTGCTGTCTGAGGACAGCGGCGAATCGGACGAGGAGAACGGCACGGAGGTGATTTTCCGGCCTGACAGCGAGTGTTTCCCCAGATTTAAATTTGACCCGAAATTCATCCGGCGGCGGCTCTGGAATTACGCCTACTTGAACAGTGGCCTTTCGCTTTACTTCAACGATGAGCGATTTTATTCCCGATATGGATTGCTTGACCTGCTGGATGAAAAAGTGGACCAGGAAAAGGTCTATGAAGTGATTCATCACAAAGGCAAAACCTTGGAGTTCGCGTTTTGCCACACGGTCAACTTTGGTGAGACGTTTTACTCGTTTGTCAACGGGCAATACACGAAAGACGGGGGGACGCACCAGTCCGCCTTCCGTGAGGGCTTGCTGAAAGGCATCAATGAATACGCCGGTAAGAATATGGACCCGAATGATGTGCGTAACGGGGTCACCGGCACGGTGTCGGTTAAAGTGATGGAACCGGTTTTTGAGTCGCAAACCAAAAACAAACTGGGCAATCACGATATCCGGAGTGACATCGTCAATAAAGTGCGCGATGTGGTGGTCGCCCATCTGCATAAACATAAAGATGTCGCTGACAAGTTGCTGGATAAAATCAGCCAGAATGAGCGCATGCGCAAGGATATTCAGGCGGTAAAAAAGCAAGCCAAAGACAAAGCGAAAAAGACCCTCCTCAAGATCCCCAAATTACGGGACTGTAAATACCACCTGGGGCAGGACAAGGAAAAGGGTGACAACTCGATGATTTTCCTGACGGAAGGCCAGTCGGCCTCTGGCAGTATGATCAGCAGTCGAAACGTTGACAACCAGGCGATCTTTTCCCTCAAGGGAAAGCCCATGAATTGTTTTGGGCATAAGCAGGCGACGGTTTATGGGAATGAAGAGCTGTATTACATCATGAAAGCGCTTGATATCGAAGATGGCATGGATGGCTTGCGCTACGAAAAAGTGGTTATCGCCACCGACGCCGATGTGGATGGCCTGCATATCCGCAACCTGTTGATCACTTTTTTTCTCACCTTTTTCGAACAATTGGTGTTGAGCGAGCACGTATATATTTTGGAGACACCTCTCTTTAAGGTGCGTAATAAAAAAGTGACGCATTACTGTTACAGTGAGGACGAACGGGATGAACGAGTTTTGGAGCTTGGGAAAAGCGCGGAAGTGACGCGGTTTAAAGGGCTTGGAGAAATCTCACCCAAGGAATTCGGGCAGTTCATCGGCGATAATATCCGGCTTGTGCCGGTCACTGTTGACAGCATGAAAGAAGTGCCCCGGTTATTGAATTTTTATATGGGGGACAACACCCCTGACCGGCGAAATTACATTATGGATAATCTTGTTTAATCTGGTCCCGTGTGGTCTTGAAAATGGGCGGTTAAAACGCGAACCATGGCTTTAGCGAACGACGACAACCAAAATCAGCCGACTGCCGCGGCGGGTCACGAAGAGACTTCGGGAACGGAGTCCTCTGAGCGTCACGATGAAAATCAGGCTCAGGTGTCCGGAAATTCTGAATCCGGACCGCCCTCGGATCATGGCGTTTGCGGAGAATTGGCATCGAAAGAAGGCAATGACAGCCTGGGCGATATGATGGCGGTCAACTTCCTGGAATACGCCTCGTATGTTATCAAAGAACGGGCGATTCCCGATGTCGTCGATGGTATGAAACCGGTCCAACGGCGGATTTTGCATTCCCTGTGGGAAATGGACGATGGCCGGTTTCACAAGGTGGCGAATGTCATCGGTCACACCATGCGCTATCACCCCCATGGCGACGCCTCGATCGGAAACGCGCTCGTGGTTTTGGCCAATAAAGATTTTTTTATTGACCGGCAGGGAAACTTCGGCAATATTTACACGGGGGATGACGCGTCCGCTCCCAGGTATATTGAATGTCGGCTGACACCCTTGGCCAAAGATGTTTTATTCAACCGGGAATTGACCGATTTCATTGATTCGTATGATGGACGCAATCAGGAGCCTGTTGGTTTTCCCGCCAAAGTTCCCGCCTTGCTGATGATGGGGTCCGACGGCATCGCGGTCGGTATGGCGACGCGGATCATGCCCCATAATTTCACTGAATTGCTCCAGGCGCAAATCGCCATATTACAAGGCCGCGACGCCAAAGTTTATCCGGATTTTCTCACGGGTGGATTGATGGACGCCAGCGACTACGAAGATGGCAATGGCCGGTTGAAAGTGCGGGCGGCCATCGAAACCGTGGATGATAAAACGCTGGTGATCCGGGAAATTCCGGCGACGGTCACGACTGAGAAGTTGATGACATCCATCATCCGGGCCAGTCAACGGGGGAAAATAAAGATCGCCAGTGTCAATGATTATACCGCTGAGGACGTTGAAATTGAGATAAAACTGCCCCGCGGGACACATGCCGATGACTGCCTGAAACAGCTTTTCGCATATACGGATTGTGAGTGCGGGATCAGTTGTTCACTGACAGTGATCAAAAATAACCGTCCGGAAATCATGACGGTCACCCAGGTGTTGAAAGACAGCACCGAACAGCTGGTGCGTATTTTAAATTTGGAGCTCGAACTGGAACTGCGGAAACTCGAAGACCGCTTCCATGATAAAACACTGGCCCAGATTTTTATTGAAAACCGGATTTACAAACGCATCGAGGAATGTCCCAGTTATGAGGACGTGATGGCCGAAGTCCACGCCGGTTTGGAGCCCTTTAAAGACCGCTTGAAACGGGCGGTGTCTGACGAGGATGTGGAGAAACTTCTCGGCATCCAGATCCGGCGGATTTCCTTGTTTGATATCAACAAAAACCGGGAAGAACTGGAAGCGATTCTGGAGCAAATAAAAACGGTTAAACACCATTTGACCCATGTGACGGAATACGCCATTGAGTACGTCAAGGGATTGGTGAAAAAATATGGTCATCTGTATCCCCGCCGGACGACGATCAGTGACTTGGAGACGGTTGATGTGAAGGAAGTGGCCCTCGCCAATGTGAGAGTGGGGCATGACCGGATGGGGCATTTTGTCGGCAGTGATGTCAAAAACAGTAATAAGAATGAAGAGGTGTTGACATGCACCGAGTTTGACCGTCTGGTTTTGCTGAAAAGTGACGGTCAATTTAAAGTGATTCCCATCCCGGAGAAGGTGTATGTAGGGCCGGTGAAGTTTGTTCTTAAAGCGGATAAATCACAGGTTTACAGCATGATCTACCGGGATAAAAAAACCGGGAAGTATTACGCCAAACGGTTTAAAATTTCCAGCTATATCATGGAAAAGGAGTATAAGACCTTACCCAAAAACTGTATTATTGAAGGGTTCTACACCAATTACGGGGTCGTCTTGAGGTGTGAATTCAAGCATAAATCAGCCAATGCCGATGATTACGTTGATGTGGATTTCAATGATATTCAACTACGCTCAAGCGGGGCCCGTGGGTTCAAGATATCGGACCGCCCCATTGGCAATATCATCCAATTAAAACGCGGCAGTCAAACACCGGATGGCGAGGAGGAAGATGAGCCTGACACGCCTTCCGACGAGGGCGGAAACGCCGGTGGCGGGGCGCCGGTGCCGCCTGTGAAAGGCACGGATGATGGCGGCAAATCAAATGAGGCCATCTACGAACCCCATTTGGACCCTGATATGAAGCAACTGGGGTTGCTGGATGAGTCTCGGGGGGCGCTGACCGGGGAGACAGCCAAAGAGGGCGGAATGAGCCGGCCTCCGGACGACGATATGGGAAAATCCGCTAAGGCCAAATCCTCAAAGGCGCCTGAAAAAAAGGTGAAGAAAGCTGTCAAGGCGGAGAAACCGGCAAAGGTGGAAAAACCTCTGAAGCCTGAAAAGCCCGACAAGATTGAAAAGGCTGAAGAGGAGGGAAAAGGTGTTGAGACAGTGCCCGTTGAAAAGGTGGAAAAGCCCGCGCCGCGGAAACCGCGGTCTGAAAAAGACTCCCGCCGGACTGTCATTGACGAGGAGACGCCTTTCTTTCTGGAGTAGAGGCAAGGCGCGGCGTTTCCGATTATTTTTTAAACAGACGGCGGAATATGTTTTTCAGGGATGACACCGTTGAATCGGCGTGATGCTCGTGGTCATTTTTCACGACGCTGGCGGAAGCTGTGTTGATTAATTTTTTAAATTCCTGCCCCTGCAAGTCAGCCGCCGCGTCCGTCGCTGTCTGGTCGATCAACCCGCCGACAGCTTTTTCGCTCAGTTGCAAAACCGTTTTGCCGATTTTTATCTTGTCTCCTGATTTTAAGCTGAGGGGCTTTTTACCCAAGCGTTTCTTATTCAAATAGGTGCCGTTACGGCTCTCAAGGTCTTGAATAGAGTAGTGATGTCCCTTTTTTACGATCACACAATTTTCACGCGAGGACTGTTTGTCAAAAAGCACCACGGACGCGTCGGGAGAACGGCCGATGGAGTTGCGCCCCTCGTGCAAGGTGAATTGGTCCCCGTAATTTAGTCCTTTTATACAGATGAGTTTTGACATATGCGTTCTCCAAAATCCGTTTGAGCGATCAAAGCGGTGTGTAAACGACTCATTCCGAACGGAATCGCCACTGGAAAAAATAACGCCTTAATTTAAAACGTCAACTCCTTTTTCCGGCCCGGCGAAACTGTATGATGGACGCGGGGTCACAAACGTGTTGATGGCGGTGTCCGTCACGCGGTGTTTTTTATTCGGTAGATACGATATGTCAGGAAAGACCTCTATTGGGATTTAAAAAAGTCACACTTATTTTTTTTCTCCTTCGCTGTTGTGGCTCTTTGAGCGGAATGATCTTTTTTTCCACCGATGATCCGTCGTTCAACACGGTGCCGCCCGATGGGTATTACGCGGGCAGCGGCTGGCAGTGGCAGGGGCGTTACGGGTATGGAACCGGTACGGTTGTCTCACCTGACCAAGTGCTGACCGCCAAACACTTCGCGGAAACAGATCAATTCGTTATCCACGGCAAGGCATACGCCGTGCTGAAGACAGAGGATGATCCTCACAGTGATTTACGCTTACTGACGTTGGATGTTTCAGCGCCTGGCCCGTTTTCCAGCTGGGCCCCCTTATATACGGGTTCGAGTGAGAAAGGAAAAGAAGTCGTCGTCCATGGCCGCGGCCGCGGCCGCGGTGAGGAAGTGATCGTTGATGACCGCTTGAGAGGCTGGCTCTATGCTGACACGGTGTCGGGTCTACTCCAATGGGGGACGAATGAGGTTGTTGAATACGCTCCCTACGGGAATGTGGAAAACGCGTTGTTACGGGCCGAATTTGACTTGGCGCTGGCGCCCACGGAATGTCATCTGGCGGATTGGGATTCAGGCGGCGGCGTGTTTTTAAAAGTGGATGGCGAATGGAAATTAGCCGGGGTTAATTACGCGGTTGATTCACGCTTCGCGACAGTCACGGGAAACAGCGCCACATTCCAAGCGGCCCTTTTTGACATTCGGGGAATGTCAAAAAACGGGCGTGTCATGCCATCGGCACCGGGACAAATCGCCAGTTCTTTTTATGCCACGAGGGTTTCCCGGCGCTTGGAGTGGTTGTCGCCCAGATTGCGCTTGGAACAAAAAAAATCCCCGCCTTTACTTGATCCCGCCGCGGCCGCGGCGCTGGTTGTTTTCGCTCTCGCCGGGGGCGGTGTCGTCGTCGGCGCCCGCTTCGCCCGCCCCCGTGAGAAAACGGGGGTAGGGAACAGGAGGGAATGAACCGATGAGCAGAGGAACGCGGGCCACCGAAGGTAGAGATCCGTGACCGACTGGATCCGGAGCGACGCGGCAATGACGAATGGGGGCCGGGGAGTCTGCGGTCTCCTTCAGCTTTCCGCCCTCATCCCTGCCGTCACGTCCCCCAATCTGAGATCCGTGTTCAACAGTCATTATTCGAAGCGTCCACGTTTAATCAGGACGTGACCTGGGGCCGCGTCGAATAGCGACGGGACAAAAAGTCGATTTGCCATCAACTTTCGATGACATGGCGTATTCACGACTTAATTAAGAAAGTGGAATCCCGCGTTCAGATAGGTCGCGAATGAGACCCATGCGGCGTAGGGCCAGAGAAGGATGGATGAAGCCTTGCGCGCCCGCCAGAATACAACCAGTATTGCCGCCAGGGATATGTCAAGAATGATGATATCAACAAGGGCCCACCCGGGGCGTTGTAAGTGGAAGAATATAGGGGTCCAGCAGAAGTTGGCAAGCAGATGTATCGCGATTAGCGCATAGGGCCAAAATGGGCGGTCGCGGATGGTCTGGCGGACGTAGAGAAAGATGGAGAGGGCAATCATCGCGTAAAGAACCCCCCAAACCGGCCCAAATACCCAGTCAGGAGGCGTAAACGGTGGTCTATTCAGTTTTGAGTACCAACTATTCATGTAAAATTCCAGATGTTCGAACGTTAACTTGCCAATCAAAGTCGTCCAACCAGCCGAAGCGCGCTTGCCAACTAACCCGGACCCGCCTACACCTGTCCGCATTGTTTGCGTGAAGTCGTGCAAACTGCAAGCACTACAGGCGGGTCGCTTGCAGCTGGAGCGCAAGCTCAAGCAATGCGGGCAGGCGCATCCGGGACGGATGCGCTCCAGGCCGTGTCCGGTGACCAACCCGTATTGATTTTCCCGGCCTGCGGAATCCGCAAAATGTACATCATTCTCTGATGATATACCATAGGGGTATCAGGAAAATTATCCGTGACACATCTCATATTGATTCCGAAATCAGGAACAGTTTCCCGAATCCGGGATAATAATCGGGCAAAATCGGGAATAAATTCCTGATAACTCAGCAACTCAGCCACGGACGCGGGAGTCAGTTGGGTTGGCCGTCTTGGCTTTGTCAACCCCCCGTGGAAGGATACTATCAGGCGATTCCACCTGATATCAACCTGTCTCGAGTTAGGAAACAGCGGGGAAAAGTTTACCCGATCAAGAGTGCCCGCCTGGCGGCTGTCTGCGCGTTATTTGTATGCTTAAGACCATTGAACGCGGATCAGGCTTCGATGTTGTATTTTATTTGGAACAAATTTTTAGGCCATAACCATTTTTTTTTAAATTAAATATGGCTTTTTTTAGTGGTTTGGTTTTCAGGTTGCTACAGGGATGGCGCGATAACCGCGTATAGTATGGATAATCTGATTGACATGTCTTGATGACCGTTATGGACCTGACGTGATATGACTTCACTGCGACTATTATTAATCATGCCCGCGGCGGGCGTTCACCGTTTACGCGTGGGCCGCCGCTGGATGTCGTTACGTGAAGCGCCGTTGACTTTGACCACTCTGGCGGCTCTGGTTCCCCCTGAACTGGATGTGGACTGTCGTCTCATTGATGAAAGCGTGGATCCGTTGCCAAAGGAATACGCCACAGGTGAGTGGGATCTGGTGGGGATCAGTTGTTTGACCGGCACCGCTCCGCGAGCCTACGCCTTGGCTGATCAGTTCCGCAAACGGGGAATCCCTGTTATTCTGGGCGGTGTGCATGTCACCCTTTTGCCTGATGAGGCGCGGGCCCACGCGGATGCCATCGTGACAGGGTTCGCGGAGCGAGCCTGGCCGCGGTTGCTCAAAGACTTTTCCGTTGGCCGATTGGCGCCGCGCTATGATGGCGGCCATCCGCCTTTGGCGGACCTGCCGACCCCGCGGCGGGACTTGCAACGGCGGGGCGCTTACATCATGCCGGACACGGTTTTCGCTACCCGGGGCTGCCGGGGAGGCTGTGATTTCTGCTCGGTGCCGGCGGCCCGGTTTGGCTGGGGAACCCGGCCAGTTCAGGACGTGGCCCGGGAAGTGGCCGCGTTGCGGGGCCGCCGATTCGCGTTCAATGATGTCAATTTGACTGATGACCGCGACTATGCTTTAGCCTTGTTCAGGGAATTGGCGCCGTTGCGGAAAAAGTGGGGCGGTCTGGCCACGACCCGGGTCGCGGATGATCCGGAACTTCTGACCGCCTTGGAACGGGCCGGATGTGTCTATTTGCTCCTCGGATTTGAATCGGTCACCGGAGAAGGCCTCGCGGCTATGGGAAAATCCTTTAATCAGGTCGATCACTACCGGCGAACGGTTGACCGCCTGCACGCCCGCGGCGTCACGGTTCAAGGCTGTTTTATTTTTGGACTGGACACGGACACCCCCGCTGTTTTCTCCGACACCACGCGGATGGTCCAGAAGCTGGGTGTCGATATTCCCCGTTACGCGGTGTACACACCCTATCCTGGAACAAAGGCGTTTCGGCGCTTGGAACGTGACGGGCGGTTGCTGCACCAGAATTGGGCCTATTACGACACCCAGCATGTGGTGTTTACCCCCGCGGGAATGAGCCCCCGGGAGCTGGACACCGGCTTTGTCGACGCTTATCGCCGCACCTTTTCCATCGGCGCGATTTTGAGCCGTGTCGCGCGGAGTCCGCACCCGCTGGTGACTCTAACCGGGAGTGTGGCCTATCGGCGGTACATCGCCCGCTTGCTCCGTGAACGCACGGGCGCGCCTGTCCGGCTGAAAGCGCCCACTTACCTTGAAACCTTGGCAATGACACCGTGAAAATAACCTTTATCATGCCTAGTATCGGCCGCCGGGAGGGCCAGACTGATTATGTCCGGGGCTGGCAGATGGAGCCTTTGGGCATCGGGGTGCTGGCCGCGCTCACGCCGCCGGATGTCAGCCGGGTTTTCTATGATGACCGATTAGAAGCCATTCCTTACGAGGACGCGACGGATCTGGTCTGTTTGAGCGTGGAAACCTACACCGCCCGCCGGGCCTACCAGATATCGGCGGCCTACCGGTGCCGGGGGGCGCGCGTGGTGCTGGGGGGATTTCATCCCACCCTTGTTCCGGACGAAGCCGGACGGCATGCGGACGCGATTGTGGTCGGCGAAGTGGAAGGTGTCTGGCTGGAGCTACTGGCCGACGCCCGGGCGGGACATCTCCGGAAGCGGTATCAGGCCGTGGAACGCCCGCGATTGCTGGGAATCAGACCGGACCGGACGGTGTTCGCCGGCAAAAATTATGTCGGCCTGTCCCTGGTGGAAACCTCCCGAGGCTGTCGGTTCGGCTGTGAATTCTGCTCCATCAGCAGTTTTTTTCACCGGTCATACACGACCCGGCCTGTGGGTGAAGTGGTCGCGGAGGTCGCGGCGTTGCCAAAAAAACCGGTCTTTTTCGTGGATGACAATATCGGCGCGGACCGTGAGCGGGCGAAGGCACTGTTTCAGGCGTTGATTCCATTGAAAATCCGCTGGGCGGGGCAAGTGAGCATGGATGTGGCCGATGACGGGGAGTTGCTTGATCTGATGCGTAAAAGCGGCTGCCTGATGGTGCTGATGGGGTTTGAATCCTTGAATCCCGAGGTGTTAAAAATCATGGGCAAATCTGTCAACCGGGGCGGCGAGTTGAATGATCAGCGCTTACAGCGGCTGCGCCGGTTCGGGATCAGTGTGTACGGGACATTTGTTTTCGGTTATGACGGAGATACCCGGGAATCCTTTGAGGCCACCTTGGCTTTCACTCGCCGACATAAGATGTTTTTCGCCGCGTTTAATCATTTGGTTCCCTTTCCCGGAACCCCGTTATACGCGCGGTTGGCGGCGGAAAATCGTTTGCTTTATGAACGCTGGTGGCTGGATGAATCCTACCGCTTCGGGCAGGTGGCCTTTCAGCCTGATCCGTTGACACCAGGGGAATTGGCGGACATGTGTTTTGAATACCGGCGGAAATTTTACGCCATCGGCTCGATGGTTCAGCGGGGGTGGGATTGGCGGGCCAATTGCCGGGATATTTTCCGAGCCGGTATCTTCTGGTACGGGAACATCAGCAGCCGCGGAGAAGTGCGGCAGCGGCAAGCGCTGCCCCTGGGCGCGGCGGGGGAGCCAATCATATGAATGTCCGTCTGGCCACTGACCAGGATGACCCCGCGCTGCGGACATTGGCGCGCTCCATGCCCATGCCCGGATGGGTCCGCCTGGTCTACGAGCGGGAACCCTCTTTTTTCGCGGATTCCGCGGCCAGCGGCGGACAAACACAGATCATTGTGACCGAATCCGCCGGGAAATTGACCGGTGTGGGGGCGCGCGGACTCCGCGATGTGTGGATAGACGGCGGATGCCAGGCGATGGGATATCTGCATAGTTTACGGGTGGTTCCGGAGGCGCGTCGTGGAACAACCCTGGCCAGGGGCTATCATTTCTTGCGGAAACTGCATGACGATGGCCGCACCTGCGCCTACTTGACGACCATTTTAGAGAGTAACATCGCCGCCCGGGAACTGTTGACCGGGGGCCGGGCGGGGCTGCCTGTCTACCATGATTTCGGTCGCTTCGACACCTCGGCGCTGGTTGTGCCAGGCAAACGTAAGGCGGCCCGGCTGGTGGCGGAGGAAAATTGGCTGACACCGGATCCGCACCGTATCCTGGAATTTCTGCGTTTGCGCGGTCCGGTCCGGCAGTTCTTCCCCGTCCTGCCGTCCTTTCCGCCCGCGCGTGAGCTGTGGCCCGGCCTGCCTTGGAAGTCATTCCGCATGTTAGCGGGAAAAAATGGCGTGATTCGGGGTGTGGCCGGGCGTTGGAACCGGTCCGCCACCCGGCAAATCCGGGTGGCTGGCTACGCTCCCTGGCTGCGGCGGCTCCGTGGAATCGTGAATCCGTTGTTAAAACTCGCCGGTTATCCCGCTCTTGTTCCTCCGGGCGGGCGCTTGCGGTTGGATTACGCGGCGTTGCTGTGTCTGAGGGACGCGGAAGACGTTGACGGGGCGGGAACGCTGTTACGCGGGCTGCTGGCCGACGCGGCGGCCGCGGGCATCCCGTTTCTGGCGGTTGGCTTTCATGAGCGGGATCCCCTGCGGCGAGCAACACGCGGACTCCGCGGATTATCCTACCCTGGCCGATTGTATGTCGCCGCTTACGAGGATGGCGCTGAATTAGTCGAACAACTGCGGGCCTCGCGGCGGATCCCCTATCTTGAACTTGGAACGCTCTAACCTGTTATTCACACGGTGGCGTTTTCCTCGTTTGCCGACGCGTAAAAACACAATCAGACTTTAAAGGACGGAACCTCTGAGGTTACAGCGCGACATGCCGTTACACACAACGATTATCCGTCAGGAAAATGTGTCATCATCTGACCGGGAAGCGATGTTCTCATTGCAGCTCCGGCATTATGACGGTGTGGCCGCCGGGGCGTTCGCTTGTGCCTTGGCCGACAAAGACTGGGTGATTCAATTACGGGACAGCGATGGGAAAATTGTCGGTTTTTCAACGCAGAAACTCTTCCGGATTCCCGCGGCTGGCCGCGAACGGTCCTTCTTATTCAGCGGGGATACGATTGTCTCACCTGAGCACTGGATGGAAAGCACATTGGCGGGTGCCTTTGGCCATCTCATGAAACGAGTGTGGGAAGAGACCGCCTATGATTGTCACTGGTTTCTCATCACCAAGGGGTTCCGGACGTACCGGTTTTTGCCAGTGTTTTTTAAACACTTTATTCCCTGGCACGGACAAACGGCGGCGGAATGGGAGTTGGCTGACTTGCTCAAAGCCGTCGCCCAGGCCCGGTTCGGTAAGGATTACGACCCCTGTTCCGGGTTGATCACACCGGCGGGCGGCGACCGCCTGTGTCCGGAACTGGCGGCCATCCCCGAATCACGGCGGCGCGATCCCCACGTCAGTTATTTTGTCGCGCGGAATCCGCGGTATGCTCAGGGGGTGGAACTGGCCTGCCTGGCTTCCATCGATCCGGATAATCTCAACCGGGCTGGTCGGCGGGTGATCGACCGCGCGCGCGTCGAGTGGAGGGAGTGAGCGGCGATGCGGACCCCGCTGATTTTTTTGTTAAACGCTCTTTGGTGGATCAGTTGCCTTCCCGCCTGGTTTCGCTTCCGGATGGCCACGCGGCGGCCGCGGCGGGCGCAGGAACAGGCGCTCAGGCGGCAGACGCGCCTGCGTGGCGCGCCCCGGGAGGCGCGGGCGTATCCCGGGTTTTCCCGTTACCCGTTGACTGACTATGAGGATTACCGGGAAAAAATCGAAGCTATCCGCAGTGGAAAACGGTGTGGCCTGACACCGAGGCCGACGCTCCTGCTTGAGCCGACCAGCGGCAGCCGCGGCGGGCGTAAATTGATTCCCTACACGGCTGAGTTGCGCCGGGAGTTCCAAGCCGCTCTGGGGGCGTGGATCGGGGACGTGTATATCCGTTATCCCGTCTTGCTGCGGAGCACGCAGTATTGGGCGATCAGTCCTTCAACCGTCCCCCGGGAGAGCGCCACGGCGGGCGCCGTGCCGGTCGGGTTCGCGGCGGATGGGGACTATCTGCCCGGTTGGCAACGGTTCGCCGCCGGAAAATTGCTGGCGGTTCCCCCTGAAGTGGGGACGATCAGCGATCCGGAAATGGCCGAGGTGATCACGGTTTTGTGCTTGCTCCGGGACGATCGGCTCGGTTTGATTTCTGTTTGGCATCCGTCTTTTTTGCGCTTACTTCTGCGCCGGGCCGTGAATGAGCGGGAGCGTCTTGTCCAGGCGATTCATGACGGTGGATCGCCTGCTGGGATAGACCTGCCCGGACCGCTGAAAAGAAGACTGGAGAAACGATTCTGTCCGCGTCCCGGAAGAGCCCGGCGCGTGAATCAGGCGCTGGCGGGTGACAGTCCGGACTGGCGTGCGATCTGGCCGCGGCTTAGAGTGATGAGTTGCTGGGCGGATGGCCGGGCGGGGAGAGAAGCCGCGGAATTGCTGAAACAATTTCCAGGCGTGGCCATGCAGCCCAAAGGATTGTTGGCGACAGAAGGCGTGGTGACCATTCCCTGGGGAAAGGACCAACGCCGGGTCTGTGTCCCCAATGGGCATTTCCTCGAATTCGAGGATGCCGCGGATGGTTCTGTCCACCCGCTTTGGGAGCTCGTGGAAGGCCGGGAATACACGGTTATTTTGACCACAGGCAACGGGTTTTGTCGCTACCGGCTGGGGGATCGGGTCAGCGTGACGGGGTTCGCCGGGGCCACACCGTGTCTTGAGTTTCTGGGCCGGGCGGGGGCGGTGGTGGATGTCGTCGGGGAAAAACTGCATGCCGGGGAAGTCGAGCGGGCCTTGAAAACCTGTGAGGATCAATGTGGCGCGGTCTTTGAATTCGCCGTATTGGCGCCCCGGCGTGATCCGTCGGGCTGGGGCTATGTTTTGTATACGGAGGGGGCGGCAATTGTGGATGGTGAGTCCTTCGCCGCCCGGTTCGATGAAGAGCTGTCGGCCAATTACCATTACCGCCACGCCCGTCATCTGGGCCAATTGTCACCTCTTCAGTTGCGCCGGGTGGAGCATGGCGCCGCGCGTTACCGCCAGCGGCTGGCCGTCGGCGGCACTCGGTTAGGCGATGTGAAATTCTCCGTCCTGCGCCCGGAGGATGACTGGGAAGACGTTTTCACCGTGAAAGGAGGCGAACCACGCGCGTCGGCTTGATTCGACCGAAACCGGAGCGGACTCAGTTGTTTTGCCAATCTGCTTTTTTACCGATATAGAACACATAGCCATAGTACAATGTAAAATTTAAAGATGCGGATAAAGATGTTTAAGTTTCGTCCTGGC
>JAVVEH010000010.1:58283-98917 GCA_032251435.1 Lentisphaeria bacterium | reverse complement strand
AATATAGGTTAGTGTTAAAGATTGCGCAAGTTTAAATTTTACATTATACTAGAAGTATTGACATCGTTATCCACATAGTAGCGGCTGTAAGGGCTTGTCACCGGTATGGCCTTATCCAGATTAAAGCGGAAGGAAGCCCAAGTTTGGGTGGGATCACCATTTGCGTCATAAAACCCGTTCAGCGTGGTGAGCGCGTTTCCGGAATTGATGGTAAATGAAACGTCCTGATTCGCAGTTACCTGTGTGTTGGTGGAAGCAAAATAATAATCGCCAATTTTATCGTGGTTCGGATCCGCGCTACCGTCATAGAAAAGGTCGCCGCCAGTGGTTGTTGGATCAGCCAAATTGAGCAGATAGACATCCAGATAAGGATCAGCATTCGCACTGTCCCGCACGTCCCCAACATGAAAGTCAAATGTAAAACTGCTAATGACCTTTCCGGCCCCGATACTCGGCAAGGTGTAGCGGTAAATTAAATTCTGAACATACCGGTTGGAGGAGGAGCTTGACCCCGTACCACCAACCAGCGTGGGTTGAGAAGAAGTGGCTTCATAGTAACCTGTCAGCGGCGCATTGGTCTCCCTGACATCTCCAATGACTGAATCCACAGCGAAACGGGTCACGTCAATAGTCGCGGCTTGAAGCGAAACCGCGAACACCAAGCTTAGAAGAGTAAAAGAACGTGCGGCTTTTGTTGTCATGAGGTGACTCCCGGGTTTGTGGTGATGCACAAACAGAAAAACTGTCAGTATATATTAATCGCGCGTTACTTGCCCGGAACCGGGTAGATGGCCGCCGGGTTTCGCATTTTGTTGAGCGATGAGCATCAAACCAAATGCGGTCGATGAAAATGATATACTCTACGATAGGGCGAAAAAGACCAAAAGAAACTAAGTGTTTCGTCAAATTTTGATTTTTTTTATTCAAAATCCGGATGGTTTGTGAGGAATGTGTCCCGGAAAGGAATTTGAACCGCAGATGGACGCGGATGGACGCAGATCATGCCAGAGGCAGACAGGTAGGATGCGGATGAAGGCAATTGGCTGAGCAGCCCTGCGGGTACACCAACGCGCTTGCCCCTCCCCCCCCCCTCGGAGCGTCGACATCCCACGTTGGTGTACCGACTTTAATCGGAAGCCGGGCGGGCTCTGGTGCCCGCCGAAGACCGACTTCAGTCGGCTCTTGAACGGATAACGATTTCGGTTACAACCATAAGGGGTGCCGGGAATTCGGGGGGGGGGTGAACGCTCAACGCTTAACGCTAAACGTTCAACGAATGAGCGAGGCGGCAGCCGACGGGACAGGAAGCGCGTGGAGCGGATGCCGCGGCAAGCTGGAAGCGGGCAAAAAACCGATCAGACGGATCCCTGATCCTGATCCGTCTGATCGGTTCCTATCCAGACTCCGCGCTCCGCGCTCCGTGCTCCGCGCTAAAAACGCCCGGGGCCGGGCGGCTCCAGGCCCGCGGCGCGCGCTTACCGCCGACGGCGACGCAGGCAGAGCCCCGCGAGACCAAGCCCGGCGAGAATCGCGGTGGACGGCTCGGGAATCAGCATGATTTGCAGGCTGCCTTCGCCAATGACCCACTTGTCGGCATTATATCCGGAAAACGTGAACTTGCTGGCGTTGAAGTCGCTGACCGTGCCGTCAAACAGCGTGTACCACACATTTTTCACAGGGGCGGCGCCAATGGAGTCGACATTGATGGTGACAGCTCCGGCCGACAGGGTGCCCAGCGCCAGGGTGCCGCTGGTCTGCAGCACGTCACCGGACGCGCCGTCGACCTGCCAGGTGATGGTCGATCCGTCCGTCAGAGTCAGTGTCGTGAAACTCATTATGTCACCGGCGGTCGTGTCGCTGCCGATGTTGAGGTTCCCACCATTCAGGGCAATCGTTCCACCGGTGTAAGAACCGGCCATGACAACTGTTCCCTCGGTCACGGTGACGGGGGTGCTGACGGCGCCC
This sequence comes from Lentisphaeria bacterium, assembly GCA_032251435.1. GTDB lineage: Bacteria > Verrucomicrobiota > Lentisphaeria > Oligosphaerales > MVZH01 > JAVVEH01. Next base: position 96,952 of record JAVVEH010000010.1, on the reverse strand, counting down.
GTAAACCGCTGTGTGCTGGAACCAATTTTTATAATAGACCCGTTGCTGATGTCACCGTCAAAGGTCTTGTCCCGGGCACTGTCATTGTAGCCAATCGAAATGGTTCTGCCACCGAGATTCAGATTTGCCGCGACCCCGCTGTCTTCGAGACCGCCAATCGTTGAATTTTGATTGAAGGTCACCGCTCCTTCCGACGCAGTGTCATAATTCAAATTCAGTGTGCTGTATTGCAGCGCGTTGGCGTTGTTTATAAAGAATGTTCCTTCAGAACCATCCGGTTGCATGGTCGTGGTGCCGGTGTGAGTGTTCGCCTTGCTTAACTGCATGTATCTGGTCGCGCTTTTCGGCCTCAAAATAAGATTCCCCGCCCCCTCTACAAACGCGTCTATAGGCAAAGCGCCGCCATTAGTTCCCAAAGATACTTGACTTGTGCTTCCCCCCGTGAGCACAATCTTGTCATTGATTCCATCACCCCAAGTCTTCGCACCTGATTGATAATTCCTCAAGGCGCCTCCATTCAGTGTTAGTGTGTCGACACCACTCGTGCTATCTACGACCACGACCCCGCCACTCTCAACCGTCAAATTGTTTGCCGGAAAAGGATTACTGTTAACATCAGTCCGGGAAGCAGCCGTGGCGCCACCGCCTAGTACTTGGTTTGGGTTGATAACATAAGTATGGCTATCAGAGAAGGCTGATTGACTAGTCCCGTTCACGTCTTTCCAGGCGGCTGTGTTACTCCACCCAGCTCCTTCACTACCCGCCCAATAATACGTGGCGCCAAATCCCCGCACGGACAGGATGCAGCTCAGCAAAAAGCAGGCGGCAAGGGCTGATGTCACGGTGAAAAGGGTTGTGTTTCTGATGGTGGTTGTCATGATTGACTCCTGGGTTTGGGGTGGTTGACAAACAGATCAAGCTGTCCGTATTTAAATTGTGGCGTGTCCGCAACGATCAAAATCGTGCGGATTTCCCCAGCTCTTGACATTCATTTGGCCACTAATGTAGGGTAAAAGCGGGAAGTTAAAATAACTATTTTACGTGAATAATGTTTTAAATCACATCATTTCCGGAGGTGTCAAGAAAGCGATTCTGCGAGATCCGTAACTCTCGTTCCGACCAGTCTGAAACTCGAACGTCCAACGCTCAACGTCCAATCCGCCTTCGCCCTGCGTGGCTACGGCGAGACAGGCAGTCCAACGTTGAAGTTTCAAGAGAGCGACCCTCCGGGGTCGTAAACTTCCCGCTCCGAACAAGATGAAACTTCCGAATCTTAAGAAAGATCCAAAGCGCCTCTCTTTCGATATTCGTTATTCCCTGTTCATCTGTTCATCATTCCCAAGTTTCAGGAAAGCGGCGCGGAAACTCTGTTCTAATCCCCGCCCTCAGAGCCCCCAGGCATGACAGAAAATTCCATACGCACTCCCGCGGACTGTTCGTGTGTTTCGTGTCTCGCGTGGTTGACATTCTTCTTTATCCGCGTCCATCCGCGAAAATCCGCGGTTCAAACTCTTTCGTCCATCCGTGTTTATCCGCGGGTCCATTGCCTTGACGGCAGCGAAAAAAACGGTATAATTGCGAATCAACACGTAAAATCCGGAGACTGTATGCCCATGCGGCGTGTTTTATTATTGCTGAAGAAATTCAACCATCCCGCTTACGAGGGGATTGTCACCTATGCCCGGGAGCATGGCTGGCATCTGGAGTTGCGCTACGATTTTTACCGGCAATTACCGGACCAGTGGCGCGGTGACGGCATCATTTCCCATCACAGCGATGATCCTGATGTGGTCGACCTGATCAAACGTTCAGGCGCGCCCACCATTGACATCGGGTTCCGATCGGAACGGTTAAAAACACCGCAGGTGTGGCAGGACAGCGAAGCCATCGGCAAAATGGCGGCGGCGTATTTTTTGGACAAGGGGTTCCGGCACTTCGGATTCTACAAATATTTTCCCCGTATCAACGAATTCGCATGGAATTTTCTGCGCTTTAAGAGCTTCAAGGATACAATCGAACGTCATGACTGCGACGTTATAGGGCTCGGAGTGGGCCTGTCGCGCGTGTTGAGTCAGCTTCGTGAAGCCCCCAAACCACTGGCTGTTTTGGCCAACAATGATCTAGACGCGCTGACAATGCTTGAGGCGTGCGCGGAAACAGGGCTGCGGGTGCCGGAGGAAGTGGCGGTTCTCGGTGTGGACAACAATCCGGATTTCTGCGACCTGGCGCCAATCCCGCTGTCAAGTGTCGACACCAATGGCAACCTCGTCGGCTACGAGGCGGCAAAGGTGTTGGATAGCCTGATGAATGGCGCGCCGCCACCGTCAGAACCTATTCTGGTGCCTCCAGTCAAGGTGGTCACCCGGCAGTCCACCGACATTCTAGCCGTCCCCCATCTGCCAACCGCCCAGGCGCTCAGGTTACTGATGGAAAATTTCACAAATCCAAATCTTAACCTGGATAACATCGCCAGCCTGACACATATCTCCCGACGGCATCTGGAAGCGGAATTCAAACGTCATCTGGATTATACCATGTTCGACTATCTGGAACAGTTGCGAATGGAAAAGGCTCTTGAATTGATCAAAGAGACCGACTTCCGGGGGTACGAAATCGCGGCGGCCTGCGGATTCAGCAATGTGGATCATCTCAGCCGGATACTGAAGAAGCACCACGGCAAATCCCTGCGCCAGACGCGGAAGGAAGAGGCCTAAGCCAAAGGCTTTACCGGCCACGGATGGTTGTTTGCCGGTGTGATTCCGCAACTCATGAAAAATCATTAACCCGCCAGCGCCAGCTACAGTGCGGCGCGATCGGTGCTCAGTGATCACGTTTTCCCTCTGAGCGGATTCGACGTGAAAATCCCAAATCCGGAATCCGAAAACCCAAGTCCCCAGCGCCACTTTCCTGGACTCGCCGGACTCCGGCGTTTTTTCTTTTCAGCTTTCAGGTTTCAGCCCGGAGAAGCCCCCCGCGCAAAAAAAACGAATGGCACCGGTCCGGAACCCGGTGCCACCCGCTGATTTCATTCCTTTGCGCCGGCGCCTATGGCGCGGTAATCGAATCCGATGTTTCCACATTCAGCGCGGGGTTGTAGGTGTAACCCGTCGCCGTCACGCCAGTGACGGTCGCCGTGAAGGTGCCGCCACCCTTCACGGCCGCCGATTCTATGACCGCTTGCCCGGTGGCGCCGGTGACCCCCGAACCCGATCCTGCGGCGGCACCGGACCAGTCCACCGAGACAGTGGCGCCGACAACCGGTGCCCCCAGGTCATCCAGAACGGTGATGGTGGCAATGCCGCTGTAGCGGCCGCCCGGGACGGAAGCCGAGCTCATGGCGATGTCCGACACGTATATGTCAGGTGTCCCACCCAGCGTCTCGGTGGTGAAGGACCAGACCGCGCCTGCCGTCGTCCCCGCATCGCCGACCGCGTCCACCCGCCAGTAGTAGGTGGTGCCGTAGCTCAACGCGCCCGGATCGGCGGAGACAGCGGGCGTGCTGGTCAGGAATTCAGCGGCGGTTGGCGGATTGACGGTGCCAAAGTAGACATCCGAACCGATGGAGTCCGCTCCGGCTGTCCATCCCAATTGGGTGTTGACAGAGATGCCGGCGGCGCTGTCAGCGGGAACCGGGTCGGCGGCCGGCCCCGGGGGAACCATTCCGGCGGGCCAGCGTTCGGTGTAGAATCCCATGTTGTCCACGTACAGACTATCAATGGACAAGTTGTTCCGCGTGCTGGGATCGGTGTCGACCACGCGCACGTAGACGGTGCCGTTCACCGCCTGGGGCAGTTCATAGGTCTGCAGGGAGTCATCGTCCGCCGACTTGGCGACTGTCAGCATCTCGGTGTAGGCCAAACCATCGGTCGAATAGAGAAAGATAAAATCATCATTCTCGACATTGGCCGGACGGTAGGCCTCGACATAGAACCTCTGGAGGTCGGCGGAACCAACGGTGAAAACCCACTGATGATCCAGTCGTGAATATTTGTTGGCTACAACGGCTTCGCTCAGCACCTCGTAACCATTATCGCTGGCAAACGTGTCGGCCAACGAGCCACTGACCGTGCCAGTCGTGGTCGTTTCGGACTGGGCCATATGAAAACCGACCTGGATGACGATAATCAACTGAATTCCCTGGCTCAAGTTCCCATTGGCATCCGCCGCCGTCCATGTGCGGGTGATGACATAGGGATCGGGATCCGCTCCGTCCGCGGCATCGCTGTAGGTGACCGCCGGGTCCGGATCAAGATCATCAATGGCGGTTGCCTGTCCGGTATCGGCCGGATCCTGCGAGTCAAGCTGGGTGATGACAACATCCGTCGGCACGGTCAGCACCGGAGGTGTCACGTCGTTGGACAGCACAGTGATCTGGAGTGAACCTCCGACCGCAGGAGCAATCCCGTCGCTGACACTGACCGTGAAGCTGTTCAGCCCAAGGTCTGCGGTCGCTGGTGTGCCGGACAGCGCGCCATCGGCGGCCACGGCCAGCCAGGCCGGACCGGAGACCTTGGCATAGGTCAATGTGTCACCATCGTCGTCCGTCGCGGATCCCGCAATCGTGCCACTGTAGGCGACACCCTCGTTGGCGGCGGCGGCGGTAATCGGATCGACCGTGAACACGGGCGCGTCGTTGACATTGACGACCGTAATGTTCAGGGTGGCTTCAACCGGAGTGGCGATACTATCACTGACACTGACGGTGAAGCTGTTCAACCCGACATCGGCGTTAGTCGGTGTGCCGGAAAGCGCGCCGTCGGCGGCGACGCTCAGCCAGGCCGGACCGGAAACTTTCGCGTACGTCAACGTGTCACCGTCGTCGTCCGTCGCGGATCCCGCAATCGTGCCACTGTAGGCCACATCTTCTGCGGCGTCCGCCTCGTTGACCGGGTTGACGGTCCATACGGGCGCATTGTTGACTGCGTTGACAGTGATCTCAAGTGTTGCCGTGTCGCTGCCACCGTTGCCGTCGCTGACGCTCACCGTGACACTGTTCTGCCCTATATCTGTAGTCGCAGGTGTGCCGGACAGTGTGCCATCGGCGGCCACAGCCAGCCAGGCCGGACCGGAGACCTTGGCATAGGTCAATGTGTCACCATCGTCGTCCGTCGCGGATCCCGCAATCGTGCCACTGTAGGCGACACCCTCGTTGGCGGCGGCGGCGGTAATCGGATCGACCGTGAACACGGGCGCGTCGTTGACATTGACGACCGTAATGTTCAGGGTGGCTTCAACCGGAGTGGCGATACTATCACTGACACTGACGGTGAAGCTGTTCAACCCGACATCGGCGTTAGTCGGTGTGCCGGAAAGCGCGCCGTCGGCGGCGACGCTCAGCCAGGCCGGACCGGAAACTTTCGCGTACGTCAACGTGTCACCGTCGGCATCGGTAGCGTCACCGGCCAGCGTGCCGCTGTAGACCACATCTTCTGCGGCGTCCGCCTCGTTGACTGGATTGGTTACCCAGGCCGGCGCCGTGTTGTCACCGCCGGCACCTGATACGGAAACCTGGACATTGTCGATGTTGGCGGAGCCGCTTGCCCCATCGAAACGCAGAGCAATGTCCTTACCCAGCAGCGACGTGAGAAAGGTTGTTCCCGTTGACGTACTGCTGTCACCGTCATTATCGACCACGGGGTCTCCCACCGTGTAGCTAAAGTTGACCGTGTAGTAATTGCCATCAACGGCCACATTGCCACTCGACCGAGCCAGAACCGCGGCAGTGTCCTTATTGCCGTATTCGACGGCATTCCGCGCCGCCCCGGCATCAAACAGCACCAGCAGAGCATCGTAGGCTGTGCCACCGTTGTAGCCGTCCATGACCACATCAAAACTGACGGTGATCGTGGTGCCGGAAGTGAGTGCGCCAATGATTCCTTCAACAGTCGTCACACCCGTGTTGGTGTAGCGGAAAGCATAGGCCTGGGTTCCGGCGGGATCGGCAAAGTTCAAGCCGCTGTTTTCGGACTCGTCCACCAGTCCGTTGCGGGACGAGCCATAGCCGCTGGCAGCCCGCACCCATAGGGCCGTATTGGCCTGTCCACTGGTGTTGGCGACGGTGTAGGAGGCGACATCCGGTGTGGTTCCGCCATAGGGATTGACACCGGGCTCAAAATTGTCATGAAGCACAACCCCCGCCGAAAGGGCTTCAACCGTAATGCTAAGCGTCGCGCTTGCCGTGCCGCCATTGCCGTCATCAGCCTGAATGGTGAAGACATTGACCCCTTCGTCTGTGCTGGCCGGCGTGCCGGAAAGGGCACCGCCGACGGCGACGCTCAGCCAGGCCGGACCACTGATTTTACTATAGCCCACAGCATCCCCGTCGGAGTCGGTGGCGCTTCCTTCAAGAGATCCAAAGTAGGGTTGGTCGGGAGCGCCCGAGGCGCCGGTAATCGGGTCTTCAACGAACACGGGCGCGTCGTTGTGAACATTTAGCACGATAATATTCAGTGTCGCGGTGTCAATGCCGCCGTTGCCATCGTCAACCTGGACCGTGAAACTATTGTCACCGACATCAGTGGGAAGCGGCGTGCCGGAAAGTGAGCCGTCGCCGGCAACATTCAACCAGGCCGGACCGGAAACTTTGCTGTAGGTCAGCGTATCGCCGTCGGCATCCGTCGCGGATCCCGCAATCGTATCGGCATAGGCGGCATCCTCGGCGGCATCGCTGCCGGTGATTGGGTCGACAGTGAAAACAGGCGCGTAATTGTCCGGCGGGTTGGAATTAAGAGTAATCGTGAGGATTTCTTCGTAGGTCGCTCCCGCGACATCAGTCGCCCGCACGCGGATGCTGCGGGTGGCGCCGCCCGGATACAGCAGCACCTGCGTGGTTCTCAGCACTCCAGTCAGCGTACCGTCCGATTTGGGAAGGATTTCAAATGAGCCGTTGTCAGTGTCCCCGGTGCCGGCGACCAGGCTGTAACGGATCACTTCAGCGGCATCGGCATCCGTCGCCGTCAATTCGCCGACCACTGTTCCGGCGGGCATGTTTTCGTCCACTGTATCGCTTGACAGGGCGATATCCGTCGGCGAAGTGTTGCTGGTGTAGTTTTCCCAGACCCGGACATAATCCACATAGTAGCGCTGCGGGAAGGTGGTGTTCGACGGATCGCCCCCGGCCGTGCCGCCGATGGCCAGGTTCAAAATGATATTGTGCGGTTGCTTGAACGGTTCCAGAGGCCCCCATTCCGTCGTCGGGTTGACCAACCAGGTCTGGGCGCTGGTGTTCAGCAGAATGTTATCAACGTAGAGGCGGACGTAATTTTCGTCCCACTGCATGGTCCAGACGTGGTATTTGGTTGTCCAGTCCGGATCGATGGCGACAAGATTGGCAATCGTCATGCTGGCTGAATCCCAGGCGGCGACCCATTGCGTGGTGGTTCCGCGGGCGCAGTTGGCGAGGATTTTGGAGCCGTAGTACTCCATGATATCGCATTCGCCATTGCTGGGCCATTGGCCGACATCCCCCACCGTCCAGATGGCCGGCCACATGCCTGTGAAGCACGGGATCTGGGCGCGCACCTGCATGCGCCCATACTGGAAGGAATACAGGCCCCGAGTCCGTATGCTGGACGAGGTATAATAAGCGTACTCACGGTTCAGCCGCCAGTCACTGCTGCTCGGCTTGTAGTCGGGATTGGGAACGGTTTCTTCGCGCCCTTCTATAATGAGCTGACCACCTTCCTGCCAGGCATTGTCTGTGGTGTAAAGCTGAAGCTCCTCGTTACGCACAAATCCTTCTTCGAAGGTCCAATAAGCCGGATCAGGCGCCCCCGTCCCGTCAAATTCATCCGACCAGGTGGGCGGCGTCGCCCCCGCCCGTCCGGCCCCCAGGCCCAACGCGAGCAGTTGGACGACCACAAGACATCGAAAGACCCTTCCTATGACTGAGACTCCACTTGCATACTTGCTCATGTGCGCCGACTCCTTTTTTTCAGCTCCAGATTAACTTTCTCTTCGGGTCAAAGCCATTTGCAGTCGGCATGCCGAAGGGCACACTTAAAATGACTTTATATAGGTTACACGACCAAATGACGGGGAGACAACCTACAAAATGCGGATGCTTTCCAGATGTTTTGCGACACGGGTAATTTAGATTAAGGCAAAAGATTAGGGGAAATCCTGTGCACCCTTAACCTTCGCCTTAATCGCCTGTCCAGCCCCTTTCAGGCCACCCTCCCGACAGGATTTTCCGGACTGGCTTTGCATGGCAACCCTGAACTGACGGGGGGTGATGCCAAATTCCGCATTGAAGGCGCGGTGCAGGGTCATGTCGGCACCGAAGCAGGTGGCATCAGCTATTTCAGCCACAGTCAAGTCGGTTGACCGAAGCATTTGACGGGCGAGATCCAGGCGTTTGCGGCGCAATTCTTCTTTCACTCCGCGTCCCAGGCTCTTTCTAAAAGCCCGTTCAAGTTTGCGCCGGGCAACCCCCATTTCCCCGGCCACGTCCTCCACGTTGAGAGGCGCGGTCAGATGATCCCACATAAAGCGGATGGCCCGGGCCACCAGTGGATCGGCAACGGCCAGGATGTCGGTACTGCGACGCGCCTCAATGCCTTTTGGCGGAACCATAATGGGGGCTTCTGGCGGTTCTTTTCCCGAAAGCAGATCATGTAGCAATAGTGCAGCCCGGCGTCCTTGCTCTTCGCGGTTCATGTCTATGGATGAGAGCCGCACCGCCGCCAATTCACAGTCGAACTGGTTGTTGCCGATCCCGAGGACAGCCACATCTTCAGGAACGCTCAAACCTGCCATGGCACACCAAATGCAGATATCCGCACAGGCCATATCGCTGAACGACAATACGCCAACTGGCTTCGGCAGATTTCGCAATTCTTCGCCAATTTGGCGGGCACGACGGGTGAAAACGTCAGATTTATCATCTCGGGGACCGAACGCGGACGAATCCTGCTTCAGGCGAATCGGATGAATGGACATTCCCAACTCCGTGGCCGATTCATGGTAGCCGTCATAAAGCACTTTTGAGTTCCCCCATGGGTCCCGCCCCACAAATGCCAAGTGTTGAAACCCTCGCTCATGAAAATGATCGACTGCCAGCCGCCCCGCCGTATAAAAATCCGGTAGAACAGAAGGCAGCAGGTCGTCCATTTCATGCGGCAAGCGTCCGATTCGCACAGTGGGGCAGCCACTTTCACGAAGACGGGAAGGCAAGGGTTCATCCGGAAGACTCACCACCATGGCGCCACCCAGGCGGGGAGCGACAGCGGCAGGCATCCAGTCGTCAACATAAGCATCCAGAAGGTGCCAGTCAAACTGTTGCGCCTGTTCGATAATCCCATGCAGGAGCTGATTGTGCGCCTGGGACGCATAGCTTTTGTGCGGGCGGCGCAGTTCGACTAGGATTGTCCGTGGCCGACGCGGGTTGAATTTGGGTAATGTTTCTTCTGCCATTCAAACAGTTATTCCATTATCAAAAACGGTGAATGCGGGTCGGCCGGTCGGGGGTCGCACACCATAAGCGCTAACTTAATGTCCAATATCCAACACGGAATATCCAATATTCAAGTATGTAAGTATTTTTCATTGAAACGGTTGCGCGCATTTACCTGGATGTTGGGTGTTGAATGTTGAGTGTTGAGTTCACTCTAAAAAAGAAAAACCTACTCCAGAACCTACTCCAGAACTAAATTCCTGAATCGGTCTGAGCACAAAATTGGATTAGGTTCTGGATGAAGTTCTGGATTAAGTTTGCCGTTGCTGAAAAAACCGGACTTTTTAGAGTGGACTCAGTGTTGAATATTCAAGCCAACTTGAGCACGATTCGTGCATCAAGTTAGCGCTTATGCGGTCGCACACCAGACAGGCGCTTTGGTATCCCATCCGTTACAACTGGGAAAGTGTTGATCTATCATAGTGTATGGGGACGATTGATGCAAATGCTTGGCAGCATCTTAAAAACGACAAATACCCGGAAGAACGCCGAAACATATTCACCCCAAAAGACCAAAAGCCTCCCGGTGACAATTCACGGGGAGGCTTATTGAAACGATTCACAGATTTGGCGGTGGCTATCTATTTCAAATCACTGTGATCCCATAACTCGTGAAAATCGGGCGATTTTCGACTTTTTTGTGCTTGAGGTTTCGGTTTTTTCGAGACCCCCAGTTAGGACTTTTATAGGATTCATGCTCGAACATAGTGCTCCCTTGTCTCGCACTTTGTCTCGCACCTAGTCCCAGTGTTGTCGAGTTTGAGCACGAATCAGACGAAGTGCGAGACAAGGTGCGAGACAAGGTTAGCGCAGTCATCCCATGGGATGGCTGTGATTTCAAATCACTTCGCCAAACGCCGGCGCCGCAGACAGAAACTTGTCAGGCCGAAAATTGCGAGGATCGCCGTGGACGGTTCGGGGACATCGGAAGTGACAACAGTGTCAATATAGGACGTGGCAAAAGCAGACCCCAGAGCCTGCTGCCCATCAGCATCGAAGTGAAGGTTATCCGCAGCGATAGAGAACCCATCCGTATCAATCAGGTAGGCATTCGGGTCGCCCGCGGCGACAAGATCCTGGGCGGCGCGGATAGCATTCAAACTAGTTGTGTTAAGGGACGTTTGCCCACTGGACAGGCGACTGAGAAAAAATGGCAGCCCCGCGCCGTAGTTGCCACGGATGGCAGCGATAAATTCATTCAGGTCTGTCTCGTATTGAGTCGTTGTCCGTCCTTCCACCGCGTCCCGTTCCCCCTGCGTCCACAGCATGCCGACAATTTCCGTTGTATTACTGCCCCCGTTTTCCAAAGCTGTTAGACCGGCAGTGACGGTTGATATAAACGTGCTGTATTCACCACCTGTATTCGGATCCCACTCATCGACAAGGCTGGTGCCCCCATTCCCGTACTTGATCAGAGCGAAGTTTTCCGTCGCGAAGGCATCCGCGACATCCCGGCCGAAGCTGATTTCAGGGCCGAAACCGCTTGTTTCGCTCATCCCGGGCTGTAAGTCGATCACGGTGTTCTCATTCGCCCCCTGAACGTTGCCGTCAGTTTGAAAATAGAACTTGACATCCGTCTGGGGGTTTTGAAGATTAACCGGTGATGTGGGCAATCCGCTGGTGGCGGCCCGTCCGTCCATGTTCGACTGGCCGCCAAGGAGAAAGGCCTTGATATGCGCGGCTTCCGCAGTGGGTGTGAATGCCAAAAAGCTGGTGGCAATCACCATCCCCAGACATGCGACCCATTTGTTTTGAGCAGGAATCATAAACTGCTATACCCTTAAAATCGTTGACAGCGTGTTTTTTGCTTATACTAATCGGGCTCGGGATTCCGCTTAGGCGTTGGCCCGGCGGCGGAAGACCGCCAGTCCACCCAGAGCCAGCAGAATCATCGATGCCGGTTCGGGGATAGTAGTTTCATAGAGAACCAAACCGTTGATCAATGGATTTCCGCCGTTGCCAACAGCTGAAATTGTGAATGTCATGTTGCCGGAGCCATCCGCGAACAAACCGCTTCCCACCACCCGCTGATCGCTGTCACTTGACAACTGTGTCGAAGCATTCCAGGAAATGTTCCCGAGAACATTACTTCCTCCCCCCGTTGTGTCCGTAACCGTCTGAGTGACGGTTTCTGTAGTCTCATCATCGTCAAACATGATGAATTCGACGGTGTAATCTGTTCCGATTGTCAAGCCTGAAATGGTGAGACCAGTCGGACGAATGACAAAATCCCGATAAACATCAAACAATGAAAAAGAACCACCCGTCGTATGCACAAACGGTGTTGACCGATCCCGGCCAAGAGGGGTATTGCTAGCCGAAGTCACAGTTACCGTCACACCGGAGGAAGTTTTTGATATGGGAACCGCTTCACCACCATAGGCGACTTCGAATCCTGTCCACCCAGTCTCAACAGCAGAATTAGTCGAATCTCCAAAGTCAAAATAAACAGGCGCGCCAAAAGAAGATATGCCGCCCAGAAACATCAACGCCAGAATCAACATGGTGGCGGCAAATTTGCTAATCGTTGTTTTGATCATGTTAGTTCCTATTCCTTGTGGATTTTCGCTTTGAGTAAACATGAAATGTCTCCTTTTCGTTCTATTCTAGTCAAACAATCTTTGCAGCGGACAAATCCGTCCTTTGCAACTGCGGATAAAATAACTTTGTTAAAATACAGGATCATCTTGACAACCAGCAACCTACAGAATGCGGATATTTTTTAGACGTTTTGCGACAGCGCAGACTACTTGTGCAGGAAATAGCCGAACCAACTGGGTCCGGAGCGAAGCGTCAATGACGAATCTAGCGAGGCTCCGCTTCAAACCGACGAGCGAGGCGGTACGTTCTGGCGGCGGAGGTTGCCGCTCCCGCTGGTCGCTCCCGATTCCCGCGCTGCTGGATCGGGCTCTGTTCCGCTGTGCGGAACGGTCGCGTTTCTGGTTTGCCGCTTCGCTGCTGCCCTGCGGGACAGCCTCTGTCCCGCCTTGCGGGACGGTCTGGCTGCTGGTTTCTGGTTTTTCACATCGCCCCCGGTGGGGGCTCTTTTGGAGAGCCCTGCTTTGCAGGGCGATTCACTCTGACCAGCAACCAACAACCAGAAGCCAGCAACGGCCGTCTTCATTTTAGAAAACTTGACGCATTTGTTCAGTTTTTGATTTATGAAGACGGCCTAGTTGTAGCTGACTTGCGGGTCGAAGTCCAGCTTGCCGGAGGGTTTGGCTTCTCCGCAGATCGCCGCCGCGGCCGCCTCGAAGGACCGGTCGAACAGCGAAAAGGTGACCAGGACGCTCTTCGCGGCTTCCGGCACCACCAGATCGTACGGGCAGTTAGTCACAAAAATCGATGGGGTGTCCAGCTCAGCAATGCGTTTGTGGTATTCGGCCCGCTTTTCATGGTTGCCGCCCCGGTTGAAATGGCCGGTGTGAATAATGATGTCCGCTTCCGCCGCCCGCTGCCGGATCACCGGCCAGATCTTCTCAAAGTTGCCGTTGGCCTCGAAATCGACCATGCAGGCATCGACACCACGGTCGGCCAGCGCCTCATACAGTGACCCCACATGACTGCATTCGTCGTTAAGACGGGCAATGACATTGAAGGCCTCTTCGACCACGAACACCCGGGTGCCCGGTTTCAGGGGAAGCAGACCCTCCTCGTCGCGCAGGACAACCAGCGACTTCTCCGCCGCCTCCCGCGCGGTGTCCCGCAGACTGATATCGGCGAGAATCTTACGGGTGGTCTCGACCGGAACGATTCCGCCGCTGCCGTCGAGCAGACCGCAGCGCTCCTTCGCGGCCAGCACATGCCCGACGGCGTTCTCCAGCCGGTCCTCGCTGATCCGTCCGGTGCGGACGGCATCGAGAAGGGCGGTGTAGACTTCGCCGCGCAGGGCGTTTTCATCTTTCAAAAGAATCAGATCGACCCCGTTCTGGATGCACAGGACGGCGGCTTCGTCGACATCGTACTTGGCCACCAGTCCGCCCATGGTGAAGGAGTCGGTCATGACCACGCCATCGTAGCCCAGCTCCCCGCGCAGCACATCCATGATGATTGCCCGGGACATGGTGGCGATTTCCTGGTCGGGGTCGATGGCCGGATAGATCGAGTGGGCCAGCATGATCGCCGGCAATCCCGCCTCGATCAACCGCTTGTAGGGGGCCAGGTGGACATCGCGCATGCGTTGTTTGTCGTCATCGATGACCGCCACGCCGAAATGGACATCCGCCACCGAGCTGCCGCGGCCGGGGAAGTGCTTGCCGGTGGCGATGACACCCGCCTCGTCGAAGCCCCGCAGACTTTCCAGCGCATAGCGGGCGACCGTTTCCGGATGGGCGGAATAGCTGCGGGTGCTGATTTCCGGGTTGGCCGGTTCGGTGTTCACATCCAGCACCGGGGAATGAATCCAGTTGAAGCCGCCGGCGCGCAACTGCTGACCGATGGCCTTGGCCACACGGTAGCTGAGCCCGGGATCGCCGGAGGCGGCCAGTCCCATTGGATGGGGAAAGCCTTCGATGCCCGGCCCTCTGAAGTCGATGCTGACATTGCCCTCGACATCGGTGGCAAAATAGAGCGGGATGCCCGAACCTTCCTCCATGGCGCACTGCCGCAGCCGGTTGAGGGTGGCCGCATAGCGCTCGGGCGAAACCCGCGGCGCCCCACCGACGCCGCTGCCGTAGACGCGCTCATTCGGTTCCGGATCCCGGATCACCCGGGCCGCGCCGGGGTGGTCGCTGCCGAAATAACGCTCGAATTTGCGGGCGGAAGGTGTCGTCCGGAAGCCCGCCACCCGGTACTTCCGGATGGCGTCGAGGATGTCGCGATGCGCATAGGCGCCCGAAAACCCGAAGCATAAAAGCTGCCCCACCTTGTCCTCAATGGAAGCCGAATTTAAAATTTTCTGTACTGTTTCGCTAGGCATGTGAACCTCACTCTTCTTTTTTTGCCACAGACATCCCATGGGAGCTGTAACGGGGCTTTCGGTTTTATCCGCAAAAATATGGCTGTTTTCAGGAATGTTGAAAATTCAGTAATGGCCACAAAAAGGCACGAAAAGGCACGAAAACATTGGTTACTCGCTGGGTGTGTCGGGCTGCGACTGATCTTGCACGTATTTCTTGATCTCCAGTCTTGGTGCCCCGAAGTTTATCAAGAGGCCATCCTCCATCCTGGATGAAACTAGGTAGCCAATGATTTGGGCGACATGTTCCTTGGAAATCTCGCGTACAGCCTTCAGTTCCACGATCAACCTGCCTTCTATCAGAAGGTCGGCGTAGTAGTCTCCCAAAACCGTTCCGTCCTCATCGTACACCTTGATTGGGTGCTGTTGCTGAACACTCAGTCCTTGTCTGGTTAAGCGATGCGCAAGCGCATTCTCATAAATCTTCTCCAGATGCCCGTGCCGATGATATCGGTGTATGGCGAATGATGTCTCACGGACGGTGTCGCACAGCTCATTAATGGACATTTGCATCGGTTTGTTTTTTCTGGTTATCGGTTGGGGGTTTGCGGCCAATCACCGTAAATTAACCCGGCAAACGATATAACACAACACCTAAACACATTTTTTTATTAGCTTTATTATAGAAGAAATCATTTCCTTTATTTTTTGTGCCTTTTTGTGGCTATCATCTCCTTGCGGCAAGGTTCTTTCCAAGATTTTTTTGCCCGCCGCGCCCTTGCCGCCCTCCACGCCGGAGGCCCGGCGGCTCCATCCGGTCTTCGTTCTTCCGACTTCCGACCTCAGTCCCAGTCGGGGGTTTCGGGCAGAGCCGCGTCGAACGCCTGAATCAACTTTTCCTGATAGCCGCCAGCGAACGTCCCGGCGAAAAAGCGGTCCAGGCCGGTGGCGGCAAACTCCCGCCAGGAAGCCTCCTCACGACCGGGCAAGATCGGGAAAAACAGGGCATAGTTGGCCTGGGCGGCGGCCAGATCGCCGGGGGCGTCGCCGACCATCAGCACATGGGCGGGAGCATAGCCTTTGTCTGCGGTGGCCAGCGCGATATGCTCGCTTTTGGTGCCGTGCTCCTGGCCGGCGATCAAGCCGATATCCCCGTCCATGCCGTGCTCCGCCCATTCGCGTTCAAGCGCTTCCAGAGGGGTCTGCGAGACCACCATCAGATCCGCCTTGTCCGCCGCCCGGATCAGCACATCCTTCACCCGCGGGAACGGGGCGATGCCGTACACCATGTCGGCGATCCGCGCGTTCACCTCGTTGCTCCAGTCGAGAAACACCTGGAGAGAGCGGTCGCCCGTTTCGCGGATGCGCGTTTCCAGAGCGGGGCCGCCCAACTTGGTCTCGCCGGCGAGCCACGACTCCAGGGAGGACAGATCGGGAAACTCCACGCCGCGAGCCGCGATTTCCGACCGCTTCCGGGCCCAGTCGAGGGCGTGTTTGACGGCCCAGAACCGGTTGCACCCCCGGGTCTTGCCGTAGAGATTCACAAAATCCCAGATCTCCCGGGCGTATTTGCTGGCCGCCTGCAACCGCATGTGCTTGATGAACGCGGGGCAGAAACACTCCTTGTGCTTCAGCTCCATCGTGTCGAACACGCACCCGTCGCTGTCAAAGCAAAGGATGAAATCGTGTTTCCGGGGAAAGTCCCGCAATTGTTTCGCATAGTCCATCGGTATGAACCTTTCTCCTGCGCGGACAGCAAGATCCGCGCCGACTTGTCGTTGCAACATGCTGTAATGTACGCCCGAAGAAAAACATTGCGAACATTGATTTTTTTCAAATATCGGTTTTATTTATTCAAAATCCGGATGGTGAAGTGAATATTGTGTCGCACCCTTCAACGATAAATTTTGGATACTGAACACATTTTCGTTGTGCCGCCAACAAGGAGCCGGACATACCATGCCTAAACGCCGCGTGCTATTGCTGCTGAAAAAATACAACCACCCCGCCTACGAGGGGATTATCGCTTACGCCCGGGAACACGGCTGGCACCTGGAGCTGCGCTACGACTTCTATCGGCAACTGCCGGACGAGTGGCATGGGCACGGCATTATCTCCCATCACAGCGATGACCCCGAGATGGTCGAGCTGATTCGGCGCTCGGGGACACCCACAGTGGACATCGGCTTCCGGTCAGAGCGCTTGCAAACCCCCCAGGTGTGGCAGGACAGCGAAGCGATCGGAAAAATGGCCGCGGAGTATTTCCTGGCAAAGGGATTCCAGCACTTTGGATTCTATAAGGTTTTCCCCCGCATCGGCGAATTCCCATGGAATTTTCTGCGGTATAAGAGCTTCAAGGACACAGTCGAGGCTCAGGGCTGCTCCTGCACGGGGCTCGGAGCCGCCATGCCGAAGGTGTCAAAGCAACTGTGCGAAGCCCCCAAGCCGCTGGCCGTGCTGGCTAACAACGATCTGGACGCCCTGACGATTCTCGACTTGTGCGAAGAGGCCGACCTGCGGATTCCGGAGGAAGTGGCCGTGCTGGGCGTCGACAACAATCCGGACTTCTGCGAGCTGGCGCGGATTCCGCTGTCCAGCATCGACTCCAATGGCTGGCAGATCGGCTACGATGCGGCCCGCTTGCTCGACCGACTCATCGACGGCGAACCAGCGCCGCCAGAGCCCATTCTGGTGGCGCCGGGCAACGTCATCACCCGCCAGTCGACCGACATCCTGGCCGTCCCCCATCTGCCGACCGCCCGGGCGTTGCGCCTGCTCATGGAAAACTTCGAGAATGCCAACCTGGACTTGAACGCTGTCGCCACCAAGGCGCGCCTCTCCCGACGCAACCTGGAAGCCGGCTTTCACCGTCACCTGGGCCATTCCATGCACGACTATCTGGAGAAAATACGGCTGGACAAAGCCGTGGAGTTGCTGGAAAATGCCGACTTTACCAACTACAAAGGCTATGAAATCGCCGCCATGTGCGGATTCAGCAACAACAACCACCTCACCCGGACGCTGAAAAAACACTATGGCAAATCTCTACGCCAGATGCGGACGGATTCCTAAGGGGCTGTTCAATAATGAGCGCTACAGTTCCTGCGCAAACCAGCCTTGATGTGTCCGGAAAATAGAGCAGTTAATGTGTCGCGACACCTAAGGTCGGATCATTGGTCCTGTCCGAAAAACGAGGGGGGGGCATCCCAAAATGGCGCCATGAAGTCACTTACCCTCAATATCGAGTTATTGGCAGCACGGCATGAGGGGAACACAAGTGATCGCGGTTACGATCTGTTTCATCCTTTGGCTCGCCCGGCTGAGACCCGACACGTGTTCCCGGCCATTACCAAACGGAATAAACAGGGGTGTCCAGCGGCCGGTACTGGGCAGGCGGAGCAATACTCATTTCCCCGCTTGAATACCAAGTGACCGACCCGTCCACTGCCCCGACATTGCCGCCCCGGACATTCTCGATCGCCGGTACCCGACGGGTGATGTTCGACGGGTTGACGCTGGCCATGTTGTCCCAGATGAAGTAGTTCTCGTCGACGTGGTTGGCCATGAATCCTTTCCCCCAGGAAAGCGGATAATTGTTTGCAATCAGATCCTGGATCAACGGGGTGGCGGCATTAGCCGTATCCAGGCGAAGCGGATAGCCGTTGTCGTGGTCGAACCAGGGCGAGTAGACCGACCGGCCGTTCAGTGCCCAGTAGGCGAAAGACCCATAGGAGGGATTCCGGGTGTTGCGGGGATCTTCAATATTGGACACCTGGCTGAGAGAGCAGGACCAGACCTGCATGCTGGGCAGGTAGTCGGGGGTCAACACCTGGGCCAGGAAATCCCCGCCGGCATCGTCGGCCCCGTTCGAGTCGTAAATGTTGGGGCTGGGGTTGTCCGCGTTGCCAATCGCATAGTTTAGCGAGTAGAGCCAGCCGTCGCTGTCGATGGTGTAGTTGACCAATGCGATGCCGCACTGGCGCAGCTTGGAGGCACACAGGACATCCTTGGCCCTTTCCCGAGCCCTGCTCAATGCCGGCAGCAACAACGAAGCGAGAATGCCGATGATGGCGATGACGACAAGCAACTCGATCAGCGTAAAACGCTGACGAGTTGGCCTTCGCTCTTGCAAACCCGTGTTCGCTCTTAGCTTCGGCCCGCAAGCCACCAACAGTTCGATCAAGGTGAATCTTAGCCGAACTTGCCTTCGCTCGCTGAGCTTCGGCTGGCGTGCGAGAAGCTCGATGAGCGTAAACCGAATGACTCGGGAATTCGCCACGGATCGCGTGATGAAACTGTAGTGACTGTTCATGATTTTATTCCACCGTGATCCTACAGGCGCTTGGAATGATTTCTGCTTGACGGGTGTTTCGCCACCCTTTCCGGCTGAAGCCGGTACACCAACGTGCATGTTCCCCTACCAAAAAGGCGCCAGCATCCCAAGTTGGTGTACCGACTTTCCGGCTGAGGCGGATTCGCCTTTGGGGCGGAACCTATTTCCGGCGCCGGCGGCGGAAACACGCGCCCATCAGTCCCAGCCCGGCCAGGATCGCCGTGGAGGGTTCGGGGATTTCACTTGAAAAGATAACATTATCAAAGCGAATCGAGTCATTGACCGATCCGAAACCAATGAAGCCATTCGCCGAATCAAAGGTGAAACCTGTGGTCGCCATGGTGAAGAGATCCGATGTGAAATTATTGACCGTGAGACTGAAATCGCCAGTCAGACCGCTGGTGGGTGTCCACGTCACCGTAGCCCGATACCAAGTGGTGTCATTCACTATACCTTGACCCGATGCAAGCGGCGTGGCCGCACCATTATGCAATGAAGAAGAATTCGGTGCATATTCTGTCAGATTGGCATACAGAAACTCGCCTGCCGTTCCGGTACTACCGTCATGGTCGTAACCGTCAGCGACATCTCCCAAAATAATGCCCCCATCGTCACGGCTTCCCACGCTCAAGAGTTGGAAATCAAAAGTTCCCGATAGACCAGATGTCAGGTCGATGGCGGTATTGAAGACCAGGTAAGCGGCGGGAATACCCCCAACCACAGCGGTGCCGGCAGAGACTTCTCCCCCCAGTCCGCTGGATCCGCCGGCACCGTCACTGCCTGTACCTGTGGCGCTGGTTACGTAGGAGGAGGTGCCATCTTCGTCAATGAAGCTCCAGCCAGTCGGTGGCGTGCCGCTGCCGGCAGTTGCCCCTTCAAAGTTTTCATTGATGACTATGACCGCGCCATAGCTCATTGAAAAGAGCATAAACACGGTGAATGTGGCGAATAAAGCGGTGAGTGTTGAGTTGTGCATGATGATTCCTCTTTTCGGTTGGTTGAAGTTCAGCGGTGAATGCTCAATCATTGCTGTGTGCATGATCCAGGCTCCTGTTGTTCTTTGTCCCTTGTCAGTGGTCAGTTGTCCGTTGGCGGATTTTTACTATTATTGCTTGAAAGAGAGTTCGTTGCCATTCAAATCTATAAGCCTAATATAGGCTCACATCCGGTGCGCCCCCACCAGGAAAACTTGACATCTTTTTCCAATAACTTATATTTTTATGACATTCTGTGGTGTTCTTAGCTTTTCACCATCCAAGTTCTCAACGAGGGGTATGCAATGCAGAAACCAAAACCGACCGAGATGCTGTTCCGCAACTGGCTGAATCTTCGCCGGCACATCCTATGGAGCTACGACCGGCCGGTTCTAGCCGGGCTTGCAGAGGTCCCGGTCTACAAAAGCGGGAAATACACGAACAGCGGCGCCTGGCTTGTCCGAAAGGGCTGGGCGAAGGTTGACTATGGCGACTGTGTCCTCAGGGCGGAGCCTGGCCAGTGGCTGATCGTGAAACCGGGGCAGCGCATTCAGTCATTCAGAGGAGACACCCATCTTCTGTCCGTCTCTTTCGAAACCGTCTGGCCGGACGGCACCCCCTGGCTGGAGAAGGGGCTGCCACTCGTCGTAAATGCCGACGAATATCCCGCGCTCGAGCGCAAGGCGAAGCCGATGGCCAGGATCATGACCAAGATTTCCCCTCTGAAATTCAATGTCCGGGAATGCGTTTTCGACTGCCATGCGTTTCTGCGGCTCGACAATGCTTTTGGCAAATGGCTGGAGATTCTGGTCGATGTCCTCGCCGAGCATGGTGTCTCCCCGCACGGCCGCTATTCCATCGATGAGCGGGTCGTCGAAGCGGTCCGGCTCATCGACGCACATCCTCTGGATGAGCCATTCGACCAGGATGCGCTTGCATCGAAGGTCGGAATCAGCCTGAGGCAACTGACCCGCCTCTTTATTAATGATCTGAAGACAACACCCGTAGGTTACTATGATCGAAAACGTCTGGAAGAAGCCGGCCATCGGCTTCAGATTACCGGGGTCAGTGTGAAGGCCGTTGCCGTAAGCCTCGGCTTCGAGTACCTTTCCCATTTCTCCAAATGGTTCAAGAAAGGCACGGGTCTCTCTCCGCGGACCTACGTCAAAGAGGCACGCTGGTGGTGAGTATTGGGAGGCCGCTTGGCGAAGACCCGAGTTTTCAGCCTTCACACCATTGCCTAAAGTGACTGGCCACCGTCTGATCAAGGGGGGGGACGGTGATGGGAATGCCGCCGTTGCGAAGCGACTCCGTGGCCGCGCACCCCACCGCCACGCTGTAACGCGCCGCCACCGGCGAGGTGCTGGCTTTACACTTCCCTCTCACAAAATCAAGAAATTCCGGCACAATCCGGGCATCCGCTCCGCCATGGCCGCCGGATCCGGTTTCGATGGGGAAGATTCTATCCGCTTCAAACCCGCAGCCATGCACGCGCTTGTTCCATAACTTGATATGCGTTCCTTCCTGTCCGTCACCAACGTTTTCAATCCGCCCCTCGGTGCCGATAAAGGTATAGTTGCGCCAGTAATCCGGACTGAAGTGGCATTGCTGATAGGCAACGAACACGCCATTGTCCAGCTCCATGTTCAGCATGCTCACATCTTCGACATCCACTACTGGATTCAGTTGTTTCTGGCTTAGCGGCGGCCAGTTTTCCAGATTGACGCGGGCGCATCCCCGTTCATCCTCAGCGTGGCGGTCCTTAATCCCCCCATAAACCGTCAATCCACCCAAGGCGTTGACAATCTTTCCATATCCCCCCGCCAGCCAGTGCAACACATCAATATCGTGGGCGGCCTTCTGCAGCAGCAAGCTGGTCGTCAATCGCCGGTCCGCATGCCAGTCTTTAAAGTAGAAATCACCGCCGTGCCCGACAAAATGCCGGCACCATGCCGTTTTGACTTGCCCGATGGCGCCGGAGTCGATGAGTTCCTTCATTTTCAGAACAAACGACATGTGCCGCATATTGTGGCCTAGATAGAGCGGGGCATGGTTCTCCACACTTGTCCGGAGGATCCGGTCGCAGCCTTCAACCGTGATCGCCAGAGGTTTCTCCAGGTAGACGGGCAGTCCTTTCCGCAAGACGGCCACCGCCTGTTCTTCGTGCAGAAAATCCGGCGTGCAGATCATCACGGCATCCAAATCCTGAGCTAGAAAATCCTCCATAGACGAGGTCAAAGAAACGGCCTCGCCATACCACGTCCGCATCCGCTCAAAGACTGACTCGTCAGTATCGCAACAAGCCACCACCGCGCTGCCCTCACCCGGCTTGTGCGCATGCCGCGCCAGCCCGCCCCGTCCGCCAGCCCCTAACACACCAATCCGTAAATCATTCATCGTAAAGCTCCCGCATGGTTAAAGAATTCTAAACGCCCTCTCACAATGATCCCATGGAACAATGATTTTTTCCATTTAAGAAGGCGGACAGGCGTAATCAAGTTCGGCGACGCATGACACCTCCCCGGCCAAAAATTCATCTAGGCGGCGATCCAATTCACGGTAGCGGGCCCGCAGCATGCCGAAGCGTCCTTGTATGGTCTCAATCCCCTCGGGTTTATTGTGGCTCATCCACATGTCACGGAAGGCTTGCTCCATGGCCAGAACCGAATCCGCCACTCCGCCGATCCGGCGCTTGACCGCTTGGAGGCCCTTCCGGTCCTTGCTCCGGTAGGCGCGCAGGAGATCGGCGGCCAGCCCGCAGCGGTCGGCGAATGCCCTGGCGGTGGCGAAAGCGTAACGGAAGTCACCGGTTTCGCGGCGGTCCGCGTACCGTTTCAGACGATCCGCCAGGTCCGCGTATCCCGCCGCCGCCGCCGCCATCCGGCCGGGATCGTCGCCGGCCCACGTGCGGAACGCGGTTTCAAAGATGGGATCATCCCACATGTTCGGATTGGGCATGTCCGGCGCGCCGTGCAGTCCGCTGGCCAGAAGATGAGCGGCGTAACTGCCGCCGCAGACGGCGCCGAAACGCTTCTCAAGCCGGTCGGCGTCGGGCTCCTTGTCATTGTACGCTTTCTCCGCGCAGAAAACCATGCCGGCGAATGCCGAATCATGGTCGCAGTAGGCGCCGTTGTCTCCCCACATGGTGAAGAAAATCTCGGCCAGCCGGCTTTCCTTGCAGGCTTCGATGCAGGGCCCGGCATTCCGCGCGGTGGTGGTGTGGTCGTACCAGTACCTGTTCCACGTCCAGATTCCGGATCCCATCAGAGGCTCTTTGCCAAGCTGGCGATGCCGGGCGATCCAGTCCAGATAGAATGCCTTGTCGCCATGATAGTAATCCCAGTAGACCAAATCGACGGGGCGGGGAACCTTTTCCGCCACGGCGTCGGGAATGACCGTTTCTTTGTCGTAATATAAGCCGCTCTCGCAACCCAGTCGGAAATACATGTCGGACCAGATGATCGGCTTCAAACCATGCTTTTCACAGATCTTCACCACCCTCGCGAGGTGCTCATTGAAGAGATCAAAACCATGCCGGTAACCATGTTTGTCCAGATAGCGCCCCCGCCCGAGGTCGTGGGTCTCGTCCATGCCCAGGTGGATACGGTCTGTCCGGCAAACGCTTTTCCAATGCGACACCATTTTTTCGATCAGCTCATAGGTGGACGACTCGCCCACCAGCATGACGCTTCCGGTGTCGCGGATCGTGTTGTAAGCGCCATAGCGGAGAATCTTCTCAAGATGTCCCAGCGTCTGAATGCAGGGAACAATCTCGATTCCAAGCAACGCCGCGTAATCATCAATCGCCTTGAGTTCCGCCGCCGAATACGCCCCGCGCTGATAGCCGAAGTACGGTTCCCCAGGCAATGCGTAGGTGTCTTCGGTGTAGAGCATGACCATGTTGTAACCCAGCAGGGACAGTTGCCGGAGCCAGCGCTGGACATGATCAACGGTCATGACCGCGTTACGCGAGCAGTCAAGCATAATCCCCATGGTCTTGAACGAGGTCGTCTCAACATACGGTTCGCGCTCGGACACCAACCCGGACAGACAGGCGCCCACGCCACGCGCGGCGTCAGTCATCGTCGCATGACGGATTGTGGCGATGCCCGAAGACACACGGATCTCGCATCCGTCGATGTCACAGGCTTCTTCAAACACCAGCGAAAGACCATCGCCACTGCCCCGACGCACCGGATAGTAATGACCGAGCTCCTCCAGCATCGCACCCAGCTCTTTCGGTGTTTTTTCCGGATTCCAATTCAGATGGTTTCGCATCACGCTATTCCCTTAATTAAAAAGCATTTCCCAGGCAGTCGCCGCGCATCTGGTCGGTCAAGATAAAAACGATATTGGGTCTGGTTTCAATTCGCACGGCGTAATATGATACCAACACATCCGGCATGCCATGATTCAAAGACGATTTCAAAAAAGACATATTCACCGTGATCGTCACTGTTTTTTGCGGTGGGAGAACACGTGCATAAGTAAAAAGTCAATCTATGTTGTCACCTAAGACATCTTCTCAGAGCTCAGCATGATTCAATGTCCTTTTTTAAATCTTTCAGAACCTCTGGATCTCACTTTTATGGATCACGTCATATTTCAGCAAGCGGCACCCATATGGATTGCCGGACAAAGCGGGACATGGAACCAGATGGCTGGCTTTCACACCGCCTGGACGGTTGAAAATCCCGTGACGGACACAATCCTGCGGATCACGGGCGCCGACGCCTACCGCGTCTGGGTGAATGGCGCGCACGCGGGGTACGGACCGGCCCGGACCGCCCATGGCTACGCCCGGGTGGATGAATGGCCGCTCAATCCATGGCTGGTTCCCGGTGAAAATCATCTCGCCATCGAGGTGCACAGCCATGGCATTGATTCGTATGTCTATGTCCTGCAGCCGCCGTTCTTACAGGCGGAAATTGTCTGTGACGGAGCGGTGCTGGCCGCCACGCCCGACGGATTTGACGCCCGGACACTTCCCGAACGGGTGGGAAAAGTGGAGCGGTTCAGTAAACAGCGCCCCTTCGCCGAGGCCTATCGCTTGACTTCGGATTGCCACGCCTGGCGCCTGGGCGGGGGCGACGGACCTCAAGCCGGTTGTGAACCCGCGTCAGCCCCCGCGCTCCTTCCCCGCCATGTCCCCCTGCCCGATTTCGCCTGTATCGAGGCGGAAAAAGTCGTCGCGGAAGGTCCTGTCACCAGCAAAGATCCGGTGCCCGAACTCGTGCCTTCTCTGGCCCGCCGAGTGGTCGGCAAGCGGGTCATGGGCTATCCTGTCGAAGACCTGGAAATCGACATTTCAGCGGAACTGAACCGCCTCGACTTTCCTGAAGAAAACGGAGCGGCCGAAGACGTGGCCCGGATCATCCCCGCCAGCGGTCACGCGTTGTATGACTTTGGTCGTGTGCAAGGAGGCTTTATTGGCGTGCGTCTAAGCTGCGAAAGGGCCACCAGGGTATATCTGGTTTTTGATGAGCTGCGGGAAAATCCCGGCGACCTGGGAGTCGGCGCCATCGCCCTGGATTTAACTCCGGGAGACCATGCTTTTGAATCCATGGCCCCCTACTCTTTCCGCTTTCTCCGCGTCGTCACCATGGCGGAACCGGTCCAGGTGGCATCGGCTTACATGCGCGAATACGCTTATCCCAAAGCTGACGCGGCCACCTACACCGGGAATGACGCGGCGCTCGCCGATATCTTCGCCGCCGCCCGCCAGACATTTCGAACCAACAGCGTTGATCTGTTCACTGATTGCCCGAGCCGCGAACGCGGGGGCTATCCCTGCGACGCGTGGTTCACAGCCAGGGCCGAACGGCTGCTGACCGGTGAAAACCGGGTGGAACGGAACTTTCTGGAGAATTACTTCCTGCCGGAAACATTCGACGGGATCCCCGACGGCATGGTGCCGCACTGCTATCCCAGCAGTCGGCTGGGTAACGGGGCGTACATTCCGAACTGGGCCCTCTGGCTGATGCTTCAACTGGTGGACTATTGCGAACGGACAGGCGACGAGGCGATGCGTCAACTCGCCCGGCCGCGGGTGGAGGCCTTGAATGAATGGTTTCATCGCCACCTCAATGATCAGGGGCTCCTGGAAGACGTGCCGGGCTGGATCTTTGTGGACTGGTCGCCCGCCAACAATTACACCGAAGGTGTCAACCATCCCACCAACATGCTCTACGCGTATTGCCTGGAAGCTTTGTCCCGCTTGTATGACCGGCCTGAATGGGCGGCCGCCGCGAAAAAAACGCGGGCGGCGGTTTTGGCCGAATCCTGGGACGGGCGGTGGTTCGCGGATCAATCCCGGCGTGTGAACGGTCGACTGCGGCGGACAGAAGCCCGGAGTGAAGCATGCCAGTATCACGCCTTTTGGACCGGCCTGGTCACCCCTGACAAGATGCCGGACGTGTGGGCCCGTCTCCGGGATGACTGGGGGCCGTGCCAGGGAAAAGACCTGGTTCCCGATGGCGATGTGTTCACATGGAATCGGGATAACAACACGAATACCGACGACAACCGCCCCGAACTCGATGCCGCCGGACTGTTATACGGCATTCTCCTGCGTTTCGATTTGCTCCGGCGGTTTGGAGAACGCGGACGACTCATCGCGGAGACACGCGCGGTCTTTGGACCACAAGCCGCCTTGACGGGCACCTTATGGGAACACGTCCATCCCGAAAGCAGTTGCAACCACGGCTTCGCCGCCTGCGCCTGCGATTATATATGCGGAGCATGACGTATGCGGACTCCCCGTCAGACAAACTGATGACGGTGATTATTCGCGTGATTTTGGTGATCGGCAAACGTGACCTGGGGTGTTTGGAAAGCAACCCGTCAAGCCATACTCGCAGTGGCTTTTTGTGCTCAACCCATCATTCCACAGTTCCAATATTCCATCATCTTGTGAGATGACTGTGAAAACCGACGGCGAAAAAGTGACAACCTATTTGCTAATTGGTCCGGCAAGCCTATATTGTGAATTATGAATCACAATTCTTTTTCTTATGGAGCGGCGCGATGACCCGGGCGGCGAAGACCAATACAGACATTCGCCAGGAACAGATCGCCTCGGCGGCGCTGGAGTTAATTGGCGCGGGCGGTTTATCCGGCTTGAGCATTGCCGCGATCGCGGAACGGGTGGGGATTGTGCCCTCGGCTGTGTACCGGCACTATCCGGGCAAAGAGGCGGTTCTGGATGCGGTTCTGGAGCTGCTGCGCGTGCGGATGCTGGCCAATGCCGAGGCTGTTCGCACCGAAACACCGGATGCCGTGGAACGCCTGCGTCTGTTGCTGATCCGGCACATGACTATGCTGGTGGACAATCCAGCCTTTCCGCATGTCATTTTCGCCCATTTTTCGCATGACGACGATGAGAACCGGCGGTCCGTCCTTCAGGACACGATGCGCGCCTATCTGGATGAAGTCACCCGGATCATCGAGCAGGGGCAGGCGGCGGGAGCGATCCGTGGCGACATCCCCCCCCGCACGGCCGCCGTGATGTTCATTGGACTGATCCTTCCCGCGGCCATGCTCCACCGGCTTTCCAGAGGCGGGTTTGACGCGGCCGGACACGTGAACGCGGCCTGGCCGGTCTTTCTGGGGGGAATAGTGAAAAGCTGAAAAGCTGAAAAGCTGAAAGGCTGAAAGGCTGAAAGGCTGAAAGGCTGAAAAGCTGGAAGGGGGCAAGACGAAGCACCCTAAATTTTACCCTCTCCCCCTTTGCAAATGAGTCGCCGAGGGAAAAACACTGAAATGATGATTGCGGAAATAGGAGAAACGCTATGAAAATCACCCGCGTCTCCGGGCGCTCGGGTTTCAAACCATAAAACCATAAGGAGATCATCATGCATGCCCGCGAAATTCGCAAAGGCATTCAAGTCATCGCCACGGTGCATTGGGAACGGCGGCTGTTCGATTCGTTGATTCCGCTGCCGGACGGCACCAGCTATAACGCATACCTGATTCAGGGCTCCGAGGGGACGGTGCTGATTGACAGCACGGACCCGGAACTGCGTGGCGAACTGCTCGAAGCGCTTCAGGATGTCAAGCATGTCGACTACGTGGTGTCGCAGCACTCGGAGCAGGATCACTCCGGAACGATCCCGGACGTGCTGGCGCGCTATCCCAAGGCAAAACTTGTGTGCAGCAAGAAGGCCGAAGACTTGCTGGGCACCCATCTGGGGGTGGCGGCCGACCGCGTCCGGGTCGTCGAGGACGGCGAGAGCATTTCTCTAGGCGACAAGACGCTTCAGTTCATCTACACCCCCTGGGTGCACTGGCCGGAAACCATGTGCACCTATGTGCCGGAAGACAAATGCCTTTTCTCCTGCGACTTCTTCGGATCGCATCTGGCGACCACCGACCTGTACGTGACCGATCAAGCCCGCGTCTACGAGGCGGCTAAACGCTACTATGCCGAGATCATGATGCCGTTCCGCGCCATCATTCAGAAGAATCTGGACAAGATCGCGGGCTGCCCCTTCGACATCATCGCGCCCAGCCACGGGCCAGTCTATGACAATCCCCAGTTCATCCTCGACGCCTACCGCGACTGGGTGTCGCCAACCATGAAAAACGAGGTCGTCCTGCCCTACATCAGCATGCATGGCAGCACCGAGCGCATGGTCAAACACCTCATTGACGCGCTGGCGCGGAACGGTGTCACGGTGCATGCTTTCGACCTGGCCGTGACCGACATCGGCAAACTCGCCATCGCCTTGGTCGATGCCGCCACGCTCATTGTCGGCACCCCGACCGTGCATGTCGGGCCGCATCCGGCGGTCTACTACGCCGCGCACCTCGCCAATCTGCTGCGGCCCAAGCTCAAATACGCCGCGATTGTCGGATCGTACGGCTGGAGCAGCAAGGCCATCGAGCAGATCGCGGGACTGATTCCAAACTTGAAAGTGGATGTCCTGGGCACGGTGCTGCACAAAGGCGCGCCGACAGCAGACACGTATGACGAATTGAATGCCTTGGCCACGATGGTTGCCAAAGCCCACCACGAGAATGATCAGGTTCTGACATGAGATGTCAAACAAAAGGAGTACAAAAAATGAGTATGTTTTGCTACCAATGTGAACAGACCGCCCAGGGAACAGGCTGCACAGCCCACGGTGTCTGCGGCAAGGACCCGGAAACCGCCGCTCTCCAGGATCTGCTGATCCATGTGGGCGAGGGCGTCAGCCAGTATGCGCGCCGCGCCCGGAAGCTGGGAACCGGTCATCGGGACGCGGATCTGTTCGTTGTGGAGGCGCTGTTCGCCACCGTGACCAACGTGGATTTCGATCCGGAACGGGTCGCGGCCCTGGTCCGCCAGGGCGCGGCCGTACGGAAAGACGTGCGCCAGGTGTACGAAGCGGCCGGCCGGAAGGCCGGATGCAGCCCGGAAGCCGCCGCCGCGGACGCGGCCGTCGAGCCGGCCGCCGATCTCGACGGCATGATTCGCCAGGGCGAACAGGTGACCATCGAGAAGCGGATCAACGCCCTCGGCAAGGATGTCGCCGGACTCCAGGAGCTGATCACCTACGGGCTCAAAGGGATGGCCGCCTATGTGGATCACGCCCGGATTCTTGGACAGGAGGACGACGCGGTCTACGCGTTCATCCACGAGGCGATGGATTTCCTAGCCGGGAACCCGGCCGACGTGGACGCGCTGGTCGCCATGTCCCTGAAGGTCGGCGAAGTCAATCTGCGGGCCATGGAACTGCTGGACGCGGCGAACACCGGCACCTACGGTCATCCGGAACCGACTCAGGTGCGCGTGACCCCGGTCAAAGGAAAGTGCATCCTGGTCTCGGGGCACGATCTGAAAGATTTGAAGATGCTGCTGGAGCAGACCGAAGGCACCGGGATCAACGTCTACACCCATGGCGAAATGCTGCCCTGCCTGGCCTATCCGGAACTGAAGAAGCACGCGCATCTGGTCGGCAACTACGGTGGCGCCTGGCAGGATCAGCGCAAGGAATTCGACGAGTTCCCCGGCGCGATTCTCATGACCACCAACTGCATCCAGAAGCCGAAGGAAAGCTACAAGGCCCGCATCTTCACCACCGGGCTGGTGGCCTGGCCGGGCGTGGATCATATCGAGGCCGATGCCGATGGCGGCAAGGACTTCTCCGCCGTTATCGCGGCGGCGAAAGCGGCTGAAGGCTTCACGGCGGACGCCGAGGAGAAAACCATCATGATCGGTTTCGCGCGCAATGCGGTGATGAGCGTGGCGGGCGCGGTGATCGATGCCGTCAAGGCGGGCAAAATCCGCCACTTTTTCCTGATCGGCGGCTGCGACGGGGCCAAGCCCGGGCGCAACTACTACACCGATTTCGCCCAGGCCGTGCCGGACGACTGCGTGATCCTCACCCTCGCCTGTGGCAAGTACCGTTTCAACAAGCTGGACTTCGGCGACATCGGCGGCATTCCGCGCCTGCTGGACTGCGGACAGTGCAATGACGCCTACAGCGCCATTCAGATCGCGGTGGCTCTGGCCGGCGCTTTCGAGTGCGGGGTGAACGATCTGCCGCTGTCGATGATCCTGAGCTGGTACGAGCAGAAGGCCGTGTGCATCCTGCTCACACTGCTGCACCTGGGCATCCAGGACATGCGCCTGGGGCCGTCGCTGCCCGCCTTTGTCGGCCCGAACGTACTCAATGTTCTGGTCGAGAAGTTCGGACTCAAGCCCATCAGCACGCCCGAGGAAGATTTGAAGGCGATTCTTGGATAGGCTCTTCTATCAAATCATCAAGGCGCTGTCGGAGGTCGGGGCATGAGCTATGATCCGGCTATCCACCACCGGCGAAGCATTCGCCTGAAGGGGCATGATTACGCCGGCGGCGGGGTCTATTTCGTGACCATCTGCGCGCATCGCCAGGCGGGCGATATTTTTGCGCCGCCGGATGTTCGCGAAATGGTGGCCAGGGAATGGGAAAATGCCGTAGGGGCAGGCCTCGTGCCTGCCCATGAAGAGGGCACCCACGAGGGGTGCCCGTACGTGATTATGCCCGATCATTTCCATGCATTGGTGCGCATCCCCGTAGGGGCAGGCCTCGTGCCTGCCCTTCCCCCCGCCGCCCCCGCCCTGGGCGATGTGATCGGCGCATTCAAATCCCGGGTGGTTCATGAATATATTGCGGGTGTGAAGGCCGGGCGGTGGCCGCGGTTTCCCGGAAAAATATGGCATCGCAATTATTATGAATCGATCGTGCGTTCGGCCGAGGCCGAGCAGCGCATCGCCGAATATATCCGCATGAATCCGTGGCGGTGCGTACAGGAATTGGGCGGCGGTCTGCGCGGCATTGGCAATCCGGCGCTGTGGGGTGGGGAAAAGCTCGGGGTGCTGTGCAGTCGCAATGCGCCGAAACTCGGCCGGCTGCCCGCCGCCGATGTCTATCTCGGCGGCTGGCATTCGCCGAAGGAAAAGGAAATCCTCGGCTGGCTGCTGCAAAACCGCCGGCCGGTGATCGCCTGCCCGGCGTGGGGCATTGCGGATTCCGCATTCGCGCCGGGCGTGCGCGACGCGCTCGAAGACAACCGGATGCTAATCCTGGAAATGCGCGACACCTCCGGCAACCTGGCGGCGGCCGAGGCGCGGAACCGCTTTGTCATCAAACACGCCGACGCGCTTTTCACGCCCCATGTCACGCCCGGCGGCATGCTCCACCGATTGTTGAATGAAATATCGAAAGTGAATCCATCATGACTGAACTCACGACCAAACACGGTCTCCGCCGACGGTTTCTGCGAATCCTGCCGGTGCTGCCCGTGATCGTGGCCATCGCTGTTGTCATTGCCCTGGTGAAAACCCGTTCCGTACCGGTGAAAAAGCCGGCCGGCGAAACGGGGCGGCCCATGCGGGTGATCGCGGTGCCCGTGACGGCGTTCACGCCGCGGGCGCTGGGCTACGGTGTCGCCGTGCCGGCGCGGGTCTGGCAGGCCGTGGCCGAGGTGAAAGGAACGATCATCTCGGTCCATCCCCGGCTGGAATCCGGGGCGCTGGTCGACGCGGAGGCTCTCCTGCTGAAAATCGATCCGGCTGACTATGAATTGGCGGTGGCGCAGCGGCAGGCGGGTATCGCGGAAACACGGGCAAAGCTGGACGAGCTGGCCGAGGAGGAGCGCAGCAAGAAGGCTTCGCTTGAGATCGAGCGGCGGTCGCTGGCATTCGCCCGCCAATCGCTGGAACGGCTCCAGTTACTGCGTCGGCAAAACGCGGTGGCGGCCGATGTGGTGGATCGCGACGAGCGCGGTGTCCTGCTCCAAGAGCAGGCCGTGCAGCAGCTCGAAAACGCGCTGGCGCAGATTCCCGCCCGCCGGGCGGCGCTCGCCGCCGCGCTGGCCGTGCACGAAGCCAATCTGAAGCAGGCTAAACTGGATTTGGCCAGAACGGAAGTCCGGGCGCCGTTCGCCTGCCGCATCGGCGAGACGAGAATTGGCACGGGACAATATGTGAACGCCGGGCAGGCGCTGTTCGAGGCGCACGGCACCAGTACGGTCGAGGTGGAAGCCAAGTTCCGCCCGGAACAGTTGCGCAATCTGCTGCCGCCGGAAAAGCGGCGGCAGTTTCAGGCGGGCATGTCCATGGAGGCGATGCGGAAACTGTTCGACCTGAAGGTGACCGTCCGTCTGCGCAGCGGCGACTGGGAGGCGAGCTGGCCCGCCCGGTTCGACCGCATCCGGGAGTCGGTTGATCCGCGCACCCGGGCCATCAATGTCGTGGCGGTGGTCGATGATCCGTACGGGCAGATTGTGCCCGGTGTCCGCCCCGCCCTGATGCAGGGCATGCACTGTGAAATGGAATTGCAGGCGCCGCCGCGCCCCGGCACCGTGGTTCTGCCCCGCGGCACCGTGTGGAACGAAACGGTCTATCTGGCCGACACCGAAAACAGGTTGCGCCGCCGCCCCGTCCGGATCGCCTTCGCGCAGGACGACCTGATGGTCATCGAAGCGGGCCTTGAGGGCGGGGAAACCGTCATTGTTTCCGATCCCGCGCCCGCCATCGAGGGCATGAGGATCGAACCTGTGACGGACGACGATCTGCGCGCGCGACTCATCGGACAGGCTGAAAATCGCCGGGAGGCGACACCATGATCCGCTTTTTCGCCGGGCATCCCACGGCCGCCAACCTGCTGATGGCTCTGTTCATGATCGTCGGGCTGCTCTCCCTGCCGAACATCCTGCGCGAGACCATGCCCGACTTCGCACCGAGTGAAGTCGAAATCCGGATTCCCTACCCCGGCGCGACCGCCGAAGAAGTCGAGGAAACGGTGGCGCGGCGCGTCGAGGACGCCATCGACGATGTCAATTATGTCCGCGAGATCCGCTCCGATTCCCGCGAGGGGCTTTCGATCACGGTGGTCGAGATGGACGAGGATGGCGACTTCCAGAGCTTTTTCAACGACATCGAGCGCGGGATCGACGCCATCGACGATTTTCCCGCCGCTGTCGAGGATCCGGTCATTGCCGAACTCGGGCGCACCGATCTGGTGATGGGGCTGCTTGTCTCGGGGCCGTTGAGCGTCCCCGACCTGAAAACCTACAGCGAGGATCTCAAAGACCGGATGCGGGAAACCGGACTGGCGCTGATCGATGTCGAGGGCTTCTCCGAACACCAGCTGCGGGTGTCCCTGAACGAGGCCGAACTTCGCCGCGCCGGGCTCTCGGCGCCCTTGGTGGCCGATGCTATCGCCGCCCAGAGCCGGGACACGCCGCTGGGCATGATCGAAACCCGGGAGCGGGATATCCTGCTGCGCTTCACCGATCAGCGGCGCACTCCCGATGAACTCGCGGCGCTGGTCGTGTGGGCCGGTCCGCGGGGCGCTGAAATCCGCCTGGGCGAGATTGCGGTGATCGAGGATCTGTTCGAACTGGACGAGCAGAAGATCATGCTGAACGGAAACCGGTGCGCGCTGCTGAACATCCGTAAGACCAAGGCCGAGGACACCCTGCGGATCGCCGAACGCGCCAGAGCCTTCATCGCCGACGAGCAACTGCGCTATCCGCGCATGTCGTTCACCGTCAGCCAGGACGAGTCGCTGATCCTGGCCGACCGGCTGGACATGCTCGTCGCCAACGGCGTGCAGGGATTGATTCTGGTTTTTCTGGTGATGTGGGTGTTTTTCAACATCCGCGTGTCGTTCTGGGTGGCCATGGGGCTGCCGGTCTCGTTCCTGGGCGCGTTTCTGATCGCGCCGCGTCTCGGTTTGAGTGTCAACATGTTCACCATGGTCGGTCTGCTGCTGGCCCTCGGCATTCTCATGGACGACGCCATCGTGATCGCCGAAAACATCGCCGCGCACCGGCGCCGGGGCAAGGGACCGCTTGAAGCGGCGATCGAGGGCACGAAGGAAGTCGCCGCCGGGGTGTTCTCGTCGTTCATCACGACAATCTGCGTGCTGGGTCCGCTGGCCTTCATTGGCGGGCAGATCGGCCGGGTTCTGCGGGTGGTGCCGATGATTCTGCTGCTGGTGCTGGCAGTGAGTCTGATCGAGGCGTTCGTCATTTTGCCCGCTCATCTCAATCATGCCATGCACCACTTCGACCCGAACCGGCCCGGGCGCGTACGCCGCCGGTTCGACGCTCTTATCGAGTGGCTGCGCCACAACCTGGCCGGCAGGGTGGTCGCCGTCCTGCTGCGGCGGCGCTACTGGGTGTTCAGCGCGGTTCTGGCGCTGTTTATTCTGTCGCTCGGCATGCTGGCCTCGGGCCGGATCAAGGTGCAGGGGTTTCCCGAATTGGAAGGCGATGTGGTCGTGGCTCGTCTGCTGATGCCCCAGGGCACGCCACTGGCCCGCACGGAACAGACCATAGCGCGTCTTCTCGAAGCGCTCGAAGAGACTAATGCGGTTTTCGCGCCGCGGCAGCCGGACGGCCGTCGCCTGATCGAAAACGCCTATGTCCAGTTCAGCCACAATGTCGAGGCGTTCGAAAGCGGCCCGCATGTCGCCACCATCACCGTCGACCTGCTTTCCGCCGAGGAGCGGACCGGCGCCATCGACAGCTATCTGGCCGACTGGCGGCACCGCATCGGCGCCCTTCCCGACAGCGTCAGCCTCACCCTCGCCGAACCGGGTTTCGGCCCCGGCGGCCGCCCCATCGAGGTGCGGCTGCGCGGCCGCGATCTGGATGAACTGAAAACCGCCGCCCGGGAACTGCATGACTGGTTCGGCCAATACGAGGGGGTCGTCAACTTGGCCGATGATCTGCGCCCGGGAAAACCGGAATTGCGGTTGCGCATGCGCGAGGACGCCCACGGAATCGGAATCACGGCGGCGGCAGTCGCGCGCCAGTTGCGCGGCGCCTTCCAGGGATTGGTCGCCGACGAAATCCAGATCGGCAGCGAGTCCTACGAAATTGATGTGCGCCTGGCGAAAGTCGACCGCGACAGCCTGTCGGCGCTCGACAACTTCATGCTGGTTCTGGCGGACGGCAGCGAAACACCCCTGCGCAGTGTGGCGACCTGGGAGGAAACGCGCGGCTGGGCGCGGGTCGGGCGCTTCAACCGGATGCGGGCGGTGACCCTGTATGGCGATGTTGACACCCGCCTGGTGAACACCAACGAATTGATGGGGGTCTTCCGCAAAACCTATCTGCCCGATTTCCGCAGAAAGCACCCGGATATCAAACTGGCGATCGCCGGCGAGATCGAGGAGACGGGACGGGCGCGCAAGTCGATGCTGGCCGCTCTCGGCATCGGCATGATCGGCATTTTTGTCCTGCTCAGCTTCCAGTTCAGGACGTATACCGAGCCCCTGATCGTCATGATCGCCATCCCGTTTTCGCTGATCGGGGTGGTTTGGGGGCACGCGCTCATGGGCGTGCCCATCAGCATGCCCAGCCTGCTGGGCTTTATCGCCCTGGCCGGGATCGTCGTCAACGACTCGATCCTGCTGGTCATCTTCCTCAAGAACGCGCGGGCGCAAGGCGTGCCCCTGGCGGAAGCCGCGGCGGGCGCCAGCCGCGACCGCTTCCGGGCGGTCCTGCTGACTTCCAGCACAACGGTCGCCGGACTGCTGCCGATCCTTCTTGAACGCAGCCTCCAGGCGCAGATTCTCAAACCGCTGGTCATCAGCACCGCCTTCGGCCTGATCGCCTCGACCCTCCTGGTCCTGCTCGCCCTTCCCTGTATGTACATGATTCTCGGCGACTTGGGCTGGATTGAAAAAACCGCGCCAAATTCCAGCTTGCCTGAATAAAAAAAGGGCTAGACTATAAATACTTTACTTATTCTATAATAAATTTAAATATTTGGCATGATGATGGTTGATGCATTCACATTGACACTACGTTCGGTGATGGAGCGGGAGTTTGGCACGGACCGGAAGCGGATTGCGCACGCGCTTGCGGTCCTTGCCTATGCGGAGCGGATTCTGCGGGAGGAGGCTGCTGGCCGGAAGGTGGTTGTCGCGGCGGCGCTGCTGCACGACATCGGAATTCAGGAGGCGGAGCGGCGGCACCATTCGAACGCACCGAAATATCAGGAGCTGGAGGGCCCGCCGATCGCCCGGCGCATTCTGGACGACTTGCGGGTACTTGAGCCCGACGACGTGGATCACGTCTGCCGCATCGTCGGCTCGCACCATTCGGCCCGCGGCATCGACACGCCCGAATTCCGGATTGTCTGGGATGCCGACTGGCTGGTCAATTTCCGGGATGTCTACTCGTGTGAATTCGGAAGCGAATGCAAGACGCGCGGCAAGCAGTGCGCCGACCGGATCGCCCGCCTGTTCCGCACGCCGGCGGGCCGCCGGATCGCCTTGGCGGAACTGCTCCCCGAGTTCGCCGCCGCCGAAACCGCCTTTGCAGAGGAAACTTGAGATGATACACTACAACGCCGAAGAGCTTTTCCGCATGGCCGAATCAGTCGAACGGGACGGTATGCTGTTTTATCGGCAGGCGGCGGAGACCGTCGACGATCCGGAGCTGGTCCGCCTGCTCTCCGAGCTGGCCGACTGGGAAGCGCGACATGAGGCGCGCTTCGCGGCCCTGCGCGCGGAACTTCCCGAGTCGGCCAGCCATGAGCCCGGCCCGGGCGATCCCGTCGAGGAGCATGCGGCTGACTATCTGCAGGCGTTTGTCGACGGCAAGGTCTTCCCCGGCCCGTCGCGGACCGGCGGCTTCGAGTTCCCGAAACTCGTCGCGCCGGACGATATCCTCGCCTATGCCCTCGGGCGCGAGAAGGACACCATCGTGTTCTTTCTGACCCTCCAGCAGCAGGTGCTCAAATACCGCGGTCGGGATCGTATTCAGGCCATCATCGACGAAGAATTGAAACACGTGCATATTCTTGAGCGGAAGCGCCGGGAGATTGCCGCGGCGGCGGGAGAACAGAAATAATGACCATGGAAACTGCAACCTCAAAGCGGGAATTTCGCGGCCAGGTAGAGCGGATAGTAATGTTTACGGCGGCGGGACTCGATGGCGGGATTGCGGGCGCTGAACACAGCGCTGAACGGCGGGTGGTACTTGTCGGCAAAGACGTTCAGGCTTTTGGCCTGGGTCACCCATCCGGATTTCACTTCTATAGGAATGACCTGTCCGTCAACTTCGGTAATGAATTCAACTTCCGCGCGCCCTTCGCGCCAGCACGCCAGGTTCTCCCGGCGCCGGGTCTGAAACTCCTGGGCGACGAAGTTTTCGGCAAAAAAACCTTTATAGGTTCCGTAGCCATAGCTGAGAATGTTCCTGGCAGGCAGTCGGCCGAGCGCCCCAAGAATACCGATGTCGAAGATGAAAAGCTTGAAGAAGTTTTCCTTTTCATAGGCGGGGAATGGCAACTGCCCGCTGTTGACGATCGGCAGGCGCAGAATCAGGCCGGCGGCTTCGAGCCAGTCAATGACTCCGGTCATTCGTTCGTAGCCCCGGATTCCCGGCAAAACATCCTTGAACACAAATTTAGGCGCGGCGCCATTCTGATCGCGCCCGAGCTGGGCCGGGATGTTTCCCCACAGCCGTTCGATATGCATGGCGTTCTGTTTGCCACAATGTTTCGCCATATCGGCAACATAATCCGTGACAAGTCGATTCTGGACGTCGCGAACGTGTTGAAACGCGGAGAACGGATTGGCCTGTTCCCGGTAGAATGTCAACACGACCTCCGGAAGACCGCCAGTAACCAGGTAGGTCTTGAATGCGTCCCAGAGCCGGGCATGAAGCGTTTCGGAAATCGGGGCGAGCTCACTAATGCTGGTGAATGCCTCAAACAACAACGAATTACCGGCGTTCATCAAGAACTCGGCGAACGTCATTGGATACATATGCACCTCGTCAACTTTGCCGACCGGGAACGAACACTCCGCCAGGTGAACCCCCAGCAATGAACCAGCGGCACAGACTGCCATGTCCGGCATGTTTTCGGCAAAATACTTCAGACTGGTCAAAGCTCGCGGGCAAGCCTGTATTTCATCGAAAACCAGGAGGTCGTTTCGTGAGTCAATCGGGGTGTCGAGAAAAAGGGAGGCCTCCCGGAGGATGCGGTCGGGTGTCAGGTCGCCGGCAAAGATCGTCGCTGCCGATGGCCGTTCTTCAAAGTTGATGATGTGATGGCGCGGAAAACACGTCCTTCCGAACTCGCGCAGTGAATAGGTTTTGCCCACCTGCCTGGCGCCCCACAACAGCAGTGGTTTCCGGTTTTTACGGGACTGCCAATCCCGCAACGTCTGATGTATCATTCTTTTCATGTAGCACAAATATATCGTTTCGCATTATAAGTGCAAGCAGATAATACCAAATAATGTAATTAATGCGACCACTTTTTCTCCACAGGTGCCTTGGGCCGCGCGATGGTTGTCACACCGGCGCATGGATCCCGATATGTCACGCCTGATCCGGCAAATGCGGAGTGTTCTTCATCACACGCAAAACATGTGGCACATAGACTTTCATTTTAAGCCTTTCCAAAACGCTTCGGATTCGACTTGAAATGCTTATGTGCAGAGCTCCGCTGCGTACGTCCCCAATACATTTGCAAACAAAATTCTTAAATCGGTTTTTTGCCCTTGCGATTTTTGT
>JAVVEH010000010.1:0-58183 GCA_032251435.1 Lentisphaeria bacterium | reverse complement strand
GCCATTCCAGTTTATTGTGTTGCAATCTTAAAACACGTATCTGACCCCTATCCCACAATACATTTGCAAACAAAATTCTTAAATCGGTTTTTTGCCCTTGCGATTTTTGTTTTAAGACTGTCTAACGCTTGTCTTTAAAGTTGCAAGCCATTCCAGTTTATTGTGTTGCAATCTTAAAACACGTATCTGACCCCTATCCCATAACACCGGACACTCTCTGAACACTCCTTCGCGCTGTCCGCAGTTCCGGGAAGCGCTACATTCGACGATAGAAGCGCGCCAGGCGTTCAGGGGAAACCCCGAGCCAATAGCCAAGAATCATTGCCTGATTGCGCAGGAGGGTCCGCAGGACTCCCAGTCGCCGCCACCGCCGCGCCGAAGTAACCACGCGGTCCGGAACGGTGACCACGCGCCCGCGACGACGCAGGCGGCGGACAAGGTCAAAATCTTCCATGATCGGGAGGTCGCCAAATCCACCCAGTTCGTTGAATACGCGTTTTTCGAGAAAGAGCCCCTGATCGCCGTAGGGCAAATGGAGCACCGACGAGCGGAGATTTGTCGCCCATTCGACGAGCCGCATGCGCGGCCCGCGTCCGTCGGTGCGCAACTTGAAGGCGCCGGCGACCGTGGCGGGATTGTCGAGAGCCCGGCGCACCGTGTCCGCAAAATTGTCCGGCAGCAAGGTGTCCGCATGTAGAAACAACAGGTGGCGGCCGTCGGCGCGGGCGGCACCGGCATTCTGTTGCGCGGCGCGCCCGCCCGCTACCTCAATGACCGTCGCGTCGGCTTGTTCGGCGATCGCGCATGTCGCGTCACGGCTCCCGCCGTCGGCCACGATGATTTCAACCCCCTCAACGCCGCGAAGACGCTCAAGCGTCGCGGGCAATGCCTCGGCCTCGTTCAAGGTCGGGATGACGACGGAGACCCGGGCGCGCCCGGTGAACACGTCGGTGAACTGCGGATCGTCCCGCAGCCGCGCCAGATCCTCGGGACGATCCACATCGTCGAGGATTGGCAGTTCAGCAACGGTAAGGCCCAGGTGCCGGATGGCGGCCCGGGTCTGCTCTGCAACACGCTCGCTGCCCCAGTCAATATCAGTGAACAGCTCCGGATGGCAACGGTTCATGCCGATGAGATAGTACCCGCCGTCGCCGGCCGGTCCCAGAACCACGTCGTGATCAGCCAGTCGACCGAAAGCCTGACGAAGTGTGTCGGCGGAGATGCCGGGCACATCGGTTCCGGCCACCAGCACGTGTGCCGCGCCGTCGGCGAGAGCCTGTGCGATGGCTTGCCGCATCCGCTCCCCGAGGTCGCCGGATCTCTGTTTGCGGAACCGCGGGCCGGTCCCCAGCCAGGCGCGGAAGTCGCGACGGCTTCCGCCGGTGAAGCAAACGGTCGCGTCGACACCGTGGGGCAGACAGGATTGGCGGGCCACCGCGACCGCGCGCTCGGCCAAGCGCCGATGCAGCCGGGCGGCACCTGCGGGGCCAAGCGCCGGAATCATCCGTGTTTTCGCCTGCCCAGGGACGGGAAAACGGGTAAAAAAAATGATCCGGTCATTCATTGTCATCCTGCCATGCGGGCGCATGCGTCGGGATGCCATCCCGTCCTGACCCGTGAGTCGGTTCCGTGAGTCGTCCGCCAGTAGTCTCGCTGCTGCTTGAAGGGCAGCGTCAGGGCGGATAGCGGCGCATTGTCATCCCTCTGATCATAGGCCGCCACGCCGACGCGGATGTCGTCCTGCGGCACATTGAGGCGCAGCGTGCCATGAAGCTGATCCCACCAGCGGAACACGACCGAGTAGTTCGCGTTCGTCTCATCGCGGATCGTGGAATGGTGGACACCGTGCATACGCGGGGTCACCAGCACCCGGTTCAGCATGCGTTCCAGCCCCAGAGGCAGGCGTATATTGCTGTGGTGGAACAACGTGGCGCTTAAAAACAGCGCCTCGTACAGAATGAGCGTCGATACATTTGGGCCGATCAAAGCAATTTGCGCCGCGCGGAAAGCGGCGGAATAGGCGATTTCACCAGGATGAAAGCGGAAGGCTGTCGTCGAGTCGAGATCGGGATCAATGTGGTGGACATTGTGAAACCGCCACAGCAGAGGCCAGACATGGTTGAGCCGGTGCCACCAGTAGAAACTCAGATCCAGCAGGAGAATGCCGGCCGCCACAGACAGAGGCGCGGGCAGAGCAAGCACGTGCAACAATCCTAACTCGGCAGATCGCGTCCAGGCAAGTAACGCCATGGTAGTCGGCGCGACGGTGACGGCGCCAACCCCCAGCGCCAGTGCCACCACCACGCCGTTCGTCACCAGACGCCCCCGCGCGGAACGCGTCGTCTGCCGCAGGGGGCGCAGGCGCTCCGCCGCGAACAGCAATGCGAACAACGCCACCGCAATCAACGGCATCCATGTTTTCAGGGTCTCTGTCATTGTTCGCCAATTGCCATATTTTCCTCTACCAGGTGTTTTCGTGTAATTTTCAGTTTAAAAGTGTCTCAAGCGCGAAAGCAGAAGCCCGCATCTTATCAGTGGGAACTTATCGTGACTGCTTAATATCTGTTGCGGTTGGATAGTGTCAAGCGGTCAAAGTTGTCAGGGCTGTTTTTTTGCCAGCATACGTTTCCGGAGGTGAAAGATTCCCGGGCCGCACCCGCTCAGTGACAGCCAGTGGTCAGTGGTCAGTGGTCGGCGCGAAACAGGGGAAAGCTTGGGTGGTGCTGAAGCAGAGCGAAGATGTAGGAATAGCCGACGTTGAGCGAGTGTCCGTCGGCATCCGTTACCCGTGCCCAGTCGTATCCGGGCGCGTAATGAACAACCACCTGCTGTCCATCGACGGTGTCCCGGAAGCTCCCCCCTTCCGCAGGCACCATGCGACGCAGTTCGGAGAACGGGTAGGCCTTTTGCATGGCACCCCCAAACCCGATGATCAGCACGCGTTCCTTGGGGTGATACCGGGTTCCGTCAACGGCGGTCTTGCCGTCCAGTCCGGGTTTGGGGTGGCCGATTCCCTTGCGGCGGTCGGTCGCATAGCTGCCGTAGGGGTTCTTGAGACTGTACTTCCGGGGATCCAGGATTTTCGCATCCGGGAAGTTCCGGAGCATGCCGTCGTACGTCAGCATCTGGACCTCGCCCAGCGGGCGGCGTTTACTCTGGCGGTAGGTCTTCTGGTCGAACGGCAGAATCAGTTCCTTGGTCTCATGGTCATAGAGCACGAAGGTGTCGTACTTCAGCAGGCCCGACACTCCCATCTGCCCCTCAACAGCCACAACCAGACCCGCCAGCGGACAGAAGCAGAGAGCCGTATCCCCTCCGTGGTTGATAATTTCCCGGGTGTTCAGAGTATTGATCGGTGCGAAATGCCATGTGCCTTGAACGCGCGTTCCCGCCACGAGTGTATCGCTTTCGTAGAGATCCGACCGGGCGGGCACATAAACCGGCCGGCTGATCGGCTGAATGCGATCAACCTGCTTCAGCGGGTCGCCGTGCTTGCGCCCGAAGCCCGAAACAATACCATCCTCCGCGAGGGATTGGTAGCTCAACCGGTCGGCCCGGCATACCCCGGTCGCGAAAAAAACCGCGGCAGTCAAGAGACCAAAGGCGGAGAAACGTATGGCACCCGATCTGAGAACACCCCCCAAAAGTCCATATTTTGAAGCTTTCATGGTCATACCTCGTCTGTGTGACAACTATTGTAACTACTCAGGTGACAAAAGTGCTTGGATTTTCAAAAGGTTTCAGTGGTCAGTGTTCGGGAAAATCATGTCGGCAGTGCTGCCTGTCGACTCTCGACCCATTGAAAGCGATTCGACTCCACAGCAAAGCACCCTGAACACTGAACACCGAACACCGCCTCGTGACCCCTTCAGGAAACGCGGGCTGCGCAACACCGAACACTGACCACCCCTGAGCAGTTACCGATTATCAATATCCTGCCGTGTATATGTAAGGACTGCCGAAAATCGCGCGGGTTCCGCAACAAAGCTGGCGCATGGTTGTCGAGTCAGCCGCTTATGCCACTTCCGGAGGGCGGCGGAAAGAGCGCCACAGGCGCCAGAGACCCGCGAGACCGGTGACCGGGTAGCCGCGCGCCCGATTAGCGGCGCCGATCTCGAAGGCCAGGCGCCACTGTTCGAACAGAATCCGGTACGCATACCCCAGAGAATGCCGGGGATCATAGATGTGAGTCGCTTCCGAAGTCAGTCCATTGAGTTCAAGGATAGTGAACCGGCCTTCGGAGAATGCTTCGGGACTCTCCGCACGCACGTCGTAGCGCCCGAAAAAGAACCCCTCGTACGCCATGCCGATCGCGTCAAGACGATCCAGAAGGCCAGGCGTGACCAGTCTGCCGCCATCCAAGAAAATCGCCCCCCGGCAGTGGGTGCCAATGTCAACCAGTCGCACGGATTCGCCCATGGGCACTACGGTGCCCAGCCGATTCCGGTTGACCTTCAGATAGTGGCTGGCCATGCACACGGCCCGCG
Source organism: Lentisphaeria bacterium (assembly GCA_032251435.1). Lineage (GTDB taxonomy): Bacteria > Verrucomicrobiota > Lentisphaeria > Oligosphaerales > MVZH01 > JAVVEH01. The sequence continues at coordinate 53,696 of JAVVEH010000010.1, read as the reverse complement.
GATCAGCGAGAATCAGTTCTTCCAGTGTCCGTGTGCCGTCTCCCGTCAGTTCCGGGAACACTTTTTCCGTCACGGAGAAGACGCGGCCCTGTCCGGATTCAGGGTGGCGAATGTAGAAGACACCATATTCGTGTCCGGCGACGTATTCCTGGGCGACCAGTTCCCCTGGAACCCGGGCCAGATAGTCGGCGAGAGCCGTGTTGGAACGCACTATTTCGACCCCCTGTCCGCGCTGTCCGCGCTCAGGCTTGAGTACGAGGGGAAAATCAAGACGCTGTTCTTCCATGAAGTTCTTGACTCCGGCGACTCGCTCGTTATCGGCGGCTTCGGGAATGATTGCAAAGCGGGCGGGTGTCGCCCCGGCGGCGGCCAGGGCCGCGAGTATATCGGATTTGCGTTCGGCGATGAATCCGCCGGCCGGCATAGCTGGATTGACGGCGGTGAACACATTCGCGCCGCGGTAGCGAATCAGCAGCAAAAGAATCCACCCGATGACCGGCGGATAGAACAGCCAGGGGGGCCAGAACTCCCAACGCCGCCAGCGGCGCCAGGCGCCGAGCAGCTGACGACGGCCGCGCCACGTCAGCAGTCCCGGGACAATCCGAGCCACCAGCCAAGCCGCGATGACGGCCGGAATCAACGCGAACCGGGCCAGGCGCCCGTAGCCTTGAGCCAGCGCCAGTGCCTCGCTGCCGACAAGTATGGAAGTCATGAATAGCAGCGGCACCCAGACCAGGCACGCGAGTGCGGTGTATGTGGCGAAACGCCCCGGCGCCATGCGCAGAACGCCGGCGGCGACATAAGTCGGCAAGCGCGCGCCAGGGACAAAACGCCCCAGAAACACGGCCAGCGACCCGCGCCGGGCGAACCATTGTTCACCGGCCTCGATGGCGCCCGGCCTGATCCACCAGCGCAATGGGCGGCGGGCGAAAACGCGCTTGCCCAGAGTGCCGACGGCATACAGCAGGAGGTCGCCAAGCCAAATGCCGACCAGGCACGCCGTCAACGTCGGCAGCAGTGGAATCGTGGCCCGGGCGACCAATAAACCGCAGACGATGCAGGTCAAGTCTTCGCTGACGAAGAACGTGGCCAGGGCGATGGCCGTAACCAGAGTGACAACCGAGCCGCCGTCTCCCGTGAAAGTCGACTGTCCGATTTCCAGGAGCCGCGGCATATGTTTACCCCCGTCATTGGCGAGCGCCGCCGTCCCGGTAAGCATGAGCCCTATCGCTGTCAGTGCTTTCAGCCTGCAATTCACGGAATCCTCGCGGAGTGATGTGTCAATGGTTGCTTTTGCCGGTCAGTCATTTTATCGGGGCGTGAGCCTTATGCTGGTGGTTGTGACCGATAGCGCCCGGCAAGGTGGCCCGGTTTCATACTCGAACACGGCTTTGATGGCGGTGACTTTGATATGACTGAAACTGACCGTGCGCGCGTCCTGGCGATGCATGCAGACCGAGTAGGGTCCACGGCTCGGCAGGTGGCTCCGGTGGTAAGCGATGAGGCGCTCGGCGCTCGGCGACAGGACGGCATTGCCGGGCGTATCCTCAAACGCCGCGCGCCGTGCGACTGCCACCGCCTCTGTGGCGAAGGACGAGGACGTGAGCGGCATCGCCGGCGGGATCCGCGGTTCGATGCGTTTGCCATTCCAGTTGAGCGCGACCGGTGGCTCGCCCCGGGCCAGGGCCAGCAGTGTGAACGGCTGATAAACCGCCAGGTTCACCCTGCTTAAGACCGCTTCGACGGCGGCGGCGGACGGGCTGGCGGCCACTTCGAGAACCAGTTGGCCGCGGCTGCGCGGCTGTTCCGGAACGGGCGGACGGCATTCAGGGTAATGATTCAGTAATCCCACGGCGAGTCCATGCTGGTTGACGGCCAGCCAGGTACCTCCGGCCTGGGTGTCCGTGGGGCAGATAACCCGCACACCCCGGAGGCGTCGCACGCGCGGGGGCAGGGCGCACGGACGATCCCGTTTTTCATCGCGGTTGAAAAACAGCTCGTAACCGTTTTCGTGAATTATCCAAGTCGCTGTACACATGACACGCCCGTTAATTAAGATGATAGGCCCGCGTCGACGGCGCCACCCCGAAGCCTGGCGGCAGGACTGCGTTCCGCGCCTTCAACATCATAGCGATGATCGCATAGTGATGCACGTCGTGCATGACCAGATTCTGAAGTTCACGCTTGACAGTGGTGCCGGAGCGGTTGTCGGCAGTCGGCCCGTCACCGCAATCCATCGCGACCTGAATGGCGCGGTTCGCCTCGGTTGCCGGCAGATGCTCCAACCATTCACACATGTCACGGATACAGTCGAGGGCGTAGGCGCGATCCCGTTCGAATCGCGGATCGCGATCCCGGGCATCGAAGTTGATCATTCCCGACGCCCATCCGCGCCTGAACAACACGTAGTGTTCGTACAGATGGCGAAAGTGGCTGCCGACCGAATACCCAAACACGGCATTTTCCGGTTCACTGTAATCGGTGTCGGACAGCCCGCCGATGAGGTCCGCGGCCTGTTTGAGGCTGGCAATGGCATTGCGAGCTATCGGGTTTTCAGACATTTTTACGGACTCCCTGGGGTTTTTGTCAATCTTGGACATCAGCAGCAGGCCCCGCCGCCGGAAGCCTTGTCCGCGGCCGGCCCGCAGTCGAACGGGCCATAGTGGACAGAGCGGTCGCCATGGACGGTGAAATGCGGGGCGTAGCGCGTCTCCTGAAGCATGGCGGCGGTGTTGCCGCAGACCAGCATGGGCTTTCCCGTCAGTAGCCGGTGATGGTCGTCGAGGTCGAAATAGTGCGGCCATTCCGGGATGGTGCCTCTGTAAATCGCAATTTGCCCGTAGTCCTCGCAGAGATCCTCCAGGCTGGAGAGTTTGAAGGCGCGGATGGTTTTCGAGTAGAAATCGACCATGCCGATGCAGGCTTCAATCTCGGGGGATCCAATATCAATGCGACGGCAAGCGGTGACGCGGAAGTCAGGCCAGCCCACGTCGCGCATCAGGCGGCGGAAGTCCTCGGTATAGACGGCTCCGGCCAGGCATTCGCCGTGCAGAACCGGGTCTGCATGAAGCGTCTCCGGCACGCGTCGTCCCGAGAAGACATCCGCGAAATAGAGTTCGCCACCGGGCTTGAGCACACGCAAAATCTCGGCGAACACGGCCCGTTTGTCGGGGGACAAGTTGACGACGCAGTTGGAGATGACGACATCAATTGACGCGTCCTCAACGCCGGCGGCAGCCAGATTCTCGATGAAGCCGTGGCGGAAATCGACGTTGGGCTGCGCATAGCCGAAACGCCGCATCTGGGAATCGAGATTGAGGCGGGCGACCGCGAGCTGTTCTTCGGTCATGTCCAGCCCGATGACACGGCCTTTTTCTCCGACCAAGCGGGAGGCCAGGTAGGCATCGCGGCCCGCGCCGCAGCCGAAGTCGAGAACCGTGCAGCCGTCCAGCAATGGCGGCAGCGGCGAGCCGCAACCGTAAAACCGGCTGAGCACCTCGTCGTTGACTTCGGCAAGCGCGGATTTGACCCTGGGCGAGAGCTTTTCGTCTGTGCAGCAGCAGGCGCTGGTCTTGAGGTCTTCGGTCTTCTGGAGCACCTTGCCGTAGTAGTTTCGCAAGGCCGTCTGGTCGAAATGTGTTTGGGTCATTGTCGGTCTCCTGTTTTCGGTGTTCAACGTTCAGTCCTACCGCCTTTGCCAGGCGAGCCATTTGGTGAAGAGTTTCTTGACCGTCGGGGTCAAGCGGGTGCGGCTGTAGGCGTCGGCGGCGCGTTTGATGGCTTCCGCTTGGGTGGGATAGGGGTGGATCACGCCGGAGAGTGTCTTCAGCCCCGCCTTGGCCGCCATGGCGGTGGATATTTCACTGATCATGTCGCCCGCATGGGCCGCGACAATGGTCGCGCCGAGAATTTTGTCGGTGCCTTTTTTGACCAGTACTTTTACGAAGCCCTCGGTTTCGCCGTCGGTCCGGGCGCGGTCGATGTCACTCATTTCCACCTTGAAGGTATCGGTCGGAATACCCCGCGTTTCCGCCTCCGCCGGATACATGCCGACATGGGCGACTTCGGGATGTGTGTAGGTGCACCATGGAACGTTCAGAGCGCTGAGTTTGGCGCGCCCGAAAAACAGCGCGTTCTGAATCACGATGCGGGCGGCGGCATCGGCGGTGTGCGTGAACTTGTGTCGCAGGCAGGCATCGCCGGCGGCGTAAACGCGCTTGTTCGTGGTGCGCAGCCGGTCGTCCACCCGGATACCATGCCGGGCGTCATATTCCACGCCCGCCACTTCGAGGCCCAACCCGTCAACGTTGGGTACCCGCCCGAATCCGACCAGAATGTCGTCGGCCTCAACCACCCGCTCGCCATCAGGTGTCTCAACGTGAATATGCTTACCCGCCTCATCGCGGGTCACGCGCAGCACACGGGCATCGAGCAGGCAGTGGATGCCGTCAGCCATGAACGCCTTGCCCACGATCTCGGCGGCATCGCGGTCTTCCCTGCCGAGAAACTGGGACCCCATCTCGATGATGGTCACCTCGCTGCCGAGGCGGGCGAACGCCTGGCCGAGTTCGCAACCGATAGGCCCGGAACCTAAAACGGCCAAGCGGCGGGGCCGTTCGGTCAGTGAGAAAATAGTTTCATTGGTGTGGAATCCGGCGGCTTCCAGTCCCTCGATGTCCGGGCGCAGCGCGCGGGCACCAGTGGCGATGCAGGCTTTGGCGAAGCGCAGTTCCTGGCCGTCCACTTCGATGGTGTCCGGGCTGGTGAAGGCGGCATCGCCGATGAACACGTCCACACCCAGATCGCGGAAGCGCGTCGCGGAGTCGTGCTCACTGATCTCGCTGCGAATGCGCCGCACCCGCTCCATGACCGCTGCGAAATCCGCATCGCCGGTGCCTGGCTCGATACCATAGTGGTCCGCCCGACGGGTGTTCGCAGCGGTCCGCGCCGCGGCGATCAGGGCTTTGCTGGGCACACAGCCGAAGTTGAGACAGTCGCCGCCGAGGAACTGGCGTTCGATCAGCGCCACCTTGCCGCCGAGTCCGGCCACGCCCGCGGCGGTCACCAGTCCGGCCGTGCCGCCGCCAATGACCACCATGTTGTAGCGCCCGGTCGGGGTCGGGTTCCGCCAGCCATCGGGATGCGCATGGGCCAACAGCGCTTTGTTGTGCCGATCCATGGGGGAAATGTCGATGTGTTCAGTCATGCTATGGCTCCTTGGAAGTGTTCAGCCTGGCACGCCGTAGCCTTGGCGAAGGCGGCTGTTCAGTGTTCAGTGTTCAGTGTTCAGGGGTCAGGGGTCGGGATTCGATGGTTTTGGTGCGAGTTCGATGTCGTCGATGAATCCGATGGCTTTTTCGCCGGTGTTGTCCGCATCGCTCATAATGGCCAGATAGGCCTTGCGCGGAGGTTTTTCGCCGAAGACGGAGGCCTTCAAGACACTGGCACCATCTTTCTTAACAATGGAATAGCTGGAATGCCGCTCGATTTTGGGAAAAGTCAACGGCTTCCAGGCATCCAAATTGGAAAAATCCTCGTGAAAGTCTCCTGCTTTCTTTTCGTCGGCATGCGCCGCCAGCGCAAGCAGGCCGACCAGCAGGCACGCCCGACACCACCTCGCCGAATTCAGATCCAATCGGACTTTTGCAGACCGTTTCTGACTGCCACTAACCATCGGGATGTTGAGAATCGTGCGTTTCATCTCATCGTTTTTCCTCTGCCTCGAAGTCCAATCCGCTCAAAAAAAACGTTGCTGTCACCAGGTATGCGACCAGCGAAAACAGCACGAGCGCGAACGCCAGACAGATCATGGCGGTGCGGCGTTCGTAGTCGGCCGGCAAGGACAGGAGCAGCGCCACCGACAGCGCGCCGCGCAGCCCGCTGGCCGCCAGCGCGTGCCGCCAGTTCATCGGCAGTCGCTGGCGTGTCAGTCGGGCGATGACCCCCAGCGGATACACGGTCGCGACACGGGAAATCAGCAACAGGGCGCAGACAGCCGGGACGAGGATCCAGGGCAGGCGCCATTCGTGGCGACCGACCATCGCCCCCAACCCAAAGAACAGGATGGCCCCGGCCAGTGTGTCCAGGAACTGCCAGAAGTCGTCGAAGAAGTTGTCGGCACGTTTCTGCATATCGGTCGGGTCATGGCAATGCGTATGCATCCCGCCCAGGACAAGGGTGCAGACCACCACGGCCACCACCCCTGAGACGTGCAGGACACTATGAGCGAGGGCGAACACGCCGTACACGAGAATCAGTGGAAGTATGGCACCGACAAAGCGGTCGTGCAGATCATGCCACCAGCGGAGCAGCGCCCCCGCGATCCCTCCCGCTGCGCCGCCCAGGACGATGGCGCCGAAGAGCGAGTAACCTATCCCGCTCAGCGTTGCGCCGAGCTTGAATTCCGAACTCCCCACCACCGAACCAGCCAGGAGGGAGAAGAGGACCACGGCCAGCGCGTCGTTGAACAGGGATTCGCCCTCAATAAGGATGGCAAGCCGTTTAGGCGCACGCTGCTTCTTCAGCATGGCGCCGACGGCCAGCGGGTCGGTGGGTGAAAGCGCCACCCCGAAGAGAAGCGCATGCGACCACGGCCAGCGGCCGATAACGACCAGGGGAACTGCCAGGAGCACCATCCCGATCAGGGGGCCGGCGGCACTCAGCCAGGCCACGGCGACTCCCTCGGCAACCAGCGGACGAACCGGCAGTTTCCGCGACGCGGCGAAAATCAGGACGGGAAGGAAGCCGAAGACCACAAGATCGGGGGCAAAGGCAATGGCGGGCAGCGATCCCCAGCCCAGCCGACCAGCCAAGCCATACGCCAGGCCAGCCAGCAGCAACCAGGTAGGTGCCGGGAGCGACCAGCGTCGTGCGGCATGCTCGGCGGCGATGACCAGCAGCAGAAACAGACAGATCAGTAAAATGATAATTCCGGGATGGAGCATGGTAGTGGTCAGTGTTTTCCTAATCCGCCACCTTTTCCTTCAGCGCCCGGCGGGCCACGCGGGTGACCACCACGGTGACCGCGACGGTGGCCAGCAAACCCGCGGCGTACAGAATCCACTGAAGCGCGCCGCGCTCACAGTCCGCGCAATCCGCACCGACCGCGCTCAGCGACTTGGCCAATGATCCGACATAGACGTACATGACCGTCCCCGGCAGCATCCCGATCCAGGACGCCAGGATATAGTCGCGCAGCCGGACCTTGGTCAGGCCGTAGCCGTAGTTGAGCAGAGCGAAGGGAAACACCGGCGAGAGCCGGGTGAGTCCGACGATTTTCCAGCCTTCGCGACCGACGGCAGTGTCGATGGCCGCGAACTTCGCGTTGGCCTGAATTTTCTTCGCCACCCAGTCGCGCGCCAGATAGCGCCCGACCAGGAAGGCCGCCGTCGCCCCGACGGTCGATGAAACCGAGACGAGAATCGAGCCAGTGACAACGCCGTAGATCGCCCCCGCACCGAGTGTCAATAGTGAACCGGGAATAAAAAACACACAGGCCACGACATATACGCCTAGAAAGACTGCGTAGCCCGGACCACCCAATTCCTCGATATAGTGCAGCAGGCCGTGCAGGCGGCCCTGAAAGTCGAACACACTGCCTGCGGTGAGCACGCCGCCGATCGCCACGACGGCGATGACCGCTTTCAGCCAGACGGGAATTCGGGGTTTGTTTGTTGGTTCAGACATGAGGGACTCCTTGAAAAGTGTTCAGTGTTCGGTGTTCAGCCTGGCACGCCGTAGCCTTGGCGAAGGCGGCTGTTCAGTGTTCAGAGACCAGTCGTAGTCCAGGTACTTGATTTTATAGCCGCCCTTTTTGAGATATTTTTGGTCGGCATCCGACACGTGGCGGGCGCAGAAGCCCGCCACCGCCCGTTCGGTCTTGGCGAGTCCCGGGAAGCCGACGCGCGGTGTGTAGTTGCCGACGAAATCCTCGCCGTACCACTTGAAGATCGCGGAGACGTAGACGACACCCTGGCGGCGGTCGATACGCAATCCGGCTTGACTGGCCAGATAGATCCGTGCCTGGTCGTCGAGCTGCTTGTCAAGCTCTTCAGCCGTGTAGGCCTCCGCACGCAACGGCGGGCAGCCCCTGGCGGCGCAGACAAGCGCCAGATGCAGGCGGGGCTCGTCATACTTCTTCCGCAGAATGTCGTGCTCCAGATTGTTCAGGGTGATCGTCCCGCCGAACAGCCGCACCACCTGCTGATCCCAAGGGCCCTTGAGCCACCCGCCGATGTCTTTGATGCTGTCAACCGGATAGTGGTCCACGATCAACTTGAGGGTCGCGGCATTGTAGAGATTGAAATAGTAGGCCAATTGCTGATCCTTCGACCAATCCCGGAACTGCTTCTCGGATACCCGTGCCAGTTTCGCCAGATAATCGTTCAAGGCCCGAGGGGCGGACTTAAGCGCCCGGTAGTCGACGCGTCCCTCCGCTACGTGCGCCTTGAGGACAGCGTCGTAGGCCGAATGGCTGTGGTCGAAATCGGCGGCAGCCAGAGTCGGAGCCATGAAGACAACTGACATCAGCAGCGCCCCCCTACCCCTTCTTGCCGTTTTCGCGGTCCAGTTTATTATGTGCCTGGTATTCATACTTGTGCCCTCATCCATTTACGGTTTCACTTTTCATCTTCGGACTGCCCAGGCTGCGACACGTCGCATAGCTCACTCTTGTCCAGCAGCTCTTCGGCGATTAGCACGGCGTCGCACACGAAACGGGGGCAGCGGCGTGCGAACAAACGTTTTTTCAGCGCCTTTTCCAAGCCGTCGGACGTGGAGATATCACAATCAAGCAGGTCACGACAGGTCAGCCTGTCCTGATTGCGCTCCCGAAACAAGCGTGTCGCTTCGTTGACCTTCCGCACGGTGGTCTGTTTCGCGTCCACGTCCTTGGGATCGATGCCGCCGTATTCCAGGCCGAGGACAAGATAGACACCGATCAGGGCACCACAGGTGTCGGCCCGCATGCCGGTACCGCCCTCGAAGGCGGCGGCCAGACGCAAGGCATGCCCACGACTTAATCCGTAGCGCTCGGCAAAAGCCGCCAGCACGGCCTGCGAGCAGGCCAGGCCACTGGTGAAATCTTTCACCGCGGACTTGACGGCGGTGGTTGGTTTGTTGTCAGTCATCGTCATGTCGTTCCTCGTTGGTGGTCAGTGTTTCCCTACAACTCGCTACAGGATGCGCCCCCGGCGAAACAGGCGAAGCAGCGGGGATGCCCAAGCAATACGCGCGTCTTGGCCGTTTCCGCCAGCGAGCTGCCGAGGTCGTAGAATGGGTTGTCATCGACCAGAGTGCAGGCATACACCCGCATGCGACCGTGCTGCTTGACCACCATGCGGCTGAAGGCGCACATGAACGTTTCGCAGCTTTCCGGGGTGTGGTAGGTGGTCATGCAATTCTCGGTGATCTCGGGGGTGTCGGCCCGTTCGAGATTGGGAAAGGAAATCACCGGGGTGTCGGCCGGCAGGCCCGCGGCGGCGAAAAAGGGGCGATAGGCCGCCGTGACCGCGTCAGTATCTTCATCATCCTCGTGCCGCCGCGCCACGGAAACGTGAAAGCCGTGCCGATGAAGATCACCGAGGGTGTCCAGAGCCAGGTCGAACATGCCTGCGCCGCGTCCCGCGTCGTGCCGCTCCCGGTCCGGGTAGTCGAGGCTGACACGAAACGACAGGCCGTTTGATTTGTGGCTCAGGGGACGCGCCTCGTCAAATCGCTTTCTGAGGGGTTGCGTGCCGTTGGTCAGCACCAGGCAGGGACGGAAATCGAGGGCGTAATCGAGGATGCTAATGATGTCCCGCACCACAAACGGCTCGCCGCCGGTGAAGGAGAACTTCTCGACACCCAGCGCCACCGCTTCATCGATGAACGGGGTCACATCGCCCAGCTTCACACTGTCGAGACGCTGGTCGCCCGGTGCGGCATGCTCGAAACAGTCGGGACAACGCAGATTGCACGCCGTGCCCGTGTGGAACCAGAGCTCGCGCAGGCGGCGTGGATCAATATACCCCCGTTTTTCGCCTGCCGAAGTCCGCAGCCAGTCGTCGTCGGCGCGGTGGCAGGGTGCCGTCGGCGGGGGGCTCTTATGGTATCCGGTTCGTTGACTCATGCAAACTCCTTTCTATTTCGAGCGGTGGTCAGTGGTCACCCGACACGCCCTAGCCTTGGCGAAGGCGGCTGGTCGGGGTTGCGCAGCCCGCGTTTTCTGAGGGGATCACGCGGCAGTGTTCGGTGTTCAGTGTTTCGGTGTCGGCAATTCCGGGCGCCGCGTCCAGAATCAGCCGGGTGACGCGGCCGACGTTGTCGCCGAAAACCGACAGCAGTTCGTCCACGCGCAACGGCGGTTCGCCCTCCCGCCAACTGTCGAAATCAGTGACCACCGCGATGACCGCGTAGGGCAGACCCAGTTCGTTTGCCAGGATAGCTTCGGGCGCGACCGTCATGTTAATCAAGTCAGCGCCCCAGACGCGGAACATGCGCGACTCCGCCCGGGTGGAGAAGCGGGGGCCTTCAATTGTCAGAATGACACCGCCGTCCCTGACAGGGATGCCAAGGTGTCCGCCAGCCGTCAGGATGATCTGTCGCAGTTCGTGGTCGAAGGGATCGGCCATCGGGCAATGGCGGGCGTTCTCCGCGCCGGGCTCGAACCTGTCATGAAAGGTCACGGCCCGATGACGGGTGAAATCGATGAACTGATCGGGAAGAACAATGACACCGCGACCGATTTCTTCCCGGAGCGAGCCGCAGGCGGCGGTCGCCAGAATATGGCTGCAGCCGACCTCCCGGAGCGCCCAAATGTTCGCCCGGTTGTTGATCTGCGACGGCGGAATCTCGTGGTGTCGGCCGTGCCTGGCCAGCAGCACCACGTCCCGACCGTCCAGCTTTCCGCAGCGCAATGGCGAAGACAGTGCCCCATAGGGGGTGTCCAGTTTCACCTCGCGCGGATTTTCAAAAAAGCGGGGATCGTCCAGCCCCGATCCGCCGATAATGCCAACCATGCTCATTTGCCACCTCCGTTAGAATTCTGTCGCGGTTCTTCCAGAGAAGCGCGGGCGGCCGCCAGCAACACATCGGCACTCAGACGCGTCTTGTAGTCGGGATTGACATAGACGAACTTGACTTTGCCGTCGGTGCCTAAAATAAATACGGCCGGTACCGGCAGCAGGTGGTGGTCTTGCCCGGAGGCCGCTTCCAGATCGATGCCATAGCCCTTGTACTTCTCCACCGTCGCGTCATCAACCCTGAAGGCGATCCCGAATGCCTTGGCCGCGTCCATCGCCGCGTCCGACAGGAGGGTGTAGCTCAGCTTGCCCTTTTCAACACTTTCGGCTAGCTTCTCGGGGCGGTCGGGACTGACGGCCAGGATCTGATACCCCAGCTTGACCAGGTCGGCTTCGGCCTCCTGCAATTGGCCAAGGTGCAGGCTACAGTAAGGGCACCAGCCGCCCCGGTAGAAGATCAGTATGGCCGGTTTCCGGGACGCGGCAGCGCCGAGATCAAAGGCTTTTCCATCTGCCGTTCGCAGCGTCACTTCAGGCACGGATGCTCCAATGAGCAACGGCCTGACATCCGCCGCAGATGCCGGGACCGGGGGGGCGGTTTCCGGCTCCCTTGCGGATGCTGTGGAACCTGCGGCAATCAGCAGCCCCAGAGCCGCCGACGCGATGATTTGCGTATGCATGTCTGTACCTCCGTGTTGTGTTGTTCAGTCTGGTCTCTCACAGCGCATATTCGCGTTGAGCCGTCGTTCATGTCCCGGCCGCGAACTCACGCAGCCGCCGGGAAAGCGCCCCGCCCAGTGCACGAGCCGTCTCGAGCACATCCGTCTGTTTCTCAAGAGAGGGCGTGATCTCCGGTGTGATTTTCGTGCCCGGCCCGAAGAACATGTGGATGGCCCCGACCTTGCAGTCTTCGCCATAGCCACAGGTGAAACAGCAGGCCGGTCCCTGCGCTGAAACCTCTCCCACACAATCGATCTGATTGTACTGGAAGAAGCTCTTCACGTTCGCTGTCACGGGATCGCCGTTACTGCCGCCGACCCCGACGGCCACCCCCAATTTCCCGGCGAGAGTCTTCCCCTCCCGGTGCCGGAACTGGTAGAAGCGCTCGAGAAATGTGTGCGTCAGGCCGTTCAGCATCGAGTAGTAGTTCGCTCCGCCGATCACATACGCATCGGCCTCGGCGATCTTCGGCCGCAGATCAGCCATGTCGTCCTTCACTTTGCAGACGTTGTCCTCGACGCACCTCAGACAGGCAATGCACGGGCCGATCCGCTTGCCCGAAAGCGACACGAACTCGGTGTCGCAACCGTCCGCACCGGCGAGAACCGCCTGCACCAGTTGATCCGTTGTCGATCCCTTGCGGGGGCTTCCTGAGATGCCGAGTATCTTCATCATCGTTCTCCTGTTGCTTGTATCGGTTCTCGCTGCGTCTGCGCTTCGCCGGAAGCCGTGCTTTGGGGGGCGGACGCCGTCAGCATCGCCCGAAGCGATGCCAGGCTGGCACGCAGGGGTGCCTCTTCCTTGGTCAGCCGTGACAGCATGATGCCGCCCTCGATCGTGGCCACGACCGACCGTGCGAGGTCGACCGCCGGGAAATCATCGCGAATCACGCCGGTATCCTGAGCGGTGCGGATCGTGTCGGCGATTTTCCCGATCCACTCATCGAACACGGCAGTCACCAGCCGCGCATAAGCCGGGTTCGAGTCGCTCATCTCCAGGGCCGTATTGCCCCAGAGACAGCCTCCGACAAACCTCGCCTCACGGTGCTTTTCGAGCGCCGTGGTGAAGAAACGGTCGAGCCCTTCCAGCGGCGTCGAGGCGGCCAGGCAGCCGTCGATCATGGCCATGAACACCTCCCGATCCCGCTCGAGCACCGCCAGGCCGAGGCTGTCCTTGTCGGGGAAGTGGTGGTACAGCGACCCCTTGCCCACGTCGGCTGCCTCCATGACCTCTGCTATCGACGTGCGGTCGAAACCCTTTCGGCGCGCCAACTCGTACGCTGCATCAATCAGCCGATCCCGGGTTGTCCGATGCTTTGCCATAGGTCAAAATGTCCACCTTATATTTTACCGACCAGTTGGTACAATATAGCTTTAAAAATGCGGATAGCAAGGTCTTGTCCGGCGATTTAATGTCACGCGCGTGGCATGGCGATCAACATTGCGCAGGCTGATTTTTTCTCTCGCCAAGGCGCAAAGACTTCCCGGGAAAGATTAGGGCAAACGAGTAAGGTTGTGCGGATTTTCCCTACATTCGCCCTAATCTCGATCACATTTAGAAGGGCGTGCCACCTGCGTTGAATTTCGTGCCCCGATAAAAACAAAAAGTAGGACAAACCCTATATGCAGTGACCCCCTGAAGGGCGGAATCTCCCCGATCAAGAGCCTGGCCGGGCACTCGTGCTGTTAATTTTAACCTCACCCCTTTCCGGACGGATCTCTTGTCAGGGCGTTTTTTTTTGCGCAGCTGCCTGAGAATGACGGCGGCCAGACGCACGAAAAAATTGCCGGCAAGGCTGGCCCCCAGTGAAAAAACAAGGCAGCCGGTCCAGACATAAATGCTTTCCTCGATAATCTTCCTCCCACGACCCTCAAGATTAAAAAGGTCCAACGCGGAAAACAGAACCGGTGTCTCCGAAAAAATGAATTTGCCCAGCCGCCGACCCGTCATGTAAATAGGAAAAGCGGTCACCGGATTCGTGATCCAGCAGGCGATCAGGGCAATCGGCAAATTCATGCGGAACAGCAAAGCCCCTGCTGTGCAGAGGAACATCTGGAAGGGAATAGTCGGAGTGAAGGCGATAAAAAGCCCCAGAGAAAGCCACCCCGCCGAGCGACGCGGAATTAAATTCCGCCGCAGTTCCTGGTTTGACGCTTCGCTGCCCCACAGCTGTAGGGCCTGCTCAACCTGCTGATCAAGGGTTCATCTCTTAATTGATTGAAAGTGGATTGAAATACAGTAATGCTGATATGTCCAGGGGTCAAAAAAAGCTCAAATGCTACGTGTCGCTCCCAGATGGGGATCTGGACGCAAATTGAGCTATCCGGGTGCAAGTAATCAGCCGACCAAGGGTTTTAAGCGTGAAAACCTTTCCATCAGTCGCAAACAGAAGACGCTTCATATCCTCTCGACGGACACCAAACCCTCGTCCGCCGATACAGGCGACTAATTCATATTTGGGTATCCGGTCAGGCTGTCCGTCGCGGCGCAATGTGTCAAGGCGTTGAATGCGGGCGACTTTGTCGCGGGCTGTGCCGTCATCCTCAGTGAGTTTTGCTTCAATGACAATCTGCGGGTTGAATTCGCTGGGAATGATAAAATCCGGAGCTTGATCGAAACCGTCAATACGTTCAGCTCTCTTGGTCTTGCGAAAACTGACACCTGCCTTGTGCAGCACTTCTTCGATAGCCGATTCAAGGCTGTCACCAACCAAATCACTAACTGAATCGCGGTGTCCAGCAAAGGGGCGCCCCAGAAAGCGCTCATAAAGCACCATTGCGTAGGGCATCCCCCGTTCTGACATGCCACGCAACGCATCAAGGCCTCCCCGCGTGTCGGCCTTGTCGAGGCGATGAATCTTGTCTTCATCGGTTTCCGGTGCGCCTTCGTTTAGTAACTCGCAGGCGGCTTTCACCAACGCCGCAAGCCTCTCGCCAGTCAGCCCCTTGTCCGCCAGCCGCCCGTTCGGTTCCATTCGCGCCTTACGATCAAGCGTCCGGACGGCACTCTGGCTGACCGTCACTCCCGTCCGTTGGGTCGTCACATAGGCCAACTCAGGAGGCGTAAAACCAAGCATGGCCCGAAGAACGACAAGAGCGACAGGTGTACGCTGCACGACGGGCAGAAGCTTGTCAGGATCAAGTATCGAGAATCCTTCACTCACCCGCTTGAGCGCCTCATAGCCAGCCTCGAAGACCCCATAGTCAACGAAACCGGAACCACGGGGAAGGACAAGGAACTCGGACTCAAGGCAGGCAAAAACCGAATCCACATACAGGTCGGGATGTGTACTCAGTTCACCTGCACTGACTTCAAAAGGAAATGTCATGTTCTTGTGACCCATATGTCGCCTGTGATTCTTGTAATGTCAGCCATTGCTGGACGGGTTTCAAAGCGCTTTCATCATTCAGGTGACTCAATACTGCCCCAACACCGCCGATCACTCTGTCTATCCACTCTGCCACTCTGCCGATTCTCTCGTTCAGTGGAGCGTTCGCATCCCAGTCCTTGCGGAGATACCAGACGGCCAGACGTACTATGTGCCCGTAAGCCACGCAACGGGTGTCTCCCTCGGTTGGCTTCACACCGCCCAGGCGGAGTTTGTCCATATCTTCAATGACAAGCGCGGCAATCAGTTTCGGATCCTTTGTGACACAATGCCTGGGGACGGTGCCGGTGGACCGACACACGAAAACCGTGTCGACAATGGACGATCCCGTACCACTTATATGAATCGACGCGCCCATTTCTCCGGGGCATGGCACAGAACCCGAACAGACAAGGCCGACATCAAGAATTGCCGTGGCGACCGGATAGTAGGCACGAATATCATTGTGGTGATAAGTGAAGGCTAATGGTCCCCCTGGTTTTAAGGCATCACTCATTTGGCGAAACACCCGGGACAATCCGCCGGTGAAATGCGCCAGATCGCGGCCCATATTGACATTTCCCGTTAGCTCTTCAGGGGTACGGGTGGACTCCCGCTCGAACGCTCCGTTTGTCGCAGTCCGACCAATGAGCTTCCGTAACCATACATAGCAAAAGTCCATCAACTCGGCGTACTGGACATTGCCGAAATAAGGCGGATCGGTCAGGACCGCATCCAGTGACCCAGGTGTAAATCCATTCATGGCCGCGTCACCGCAGGTGAGAGTTACTCGCCGCGGTTTTGCCGCCGTTCTGCCATTGGGATCGTCACCAATCCATTCTCCAGCAAGCTCAACGCGACATTTGCTCTTGCCGGTATGCTTAAATTCGAACGGCGCATCGCAATATTCCTTCGCCTTGGCGTACTTTTCGATTATATTCGACCAGCCGCCGCTACCCACATTGCCGCCAACCCGCCCGTTGGGTATTCCCAGGAGATTTGACTCGCATTCGATCAATCCCACCGGAAATCCATGGACTGAAAAGATGTCGAGAGATTTCAGAGCCATCGAATCATAGCGGCAAAGCATATTCTGATAACGCAACAGATCGGAAAGATTCGTGGCCAAGGCATTGCGGACACGTTCGTCTCCCACCGCCTCGATCTGCCGACAGCTAAGTTCAAGGCCAAGCGACTGGCGTTCGTTGAACATTTCACGATAGTAGCGATAACCCCAACGGTGCAGCCTGTTCGTTTCATCGCCGGCGGGAATCTCGTCTTCAGGAATGAAATGAGCGTCGCAATCCACCCATGTTTTGGTTGCCTCGCATACCTTAGCCTTGTCATTTCCATCAGGCTGTTTGAAGAATCGTCCTTGATGCGAAGCCTTGCATAACGGGCAGTGGTACTCAATTGCGAACAGCGCATGACGCGGAGGGCCTTGTGCGCCATCGGGAAAGCGATTTACCGTCGAGCACCCGGGACAGACGCATTGGCCCCGCTTCGCCGGCCCCTCCTGGCGGAGGGCGGCGCCACATGTATCGCATGGTCCGGGACGAGTGCGGCTCTTGGACTCCGTGAGCGCACCGCACTCAGCGCACACGAAAACGTTACGAGGATGTCGACAATCCTGGGCCACCAAATATCCAGGAAAGAGACGCATCTCCCTCCCGCAGTTGCCACACGGCATGGCCTTGACCCACAGGAAATACTTAACATGCGCATCGGTGTTTCCGCACTTTTCACAGGTTGTGCGGTAGAGATGACCGACCTCCTTCTCTAATGCGTTGCGAAGGGCCGTCGCCGCCATGCGATAGGCTCCCAAATCGAGATGCTCGATTTCCTGTCGCACAATCCAGTATGACATGGGATTGATATCGCATCCTGATACGTCGCAACCAAGCCGATTGGCTTCCATCAGCGGCGTGCCACCCCCCATGAACGGATCGGCAACGCAAAGCCCCTTCAGATCGTGACTCACATAAAAAGACTCGCGCAAGGGAGAATCAACGAACTCGGACAACATGAGTGCGCGGAATAATGTTCCCGGGCGACGGGCAAACCACTTGTGGATGGCAATGGGAGGCCGGTAGTTTTGCTGGATCTGCTTTTCACGCAGAGCCAGCTGCGACACAAATGGGATGTCAAAATGTCGCTCTATCATGTTCTTCCGGCAGTAAGGGAGCGTTCGGATGTTGGACTTTAAGCTAACCCGTGAGTTTTACGATGCAACACGATATAAGTTGTTTTAAAAAGATTAATGAATGTCAATAGCCGTCCACGCGCTACGGTTCTGCCCTCGTCATAGCGTGAACGGCAAATGCCAGGGCGACGAAGCCCGCCCGAGGGTTAGCGCCGTTTTCAACGCCTGGGTGCGACTCGGCCGGTTCATCCGGTGCCCACAAGAGCGTGCTGGCGGCGCGCAGCAAGTGGAAACCGGCGGCCTCGGCCAGATCGACCGTCTCCTGGACGGTGCGGAAGGTGGCCGCGGCGTAGATGTGATGGCCCTCGGCCTTCTTCCGCGCGTAAAGCCGCCCCCACGGGCTGTCGGCGGGGACAATGCCGACGAGCAACACACCGGTTTCCGTCAGCACCCGGCGGCATTCCTTAAGCGCCGCCGCCGGTTCGTCGATGAAGCACAGTGACAGAGCCAGCAGAACACCGTCAAAGCCGCCATCCGGGAACGGCAGACTGTCCGCCGTTCCAAGATAGGTGCGCACGCCACGGCGGGCCGCGATCCGGAGCATCCCTTCGGCGGGATCGATGCCCTCACCGATTCCGAGACCGGCGGCGAAACGGCCGGTTCCCACGCCGACTTCGAGCCAGCGTCCATGACAGGTGCCGACAACCCGCCGCAGGCAGTCCAGCTCCGCCGCCAGGATGGCCCGCCCCACAGGCTGGTCGTACCAGGCGTCGTAGTCGCTGGCGATGGCGTCGAATCGTGTACTCATGACCGTCAGACGGTGATCAGCCGATCCGAATCGCGGACGATTTCGTAGTGGTCCTTGAGCGTGGACAGCGGGCAGATCTCCGAGCCTTCGGAGTTGCGCAGTTTCAGGCAGGTGCCGCAGGCCAGGAATTCGCCGCCCGCATCGAGCACCTGTTGTGCTTGCTTCTTCACGTTGAAGGTGGCATCCTCGATCTTGTCGATGTCGACACCCCGGCCCGACAGAAAAATACGGACCTCGTCGCCCTGCTCCAGGCTGTATTGCGCCAGGCGCAGCGCGTTGAACACGGTTTCGGGGTCGGTCTGGGTGATAA
Source organism: Lentisphaeria bacterium (assembly GCA_032251435.1). GTDB lineage: Bacteria > Verrucomicrobiota > Lentisphaeria > Oligosphaerales > MVZH01 > JAVVEH01. Next base: position 35,348 of record JAVVEH010000010.1, on the reverse strand, counting down.
TCATGCCAAGCTTCATGGGACAGTTCCTTGAGTTCTGAGTTCCGAGTTCTGAGTTCTCGAGAACTCAAAACTCACAAATGTAGGGACCGAGTTCCATGTCGGCGTACGATGAGCCGGGGCGGACAACCGGGTAGATGACCTCCTCGATGTCCGTGAGAACTTCGAGCATTGCGGGTCCCTCGGCGGTCAGCCAGGCATCCATCATCTCCGGCAGGACATCGCGTTGCTTAACCCGTTCCGCAAAGTGGAAATGGCAGAGTCTCGCCATCGCCGCGAAGTTGGTGTCGCGCGGTCGTTCAGTGGCTGAATGCCGTCCACCATAGGCGACATCTTCGAGATTCCGCACCATGCCGTCGCTGTGATTGTTCAACAACAGAATCTTGATCGGTAGATCGAGCGTCCCGATGGTGTGCATCTCCCCCATGTTCATGCGAAAACTGCCGTCCCCGTCGATCACAATAACCCGCGCGTCGGGGTTGGCATAACAGGCGCCGACGGCTGTCGGCATCCCGAATCCCATCGTGCCGAAACTGCCGGATGTGAGAAACCGCTTCGGTTGCTTCATGCGCAGATACTGAGCCGCGAGCAGCTGATGGTTGCCGACACCGGTCGTGAAGATCATATCGTCCGTCCGGCGTTCGTTGAGCTGGTCCAGCACTTCCGCCTGCTGGATGCGGTCGCCGTCGCGCCGATAAGCCAGCGGCCAGGAACGCTTCAGATTCACCGCATGGCCGATCCAGTCGCCAATATCTGTGCATATGTCATGACGCTCGGCATAGCCAGTCAGATCGTCGAGCGCCGTGGCGGCATCGCCGAGGAATGTGAAGTCGGGTCGCCGCTCTTCGCGAATCTGGTGCATCTTCCGCGGGTTGGTGTCGATGTACGCGATCTTCGCATGGATCGCGAAACCGACCTTTTCGGCCACCCGGTCATCCCAGCGCACGCCGACAGCGAAGAAGAAGTCGTTGTCCTGGATGATCTTGTTGGCGTAGGGTGTGCCGAACATGCCGAGCAGCCCCAGGGCGGCCGGGTCGGTCTCGTCGACCACCCCTTTGCCCATGAGGGTGTTCACCGACGGAATGCCGAAGCGGGCATTGAACCGGCGGATGGCGGCGCTGCCCCGGGTGGAATTGAGCCCGCCGCCCAGGTAGAGAAGCGGCCGATGGGCTTCGGCCAGCAAGTCGAAAAAGCGCGCGCACTGGGCGTCGGACAGGTGGGCCTCGTCCTCGTACACCCGGGCGAAACGGTCGATGCCGCCGCCCTGGTGGAAATTGGCCTTTTGCTGGAGGTTGATCGGCAGATCGATGACGACAGGCCCCGGCTTGCCTGCCTTTGCCAGGAAGTAGGCATCCTTGATGACCGCTTCGATATTGCCGATGCTCGTGACCGAAACCACATGCTTGGCGGTGGGACCGAAGACGGAGGCCACATCGATGTGCTGAAACGAGTCCGTCCCGATCTTATGCTCCGGAACCTGTCCGGCGATGACCACCAGCGGGATACCGTCGGCGTACGAATCGGCCACGGCGGTCAGCGCGTTGGTGATGGCCGGGCCGGAGGTGACAATGGCCACCCCGACCCGGTCGGTCGAACGCGAATATCCGGCGGCGCTGAACGCGGCGCACTGTTCGTTCGCATTGACAACGATCTTGATCGAACTTTTACCCAGCTCGTCCATCACCGGCAGAATCGCCGCCCCGGTATAGCCGAACACGCACTCAACGCCGAGTTCCTCGAGACTTCTGGCAATAATTGTCGCACCCTTCATGATACGAATCCTGTTCTATTTGTTTCGCAACTACCGGGATTCTTTTCGCGCTCTTTTGGTTCCCGCCTTTCGAACAGCGACCGGTGATTGCGGTTCTTTTGGGTATTCCGAAATAACGAAGTGAAGCAGATCCCGGACAAGGGCGGGGCGCAGGATGTAGTAACAGCGAACATTCCCGTCCTCGTGGCAGTCCACAAGTTCCATCTGCCGCAGCACCGATAAATGCTGCGAGACGCTTGGCTGGGCGACTGCGAGCAGGTCGCGAATATCTGTTACACACTTCGGGCCTCGCGCCAACTCGGCCAGCAACGCCAGGCGAACCGGATGTCCCAGGCTTTTAAGCAATTGCGCGCGGTCCTGCACCTTTTCCATACTCAGTGATTTCATCTTTTTGCCGCAAATATGCAACATTATGAATATTCAAAACTATGCATACTATATTGTGTCTGGCTTGGCTGTCAAGAAGTTCTCTGGGAAAGACAGCTCAGGTGATCCACTTACGCATCCACCAACACCGCGTCGCGCCACCGGCGGACGGAATTGATTAGAAAAATTTTGTCCGCTGTTTTCAGCGCCTCCACAGTGACGACCGCTTCCGTTATTTTTCCTTGAGCCAGCAAGTGTTCCCGGAACACGCCGCCCAGCAACCCGGACGCGACCGGCGGTGTCAGCAACCGTCCGTCCCGCTGAATCACCACATTGGCGACGCAACTTTCCGTGACTTCGCCCCGTTCATTCCAAAGGATCACATCATCCGACCGGCCAACGGCTTTTTCGCGGCGGGTTCTTTCGTGATTCGCAAGAGCCCCCGTTAAACCTTTTTGGTCTTTTTCACCCGCCTGGCGGCAGGCGGCCAGCGCGTTGGTATAGACTTGGCGGCGGGTGGTTTTATGGTAAAGAAACACGTCCCGGGAATTCACGGGACGGAGCGCCAGGCACACCTTGATTTTCACCGCTCCCGGCGACAGCGATTGTCGGGAGGTGAAGGAAGCTGTTTCAACTGTGACAGCGCCGCTTTTTGATACCAGAAGGCGGACTTTCAACGCCCCTTCCAAGGCGTTTTCACAGGCCGTCAAAACCGTTTTCCTAATCGCCGCGGCGTTAACAGGAATGCCGAAATAGTCCGCTGACCGGCTGAGCCTGTCCATATGCCGGTCCAGAAGAAAGACACCTTTCCCAGGTTCGTAAAGCATGGTTTCGAGCAAATCAAAGGCGGGCCGCGGCTGAGTCAGTACCCAGGCTTTGGTCACGGTCTCCTCAAATTCAGCGTCCGCTTCAGAATCCCAGACGATTCCACCGCCAACGCCAAATTCAAGCCGCTGGCGCCGCCGGTCAATCAAGGCGGTTCGAATCGCCACGTTAAAGCACGCGTCCCCTGTCGGCGCGATGAAGCCGACACTTCCAGTATAGACATTCCGGGGGGACGTTTCCAGGCCGCGGATAATTTCCATCGTTTTCGCCTTCGGGGCGCCAGTGATCGAGGCGCAGGGAAACAGCGCCTTCAAAATATCAGTCACTGACGCGTCTGAATCACCCGTCACAGTGGATGTCATGTGCCAGACTGTGGGATATTTTTCAATGGTGAAGCGGGCCGGTGTATGAACCGTTCCAGGGCGGGCGACGCGGCCAATATCATTGCGGATCATATCCACAATCATGACATTCTCAGCCCGATCTTTTTCTGAATGACGCAAGCTTTCAGCGACACGGCGATCTTCCGCCCATGTGAGCCCCCGGCGGGCGGTCCCTTTCATTGGCCGGGAGATGATTCCACCATTTTCCCGTTGGAAAAACAGTTCCGGCGACGCGGAACAGACCGCGTAATCCCCCGTGTCCACAAAGGCGGCATGTTCCAGCCGCTGATCCTCCACCAACGCCCGGAAAAAAGCCCGGGCGTCACCGGTAAATGCTCCCCTCAAGCGATAAGTGTAATTAACTTGGTATGTGGCCCCGGCGGCGATGTGGCGTTTTATCTCATCAATCGCGGCCCCGAACGCCTCACGGGTCACGGACGGACAGAGCTCTCCGACACGGTGATGTCCCGACCCGGCCGGGCATTCAGTCAACACACAGGGGGACCTAAACAGTCCCAGGCACAACAGAGGGAAAACCCCCGGCGGATAGGCCGTCAAGGCAGTGTCGAAAGCCGGGGCGGCTTCATAGGCGATAAACCCGGCGGCGAATAATCCGGACCGTTCGGCCTCTTCCAAGCACGGAATCACCTCATCGAGTTGACGGGCGCGCAGCACCCGGACCGGATCGGTGAAATGAAGCCAGCGCTGATTGTGGTAAAGAGTGACTTCCATAAAGACGGGGAATGCATGCCCCCTTGGTGAATATCGCGGATTACTCGCTCCAGATTTCCGCGCGGGTGGGCCGCCGCAACACAGTGTCTTTGCCGATGTCTCCATTGGTTTCCGGACAATCCAGATTAAAGTGAAGTCCCCGGCTTTCCCGGCGGGTCATGGCGCAGTCAATAATCATTTCCGCCACCGAAGCGATATTGCGCAATTCCACCAAGTCGCCCGTGATAATAAAATCCCAATAGTATTTTTCAATTTCATTGCGCAGCAGACGGATCCGGTTTTTCGCCCGTTCCAAGCGTTTGTCCGTGCGCACAATACCCACATAGCTCCACATTAACCGCCGAATTTCGTCCCAATTGTGGGCGATGACAATCGCATCGTCAGAATCCACGGCGGCGCCGCTGAACCAGTCCGGGATGTCCGCCGCGTTAAAGGGATAGTCCCGTTCCGGCCCACTGACCGCGGCCGCGACCGCGTTTTCCGCGACCACCATAGCTTCCAGCAGGCTGTTGCTGGCCAGGCGGTTCGCTCCATGCAGGCCAGTGGAGCCCGTCTCCCCTATCGCATACAGGCGTTTAATCGTTGTCCGGCCAGCCACATCTGTTTTCACCCCCCCGCAGCAGTAGTGGGCGGCCGGCACCACGGGAATCAATTGCTCAGCCATATTAAAGCCGAACCGCAGGCATTCAGCGAAAATATTCGGGAACCGATTGCGTAAAAAAGCTTCATCATGATGCCGGATATCCAAATAGGCGCACTCTTCTCCGCGGCGCTTCAATTCATTATCGATAGCCCGGGCCACCACGTCACGGGGGGCTAGGCTGCCCAGCTCATGATACGCTTCCATGAAGGAAACATACTCCCCGTCGCGGCGGATTTTCAATTCGCCTCCCTCGCCTCTGACCGCCTCGCTGATCAAAAAAGATTTCGCTTCCGGGTGATAGAGACAGGTGGGATGGAATTGAAAAAACTCCATATTCCTGATCTCAGCGCCGGCCCGGTAAGCCATGGCGATACCATCGCCGCTGGCGACATCCGGGTTACTGGTGTACAAGTAAACTTTACCCGCCCCGCCTGTGGCTAGGAACGTGTGCCGAGCGACAATCGTCCGCACCTGATTCCCATCCCGATTCAGCACGTACGCGCCCAAACAAAGGTGTTCGTCCTGCCATGACAAATGCCGGGAGGTGATCAGGTCAATGGCTAAATGGTCTTCAAGCAATTCAATATTGGGCTCTTGCCGGCATTTTGCCCTCAGCGCTCGAATCAGTTCCTCACCAGTGATGTCGCCCGCATGCAGCACCCGCCGCTGGCTATGCCCCCCCTCTTTGCCCAGATCAAACGCGGTCCCATTATCCGCCCGCGCCCCCAAGTCTTTCCGGGTGGTGAAATGGACCCCCCAATCCAATAGATTCTGGATAACCCCCGGGCCGGCCCTGACCACCTGCTCGACCACATCCTGATGGCACAACCCGCCACCAGCTTTCAGCGTGTCAGCCACATGCGAGTCGAAACTGTCACTATCCGCGGTCACGCAGGCGACACCGCCTTGAGCGTAACGGGTGTTGCATTCTCCCGAGTCACGTTTCGTGACCACGGTCACTTTTCCATGCGGGGCCGCTTTCAAGGCCGCGAACAAGCCAGCCAGTCCTGAACCGATAACGAGAAAATCGCAGACGTGTCGTTGTGTTTGTTTCATTCTTAATGGATGTGCTCATGAAAATGTTTCAGATCGGGCGCGTGGACATCGGTTAATATACGTGAAACCGGGTGTTTACAAGAGCGGCCCGCTCAGTATCAGCGCGGCGGAATTAAATTCCCCTGACGTTCGGCGGGAAAACGCCGCGGAAACAGCCGCGGTCACATTTACTTTTGATTCGGCGCCTTTTTACACTGGAAAAACAAAATGAGGAAGGATACATTGAGCCGTGGCGGATTCTCCTGGTTTATTTGTCTTAAGATACTTATATATAACAGGTTAACATTAAAAAAGTAATCACTCAATGAAAAAACTTCTCTTCCCCCATGGTCTTTTTGTGTCAGCTACCATGTGCGCCGCGGCTTTTTTCGCCGGCTGCGCCACCGCGCCCGAGACAGCCCCCATACGCTACACGTGGGAAAAACACGGGCCTTTCGCCGTGCGCCTGAACGCGGGGGTGACGTGGACATCAAGGCACCCCAGGGGATTTGATCCGGCACTGCCTGGCTATCACCTGAGCGGCGACATCGCCTCGTTCCGTATAACCCCGGCGGCTGACCAGCCGCCGGAACGGTTTGTCCTGGCCATCACCACCCCAGGGCGGGAAAAGCACTTGGATCTATTCCGCCTGAGCTTCTCCGGAATCAGCATCGAATGCGAACCGTTCAATGACCGTACTCCCACACGGATCACGGCCACTGACCGGCAGCGAAACACCGCCCAAAATGTCCCCAAAGGCACCTTTTTTGACGTTGAAGTCAAGGGCAAGGAGATTCATGTCACATTCAAACCCACGGTGATCAAACTGATGCGGGGTGAATGCTCCGTATCCTGGATTGACAGGTACCGGAATTAACCCGCGGCGGGAAAAAAAGGGATGCCTATGATGGGAACCGCACGACAGTGTCGTTTGGCGCTCATAGTGCCCCGGCCTGTTCAATAGCCAGCCCGCATGGCGTCGGGGCCGCCCGCGCAAATGGCGTGACAGGAGGTCCACCCCACCCCCAGCCGGTCCACACCCATGGCGATAAACATGTCGGCTCTCTCCCGGTCGCGGATACCCCCCGAGGCTTTCACTTTGATGCGGCCCGCGGCGGTTTCCAGCATCAATCTCACATCATCCTCCCGAGCCCCTTCACCCGTGAACCCTGTCGACGTTTTCACAAAATCAGCCCCGGCCTCGATACAAATATCAACCATTTTTTTAATTTCGGCGGCGGTCAACTGTGACGTTTCAATGATCACCTTAAGAGGAACCCCGGCGGAAAGAGTCACCGCCGTCACCGCCTGAATGTCCGCGAGCACCGCGGCCCAGTCTCCAGACCGCGCCAGACCGTAATTGGCCACCATGTCAATTTCATCCACACCAAGATCCACATACCGCCGGGCCTCGTCCGCCTTGCTGGCGGACAAGTGTAGCCCGTGGGGAAAAGCCAGCACCACACAAACCTTCGTCGCGGATCCCGCGCACAGCTCTCTAGCTTTGACAATGTCGCAGGGACGGACACAAACGCTATACGTCGCTAAACTGACGCAGGTTCTCACCGCGGCGATCATGTCTTGTTGAGTGGTTTCCGGTTTTAAAACAGCGGCGTCTAAATAGCGATTGACAGTTGGCATGCGTGAACGTCCTCTGATTTGACCATAAACGGGACACCCGCGGGCATCCGGTCGTCTCTTGACAGGAGGTCTCCGCGGCCTTCAGCCGCTGGGCGGCGGCCGCTTCGACAGGCGAAAAAGCCGACATCACCGGTAAAAGTGGATGGGGATGGGAAAGCGCGTTCGACGAATCCTGGTGTAAGCCGGATTCTGTTTTAGACAACCATTCATCTTGGCGACCGATACCCGGAACTCAAGCGATACGAGCAGCATCATCGTTCCCTATTTGGTCTTGCTCCGGAAGGGGTTTACCCTGCCCCGGCAGTCACCTGACCGGGCGGTGGGCTCTTACCCCACCATTTCACCCTTATCCCGCTATACAGCGGGACGGTATATTTTCTGTGGCACTTTCCTTCCCGTGGCGTATGGTCCACGGTATCCCCTTTATAGAGAGGACTTCCCGCTCTACGGAGTCCGGACTTTCCTCCCCGCGTGAGCGGAGCGGCTGTCCCCATAGATTCGTCGAACGCACGCGCAATGTAACGCTCTCTACCCGTTTCGCAAGAACAGCCCGCTTAGAAAACACTGAAATCCAGCCGGATCCGCGCCCCGGTTTGATAAACGGGCCCCCTACTGCCAGCGACCGGTGTTCAAACTGTCCGGCACGTTGTAGGGGAAAAAACCCGGCTTCTCATCGGCTGTGAAAGGTTTCTTTTCTGTCACATCCGCCAACCGCTGGATAGACTCTTTCGCATATACTGAATCGGGAAATTTCTGCAGGACTCGTTTATACAACTCAGACGCTTTCCGGGGTTGACTTCTCGCATAATACGCGTCGCCGGCGAAAAAGCCCGCCGCCGGCGCGGCCACGGTGGTGAGGTTTCTGATAAAAAAACTCTCCAACCGTTCGGGATCTCCGTTTAACACCAACTGGTTCAATTCCGATTTCAGCGCTTCATAGGATGCCGTGAAAGCGGTCATCAGCTTTCTTTTCCGGTTTTTCAAAGCCGTCAGCCGCGCCTCGAGTTCCTCAACGCTTTCGCCCACCAGTTCTTTATCTTCAAGCTGACTGCTCACCCGCTGGGAGATACTGTTTTTCATCAATTCTTTCAGCTCCAACTCCCGTTGTTTTTTTTCCAAATCACTCCCGATCACTTGCACCCGCCGTTTTAAGTCTAAATTGTCCGTCTGGAATTTTTTCAACTGAGCCGCGAGCTCTTGCCGACGCGCGTTTATGTCGGCTTCTTTTTCCACAGCCGCTTTTTCAATATCGGCGCGCGCTTGAACGTAATCCGCCCGGATGGCCCGGGTAGCTGACTGCGCGTTCCCAACCACGTACACCGCATACCCGACACCCCCCAAAAAAACCAGAAACCCCAGTATGGCGGGAACCGGATTGCTCTTCTTGCCAGATCCGCGGACACGGATTTTTTTACGCGGCTGTTTGACCGGCGCGGTATGGTGTAGCGTACGGACCATGCTTAGAGATCCTCCACATTGACTTTGACCATTGGCAGCAACTCGTTCAGCTTCGCGATCTGCGCTTCCAATAACGTGATATCCGCCTGCAGGATTTCCATCCGTTCCAAGTGCTCGCTTTTCGTCTCAATCACCGTTTCGTGTTTGTCCTCCAATTGCTCAATCACCTGAGCCGTTGTCCGAATCCCCGTGGTGACGGCTTGACGGGTGGAAGCCAACGTTTCCTGCTTTTGAGAAATCGCGCTTCCCCGGCTTTCAAAGCCGGCCAACTGGCCCTCTAAATCACGAATCACAGTTTCTCCACGGTCGATGGATGTAGCCAAGGACACCCTCAATTCATCCAATCGCCGCGCTTTATCCGCCTTTTCCAAGGCGATTTTTTTATGTGAGGCTTGCGAGAGAACAAACGCGGTGACAAGACTCAAAACAGCCAAAAACCAAGCGGCTTTTCCCATGAGACAGTTCCTTTATTGTCCGGCGGTGTTTTCTTTTTGGACCCGCATAATTTCAATGAGCCGACGCGGATCCGACGGGTCGCCCTCCTCCCAAAGGGAGTGCTTGATGATCATCTCATACACGGCGATCGCTTCATCATATTTTCCCCCCGCGGACAGCTCTTCCGCGAAAGCCCACACCTTTTTCTTCAGCGCGTCCTGACCGAAAAAGGTTTTACTGGCGGGGACAGCGCCCAGCTCCGCGATAAACGCGCCGCCATCACCACGGGCGAATGTCAACGCCCGGTAGAGCCGGATATCCGTCCATCCCGGACACCCGACAGGGAGTTTCAGGGATGGCTCCGCCGCGGGCAATTCGTCGTTTTCAGCGCCTGTCTCCCCCTTTTCCCGTGGCGGAAACAGGGCCAGCGCCCGATCAAAATCCTGACGGGCTTGCGCGTCCCGTCCACATTCAAGCAAAATCAAACCGCGCGTGGAAAGCCCGGCGATTAAATAGGGCTTGTCATTCCCGCTCTCCGGATTTAACCGCTTGATGAACGTGGTGGAGGACCGCAAGTAGGCCACATGCTCTTTGCGAAGAGTCGTCCCAGCCGCCGGCAACGCGGAGGCGATCAGAAAATCTTTTCTTAACAGCCGATATGCGGAGGCCGGATCAAACGCCGCCTTCTCCGCCGCGCCCGCGGGCGCGCCGCTGTGTGAAAACAAAACCCAAAAGACCGCTATAACCCAGCAAAGATGATCGCGCTGTTGTTTCATTACGTGTGATAACCCGTTCTGTGTAAATCAAACACTGGACCGGAACCCGTCCGTTTACATAAACAACCGGTTTTTCCGTTCGACAGACGGACATGACGCTCTGTTCCATCGGACGCGGATGAAGCGAAAGATAACACCACCGACACAGAGTGCAACCAATAAAACGACACCGAATCACGTTTCACGCCGTCACGCCTCACGTTTCACGTCTTCACGCCGTCACGCCTCACGTTTCACGTCTTCACGCCGTCACGTCTCACGTCTTCACGTCTTCACGCCGTCACGCCTCACGCCTTCACGCCTCACGCCGTCATCATCCATTCACGGGCTTGTCCTGGCCCATGGATGATATATGTTGACGGGTCACATGCGGAGTTTAATTAAAGGACACCTCCCCCCCGAACATGAATGAGCCACTCGCCATCGCCACATTAGCTGTCTTGGGGATAACCACCTACGTTTCCCACCGCGCGTTCCACAACCGCGGGATGCTTGACGCCTTCATCTTCAGTCCGGCTCACATCATACGGAACAAGGACTATCACCGCCTCATCACCTCCGGCCTGATCCATGCGGACTGGCCGCATCTTCTGTTCAACATGTTCAGCCTCTACTCCTTCGGCAGCGCCATTGAGTTCGCCTTCGCGCCTCACGTGTTCCTGCTTATTTACACGTCATCCATCCTGGGCGGCAACCTTCTCTCACTCTACCTTCACCGTCATCATGATTACCGCGCCCTCGGAGCGTCAGGCGGCGTGTGCGGTGTCATCTTCGCGGCGATTTTTCTCCTGCCCGGCGGCGGAGTGATGATTTTTCCGGTGCCTTTTGTTCTCCCGTCCTGGCTCTTCGCCATCCTTTTCGTGCTCGTATCTTTCTTCGGCATGCGGAAACAATCCGGCCGGATCGGGCATGACGCGCACCTCGGCGGGGCGCTCTGCGGCCTCGCTGTCGCCACCATGATCCGCCCCGGCATCATCGCCCAAAGTCCCCTCCTCTATCTGGCCGTGGTAGGCATTACGGGGACGCTGATTCTCTACTCCTACAAATGAGCACGTGGATAAAGTGGTACCCGGGAGAGGAATTGAACCTCCGACCTGCGGTTTAGGAAACCGTTGCTCTATCCACTGAGCTACCCGGGCGATCGTCGCTCCACGCTTGTGTGAAAGCGCGCATAATATGGTTGTTCACCCCGAAATTTCCAGTGCCGAACATTGTGTTGGGCGCCTGCGAGTCACGCCGTGGCGGATTAAATTGGGTTATAATGGTGACGTTGGTATAGAAGCTTTTTGTTTGCAAGTATAAATGACTTTTTTCTTATTTAAAATGGGATGTTGCTGCGCGCGGTATTTATGTGTCTCTCCGGTTTAATTATTCCGGAGCGCTCGGGCACCGCTCCGCCAGCGGACAGTCAGCGCAGCGCGGTTTCCGCGCCGCGCAGGTGTAGCGGCCGTGAAAGATAAGGATGTGATTGATATCCGTCCAGCGATCCCGGGGAAAGAGCTTCACCAAATCCTGTTCCACTTTATCCGGATTGTCATGCCGGGTCAGGCCCAGCCGGCGGGCGACACGGCCGACATGCGTATCCACAGCGATCCCCTCAGCCTGCTTAAAGGCATTCCCCATAATCACATTGGCGGTTTTGCGGCCGACTCCCGGCAAAGCGGTCAATTCGGCCATCGTCCGCGGCACTTCTCCCCCATGCTTTGCCAAAACCGCCGCCATAATGCCGCGGATGCTTTTGGCCTTCTGTCTGAAAAACCCCGCGGAATGAATATCCGCTTCCAACTCCTCTTGCGAAACAGCCAGATAATCCGCCGGACATCGGTATTTTTCAAACAATTTTTCCGTGATCATATTCACCCGGGCGTCTGTACACTGAGCGGACAACACCACAGCCACCGTCAGTTCCAGGGAATTCGTATAGATCAACTCACAGCCCGCCTCCGGATAGCGGTCCATCAATATCGCCAGGATCTCCTCCGCCTGACGCTTCGTCATCCGCCGTCTGGCCATGCTATCTCTCCCCTTTTCCCCGGAGCAGGGACTCCGGGTGCCGTTCCAAATAATCCGCCACTTCGCGGACGGCCCGGGCGGCGTCCGCGACCTCTTCAAGCAGATCATTCAATTGTTTTCGCGTGGTCGACCCTTCATCGACCGCTCCGTTCAGATGCTCCATCACTTTTTTAGCTTCTTCCAGCGTCTTCGTCAACGTCAGCACCATCGTCTCAACATCATCCGCCAATTTCCCCGGCCTGCCCTCCTCAAAACCAGCGGTGCGAGTGATTTGCTCAATCGCCCTTTTGGCCGGGGGTGTCAATTCTTTCAGTGTGGTGTCCGCCGTGGTGACGAACACATCCGCCCCGTCCACGGTTTTTTCAATTTTGGCCAGCAACCCCGGCAACCCCTGGCCCGCTTGCTCCATCAACTTGCGCAATTCAACCATGGAGTCAGTCAGAGACAGCAGCCCGTTTTGGGTCTCTTTCGCATTGATAATGCGATCCAACCCGGAGGTGATATTGGCGATTTGGTTAATAATCTCCACCAACGGCATCTCACCCAAGGTTTGAGTGATTTTTTCAATCGGCGAAGCGATGGTGGGGATCTCCGGATAGCGTTTATCCAAGCCCGTCACGATCGGTGGATAAGACGGAAACAGGCCCAGTTGAATCTGCAACTGGCCCGTGACCAGACTCTGAATCTGCAGCTGGGCGCGGAATCCTCTTTCCACCAGTTGCTCCATAAACGCCGTCATGGTCCGTCGGCCGCCGCCGTTCATGCCCGCTTCCACCAACGCGTTGTCAAATTGAACATAGACCGGGATGTTGACCAGTTCCGGATTATCTCCCAACCGCAAAGAGACCTCCGTCACCCGCCCCACTTCCACCCCCTGCAGCATCACCGGAGCGCCGACTTTGAGCCCGTTGACCGATCCCTGGAAAAACATCACAAACGTTTCAGAGCGCTCTTGAAACAAGCCGCCACCGCTAAAAAGAAGCAGTCCGACGGCCACTGTCAACGCCACCAAAACAAAACCGCCGATGGCGGTGGGGTTCGCTTTTTTACTCATGGGCGACTCACATCCTGTTTTTTTCGTGTCTCGTTCCCGAACTCACCCCGGGTGAGGAAATCCATTACCCGCGGATCACGCGATTCCTCCAACAACTGACTCGGCGCGCCTTCCGCGATCGCCGTTTTGCTTTCCGCGTCTAAAAACACCGAATTGGTTCCGATTGATACCAGACTGGCCAGCTCGTGGGTGACCACCACCACCGTGGTCCCCAGACTTTCGCGTAATTCCAAAATCAAATCATCCAGCCGCCGGGCGCTGACCGGATCCAGCCCCGCCGATGGTTCATCAAAAAACAACACCTCCGGATCCAGCGCCATCGCCCGCGCCAAACCAGCCCGTTTCCGCATCCCCCCGCTGATTTCAGCCGGATAAAAATCCTCAAACCCCGCCAAACCGACTAAGGCCAGTTTCAACGCCACCAACTCACGGATGTCATCCGCGGGCAACTGGGTGTATTCACGTAACGGCAAGGCCACATTTTCCGCCAAGGTCAGTGATGTCCACAAAGCCCCGCCTTGATAAAGGACACCCATTCGGCGGATCATATCCCCCCGTTGATCATCGTCCACTCCCCAAAAATCCTCACCATGAAAAAACACCTGTCCGGCCGCCGGCCGCTTCAATCCCACCAAATGCCGCAGCAGCGTGCTTTTCCCGCACCCGCTGCCCCCCATGATGATAAAAATGTCCCCCCTCCTGATTGTGAATGACACGTCACGCTGAATGACGAAATCACCGTAAGCCATGGTTAAATGTGAGACTGTGATGTGCGCGTCCTGAGGCATAGTGTATCAATTAAAACCCTAAAATATCCGCGGCCACGGTCACGAGCGCCGTCGCGATGACAATACTGACAATACCGCTGACCACCGCCGAAGTCACCCCTTCACCCACTGATTCCGCGCTACGCCCGCAACGCAATCCGCGCAAACAGCCGAAAAAGGCGACCAGCACCCCGAAAATCACGCTCATCACCAAGCCCACCGCCAAATGATTCAGACCCAAGGCGGACCGCGTCTGCTGAAGATAAAGAACGGGCGAAATATCCAGCATGAACACGCCGATAAACATGCCCCCCAGCATCCCGATCACATTGGCGTAAATCACCAGCAACGGCATCATCAACACCAATCCGATCGTCCGAGGGAGCACGAGAAAATCAACCGGCGAAATGCCCATGGTCGTGAACGCGTCAATTTCCTCATTCACCTGCATGCTGCCAATCCGGGCGGCGTAGGAAGCCCCCGTGCGGCCCGCCATCACAATCCCCGTCATAATCGCGCCCATTTCCCGGACAATCCCGATCGCCACCAGGTCCGCCACGTAAATTTCAGCCCCGAACACCCGCAACTGAACCGCCCCGACAAAGGCCAGAATGATCCCCATGAGCCCGGCGATCAACCCCACGATGGGAAAAGCCCGCGGCCCCGTTTCCTCAATCACTCTGACCACGTCGCCCCATTGCATCTGTGCCCGGCCGGCAACCAAACGGCCAAAGGAAACCGTCAACTCCCCTAAAAAAGTGACCATGTCCTTGCCCCCCGCCCCAGCGGCTAACACCGCCTCTCCCAAGCGCGTCAGCGGACTCTTTTTCTCATGTTTCCGCCCCGCGCCGTCCCGCTCCGGCACCGCCATGGCCAAATCCGCTAACCGGACAACCCCGCCGGGCAGTGAGCCCGGCTCAAACGCCATATTTTTCCCGGCGCACAACCGTTTCAACCGGACAATCATCGCCACCAGCGTGGTGTCCCAATCCTGAATCGCGTCACCCGCGCAAACAAGCGGACCGTTCGTCAAATCCCGCACGCCCGCCAAGGCGTCGCGTATGCCGTTTTTCCCGGCGTCCAGGCACCATTCACCGGCGAAAACCACCGTGCCCCCCTGGTCGGGAGGCGCGGCCGGCTGAAATGATAATTGGGCGGTTTTTTCAGACATCGTTCAGCTTATTCTTTCATTTTCCCGGCCCCGTGACATGGCGAAGGCACGGCGGCATCACCACAGATTTTCCGCTCCCGGGTGGTCCAGATGTCCACGCCCCGGTTGGTCAGCGGAGTGGCTGGCGATCTGAATCCTTGCGACAATTCAATCGCCAGCGGCAACTCCACGGGCAGATGCCCGCCGCGTGTCCGCCCCCCGTTCGCACCCATATCGCTGTCAACCGTCCATTCACACACGCCGTCTTCACGCAGCCATTGCCGGTGACAGAGGCGACCGGTTGACCCGACAAGTATAAGCTCTATGTCAAACCGGTCCTCTTCGCTCGTCTCCACGCGGCCATTTTCCAGCGCCCCGATTTGATATAGGCACATCCGGTCCCACCAGTCTGAGCGTGTGTTTCCGTCCCGAGGCACGGGAAAAAACGGCCAGTTCCCCCGCCGTTTGAGCACCGCTTGGAGATTTTTTCCCAGCACGCCGCTGCCGACGATTTCCAGCACCGTCGCCAGTCCGGGGTGAAACCGGGGTGTTTCCATGGCCGTCATCGTCACGCCTGACCGCTTCGCCGCGCGTAAAAATTTTCCCCCGTCCCCGCCCGCCAGACTCAGCGGGGGGACGCACAGGATCCGTTGTGTCTTAGTCAGGATCGCCTTGAACGCGTCACCCGCGTTTTCCGGCACCCGGTCCAACACCGCCATATCCGCGGAACCCGGATCGTCAAGCGAACACAGACCGCCGCCAATCACGTTCATGCCCGCGCCAAACAACCCCCGGTTCCAATCCCCGACATATAGCAACCGCTTTGTCATCGTCCCTCCAGCGATCCGGCGGCCGTTAAATCAGACACCCAATCCGCGGACTCCGCGGCGCGCAGCCAGTGAATCCGGTCAGTGTCCGCCGCCCGGCGCCGCTGCTCGTCCGTGCTGTATCCCCAATCCACTAGAAACAGTTTGACACCCGCCAAGTCCGGAACCCCCATGACATCCTCCAGCGTTTCCAGCCGGTCTTCAACAAAACACACCGGGGCGGCATCATCACCGCGGTCTTTCACGAATTGGGCCAAGGTCACTTTTTTCGGCGCTTGACGCTCTAAGCCGAACACGCTTTCAGACGAAAAATCCAGCCCCGCTCCGGCCAGTAACTGGTGAATAAACCGTTCTTGTTTTGTGGACAAAATGACCACGTCTCCCCGGGCCCGCAATCGGGTCAGCAAATCAACCACACCGGGAAAAAACCGATGTTCCCCCAACCAGCCCGCCGGATCCGCGGTGATCCACTCATCCCGGGTTTGTCCGAACAGCGTCACCATGTCCTCCCGAGTCATCCCCTGTTCAGCGTAGAACGATTCAATCCACTCCACCACATCGTCCACGGTCAGTTCCCGGGGAAGAGCCGGATGATCCATCGCCATGCGCATCATGCCGACCGCTTGATAGCCTGTCTCCAAAAAAGGCCGTAACTGACAAAAGCGCTGAAGCGCGGCGGCCGGAGGATGCTCTTCCGCCCACTCCTTCCACAACTTCCGACCGGCCTTC
This sequence comes from Lentisphaeria bacterium, assembly GCA_032251435.1. Taxonomy (GTDB): domain Bacteria; phylum Verrucomicrobiota; class Lentisphaeria; order Oligosphaerales; family MVZH01; genus JAVVEH01. The sequence goes on along the minus strand of JAVVEH010000010.1, from coordinate 18,746 downwards.
CAGGCGCTGATCCCGGTTTCCCGGGCGCTGTCACATACCACACCATCAAAATCAAAAACAAATAACCCAGACATAAAACCGCCCATAAGAAAATGGTTCGCGCGGGGAGGAAACACCGCTCTACCATAACAACCCGGCCCGTATTCGCAAATACTCTCTTGAAACTTGGGAATGATGAACAGATGAATAGGGAATAACGAATATCGAAAGAGAGGTGCTTTGCATCTTTCCTTCGGGGACGAGCCACCATTGCGCTCCCGGCCTTGAGACATCCTGTTGTTTTTACATTTGACTTGCTTGCACTTGGCTACTTCCCTTTGTTTTGATCAGGCGGCCACTCCGGAGAATGCCGGCTGGCCGGAAAATCAACCAGGAACCAGGAACCAGGAACCAGGAACTGCGGCGGAAATTTAATTCCGCAACGCTGGATCCTTGCCGATCCGGCTTGCCAGAACCGGTTTTTGTGTTAGCTTACTGAGCTTGCGGGTCGCCCTCTGACTCCAATCGACCAAACCCGTGACATCAATCCTAAAACCCAACGTGAAAAGAATGTGACCATGGGCATGACCATTACTGAAAAAATCCTGGCTAAAGCCGCCGGACGCGACCAGGTTTCCCCCGGTGAGAATATCTGGGTGCGGGCCAATATTTTAATGACCCACGATGTCTGCGGTCCGGGGACCATCGGGGTGTTCAAGCGCGAATTCGGCGGGGATGCCAAGGTCTTTGACAAAGAGGCTGTCGTCATCACGCCGGATCACTACATTTTCACCGCGGATGACATGTGCCACCGGAACGTGGACACCTGCCGTGATTTCGCCCGTGAGCAGGGCCTGCCGCACTTCTATGATCCCGCCGACGAGACCTACTCCGGTGTCTGCCATTTGACCCTCCCCCAGAAAGGACACTGCCGTCCCGGCGAAGTGCTTTTCGGCACGGACTCACATACATGTTCCCACGGTGCCTTTGGCGAGTTTTCCACCGGCATTGGCAACACCGACGCCGCCTTTGTCATGGGCACCGGCAAGTTGTTGATCAAAGTGCCCGCCAGCATGAAGTTCATTTTCCATGGCGAATTTCCCGCGGGGGTGATGGCCAAGGATGTCATCCTCAAAGTCATCGGTGACATCAGTGTCGCCGGCGCCACCTACCGGGCCATGGAATTCGCGGGCGAAGCCATCCAGCGCCTGTCCATGGAAGAACGGATGACCATCTGCAATATGGCGATCGAGGCGGGCGGGAAAAATGGCATTATCGCCGCTGATGAGAAAACTGTCGCCTATGTGAAAGAACGGACTGACAAGCCCTTCGACATGTTCACCAGCGATGACGACGCGGACTACTACAGTGTTCATGAATACAACGCCGCGGACATAGTCCCAGGTGTGGCTATGCCCCACTCCCCGGACAACTACGCGGCCGCCCAAGACATGTCCAGCGAAAAAGTGGACCGGGCCTACATCGGTAGTTGCACCGGCGGAAAAATCACGGATTTTATCGCCGCCGCGACGATATTCAATGGCCGTGCCGTGACGGTTCCAACCTACTTGGTGCCGGCGACGGTTGAAATTGAACAGCAACTCGCCACAGAGACCGTGGATGGAAAATCCCTCCTGCGAATTTTCAAGGAAGCCGGTTGCATTGATCCGGCGCCGCCGTCCTGCGCCGCCTGCCTGGGTGGCCCCGTGGACACCTTTGGCCGTGTAAACGGACCGGAAATCTGTATCAGCACGACCAACCGTAACTTCATCGGCCGCATGGGGTCGAAAAAAGCCGGGGTGATTCTGGCTTCGCCGTTAACGGTCGCGGCCTCCGCGGTGACCGGACGCGTCACGGATCCGCGTGAGTTTTTAGTCTGAAGACCAGAACCATTTTTAACCATACAGCAGCAAACGAGGCAAGAAAAATGGCCAGCAAAATTTCCGGCAAAGCCTATGTGGTCGCCGATAATATCGACACGGATCAAATCATTCCGGCCCAATATTTGAACTTGGTGCCGACGATTCCGGAGGAATATGACACGCTGGGCAGTCACGCCCTGTGCGGGTTGCCGGACTCCTACGATCCTCCCTTTGTTCCGGAAGGCCGGATGAAGACCCCCTACGCGGTTATCATCGGCGGCACGAACTTTGGCTGCGGGTCCAGTCGGGAGCATGCGCCAATCGCCCTCGGCGCGGCTGGCGCGCGGGCGATTGTGGCCCAATCCTACGCCCGCATTTTTTTCCGCAATTGCATCGCCACCGGGGAACTCTACCCTGTGGACATGGACCAACGCCTGTGTGAAAAAGTCAAAACCGGGGACGATGTGGAACTGGATCTGGACACCAACACCTTGACCTTGCTGGCGACCGGTGAGGTGATCCCCACCCGGCCCCTGGGTGACGCCAAAGGCGTGATTGATGATGGCGGCCTCTTCGAACACGCCCGGAAAACCGGTATGATCGACAGGTAGCTCAAGAGAGCGTTGACATCGTTGAAACCCGTATCAATCGTGGAAGACGGTCGCCGTCTCTTCACCTGTCAGCGTTCATTCTTCCGCCTTCTTTCCATGTCTTCCAAAAGAACAAAGTGAACATCGACCATGGGTAAGAAAAACCGGTCACAAAAAGTCGCCGACCCCGGCAACGCCGCGGCCTTTGATGTCAATCCATTCGCCAGTCTCAGCACTGACGCTTTGGGCATTCCCAAAGAAGAGAAAAAAAAGCCCGCGCCCAAGCCCGTACGGGCGGATCCGCTGGACGGCTTGCCTGAAGAAGACAAACAGTTGCTGAAAGACCTGGGCGACGCCAGCTTGGAATTCGCCGAACCCGTCCTGGTGAAAGGACAGGTGTCTCTACAGATTCAGCGCAAGGGCAAAGGGGGAAAAACGGTGACACGGGTCATGGGGTTGAAAAGCTTGAGCATGCCTGAGGAAATGGAGTTGTTGGGGCGGTTAAAACGGGAACTAGGCACGGGGGCCACCTGTCGGGAAGGGGTCATCGAGCTACAGGGGGACCAGCGGGAACGGGCGAAAGCCTGGTTTGCCAAGAACCATTACCGCGTGAAGGGGGCGTGAGTCGGATGCCGCTTCCCGTTTCCAACGCCATCGCGTTAGACATTGGCGAGGTCTGCGTCCGTTTGCACCCGGACCGCTGCGCGCGGCTGCTGGGCTTCGCCAGCATGGAGGAGATTTTCACCACCCATCCCAGGCTTTCCCGCTACTCGCGCGACGTGGAAACCGGCCGCCAAACCGTGGACGAGTTTTTGGCGTTGATGAGCCGAAAGTTCCTCACCCATCTCACCCCGGCGGATATCAAACACGCCTGGCTGAATTTCCTCGGTGATGAAATTCAGGGCATGGCCCGCTTGGTGGCGGAAATGGTGGCCGCGGGGTACAAACCCGTCTTTTTGTCCGATATTTCCACGCTGCACCATACAGCTATCCAGGAGAAACTCTCGTTTTCCCATTTGATCACCGATGCCGTGGTCAGCTATGACGTGGGGGCGTTAAAACCCGCCGCCGCCATGTATGAGGCGTTTGAAACTCGCTGCGGCGGCTGCCGGCCCGCTCTCTATCTGGATGATAAGATTGAAAATATCAACGCCGCCCGGGAACGATCCTGGAACGCCCGCCATGTCAGCTGTGTTGATGACGCCCGTCGAGCGGTTGAAGCCCTCATATTATCTTAGAGTCTCACCCAAAGCCGTGTAAAATGAACCAATCGGGCTATGGTAAAGATTCATCTTGACAGCCCATCACTTTTTTGAAAGGCCCGGACACCCATGGCCCCACGGTATGGCAGAAGACCCCCTGGCGGGGAAGGAGCGGATAAACGGGAAACTCCCGGCATCCTTCCGCCGCCGGATTCGTTGACGGCGGTTTGGCGCCACCAGTTCGGAGCGGAGCCGATGGTGGAGCATGCTCAGTCCGAACTGGATCCAGGCGGCCATTTCACCACCACGTGGCTCCTGGCGGGGGACTGTCATCTGATCACCGCCGTCGCGGATGGCGAGACATGGCGTGTTGTATCTCAATGCCAACGGCGCGATGTGGAAAAAATCATCTTGACGCTCCGCAATGGCGGCACGGTGGTGACCGCCAGGATGAAAACGGGTGGCAACCAACCCTTGGCGTTTTTTCACGAAGCCCGCCGGGAGGAGTTCACCCCCGTCATCAACCGGCTGAACGCGTCATTTTCAGATGATCCGGACGCGCCCGCCGCCGCCGCGGAGTCCGCGGCGGCCACAGTCGGCGCCAAAGACAAGCGCCTGTGCCAACGGGTTTTTCACTTCGCCAGGCCGTACCGCCTCCACTTGACACTGATTCTCTTTTTTCTAACTCTTTCCACCCTCGCCGGCTTGGTCACCCCCTACATGAGCAAGCTGTTTATCGACCGCATTCTCAAACCGGATCCCGTCTCCGGCGCCTTTGAACTGGCCAAATATCTTCCCTGGGCGGTGCTGGCGTTTTTGGCCGCCCATGTGGCGCAGTTGGTGTTCGGCATGTTTCAGGCCCGCCTGGCCGGTTATGTGGGCCACCGCGCGGTCTATGACATCCGGGGAGCGATTTATGAGAAACTCCAGGAATTATCCTTATCCTTCTTTGACAAAAATCAAACTGGCAGCATCATCGCCCGGGTGAATCAAGACACCGGTGAACTGCGGCGCTTGCTGGTGGATTTCATTCCGTTGAGTCTGGAAGGCCTTTTCACCTTAGTCGGTGTCGGCTTTCTGTTATTTTTCCTGAACTGGAAAATCACCTTGATGGTTTTGGTGCCGATCGGCTTTCTCCTTTTATTCATGCGCCACATGATGCCGCGGCTGCACGCCGCGTTTCACCGGTTTTTCAGCCGCCGGTCGTTGCTCAGCGCGGCGGTTTCGGATTCCATTTCCGGCATGCGTGTCGTCAAAGCCTTCGGCCAGGGCAACGAGGAGATCCGCAAATTTGACCAGTTCAGCGCGGATTACCGGGACAGCGGGATCAGCCTTGAATACCGCTGGGCGTTTTATCACCCGGTTCTCCACTTTATCGTGATCAGCGGCACCGTCATCGTCTGGGGACTGGGGGGGCAGGCGGTCATGAAAGGGAACATGACCGTGGGTGAACTCATGGCCTATCTGGCTTATTTGGGCATGTTTTACCGGCCGGTCTTTATGATCACCCGGATGTTCAACATGATTGTCACGTCATTAAGCGCTTCAGAACGGATCTTCGACATCCTGGACGCGGAGCCTGACGTGAAAGAGGCGGACCATCCTCTTCCCGCCGCTGACATTCAAGGACATATCGAATTTGACCGGGTCACCTTCGGTTACGATCCTGGGAAACCCGTGATCAAAGACATGAGTTTTCAGATCAAGGCCAATGAACTGGTCGGACTAGTGGGTAAAAGCGGGGCCGGCAAAAGCACGATGATCAATCTCATCGCCCGGTTATATGACCCGTCGTCAGGCGTTGTCCGCATTGATGGCGAAGATGTCCGGAATCTGTCGCATAACGATCTGCGCAAACAAATCGGGGTTGTCCTGCAGGAGACCTTTCTGTTTTCCGGCACGATTTATGACAACATCGTTTACGCCCGCCCGGAGGCGACAGCGGACGAGGTCCTGGAAGCCGCCGAAGCCGCCCGCGCCCATGAGTTTATCATGCGCAAACCAGACGCTTATGACACTCAGGTGGGCGAACGCGGCAACCGCCTGTCCGGCGGCGAAAAACAACGCATTTCCATCGCCCGGGCGATTCTGCGCGATCCGCGGATTCTTATTTTAGACGAGGCCACCTCGTCCGTCGATACGGAGACCGAGTCGCATATCCAGAAGGCGTTGGAAAAACTCACCCGCGGACGGACCACCATCGCCATCGCCCACCGACTCTCCACGCTCCGGAATTGCGACCGGCTGCTGGTCATCGATGACGGCCGGCTGGTGGAAACCGGCACCCATCAGGAATTACTGGACAACAATGGCATCTTCGCGGATCTGGTCAAATCCCAACGGAAAATGTCGGAAATTATCGCTGTGAAAGGATGAGCTTCGGCTTGATTTCATCATGAAAGAATTAACACCTGACACCCTGACCTTCGCAGTGGCCGCGGACAATACGCTGAGCTTGACCCTGGCGGCGGACGGCCACTATGAATCGGTCTATTGCCAGCCCCTCTTTCCCATCACTCGCCCCGAGGAATACATCGCCGTTTTCCACACGCAAACCGGGCAGAGGAAGAGTGTCTCACTGGGAGTGATCCGGGCGCTGGCGGATTTACCGCCCGACCAGCGCGACATCGTGCGTGACGACCTGCGGCTGGCCCACTTTCTCCCCGCCATCACCATCGTGAAAAGCGTGAAAGCGACCGCCAAAGGACACCATTGGGATGTCACCACCGACCGCGGAGAGAAAACATTCATGGTGAGCCATTCAGGGGACCACGCGGTCGTGACCATCCAAGGCGTGATCATCATCACCGACACGCATGGTTTCCGCTACCGGATCAGTGATATGAGCAAACTGGATCGGAAATCCCGTGCGGAACTGGTCAAAGCCCAGTTATAAACGGAAAGTCTTATTGCTGGATGCCCGGGATAGCGCCAACGTCCGCCTCTGAGGCTGGCAAATGAGCGGCAGCGAATGCCAGTTCCTTGCGCGTTCCGGTTGACTTTCGTCGTCTTCCACCTTGGGCGGCCCGTGGACTTCATGTCACTCATCGGTGTCCATTCATCCGACCGCCGGGCACCGCCCCTGCCAAGACCGAACGGATCGACGTAATCGAACAAATCGAAACGGGTCACTTGGCGGCGACTCAGTTCGTTCCGTCCTTCAACTCCACCATCGCCTTTCCAAGCGCTTCCCCGACGAGGTAGTAAGTTTCGGCATTCCGGTTGTAATGGTAGTCCTGCCCTTTGGGAGACACCTCCGTTTCCCGCCAAAAGTCCCGGATGTCAACGGTTTTGACCGTACCGGCTAATTCCGGATGTTTTTTCGGATCGGCCACCGCCATTTGCGCATTAAAAATCGGCACGAATTGATCCGGCATCTTGTGGCCATGGAAACCCACGGTGGCAATTGTCCACGGCGCGTTTTCGGCTTTGAATTCTTTCCGCCAGGCATTGATCAGATTCACCAGGTTCTGTTCGTAGTGGTTGGCATGCGCCTCGCTGCCGCTGTCTTTGTGCCCCTGCCACCAGACGAACCCGGCGATCTCATAGCCACGGTCTTTGAACTGGGGATAAAGCGTCTCAAAATTATCCAAAATCTTGTGGATTTCTTCTGTGTACCGGTCATAGGTTTTACCCGCGTACCAGTTAATCGGTTTCGGTTCCTCGCCTTCCGGCCAGGACGCCGGGGAATCTTTGTAGCCGGCGTAAACCTTGCCTCCGTGAGTGTATCGTTCACTGCCGGGAGGCAGGATATCCCAGCCCAGACTGCGGTTGCCGATGGAAGCCTTGATCAGCAGCACCGGCTCATCATGGAAGTCCCCCATAACCTGACCAAAGCCCAATTCCGGGCCAATCGCGCCATCCGCGACGGTCAACGGCCCCTGCCACGTGTCAGACACAACGCCTTTATACAAAACATCCCCGCGGGCGGCCCAGTTACCGGTGTCATCCAGAAGATGCGGCAATTTCCCTTCCTCCTTGACCAGGGTCGTCAGGGTGCCCGCCACATCCCAGTGACTGTAGCTCAAGTTTGTTTGTCCCCGGCCAAAATGAACAACCGTGATCGCATGCGTCCCCGGTTCCATGAGCACCCGCTTCGACACCGGCTCTTGGCCCGGTTCATTGCGATAAAACACCTTGCCATCAACCGCCAGGATGTTGCCGGACTTAAAACTGTAAACCCCTTTTCGATCAATCCGGATGTATCCGCGGGCGATCTGAGTCGAGGGCCCGTCAAATTCCGGGAAAGAAGCATGCGGCCAATACCCGACCATCGCGTGATGGGTCTCCACCGGTTCAATGTCGTTGTAATTGACAGTCGGATCAAACGCCCCCTTATAAATCGACACCACGCAGCCTTTTTCCGCTTTCTCATCGGCGGACACATAGGTGTTGAAACGGGTCATGCCATGCGGGCCCACATCACCCATGCCGACCATATTGGACTGGCCGGACATGATGTACACCTTGACCGGCTTGGTTTCAGCCGCCGGTGGATCCGCGGCGACAGCCTGCGCCGGGGCGTTCAAACAGCCGGACCCCATAACCATTAAGCCGCCAACGAGTCCCAGCCAGAAACCACCCCGCGTCAGGCGGAAAATTCCGGGAAAAAGCCCCCGGGACGCCCGAGCGACACAATGGCGAGTCATACTTCTTTCGCTTATATCATGTTTCATTAGTCTATCCTCTTGTTGTTCATGGTCGTCAAGGATGGTATTATAATAAGCCTTATTCCGGTCTTGTCAATTCCCGTCGCCGCGCCTGACGCGTCCGTGGATCACCATCAAGGTCATAGCCGGAACTTAAACCGGCAAATGCCATCATGACAACTTGCGATTATCCAAGCCCGGATTATTATCTCCTCGCCGCCATTAAGTCGTTTTCCATCCATCTTATCAATTCGTGAATGAATCAGGCCACGGCTTCTTGTCTCCAGATCCCCATATTTAACACAAGGTCCACGCATGAAAACATTGGTCACCGGCCGTGAAACACTGACATCAAAGGAACGGGCGCGGGCCTTTTTCCGCGGGGAAGAAACTGACCGCGTCCCGATCAACATGGCCTGGAATCCCCTTATCCGTAAACGGGTGATGGCGCATTTCGGAGCGGAAACGTCTCATGAGCTGATGGCGGCGCTCGGGGTTGATTTCATGGGGGTCGGAGCCCGGTACGCGGGACCCGAACTCTTTCCTAAAATCCCGAATCGGCAAGTCAATCCTATTTACGGCTGGCGCACCCGGTGGATCGAGCATGGCAGCGGCGGTTACTGGGATTACTGCGATTTTCCCCTGGCCACCGCCACCGTGGATGACATCGCCGCCTGGCCATTCGCCAATCCCGCTGATTTTGACTATTCGCACATTGAATCGGTCATTGACACCAACCCGGCGATGGGTATCCATTGCGGGAATCCCGGCACGGCGTGCATTATGAACACGATTGGTTTCCTGCGCGGCATGGAACAGATGTTCGTGGATCTCATTACTGATGACCAGGCGGGATTGCTTTTGATCGACAAACTGATGGATCAGCAATACGGTGTCATGGAACGCACGCTGGAAGCCGGGAAGGGAAAAATCGATTTTCTGTGGATGGGGGAAGACTTGGGCACCCAGATTGCTCCCTTGATCAGCAAGGATGTCTTCCGCAGGCATATCCGTCCCCGCCAGCAACGCTTCTTTGATTTGGCCAAACGGTTCGACATCCCCACCTTGCTGCACACCTGCGGGTCCAGTAGCTGGGCCTACGAGGATTATATTGAGATGGGACTGACCGGTGTCGACACCCTGCAACCCGAAGCGGCTGACATGTCGCCGGCGTATCTGAAAAAAACCTTCGGGGGGCGCCTGGTCTTTCACGGGTGCGTTTCTTCCACCGGAGCGCTCAGTTTCGGCACACCGGATGACGTTGAGGAAGACTGCCGTAACGTTCTGAAGACCATGATGCCCGGGGGCGGCTACGCCTTCAGCCCCACCCACTGCCTGCAGGACAACACGCCCCTGGAAAATGTCATCCGCATGTACGAAACCGCGCATCAATTCGGGTGGTATTGAGGCCGGTGCAGTGGTGCTGACGCATGCTTGCCAAGGATGCCCCGGACACCGAACCCCGAATGTCTGGACAGATCAACCCGAAGACGAAAAAACGGTCACCGGAGTCATACTGTCACCCAGTCATCCCCGACGTTGGGAGTCCGGAGTTCTTCCCCAGACCAAAAAAGGTACGAGTCGAAAAACCTGAAATCCACGAAAGAACTTTTTCCCGTGAATTCCGAATCAATCAAAAAACGATATGACGAAGCGTTGGCCGGCCTGGCGGCCAACTGCAAGACGGTGACGGGCTACGACCAGCCCGTTCTTTTCGAAGGCGGCTGTTATCAGGGGGTCTGGCTTGAATGCGCTCCGTTGGAATCACTGGTGTACGGCAAGCACGTTCCGGCGGTCGCTAAATCCAGCCATGAGATATTTTTCCACCACCAGCGGGAAGACGGGTATCTGCCCTGCTGGGTGTCCAACACAAAGATCGGGCGCCACTCGATCCAGATGGTGGTGCCCATTGCCGCCACCGCCCTGGAAACCGCCGACTTGATCGGCGATGAAGCCTTTCTCGCCCGAGCCTATGACGCCTGCGCCCGCTGGGATGGATGGCTGGTCCAAAACCGGAACACCCGCGGAACCGGACTGTGCGAACTGTTCTGTCAATACGACAGCGGTCACGACGGCAGTCCACGGCACGCCGGGCTTCCCTGGGAATGCCCGGACGATGACGCGGCTAAGTGCCCGGATGCGGGTAAGTTGCCTTATCTGGCGCCGGATCTGTCGGCGTCGGTCTATGGCGGGCGGATGGCGCTGGCGAATATGGCTGAATGTCTAGGTAAATCTGATGAAGCGGCCATGTGGCAAGAAAAGGCGGAGACCATCCGCCAGCTCATCATCACCTATTGCTATGACCCGGACGATGAATGCTTCTACGATGTCGACGCCGATGGCAACTTTGTCCGCGTGCGCGGGGATGTGTTGACCCGGGTGTTCAGCGAACATGTGGTCGACCAGGCCCTGTTCGACCGCATATATGAACGCCATATCAAAAATACCGAAGCCTTCTGGACACCCTACCCGCTGCCCTCGATCGCCGCCGATGATCCCGCCTTTGTCAAACCGATCCCCATCAACTCCTGGGGCGGCGCGTCCCAGGCGCTGACCGCCCTGCGGACCCCGCGCTGGTTTGATCACTACAGCAAGTCCGCGGATCACCAGCATCTCATGACCCAATGGGTGAAAGCCATCATGGCCTGCCCCCATTTCATGCAGCAGATTGATCCTTGGACCGGGGTGTTCACCGAGAGCAAAACCAAAGATTATTCCCCGGCCATGTGCGTCTTTATTGATTTTGTGGATCGGCTGGGCGCGGGCCGGGCGTCCCCGCACCGGATTCTGTCAAACGTTTTATGAATACTGATGAAAGATGACTATCCAATATCGAACACGGAACTCCCAATGTCCAAGTTAGGGCGGCATCCGCCGCGACCGAAGATTTCCCTTGATTATTGGATATTCCGTGTTGGCTGTTGGATATTGAAATAGAGGATCGCCGCGCCCCCAGTCACTAACCGATTACTGCGGAGGCGCCGACCGCCATTGCGGGAACCAAACCCGGCGCTATAGTTCCAGTTTCTGTTTCAGCCTTTTCAATCAGCGGCGGAGACCGCGTTCATCGTGACACTTTTATTTGTCTACATCTGTCTGGCTTTGGGGATTTCTTTTTTCTGTTCGATCTGCGAAGCCGTTCTTTTAAGCGTGACTCCCGCTTTTGTCGCGCACGCGGAGCATGACGGCAGGAAAGGCGCCCGCGCCCTTTCCCGCCTGAAGGCCAACATCAACCGCCCGCTGTCAGCCATCCTGACCTTAAACACGGTCGCCAACACGGCCGGCGCCGCGTTGATCGGAGCCCAGGCCGCCCATATCTTCGGCAGCCGCAGCGTCGGAATTGTCTCTGGGATTCTGACGTTTCTCATTCTCATCTGCAGCGAAATCATTCCCAAAACACTCGGCTCCCTCCATTGGCGGGAACTGGCTTGTCCTGTGGCTGTCGCCGCCCAGGCCCTGACTTGGCTGCTGCGCCCGGCGGTGGCGGGAACGGAGTACCTGACTCGAACAATCGCCCGGGGAAAGAGCCAGGGCATTTTCAGCCGGGCGGAACTGGGCGCCATGGCGAAAGTCGGCGCTGATTATGGCGATCTAAACGTCAGCGAATACCGGATCCTCAGCAATCTTCTCCGCCTGCGGACAACCAAAGTGGAACAGGCGATGACACCCCGCACCGTGGTTTTCGCCCTGCCGGAAGACACCTGTGTCAGCGATGTGATCAAGCGGTTTCCCGCCATCCCCTATTCAAGAATTCCAGTATACCGGGAACATATGGATGAAACCACCGGCTTTGTGCTCAAACAGGAGATTTTTTCCTATCACGCCCAGGGGAAAGGAGAGGTGAAACTAAAAGACATCAAGCGGAAGCTTCGCTGCATTCCCGAACTGGTTTCCCTGCTTTCCGCTTTTGAATCCCTGCTCGCCAATGATGATCATATCGCCCAGGTCGTGGATGAATACGGCGGCGTTGAAGGCATCATCTCGCTGGAGGACATTGTGGAAAATCTTTTGGGAACTGAAATTATTGACGAGACAGACCATGTCGTCAATCTGCGGTCGGTGGCGAAGCAGCGGGGACATCAAAAAATGCGCCCGGGGAAAGGCGCCGATTAACCATTCGAGGCTTCAGCTTCCAACCGCTTTCAACAGAGCCGTCCAGGAAAGACTTCCTCTCCCCGTTTCGGGGGCATTGATGCGGCCGCGGGCGGCGCTCAACAATGAGCGGCCACAATAACAGTGGGGGCTGTCCCAGAAATGGTGGAATCCTCGGTATGTCAGGCGAGACCCGTGCCCCCCCTGCAAGACTCCCTTCATGAGTCACGGGACAAACGTCTGACGGCAATCGTGATTGTCTTGTCCCGCGCTTCAATCGCCAAAACTCAACGGTTTTTTTCACCAACCAGCTTGACCACTGGCAGACTGAGCCCGGCGAGCTCCCCGGGCACGGACAGGTAAATGCCGTTGTCCGCGGCTTGTGTGGTCACCGGCTGACCGCTCTCCAGCACAATCGCTTCACGAATGGGTTCTTTGATCCCATCGACAAAAATGGCTGTTCCGGGGGTGAAGTCCCAAAGGTGAAGATAGTACATGACCCGGCCCCGCTCTTCCCGGAAGGTGATTTTCCCGAACGGCATTGGCCCCAGCGGGCTGGCCGAGGCGCCATGGATCGATTCACCGTTGACTTCCAGCCAGCAACCGATTTCACGCAGGCGTCTGACTGCCGCCGGTTCAAAGTTTCCGTCTGGCATCGGCCCCACATTCAGCTGATAGTTTCCTCCCAGTGAGGCGTTGCCGATGAGGTATTTGAGCAACTGCTCAGTTGACTGCCAAGCGAAGTCGAGCTGATGATAGCCCCAGGAGTGATTTAATGTTCCCGAAGTCTCCCACGGTTTGTCGAATGTCGTATCGGGAAAGCAGTTATCCATCATGGACAGATAGTCACACTGATCCGACGGAGCTTCAAAATTAATGCGGCTGTTCACCAGGCACCTGTCACTGCTGGCGCGAATCAATCCAATCAGCTCATCCTGACGTTCGGGGGTCATATACGTACTGGAGTCTTTCCCCCAACTGTCAAACCAGAGAAATTTCGGGTCGTAGTTTTCAATGAGTTCCCGGACTTGCGGCAGGCATTTGCCCTGCCAGTAGGATTCAAATTCCGCCTGTGTCGGATGCTGGTATTCCCGCCCCGCGCCCGTCGCGTCTTCAGCATACCAGACATCTCCCCCGCTCCCGTCCCAGTCCATCCAATGAGAATAATAAAAGCCAAGTTTTATCTCATATTTTTGGCAGGCGGCCGCCAATTCCCCGAGAATATCCCGCTTGAAGGGTGTGGCGTCCATCACATTGTAGTCGGAGAAGCGGGTCGGCCACAGACAAAACCCGTCATGATGTTTGGCGGTGATCAAAAAATACCGCATCCCGGCATTTTTGGCCTCGCGGATCCATGTGTCGGCATCGAACGCCGTGGGATTGAAATCCGCCGCCAATTTTCGGTATTCAGCCCGGGGAATTCCTTCGGAAGCCTGCAGCCATTCCGAATAGTTCCGGCGAATCTTTTTCCCCTTCCAAACGCCCCCCGGGCCGCTATAAAGTCCCCAGTGGACAAACATACCAAACCGATCATCAGTGAACCACTGTGTATCCGCCATAATAATTTCCCCTATTAATACCCGTAAAATCACCGACTGACGATAGGAAGTCCGGTGAATGTGTTTGGTATGTGATTTATCTGAATCAACCGGGGATACCGGCTGTAAAAAAACTGGACCGATTTCGTCTCGAAATCATCCGTTCCGCCCAACTAGTGCCTTCTAATGGTCGATACGCTTCGGTCAACTGGCCAATCAATGTCATTCAACCAACCGGACGCTACCCTGCCAACTAACACGGACCCACCTACACCTGTCCGCATTGTTTGGTGAAGTCGTGCAAACTGCAAGCGCTACAGGCGGGTCGCTTGCAGCTGGAGCGCAAGCTCAAGCAATGCGGGCAGGTGCATCCGGGACGAACGCGCTCCAAAACGTGTCCGGCTACTAACCCGTATTGGTTTATCCGACCTGCGGAATCCGCAATTTTCTCGCTGATGAACGCTTAAAAATAAACATGTCCTATTTTACGGCTTTAGCGCAGCCCGGCATCTACTGCACACACCTGTCCCGGAGCCACAATGACTGTTCGAGTCAAATCTCCATACCGAACCGTCATCTCTATCGGCTCATTGCCCAGGTTGCGCAATGTCGCCTGAACCAGCTTGCCGTTTTTCCAGGCGATATTCACTTCGCAGTTCCCCCGGACGCGCAATCCTGTCACCTGACCATCCGGCCAAGCCGCGGGCAGCGCGGGCAACAAGTCAATCACAGGGTGTCCACTCGCCACTTGCCCGTGGCTCTGCGCCAGCATTTCATTGACCGCGGCGGCATAGCCAAAGTTGGCGTCAATTTGAAAGGGCGGGTGGACCGCCCAGAGATTCCCGTAGATGTGCGTGCCTAGTGTGGTGACCAGTTCCTGATACGCCCCGTCCCCATCCATGAGCCGGGCGAACATGCAGGCTTTCCACACCCGGCTCCAGCCCGGGTGGCCTTGCCCGTGATCGCGGCGGGCCACCAGACTCGTCTTGGCGGCGGCGGCCAGCTCGGGGGTTTCCGCGGGAGTCACCTGACGCCCGGGATAGACGCAGATCAGGTGATTGATGTGGCGATGATCGTCTTCCGGATCGTCGATATCCTCCATCCATTCCTGTAATTGCCCCCAGCGGCCAATCCGCGGTGTCAGCAAGCGATCCCGCTTTTCAACCAGTTCCTGGCGGAGTTCGGGGTCAACGCCAAGCGTTTCGCTGGCGGCGATTGTGTTGGTGAACAGATCCCAGCAGAGCACTTGATCGTAAGTCACCCCGTCCACGCCGACCGGCCCATGCTCAGGGGAACGGCCATCCGGCGCCACCAGGACCGCCTGTCCCGAGCCTGCCGAAGGATCGGGCAGTTCTTTCAGATGATCTATCCAAAACTCACAGATCTCCTTCATGACCGGATAGGCATACCGGGACAGATAGTCTTGATCTTTTGTAAAGGTATAATGATCCCACAGGTTCTGGCACAGCCAGGCGGAATCCCCTTTCTGGAAATGCCAGGTGGAGCCGCCGAAGATGCCATTTTCCGAACGGGTGAGCCAGCCTCTTTCCACGCCCAGCACCGTGCGGGTTTCCTCCTTGCGGACCTCGCGGATGGAGTCGATCCACTGCGCCAGGGGTTCAAAACAGTCCGCCAGGTTGGACGCGTTGGTGAACCAGTAATTCATTTGGATATTGATGTCGGTATGGAAATCGCACCGCCAGGACGGATGGCGGGCGATACACCAGATGCCCTGAAGGTTCGTGGGCAGCGCACCGTGTCCCGGACGTGAGCCGCTGATCATCAGATAGCGGGCGTATTGGTACAAAAGAACCTCCAGACCCGTGTCTTCCGGCTGGTCCCCGGCGGCCACCCGCTCCTGGTATAGTTTGAGCCGTTCAGGGGTGGAAAGCTTGGACACCCCCGCCGCCACGCTTCCCAAGTCCAGGCTCAGCCGATTGAAAACGCGTTGGTAGTCGTCCACATGTTCCTGCAGGAGATCATCAAATGACCGTCGCGCCGCCGCGTCAATGAGGGCGGCTACTTTTTCCGCCGGACTGCCTTCCCGCCAGCCTTTAGCGCGGTCGGCAATGTAGTTGGTTTCCGCCGCCAGAATCAGGGTCAGGCTGTCGCAGTTTTCAAACACCAGGGCATTGCCTTCCACCGTACACGTGCCCCCGTCGTGCAGCACCCGAACCCGGGCTTCAAAATCCAGATCGATATTTCGGGGGGAGGCATACTCCCGATCGGCGATCAAGCGTTGGGGTTCGGCGAGAATTTTCCGCCAGAAATAAAGGCACCCGGTATCGCCGCGCATCACCAGGCAATTATCTTCGGCGGTGGTTGGAATATCATGGCTGTTTCCTAAAAACATCCGCCCGGAATAGGCCCCGGGCTGGTTGGCCGTAAACCGCATGACAATCACCTGGGCCGGATAGCTGGCGAAACACGTTCGTTTGAAGGCCACGCCTCCAGATGCGTACCGAACCGTCTGCACCGCCCGGTCAAGATCCAGCTCCCGCCGATAGTCTCTGTAGTCCGAATGTCCGCCACGGTTCAAGGTTTCCTCCTTCGCCACGGCTTCGCCGGACAGGCCGGAATTAGGTATTTCGGATTTCCTTGGGTCTTTGGGTCTTTCCGTCTTCGGCAAGGCTTCGGCGGACAGGCCGGAATTAGGTATTTCGGATTTCCTTGGGTCTTTGGGTTTTTGGGTACTTGGG
Source organism: Lentisphaeria bacterium (assembly GCA_032251435.1). Taxonomy (GTDB): domain Bacteria; phylum Verrucomicrobiota; class Lentisphaeria; order Oligosphaerales; family MVZH01; genus JAVVEH01. Next base: position 2,135 of record JAVVEH010000010.1, on the reverse strand, counting down.
TATTTACCTCTCATCTCCACATACACGTCCCCAAACGGCTGGTAGGCCCCGGTATTATGCTCATTCCCAACCCACAGGGAGTCCTGATTAAACTGGATCCGCTCGCGTTTCGGTTCCCCAAACAGCGTGCACCCCAACCGGCCGTTTCCCACCGGATACACGGATTTCTCCCACAGATTCCGCTCGTTAAACGGGGTTGGATTTTCGATGTCGTCAATACGGACAGGGGTGTCAGTCCAAAGAATATTGTTCATGAGTATTTTTCGAAAGAATGAATGGAATGGTTGCATGTCGCGAAGCTTTCAACATAGCATGACTCTCACCAAAAAAAAGAGAAATCCCGCAAAGGCGCGGAACGCAGAGTCAAGTGAAAAATGAAGAACTGGGAGGCAAAAAGATGAAGGGGCAGAAAAATAAGAAGAATGGCCACAAAAAGGCAGGAAAAACCACAAAAATCGAAAGCTGAATCCGTCTTCGCCCTGCTTGGCAATCCAGAACTTCATCCAGAACTTAATCCAGAACTTAATCCAGAACTTAATCCAGAACTTCATCCAGAACTTAATCCAAATTCGTGCTCAGACCGATCCAGGATTTTAGTTCTGGAGACCGTCGAAGGCAGAGCCGGAGCGAAGCGTCAATTCCAAATCCAAAATTTTTTGTCCCCCGTCTATTTGTCCCATCGTGGATTTATGGCAGTTGACATCCTATTATCCACGTATATATTGTTACAAATTGAACAGGTTATATTCATTATGCATCAATATATTACGAGACTTCTTGAAGACAAGGTGCTGCAGGCATTGCGGACTTTTCCTGTAGTTGCCTTGATCGGTCCGCGGCAGTGCGGCAAGTCGACACTGGCGGCAAAGCTGCTCGAAGCCCATGCCGATGCGATACTGCTGGATCTGGAGCGGCCTTCGGATCAGCGCCGCCTGGAGGATGCCGAATACTATCTCGGAGCACAGTCGGACCGTCTTGTCTGCCTGGACGAGATTCAACGGGCACCCGAACTGTTTCCCCTGCTCCGTGTGCTCGTGGACGAGGACCGGCGTCCCGGGCGATACCTTATACTTGGGTCTGCGTCACGCGAACTGCTGCGGCAAAGTTCCGAGTCCCTAGCGGGGCGCATTGTCTATCAGGAGCTGACACCGTTTCTGACCGACGAAGTGTGCCCAGCAGTCGACGAGACTACGCTTTGGACACGAGGAGGCTATCCTGAAAGCCTGCTGGCACCCGACGACGAGACCTCCCATTTATGGCGCCAGGGATTCATACAGACCTATCTGGAACGCGACCTGGCACAATTCGGTTTTAACTTGCCATCAACCACCATGCGACGATTCTGGTCGATGCTGGCGCACTATAGCGGGCAGGTGGTGAATTATTCCAGTCTGGGGCAGTCCCTTGATGTCAGCCACACGACCGTGCGCCGCTGGCTGGACATTCTCGAAGCCACATTCATGGTTCGGGTTCTACCGCCATTTACCGGCAATCTTAAAAAACGTCTTGTAAGGTCCCCAAAGGTATATGTCCGCGACAGCGGTCTTCTTCATGCCCTGCTCGAACTGGATTCGCATGCGGCGGTTCTCGGCCATCCAGTGGCCGGCGCGTCGTGGGAGGGATTTGCTATGGAGCAGATACTGGCGCGATTTCCGCGTTGCGAGGCATTTTTCTACCGCACAGCCCGCGGCAAAGAGATCGATTTAATTCTCCAGCGCGGGAATCGGCGGGTTGGGGTGGAATTCAAGCTAAGCATGGCCCCAAAGCTGGCGCATGGCGTGGCCGATCTGGTCGATGAATTGGTACTGCGCGGTCTGGTGCTGGTTGCACCGGTCTTGGAATCCTACCGCCCCCGACCCGGAGTGATGGTCGAAAACTTGACCGGTGCCGCCGACCGCATCGGGGCCTTGCTGGACGGGCAGGAATAGTGCCGGGTGACATCGTAATCCGTTCAGGCATAAATATATCTGCTCCTGCCTTTGCGGTCTTTGCGTCTTAGCGGTAAAAAAAGCCGGACCCTCCGCAGAGGATCCGGCATCCATTCACGTAACTATCGCTTTGCGAGATCTACTTCCGACGGCGGCGGAAGGTCAGGCCCATCAGCCCCAGACCGGCCAGGATGATCGTGGACGGCT
>JAVVEH010000009.1:81663-106343 GCA_032251435.1 Lentisphaeria bacterium | reverse complement strand
ATTACTTTATATGCGGAAAACGCGAATTTTAGATGGGTCAGGTGTGACGCTTACAATCTTGTTGCGTAGAGTAAATGGAGTAAGACGATGAGAGTTCACCTGTTTTCCGGATTATTTTTCCTGTCAATGATATCGCTTGCCTCAGGGGAGTTGCTCGTGCATGGGGTATTTGAAAGCGTCTATCCCGATCTGGACATCCTTATTTCCAGTTCCAACCCGAAAACGATAAAGGCATTTGACGGTGAAAAAGAGTTATCTGTTCAGGCGTTCTCTTCAAAGCAGTCTATTTCCCCCCGGAAAATTCATTTTATTCTTGAAAACACTTCCTATTGGGCTTTGAAAGTGGAAAAGCGGTATTTTGAGGACTGTTTTAAGACGTTAGCGACGGACGGAACGCTGGATGGAGATCTATTTTCGGTTTTGACTTATCCTGCTCCGGGAAAACGACAAACACCTGTTATAGTGCCCCAAACCGATGATCCGACCAAACTTCTTATGCTCGGACAAACCTTCAAAGAAATGAAGACCCCGAATGCTTTTGGGGTTTGCGTAAATCACCTGTTAGTGTCTCCTTCCTATTTAGCTTCCCGGGCGAAGGTTCAAACCCACAGGGAGATGATTGTCGCGTTTTTGCATAAAAACGAACCCACTCAAACGATGATGGATAAGCTCCTCACCACCATGAAAACAAAGTTTAGCGGCCAGGTGATTCCAATTTACGCGATTTGCGCGTTTGAACCGACAGAGAGTTTCCGCTCGTTTATCTTCCGTACTGGCGGACAGGTTTTTGTCGCTGATTATTTCGGTGAGGCGGAACCTGAACCTACCGCATATGCGCAATTCAAACGAGTACTCAAAGATTTTGACAACAAGCAACTATTACGGGTGAGGCTTGACGACGCTGTCACGGATACGTTGGTCTCGGATCTGACCCGGACGTTGCGATTAAAAGAAGGGGTTCGAAGCGTCGAAGTCAAAACGGGTATAGGCAAAGAAGGCCCCCTAAGGAAACTATTGAATTACACGAGTGGAGAAGCCGATAAAATAAACGATAAACTCGCAGAGGCGGAGGTGAAAGCGGAGGGGGTTAATAACGCTTTCCAAGCCGGTAAATATGGAGATGTCATTTCAAATTTCCCGACGGTTATTCAACAACTCAGCGCCATTCCGAACACCGACATCACAGAGGTGGAAGGTTTGTTAAAGCAAGCAGGGGATTCGAAAGGGATGAAGATGCAGGTGGCCAGGCTTCGAGAATATAGCGAACGGGCCAAAAGAGGGGTGGTCTTCATGTCGGCTTTAAACACCTTGAGCATTCCTCCTTATGAATTGCAGACAAAAAAATTAGACACTGAAAAGAAGATCGCTCATTGTTTGAAAATTACCGGTGAGAGCAGCGATGTGGCGTATCAATCCGCCCGGAAGCTTTTTCTGATAAAAAACAATGAAGCATCTCCATACCCGGAATCGATGGTCGTGTCAGCCTATATCACCCTCAGCGAGTTGAGTAAAGATACAGCTAAAGTCAAGCTTTACACCGGGAAAGGGATAAAGCTGTTTAAAACGCTTAAAACCCCCTCCTCCGACTTGGCGGAACAGGTTTTGAAGGCGACGGAAAGAGCGGAACTGCATGCGGATACCCTGGCCATAGCCGAAAATGCTTTGGCTGATAGGCAGGCTTCAGTAAATGACCAGATCCTGGCTTACTGGCGACGGGCTCATGTGAGTCAGGTCGATCATTTATTTGAAAAAGAAGAATACGCCGAAGTCGTCGCGTATGTGAAGAAAAATTACACGAAACAATACTGGGACACAGTTTCTCCGAAAGGGGATTACGCCAAGTTCATGCGGAAATGCCGACATGCGGAAATCCGTCAGATTGAAGCCTTACTACAGCAAGGCAAGTATGCGGACGTATTAGAGACATTTTCGGATGCTAACGATCAGCCGGCTTGGAAAGGGATTCCAGATGTCGCCACGCAATCATACAAACAAGAGAAAGGCTATTTGCTAAATTATCTGGGAATGGCTTATTACGAGACGGAAAAATGGAATCAGGGGCTGAAGTTGATGCGGGACGCATTGTTGTATAACCCGGAATTGAGTAAAGGGCATAAATACTTGCGCTAATTAAATGACTCAGGAGGTCAAAACATGAGTACGAGTCGAGGTAAGGTTCCAGGCCAGATTGTTTTAGGGGTTCTTAATGTCATTTTCGCCAGTTTCGGGTTGCTTGCGACCCTGGGATTTGGCCTCCACCTGGTGTATCTACAGTATTCCGGGGTGTCAATCGCCGAAGAGTTTTCCCCTGATGTCGCCAGCTTGATGGTATTTTTCATTTACGCGAGCGTGCTGATTTCTTTAGTCCTCAGCATGGCGTTGCTATTGGCGGGTATCGGTCTTATTAAACGGGCCGCATGGGGAGGCGGTTTCGCGCTCGTTTTTAGTTTTCTGCGCTTTGTCTGGTGGATTTTTGAGCTAACCGCCTATCTGCTTATCGTGTTGCACATTCCTGGTGATGGAGAAAAGTTAATTGCCGCCTGCATCGCGGCTTTCGCACTGCTTTTGAAGGGGATACTGCCTGTGGTTAACCTGATCATCGGAATTCAAACGCTGAAACGGGGTGGAGTCAGTAATATACACATTTCCCCCCTGCCCCCGGAAACAGGGCATCTTAATGATCCCGAGGGCTTGACTGCCTCAACTGAAATTTTCAGCCGGAGAACGGACACTATTTCTGTCCAGGAAATCAGAAATAGCGCATTTATTCGGGAGCATAAATTGGATTCGCTGAATGCGTTTAAGGAACCGATCCGAAATTTCGTGGGCCGGGATCCGGATTGTCAATTAACCATTACCGGAGATCGTTACGTTTCAGGTAAGCATTGTATGCTGATGCGGGACGAGCACGGCAATTACATTCTTTCAGATGTCGGGTCGTCCGAAGGAACATTTTTGCTCAGGGACCACAAAAAAATAAGGCTTTCCTCTCCCATGCCTATTTTCTCAGGCGACACCGTTCTTATCGGCTCCACAAAGCTCATTTTCTCATTCTTATCAACCAACTGATCAACTCTGTCCGCAAACTTCCAAACCTGTCAGGAGGATTACATGAAACACCTAGCTAACGTTCGCATGTTGAGTCTTTTATCTCTTTTCACTGGTGTCGCCGCGTTCGGTCAGTCCGCCTATCCCCGTTACACCCCGGCGCCTCACTATTCAGCCAATGCCGGGGGGGGGATCAGCACGGTTCAGATTGTTTTGATTATCGGCTTCGCTCTTGTCTTTCTTTTAGTCATGGCGCTGTTTATCGGCTTTATTATTTTCATGAATAACAAAGCCAAACGGGATCGGGAACTACTGATCCAAGCTATCAACCAAGGCAGAGAAGAAGGGAAAAGTTCGTTGCGGGCAACCTTGCATCAATTGGAGGATGAGCTTGAGCGTGTCAGACGGGAAGTGCCGAATATTTCCGCTGATGTCATGGACGAGGTGACCGAAATCATTGCCAATTCACAAGGCAAGGCTCAGATTATGCTTATCCACATGGGGGGGCAGAGAGATAGCGCTGTCGAACATTTATTGACACGTGATCCGGTAACTGGGAAGCCGAAAAAAGTCACCATCGGCAAAAACCAGGATTCCGCCGACATCGCCATTCCATGGGATAGTAAAATTTCCCGGCCGCACTGTCAGATCTGCTTTGAGCCTGAACTGGAAGGTGATCACTTTTATGTCTTTGATATGAATTCGACGAACGGCGTTTTTGTCAAGCGAGACACAAACGGGGAATTCGAGCGGGTAAACGGGAAATGTTTCCTTGAGGATGGCTATGTTCTGCAAATAGGCATGAGTAACTTCCGGGTTTTAATTACTCAACCGGTGGTGACCGGAGAAGACCAGAAGTTGGCGCCGACGGTATCCTCCTTTAATTAAGCTGTTCCAAAGGAGGCCAAGTTATGAAATACCGGATCGGAACAGCCACTGAAATCGGGGGAAGAAATAATAACGAAGACGCTTTTTTTCTTGCGATGAAAGTCAAGCGGGCGGGTTGTGAGCAGTTGCATCCCCATTGCCCATTTGACTTAGTGGCGATTGTTTCGGACGGCATGGGTGGCGGGGCGCATGGCGAGTTAGCCAGCGCTACCGCCGTCGAATTCTGTCGAGGATTATTTGTCCAAGGCACATTCCGGGAATGGCAGATTTCCCGGGGGGTTAACGGCAGCGACATGGGTTTGATCTTTCACGAAATCGCCCAGCAAGCCCATGAAAAAGTCTGTTCCCTCGCCGCCGAAAAAAATGTGGAAAAAATGGGGGCGACTTTTGATTTGATCGCCTTAGTGGACAATACGTATCACTTCGCCCATGTCGGGGATGGCCGAATTATCCATGTCACCGGGGATAAGATATTTATTCCATTAACCGATGATCATAATGTTAAAGCGCATGCCAGACGACAGGGAATCGCCTCGGGGAATTTATCCAGCAGCCGGGTCACCAGCATTCTTGGGATGGGAGGTCCGGTTCAGATTGATGTAGGTCAAGGCATGTTTTCCGAGGGGGACGGGTTTCTCCTTTACACCGATGGGGCGGATAAGGTTGAGGAAAGCGATTTCATCCGCTTTTTCAATCGGTGTGGCGGGGATCCCGCCGTTCTGGCCGCCACGTTTGCCAAAGAAGGTGTTCTGAGAGGCGGAAAAAAACCGGACAACGCAACGGTTGTCTGGGTTCAGTCCATCCCTCCCGGAGAAAAGATGATTCCAGCGAAACCGGTTATGCAAACATCTCAGACTACCTTGCCAAAATATCTATCAGAGAAAAAGCCGGGGCAACAGGATGACAAAGTGGCCGCAATAAAAAAAGTGATGGTTTTAGGCGGTGGGTGCTTAACCCTCCTGTTGATCGGCAGCCTGCTGTTGTCCGGGGTTCTTCTTCTGCGTTCGTGTGGCGGCGGGCAAGAAATAGGAAAACCTGTCCCTCAAGTTCACGAGCGCCCTTCGATCAACATGGCGGAGGGCACAGGTGGCGATGAGCGTAAAAAAGATCCAACATGGTTGCGGGGTGAGGTGGAGAATCTCAAAAAAGACTTGGATACTATCCAGCAAAAGTGGCGGCAGGACAATGACGCTCGGATTAAAGCTGTGAAAGAGGGGTGGGACGCCCTCCCCCCAGAACAGCAACAAACCCTCCCTGAGGCGACCGTCGAATTTATCAAGTTTCTGACACCTCAAAATCCCCCGGCAGCGAGTACAGCTGGCGTCAACAATCCAGGTGGAGGGGCGGGAAATCCCGCCCCGACACATCGGGAACCACCGGAAAACACCGGCGGGAATTCATCTTCACCAATCGTGCGTGTCCCACTCTCAAGTGATTAATAGGCTGATATCTTATTTCATTTGTCCGTTCAACCCCATTTTGGGAGGTTTATTATGCTGAAGAACATCATTCGAAAAACTGTTATGTTTTCCTTGGCCCTTTCCGGGCTGGTCGGGTTCGGAGAAATCGTCTTACACCCCCAGATTTTGCCCCTGAATGATGAAGGCTTTGTCGGACCGCCGGTTCTTGCCGAGGACGGTTCGGCTCTCACCTATTACTACGATCAGGAGACCGGGGCGCAGGAAATTTGTATCGCCGGGCGCGTGAAAAATTCCCAAGGTGTTATTATCCGCTGTGACCCAGCCGCCCTCCACGTGACGGTTGACGGTCAAGATGTCGCTCAGCTTGGCTCACTCGGTGAGGAGAGCGCCTTTTCCATTGAGCGTTTCAGCGCGGATGATTCGCTGGCTGTTTCTCTGCTTGTGGATGCCCGACCGAGCATGACCATGGTCGCGGCTGAAATTGGTGAAAAACTTGAAGACGTTCTGGGCAGTCAGTCAGGGAAGTACAGTTTGATTTTCTACGGCAACGGGTACTGTGAAGAGCAGCCGCTGGAGAATAACCGGGATTTCGCTGCTGTCCGCCGAAAAATTGAGAAAATCAAAGACCGGGATATCGGCGATCTTCCTGTCAATGATGTTGAGGCGCTTGACTTGGGCTTAACGCGTTTGCGTCAACATGAGACGGACAGCAGAAGGGCCGTGATCTGGGTCACAGACGGGCAGCGTTTTGACGAGCGGAAAAGTGACATTGACGCTTTGCTCAAAAAGACCCTCCGTGCCAAGGATCAAGAAATCATCCTTTTTGTTCTTCCTATTGGCTTTAGAGGCCGGATCAAGTCTGAATTCGTGGACTGGCTGGACACGCCCGCCGCGAATCGAATTTTCGCCGTTCACCAGCTTTCCGGCCCGGAGAGTTTTGAGAAAGCGTTGGCCCCGGATTTCCGGATCCGTTTCAGGGATCCCGGCCAGGTTTTACTGCCTCTAGACGGGAAATCTCATTTTATCAGCCTTAAATATCTGGCTGATGAAGAACAGATATCGCTTCCCTCTATTGAGTTCATGACAGCTAAAAAAGGAGACGGGGGCACGTTGACCATGCTTATTGTCGGGGGCATGCTTATTCTCGCCATGATCGGGATGGGGATTATTATTTTAATGATCGCCGCCTATTCCAATCAAAAGAAAGCCATGTCGGGATTGGCGGAAGTTATGAGCGCCCCCTCAGAGGCTGGTTGATAGGGAAACGGACAGACAAGACCTCAGCAGTCACAGGAAACCCGTGTTTATCCAGATTTCCGGTTAACTAATGGTCCATGAGAGTATAACTTTTCCCGGCTACGAGATCATCGAGGAAATCGGTGTCAAAGCCAATGATCTCCGCAAGGGGGGCATGGCCCGCGTCTTCCGGGTGATCTGTCAGAAGAACGGCGGGGAACGCGCTGTGAAACTTCTCCGCGCCAAACACCGGGAAAATCCTGATGTTGTCGCGGCGTTTAAGCGGGAAGCGGAAATCACAGCTTGCTGCCAGGGAGAGAATGTGATCAGGTATTTTGAAAGCGGAGAAAACGCTTACGGCCCGTATCATGTTTTTGAATGGATTGAAGGAGGAAATTTACTTGAATTGAAGCAGAAGCATGGGAATAGTTTTTCTCACAAACAGGTGATGAGCTGCTTTAAACAGGTTTTGACGGCGCTTCAAACAGTTCATCGGTCGGGCGTCATTCATTGTGATGTCCGTCCCCAGAATTTTATGATGACTCCAAAAGGCAGGGTGGTTTTACTCGACTTCGGAATCGCCCGTTATGAGAGGGAAAAATTCCAGACGGCCGGCATCGTGGCGGGTGGGAAATTGTTCATGTCTCCAGAGCACTTGGCGCCGGAAAAGCTTTGTCAACAGTCGGATATCTATTCCGCCGCCATTGTTTTATTTTTTCTTTTGACCGGTCACACGCCGTTTGAAAACAAGGACGCCGCGGATAACAGTGCCGAAGCGATGTGGAGGGTCCATATCAACAAAGCCCCCCGCAGCCCGCGGCAATGGGATTCTTCAATTCCAGTCACAGTTGAACAGGCGATTTTTAAAGCGTTGGCGAAGAACCCTGGAAACCGCTATGCGAGCGTCGATGATTTTTTGGCTGTTATCAGCCGGTTAAAGGTTTCCGGGAAAAAAGGATCTGGAAAAACCCTGGCCAATAGCGATGATGGATTTCCGCTGTTCTGGCTTGTCGGCCTGGGGGGTGGCGCGACTATTTTGGTCTTTGGGTTGATGGGAGTGCTGATCTATCTCGTCGTCATGACGCCTCCGGATTCCGGAGAGGATCTGTTTAAGGATTTTCACACCCGGATTCTCGCCATTAAAGACAATCAGGGCCTTACTCAGATTTCGCATTCCATTGACAGTGAGTCACGTTTGGCTTCAGGTGAGAAAAGACAATTGACATCTCTGATTGGTGAGAGAGAACAAATGATCATCGAAGCGAATGATTGTTTTGAAACATTGGAGCGCCTGATTAGTCGAGCTGAAGCAAGTCAAGAGGAGATTTTTGAGGGCCTCACCGCCGCGAAAAGATATAAAGAGAACTATCCTTTATTTTTCCGCGAATTTGAGCGTTTGGAAAAACGAATTATTAAAAAGGGGCAAGAGACAGGCCGTGGGAATCCTCCCAATGCCGGAGGACATCTGGATCCGGTTATTGTTGAGAGAATCCAAGGGGCTTCAAAAGAGGAGTTGGACGATCTCCTCCCCGACTTGGATTCGGCATACGACATTTATGTTCAACAAAGATACCAGAGACTCACGAATATCGCCGTCGTTTATAACAAATACAAACGCGAGTTTGAAGAGCATTTGAATGCGGGGGAACTGGCCCAGGCGGAACAAGCTCTCGCAAGTTTGCGGCAACACGCCGAAAGGTCTGATTTAATCGACGATCTGGAAAGGTACCTGTTTGAGCTTGGGGAAAAGAGGAGAAGACAACAGGCCGAAGAAAGGGCCGCGACTCTTGTGACCAGCATTAGAGACAAGATTGAACATGACCAATTGCCCGCGGCGGAAACGCTTTTGGTGGAATTAAGAACACACCAGGTCGCGCATTCGCTGCCTATTGAGGGGAAAATTTCCGAATTGGAATCTCTTTTAACAGCGACCAGAGTCCTGCAAGACGTTCTCGAACTAAAAACAAGTATCAACCAAAAAGTGAGTGAGGCGTTAGAGAAGGCGGAAGATGATGAGTTTGAGGCCGGGAAAACCGCCCTGAGCGCCGCTGAGAATGCCTTGGACCGACTGAATGGCTTGCTCCGGGAGTATGCGGTGGATGCTGCCGGAATGGTTGACGTGACGGCCTTGAAAACGAATCTCCAGGATGCGGAACAAAACATAAAAGCCATGGAAGCCGCCTGGGTTTTAAGCCGGATGCCGGGCACACCCACCGGGCTCACGGCCTCGGACGGGGTATCCACTGGCAAGGTTTATCTCACTTGGAGCGCGGCGGCTAACGCTGATTATTACCAAATCTCTCGGAGTGTGCCGGGAAAGGTGGTTAGCGGTCGTGTCCGGGGAACGAGCTGGGACGATGGTGACGCGGCGCCGGGTGTCGAGTACAGCTACTGGGTAAGAGCGGTGAACGCGGAGGGACATAGCGCCTACAGCGAGCCGGATACCGGCTATAGGAAACTCTCTCCTCCAAACGGCATATCGGCATCCAAAGATCATACAGATAGAATTAGTATCACCTGGAATGTCGTTCCCGGAGCCACCCGGTATGAATTGTATCGTGCCACAAGGGATTCTTTTGGCTCCGCCCGACCTATAGCCACACCGGCGGACGCGTCCTACGTTGACAGGGCTGTCACGGCCGGTGAAAGTTACTATTACTGGGTGAAGGCCGCCAAAAGCGGGCAAGTGTCCAGCGGGGAAAGTCAATCCGTGAAAGGGTTGATTCGCCAAGATGTGAAAATAGACATAAGCGCCAGTAAAAGAAACAAGTGGGATCGCCCTATTCCACCCTAAAAATATGGAGGTGAAAATGACCTAAACGTATTATGTCGTGTTTTTTTAAGTGTTCCTATTTTTTTTGGAGATTTAATGATGAAAAAGATTTTTAGTGTCGCGGTTTTGGCTGGTTTTGCCTGTTTTGCTGATGAGTATCAGGGATTTTCATTAAGCGGGGATTATTTTGGCTTCACAAAAGAATATGGTAGTTTTTCGAGTAACAATTTAGGGCAAACTAGTGGACGCCTGGATATTGATGGAGATGAGCTTGATGGTGATTTGTATGGTGGCACGTTAAGCTACATTAACAAAATTAAAGGCATGAGTTCAGAACTTTCTTTATCCTACCGGACAGGAGAATACGACGGGGATCAACTTGCCAGCGGATTTGTGCCTATGGTAACTGAGGTCGAAAACGACAATTATGAGCTAAAGTGGAAGTTGGGTGGGGACTTGGGCAAGTCGCCGGTAAGAATGTTCGTTAATATCGGCGGTGTTTACGACAAAGCGGAGCGAACCGATACCCTTCAAGACGGTTGGTATTATTCGGATCTAGATAGTCCGGTCAACGAAATTGACATCGAGACCTGGTATGGCTATTTGGGCTTGGGGTTTGATGGAAGTGTCTCTCTTGTCAAAAATGACGTTTGGGGCCTAAGCGTCGGCATGCGTATTGAAGCCAATGGTTTACTTGGACACCAATCTTATGATGGACATCTAGGCGACGCGGATGAGGCGGATGATTATATTTGGGGATATAATGGCAAAGCCACGGCGTTTGTCGATGTTCCCATCTATGGTGACACGCTGATGTGGAGTGTCTTTGCCGAGGGCGGTTATCTTTACCAATATTTTGAAGCTTGGGATGAATCCCTTGAAGAAACCTGGGAAGGATACTATGCCAGAGCTGGCGTGCGCGTCCTATTTTAAAGATCTTTAATGTATGAAACTCACCGCGGCGGGTGTCCGTCCGTCGCGGTGAGTTTCGCTTTTCCAAACATGTTTACGTTGTAAGCCTGTACAAATTTGGACACACAGGTTATGAAAGCGAGCCTTCATTTTTTCCGTCTGTTTGTTTGCGCCAGTGTTCTTATTTTCCCCGCGTCAGCAAAGGCTAAGGACGCGACATTGGAAAAACTTGGTGACGCTGCCATATACCGGGCGGTCACGAACCGGATGGCGGATCATGAGAAAACGGTGTTCGAGAATATCCGCGCCGGGGTGGCGGATACCGGGATTGATTTTTTGGGCGGGGTTTTGAAAAAACTGGAGGATCGGGAAGAACGGGCGGTCGTGATTTATGAATTAGAGCGTTTCGCCACTTCGCATGTGCCAGGGCTGGATGCGAAAAAAAGTTTACAAGCGGTTCAAACGGCGAGGGAAATTCTCCGGCAGCATGATATTGATCCTAAGGCCACGACGGGGCGTTGGGATTTTGACACGAAATTCCGGCGGATAAACAAGGCCGCCGCGACAGCCTATGCCCGGGCCGGAACGTTGTACCAAAAAGCGAAAGTGGAAGGCCTCTCCCGAGCGGAACAAGCTGAGTTGGACGGGTGCGAAGTCGTGTTGCAGACTATTGATTCGTCAAAAAAACTGCTTCTGCAGTCGGCCTCCCTGGCGGCCTGGTCGCCACAACGCCCGGTGCCGGTGGGGAGTCGAAATGATTTATATAGCGAGTTAGTGGCGGTTGTGGACGCTTATGGTGAGTTAACGGACACATTACAGGGGAAAGGGACATTGGCGGATTTAGCGCGGGTGGTTGAAAAAAGTCAAGCATTGGGCGGAAAAATAGAAAACGCCTATGAAAAAGGAGGGAAGATACTGGAAGGTCTGGCGAATGAGGCTGACACAAATTACCGGAACGCTGTCGCGGGGATTAACAGCGAACTCTTTTCGAAACCCATTGACTTTAACGGAGACGGACGCGCTGACGCCATGCTTGAGGGAGTCGCTATTCGAGACGTTACCGGGGGAGAAATCATTTATGACCCATTTTTATTGGCGGAATTACCAAAATTAGCGAAAATGAGCACGGAGACCATCGGGAACGAGGCCTACAGGCAATTTAAGATTGAGGCGGACGCCGCTTATTCTCAGCGGAACACGCAAACGCTTGATCCGCTCGAAAATCCTTTCACAGGAGAACAAGCTAGCGGGCGTTATTTCAATCTTTATGGACGGGAGGGACGGCCGGATATCGAGGGAGAAGTCCCGACGCACGACACTGAGACCGCGGAGACGACTTATAGGCAATTCCAGCTGGCGGCTTATGGGAACCGCTCCCGATCCTATAGTGACATGGTCGATTATCGGGGGGGATTCGGAGGCGTTATTTTCGGGAATGAGGTTGGGGGAGCCGATAATCCGGTCAAAAGTATCCACTGGCGGCAGGATACAAAAAACGGCTATTTCGGCGATCTCGTGTTGGTGACGGATGCGAATAACGAGTTTGTTTTGCCGCGGGTCACCATGGAAGACGCTTACGCGGCCTGGCGAATTGTTTTCAAACAGTCGGGGGGCTGGACAGAGGGAGAAGGACTTGGGCTTGTGGGCATTTTTAACCGGCAATCATGTGTCTGGGCGGATAAAAACCTGTTTAAGGACTTGGGGGGATGGTTCGGGGTCGTCATGCATCCCGCGATTATTAATACGGACCTCGGCTGGTCCGCTTTGATGGTTGACGCCGGGCCAATTGCCGATAAGGCGCTGGTGAAGCTCGTGGAAGCTCATTCGGGCTCTGCCAACGCCCGGAAAGTCGCCGCTTTTTTTTCTCAGGAAGCCTTGGGAACGTGGAAAATAACCGATGTGCCGGTCTCGATCAGGTTGTCCCGAAGCAGGATTATGGTGGAAAATACGAAGACACAGTCAGCTGATTATTTTTTAACGCTGGTCCCATTTCCGATGGATTCATCTGAAAAGCCGTCGGTGTCTTGGCGTAACACATACACCCGGGGGTTTGAAGAAACCCTTCCTTTTCTCGTGAAAAGTTCAGCCGATTTTGAACATGTCAATCGTTTCGCCAAAATATTTGCGGTTTTCCGCTATGCGAAATCCCGAGGCGCTCAATATCCTGAGAATTACGCGATTCCAAAACCTCCCGGAACGGGGTTAAAAACTCCATTGGGAGTGAAAGTTTTTGACGAGGGGGTCCTTCCATCCTCGCCTCCCCCGGTTGATAAAACGACGGTCCGGTCAGGTTCCCGGTTGGAAGTGTATAAAGCTCTCGCGGGGCTACGGGGAGACGACAATTTGGCTCACAACAATGATTTTAAAGAAAAAGCCTTAAAAATGACCGCGCTTAGAAGAAAACTCGAAGAGATTCACTCTGAAATAGAAGGTGAAGATTTCTCGGACGCGGTCGATAAACTCAGCCAGGCTGAAAGACAGGCGGTCGTCCCCGCTATTATCAAGTATCAAAAGGATGAAATCAGCTCCCGGGGACTTTTGGCGGCGGTGAAGAGCGTTCTCCGGCATTCATCTTCGTCGGCAGCGAAAAAGGTTATCTCGCACATTGAGTATCAATCTGTGTTGGATGAAATAAAGGAATACACGTCTCTGTTTGACGCTGATTTTAACGATGTGCTCAAATGGTTACGGGTACTTGATCTTATTGAACAAGATAAATTATGATGAAATCATGGCTCGTTTTTATCTTACTCGCGCTATCCCCTCCGGCATGGAGCGGCTGGAATCCTGATACCGGGGTTTTGTCAAATGAGCATTTGTCTTTACAAATACAAAATGGCGCTGTTGTCAGTTTAAAAAACCGGGCGGGAAAGGATTTGTTGTTTCCGGCTCGGCGAACCAGGGAAGCATCTCCGATAATCGTCCGGTTAGACGGCGTTGATTTTACGCTTCAGGGAGAGAGCCGTCTCGTGTCCGGCGACGGGAATGAGGAAGCTGTAAAACTGGTTTACCGCCTCGGCAATTATTCGGCCACTGTGAAATATGAACTGGCGGGAGAAGCTGTCCGGGTTCACGTATTGGTAAAAAACGCTTCCACCGCGCCGGTTGACGCTCACGTCAGAATTCTGCTGGATACCCAGGTGGGCACCAATGACGGCAGTCCATTTTTTATCCAAAGCATGGGATTGATCGCCAAGGAACGGGAATGGCGGGGCATGCCGTTTACCGACTGGTTTGGCTATGACCGCTACCCTTCCCCTGAAATTATTTCACACGGCCACTTGGAGACACCGCCCGAAAAAATTATCGTGGCGTGGTGGCCTGGAGTCAAAAAGGGAGGTTTTAATTATTCCCCGCGGGGAGGGGATATAACCAGAGACAGCGCGCTTGTCGCTTATTATCCCCTCGGACGTATCGCTCCCGGCGGAGAAAGCGTGACAATTTCCTTGGCTTATGGAAGCGGGCCCCCGAAGGCTTCCTCGCTGAAGAAACAACTCCTACAGGCATTGAAAGAATTACGCGCGGCGGCGGAGGCGAAATATGAAGCGGATTTGGAAACGATGGTTCTCATCGACGCGGCGGCTTTGGAGGCGATTACGGAGAACAAGAGCTTTCAACAGCGGTTTAACGGTGTCGCGTTTGACAGTGTCGTTGACTTCGGAAAGGCGGTTGTGGAATTGGGAGTAGAAGGCTCTATCGATCCTTCCGCGGGGGGATTGACGATGTTGCTGGCCCCGCTGGCGATAGCGTCAGATACACTTTACTACGGAATGGACGAAATTAGAACAATTGAGTATTTGAGCAGTCATTTTGGCAAATATCAGAAAATTTGGGTGGCCTGGGATAACCTCAGTGAAGAGGAACGAATGGCTAAGATCCGCATGGGGGTCGCCGCGGGACCCGGAGATGAACTTACCCAACACTTTCGCGGGCTGGATGATCTTATCAACGTCCTGGAAAGTGATGAATTACGTTTGGCTGAGGATTATCCTTATGAGGCGGTGCTTGATGTTATCGCCCGTTGCAAAGAATGCCTGGGCTTGTCCTCATTAAAAGAAGTCGTCTGTGTTTCCCTTTCCGGGACGGGAGACACCTTTGAATTGCATATGATCGGCACACTGGGGCCCCATAAACGCCGCTTGGAAGCGGCGGCTCAAATAGAACGCGCCGGCCAGATTTTCAAGGATTCCGGGACGGTGATATCTTGGGGAGGATTAGCGGCGGGCGTGGGAATAAAACTCGGAGCGGCTTTTTTTACCGGAGGAACCTCCGTGGTGGTAGAAGGTGTTGTCATGACTGTCGGCTTATCCGCCTTCGCTGCTTCCGAGGCCTTTAAATTTTCCGGAACCGCATGTGATATGACTAGCGACCAAATGTATTTTTTTCAGGCGATGCAAGCGGCGCTTTCTTGGGATTATGAAAGAAAACGACTGTATGAAATTATCACCCAAATTCCCCTTGGTGTCCGACAGGCTAAAGTCGTCACCGCGGAAGGAGCGGGGGTAAAAATCTCACATTTCAGGGTTGAGAACGGCAACCCTGCGGGAGGGGAGAGCGCCGTCGTAAACTATTTTTTGACCTTGGAGAATGAAAGTTCTTCGCCGGAATACTGCAGCGCGGCCGTTTATGTGCCAGGACTGACGGAGACTCAGGCCCCCTTGTTTTTCTCAGTGCCTTTAAAGCGGACGCTTGTTTCTCCGGGAACCAAACAAATCAGCGGCACCTTAACTGTTCCCCGCGGCGGCGCGGTTTCAGGTGAGGCGGTTCAAATGAGAGCAAAATGCATGGTGGGTTCCGGCATCAAGGATTTACTGATCGCATCGACGGCATTTAAAGTGGGAGAGGAGCGGGTGCCTGAATGGAGTCGGGAAGAAATAATCGCTGAGGGAACTATCCGGCAGGGGGAAGAGAGGGGGCAAGTCGTGGAAATTCAGCCGGATATGGGAGCAGCCGTGTTTTATCTCGATTATGAGGGTAGTGACATTGACTTGCACGTCACTGATCCCCAGGGACGACATGTCGGTCCGGACTACCGTCTGGGAAAAATTGAAGCGGGCATTCCCGGCGGCACCCACATCGAAGGTGTCGGCAGAAAAGAGATCCGTCTGAAAAATCCTGCGCCGGGAAGATACCGGGTCAAGTGGAACGCCGTGTCAACACATCGGCGCGAAAGCTATCAAGTTTTGTTTAAACAAGCTTTGGAAGTCAGAGAACCTCTTATCACGTGTGTCCCCCGGGAAATTTATCTTGATCCCTACGATAATCTTGATCTTATTTCTATTTCCATTATGGAAATTTCCGGAGTCGCGGATGCGGGAAGGCCCCGTTTGCGGGGAGTCGATGAAAGCTTGTGGCGAGTTTCAGGAGAGTTGGCCCCCGGAGGAATCGTGAAGATGGAGATCCGCAAACCGGTGGAATTAGCCAAGCGGGGAATAACTGAGTTTATCGTGGAATGCCCCGGGACAACAGAGGTGTCACGGATAAAGATCAAAATTCCTCCGGAGCAATTCCGAAGCTTATCTTATCCGCTGGCTCTACAGATTAATGAGCTAAGAAACGCTCGAAACAAAGTCTTCCAGCAAGCCGGGCTTGGAAATGATCTATGGGAAACCACCCGCTTCGGGCGATTTTGTCATCCGGAAACTCAAACCATTTTGCGGGAAAATCTTTCAGTGCGACTTCCTCCGCAACCCGCTCCTCCGGTACGAAATAAAAACGCTGGCTTGTTCCCGCAGGACCTGGGAATCGCTTTGCTGATCTTGCTGGGGATCTTGGGTTTTGGCGGTTTGGTCGTTCTTATTGGCGGCGGAGTGTTTGTTTTCTGGCTGGTTAGTGATAAAAAGCCAAATAATGAAAACTCAATTGAAGAAACATTTTAGAGAAAAAGATGCAGACTTTCAGTTCGGAAAAGTGTAGAATACTGGTGAAATAATCTGAAGGGACGGGGCTGCGTAAGTTTCTCCGGGGAGATTTTGTCCATGTCGGTGACTTTGAGGAATTGCGAAGCATAATAAACTCGGATGAGTACCAAAAACTCCTAAATATGAAGCGACCCTAATCGGCCAATTAAGACGACTGGTAAGCTTCTCCGGTGCTAATAGATTCAATAGCCACCGGTTTTGGGTTTGGTGCGCACAGTCTTCATTCCGGTATTATCGGATGACAATGACGCTTTAACCGAAAGTACGGCAGGGAGGAAGTTGACGATTCCCGCAGGAAATTTCTTATTTGTCTGGTATGCTATTCATACATTCCATAAAAATGAGGACTTTCCAGCATGAAATTATCAACAAAATCCCGTTACGGCCTGCGCATTCTGACCCAAATCGTTGTGGACACTGAGGACGGCACACCTGTCGGCGGCAAAGAAGTCGCTCGGCGGCAGCGGATTTCCACGGCCTACATGGAGCAAATCCTCATTCCCTTGCGGAATGTGGGCATGATCACGGCAGTCAGGGGGCGAAATGGCGGCTATTTACTGAATCGGGATCCGGAAGAGATCACCCTTTTGGATGTTCTTGAAGTGTTTGAGGGAAAACTTGAGTTAGTGGATGGGGCGACCTGTGATCATTGTGACAATATGGCGACCTGTCCCACCAAAGATGTCTGGCGGCGGCTCTCCAGAGTGCTTCAAGAAGAGAGTAAATCCATCACGCTTGCCGACTTGGCTAAGAAAATGAAAGCATCTACCTCTTCCAGTCCTGAGTATTTTATCTGAAATGATCTGAAAATGCGGGAAACGCGTCCAATTTTGCCCGTGTCCCTGTTAATGCGGGGGCGGCGGATCTTAGTCGTTGGCGGGGGTCGGGTGGCGGCGAGAAAACTGGGTTTATTCCGCCGTTCCGGAGCCTTGATCCGTGTGGTGGCGCCGACCATAAAAGAGGCGATCCGCGCGGCCGCCGTGGCGGACAGTGACCACCTGGAATTGCTGGAAAGACCGTTTGAGGATAACGATCTAAACGCGGTGGATGTCGTTTGTTGCGCCACTGACGACCCGGCCTTAAACCAGCGCGTGTTGCGGGAAGCCAGACACCGGGGCATTCTCGGCATGGCCGCCGACAGCCATTGGCCGGAGGGTGATTTTATCATGCCGGCGACCATTTTCACGGATGATTTCACCGTGTCGATCAGCACTGGGGGGAAGGCCTGCCGCCGGGCGCGGCAACTCAAAGACAACTTGTCCCGGCATCTCGAATTGCTGGGGGACCTCGATCAGTTCGTCTTTGGCGTGGATCACTTGGACACGCCTTTCGCTGAATTGGAGCAGGCGCTGAAAACCGTGGATGACAGTCTGCCGCTTTTACGCACGTTGCTCGGGTTACATGAATTCTTTGTTTTGCGCACCTGCAACCGCCTGGAAATACATGGGATTATTTCCCGGGATCGGGAAACCGAGACGGTGATTCGCCGGCTTCTGGGTTGGCCGGCGACCGCCTATTTCCACCGGGGCTTGTCGGCGGCGGAACATTTGGCTCTGGTTTCCGCGGGTCTCCGCTCGCAAGCGCCGGGGGAAAAGCATATTGTCGCCCAAGTGAAAGAAAGCGTCGCCCAAAGTCAAAAAAAGGGGTTCGCCGGGGCGGGTGTTCAAAGCATGCTTGACCAAGCCTTGGAAGGCTCACGGTTTATTCGAAGAAGATTCTCCTTGACGGCGGCGACCGATGAGGTTGAAGATCTCGCGATTCGCTGGATCAAAACCCGCGCGCGGCCGCCGCGGGCGCCGTTGATCATTGGCCGCGGCGCCTTAGGCAAGGCGCTGAAACGGGCGTTGCCAAACGCTGTCATGATCAGTGGCCGGGACCATGAAGCGTGCCGGGAACTGGCGGGGAAAAGTGATGTGATCATCGCCGCCACACGATCCCCCGGGTTTGTGTTAACAGCGGCTGACGCCGACCGCGTGCGCCCCGGAACAGCGCTGGTGGATGTGTCCATGCCGGCCAATATTGATCCAGACTTGGGGACGGTCATTAATCTGAACGCGCTAAAGCGGTTGTTTCCCGTTTCCGGACGGGACGAATTGCTGGCCGAGGGACGGCGGCTCTTCGAGGAATGGCGGGGGCAACAATGAGGAGGACCCGGTGACCATTCGACTTGGCACACGATCCAGCCGGTTGGCGCTTCTCCAAGCGGAGGCGGCCGCGGCGTTTTTGCGGACATCATTCCCCGGTTTAGACATCAGCATTCTTCCTTTCTCGTCACCGGGAGACCGGGATAAACAGCTTGATTTGCGGGAAAGTCCGGATGATTTCTTCACCCGCGACTTGGATGAGGCGGTCGCCGCCGGGAGCATTGACGCGGCGGTTCATAGCGCGAAGGATCTTCCGGATCCTGTCCCGGAGGGGTTGGACTGGTGCTGGCTGCCGCGTCCCGCGGATCCGCGTGATGTGCTGATCACACGCGGCGGCTGGAATGGCGAGAAACCACCCGTCATGGGAGTCAGCAGCGCCCGGCGGGCGGATTTTGTCCGCGGCCGTTTTCCCAATGCCCGGCAAAAACCCATCCGCGGCGCCATCGAGGAACGGCTGCGGCAGCTTGATGAAGGTCACTATGATGTCCTGGTCATGGCGGGCTGCGCCTTGACCAGGCTGGGGATCGTGACGGGGAATTCGGATTTGGGAATTGGGAATTCGGATTTGGGATTTGCTGAACACAGCCACTCCGAACCCGCCTTCACCCGGTTACGGCGTGGCGGGCGACATGAACCTTCAACATTCGTCATTCCGTGTTCACTATTCAATATTCCCAAGTTTCAGGAGAGCGATGCGGAATGTAAAGAAGAACGACATGACCCTTCGACGCTCGACGTTCAACGCTCAACGTCCAATGAGAGAACGACGCCATGCGAAGCCGCGGCGCGGTTTTACGAATGGATTTCACTGGATGCGTTGCCGGTTCCGGAGGGACAAGGCTATCTGGCGATGACCTTCAGAGAAGGCGATCAGCGATTCCAGAGAATGCGGACCGCCTGGCTGCATCCTGTCCAGTTTGTGAGCGCCGGGTGTGGCGGGGCTGATCAGATAACACTGGCCGGACGGCAAGCCCTGTCGCAGTGCGATGTCTGCTATTATGACGCGTTGTTGGATGATGATCTCTTAACCCATCTACCTCCGGGCGCCCGGGCTGTCTATGTCGGCAAACGGGCCCACAAAAACAGTATCCAGCAACAGACGATTTCAGAGCTACTCCGGCAATCCGCCCGCCAAGGGAAAAACGTCGCGCGCCTGAAAGGTGGGGATGCCGGGATTTTCGGGCGGCTGGCGGAAGAAATCGAATGCCTGGACAGCTTGGGGTTGCCTTTTCGAGTCCATCCCGGAATCAGCGCCCTGACGGCGGCCAGTACGGGCAGCGGGCTGTTACTGACACGACGCGGCGTCACCGATGGTTTTCAGGTGTTGACGGGCACCTCGGTGGAGGACTATGATCCGGCCGCCCGCACCGAAGTGATTTTTATGGGCAGTCGGAAACTCGCCCAATTATGCGCGGAAAGACTGTCTGAAGGGCGATCCCCGGACACACCTGTCTGCCTCGCCCTGGCCGTGGGGACGGATGAGCGGAAATTTGTGTTTGGCTCTTTGGGGAATCCGCCGCCAGCGCCTGATGACAACCGTCCCGGCTTGGTTTTGGTCGGCGGAACCGCCGATCCCAAATTTCTGTACCCGGAACATGGGCCGCTGCGCGGACAGCGCGTCTGGCTGACCTGCAGCGAGGCCATGCAGGGACGGACAGCCCCCATTGTCTGGCGCCTGGGCGGCGTTCCGATCCGCAAACCGCTGATCCGGCTGGTTCCCACAGATGTCCAGCTGCCGGATTTGACCCTATATGACTGGGTGATTCTGACCTCGCCGTCCAGTGTGGATTGCCTGCTCCGGCAGGTTGGCGACCTGCGCCATCTGCCGAAGCTGCTGGTCTGCGGTAAAGGAACCCAGACCCACCTGAAGACCTACCGGATCCAGGCGGACGCCTACCCGGCCTACGGTTTTTCCACGGAAGGTGTGTTGAGGACAGCCCGGGAAATCGTTCCCCCTGACGCGGCGATTCTGCGCCTGCGGTCGGAGTTGGCGGGGACGCGGTTGTCGGATGCCCTGCGCCCGCATTTCGCCCGGGTGGACGATGTGGTGCTCTACACCAACCAGGAAGTCGACTACGAGCACCCCCCCGCATGTGATGTTGTTTTCTTTGCCAGCAGTTCGGGCGTGGCGTCGCTGGTCCGTCAGTTCGGAGCGGATTTCTGCCGCGACAAAATCTGTCTGCCATTGGGGAAGATGGATGCCGAAGCCATGGAGAAACATGGCATTGAACCGGTCTTTGTCCCCAGCCAGGCGACAGCGGCTCAGGCGCTTCAGGAACTCGCGGACTGGCTGATTCGCAAAGAGCTGGGAACGATGAAAATATGAGTGCAAAATCCAGGGCGATTTTCAAAAATTACCAAGAATTTAGACATTGATAAGTCTGCAATTCATGGTAATTTATTTGTCATGCACTATCTAAAACGACACTTGGAGTACAAGCTGCTTCGTTATGCCGAAGCGTTCAAGACTGTGCTGGTGGCCGGTGCCCGACAGGTTGGCAAGAGCACCATCTGAACGCCATAGCTTCCCCGGAAAGTCTGCTGAGCAGTCCGATCTTCGGCAACATTTTCGAGTCCTGGGGAGTCGGGTGGCTTCACCGGCAGATTCAGCGCCTTCCGCTGACACCCGCTATGTATCATTGGCGGATGCGGAATGGGGCCGAAGTGGATGCGGTTCTTGATTACAATGGAAAGTTGTTTCCCATTGAATTCAAGGCCGCGTCAAAGCTCTCAAAGCATGACACCCGCGGTATTCAAGCGTTTCGAAATACGTACAGAAATTCGGAAACAGGGGTGATCGTCTACGGCGGCAATCTGCCGTATCGAATCTTGGAGCATGCCGTCGCTATTCCGTGGAACATGGTATGAGAAAACCTGTCAGCCTTTGGGTTGCCGGTGCCGGTGGGCGCGGTGGTAATTATTGCCGCCATGCCGAGGCGTTTCCGGATAAAGCCCGGATTCTCGGGGTGGCCGGACCGCGCGATTTCCATCGCGGGCCGTTGTCGAAGAGACATGATATTCCAACCGACACATGGGCGAAGTATTCGTTTGACATGCCGACACCACGAGATGAACAGGCCCGTTTTTATCCCCGCGCGCTTTTTAGATCCGCGTTGTTCGCCGCGCTGATGACATTCTGTGTGGTGGTTTGTGCCGCCCGGGCGGGTTGGATCGAGGATCGTGAGGACGGGACGACTGTTATTCACCTGAAACTTTATGATCTGCCTGATCCCACGCGCACGGACACGGCCACCCAGGCCGCGGTGGCGGTCGTCGAGGCATTCAAGGCCCAATTCCCGAAACGGTTCGCGGAACGCTACCGCGACCGCTATGCCGCGGATCCGGAGACCTACGGTAGACACAACTGGAACCGCGTCGACATCGAGCTGCACCGGTTTTCGGGGATTACCATCGAGGGGATGGGCATGGATTCCGGGCCGTTGATGGCGATCGCCGCCGGCGTGTCGCCGGACATCATCTATGTCAACTTCCGCCAGTCGGACACCTACATTCAAGAGGGCTTCCTATACCCCCTGGACAAGCCGGAAGATGGATATGTCTCTGCGCTGACCGACGAGGAACGCGATTTCTGGGTGCATCCGAAGGTTGAGCCGGTGATTCGGCGCGAAGGGCCGCGGGGAGAGGAGCATGTCTGGGCCATGCCGCTGGGGGGCGTGCTGGGCAAGATCATGCTGTATCGCAAGGATCTTCTCGATGCCGCCGGGGTGCCCTATCCGGACAACGACTGGACTTGGGACGATCTTTATGAGGCCTGCCGCAGGATTGCCGACCCAGGCAATGGGGTTTACGGCATCCGCTTCGGGCGCGGCCAAAGCGAAAGCTTCTATTGGGTGAATTTTCTGTGGTCGGCGGGCGGCGAGGTGATGACCTGCGATGAAGATACCGGGCAGTGGTCGGCCGTCTTCGACTCCCGGGCCGGCGCTCAGGCCCTCGACTTCTACACCCGGCTATGCACGGAGGAATGGACCGACCGCACGGGCCGCAAGCGCTTTGGCTACGCCCTCAAGGATCCCGCCCAGGCGAGCCGGAAGTGGGAGCTGGGCCAGATCGGTTTCATGGCTTCCTATATCGACGAGAATGTCTTCAGCACAATTAATCCGGACACCACCGGCATGGTGGCCGTGCCGGTCGGTCCGGGCGGACACCGCGGGGCGGAGCTGAATTCCCGCATGCAGGGCATCTTCGCCGGGGTCGAAGACCGGGTGATTCGGGATGCCGCCTGGGAGTATTTGCGTTTCGGCGGTTCGCGGCGGGCGGCCGCCATCAAGACGAAGGTCATGGTTGAAGGGGGGCTCGGCCCCTTTGTCAATCCGCGTTATCTGCGCATGTTTGGCTACGAAGACATTGTCCGCCTGGCGCCGCGGGGCTGGGAAGAATGCTTCGAGATCGCCATCGCGACCGGCAAACCCGAGCCGTACGGCCGCAACAGCCAGATGGTTTACAGCATGATGACCAAGCCGATGGTCGCGGCCGAAGACCTGGCGCTGAAAGGGCGGCTTCCGGAGGACAGCGAGGAGCGCCTTGATGCGCTGCGGGGATTGCTGAAGGATGCCGTCCGGGAAACCAACGAGAAGATGATTGGCATCATCACCCCGGAACAGCGGCGGCTGCGGCGGCTGGCCGCGGGCGCGTTGCTGGTCTGCATCGCGGTGCCCTTCACGCTGGTTTTCCGGCGGGTCTTCAAAGCTTTCCAGCCGCCGGTCACAGTCATCTCGCGGCAAACCGAAAAATGGGGGTTCCGGCGCTATAAATGGGCCTATCTGATCCTGCTGCCGGCCGTGCTGTCGATTCTGGTCTGGCAGTATCTGCCGTTGGCCCTGGGGTCGCTTATGGCTTTCCAGGACTACCGCGTCATGGGCGGCAGCGCCTGGGTGGGTATCGACAACTTCGGCGACCTGCTGTGGGACGCTGAATGGTGGCAGGCGGTGTGGAACTCACTGCGCTACAGCGTGTTGGTGGTCGGGCTGACGTTCCTGCCGCCGGTCATCCTGGCCGTGCTGCTACAGGAGATTCCGCGCGGAAAAATCCTGTTCCGCACGCTGTTCTACCTGCCCGCCGTGATTACCGGGCTGGTTGTCATCTATCTCTGGAAATCATTCTACGAAAGCACGGAGTATGGGGTGCTCAACACCATCGTCCTGCATATTCCCGCCATCGGCTACATTCTGCTGGGCGCGCTGTTTTTCTATATTCTGTACGCGTTCGGGCGCCGTCTGATCACGCATCATGTCTACTGGGTTTCGGTGATCTGTTTTGTTGTCGGGGCCGGGCTGTTTGTCTTCCTCTTCCGTTTTGCCTGGCCGATTCTCGACCAGCCCGGGGTTCCTTGGTGGCGGGCGCTGTTCATGACCAACCCGCAGCCGTACCGCTGGCTCGAGGATCCGGCCACCGCCATGCTGTGCTGCGTCATGCCCATGGTCTGGGCCGGCATGGGACCCGGCTGTCTGATCTATCTGGCCGCGCTGAAGGGCATCGCTGATGATTTCTACGAAGCGGCCGACATTGACGGCGCCACCTTCATCGACAAGATCCTGTTCATCGTGATCCCGATTCTCAAACCGCTGCTGATCATCCAGTTTGTCGGAGTCTTCATCGGCTCCTGGAAAAGTGCCGCCTTCATCCTGGCCATGACCGGCGGAGCCAGCGACACCACCGTGGCCGGGCTGCATATCTTCTACAAGGCGTACATGCACCTCAAGTTCGGCCCCGCCACGGCCATGGCCTGGGTCCTCGGCTTCATGCTGATCGGTTTCACGGTGCACCAGCTCAAAATCCTTTCCCGCCTGGAATTCAAAACGACGGGGGGGGAGTGATTTCGGATTTCGAATTTCGGATTTCAGATTTCGGATTTATGAAAGGGAAAAACGATGGATAAAGACGAATTGAAGAGGCGCACGAAGCAGTTCGGGTTGCGGATCATCACCTTGGTCAACGCATTGCCCAACACGATCGCAGGACGAGCAATTGGCGCGCAGCTCGCGCGCTGCGGAACCTCAGTGGGGGCAAACTACCGTGCGGCATGCCGGGGGCGGTCAACTGCCGAATTCATAGCTAAAATAGGCAATGTTGAAGAGGAAGCGGACGAAAGCGCCTGGTGGTTGGAAATTGTCATCGAAGGGGAATTCCTTCCACCATCTCACGTTGAATCTCTGTTGAAGGAAGCCGAAGAACTGACCGCCATTTTCACCGCCATAGGCCGGACATCAAAGCGCAATCATCCCCGGAAGAGAGCCACATAAATCCCAAATCCGAAATCCTTTTAAATCCGACATCCCAAATCCGACATCCCAAATCCGACATCCCAAATCCGACATCC
>JAVVEH010000009.1:0-81563 GCA_032251435.1 Lentisphaeria bacterium | reverse complement strand
AAATCCGACATCCCAAATCCGACATCCCAAATCCGACATCCCAAATCCGACATCCGAAATCCGACATCCCAAATCCGACATCCGAAATCCGACATCCGAAATCCGACATCCGAAATCCCAAATCCCAAATCCCCCTCATGTCCATCATCTCCAAAATCGGCCGTCGCCACCCCCGGGTGCGGGCGCTCTACGTCGGCATGTACACGTTCCTGATCCTCGGCGCCCTGACCATGGTCTATCCCTTCATGCTAATGATCTCGGGAAGCACCAAGAGCAATGTCGACATCAAGTATTTCGACATCGTGCCCCGCTTTCTGTACGACGACCTCTGGCTGCACCGCAAGCATCAGGAAGCGCTCTTCAATGAAAGTGTGAACGCGCGCGACACCGCCTACGAGACCGACGACACGGCCTTTGATTTTGTCGACCTGCCGTCGCCGTCATCCCCAGCCCTTCTCGCCGCCTGGAACGCCTTTCTCGACGGTGCGGACCTGCCTGAACACACCTTCACCATCGGGCATTTGGCCTGTAGCCAGTCACGCACCCTGCCGCTCAATCTCCGCGCTTTCAAAGCCCAGATCAAGCGCGAACACGGCGGGGATCTCAGCCAAGTCAACCGTGCTCTGGGGGCGCGGTTCGCCGCCTGGAACGCCGTCACAGTCCAGGCCCGGGAAACCCTCGCCCGGCGCGACAAGCCGCGGACTGACGGAATTGCCGCCGAACTGGCCGAGCTGAAGGCGGCGGCCCCCCGCGGCATGCGCTATTACTTTTCGGTGCGTGGCTATTTCAAACAGGCCTACTTAAAACCGCTTTATTCGCGGGATATCGCCGCCTACAACCAAAAACACGGCACCAGCTATGGCGCCTACAGTGAGATTGACCTGCCGCGGACCTTTCCCGTCGGCGGCACACCGCTCGAACAACAGGACTGGGAGAATTTCGCGCGTTCGACCCTCGGCCTGGTCTGGATCGGGGCAGTCCCGGCCGCCGCCGGGGACTACCGGGATTTTCTGAAGGCCAAGCACGGGAGCATTGCCGTTCTCAACCGCCACTATGACGCGGATTACGCTTCGTTCGAGGACATCCCCCCGGTGCTCGAATCCCCGCTCGCGGGCATGCGCGGCAGCGACTGGGAGGCGTTTCTAGCCGGATGGCGCGATCCGCGGACCGGTCTCGAACACCGAATCGCCCGGGAACACTTGCGGATCAATGGTATCGAGCACCGCTTCCGGGATTATCTGCTCGAAAAACATGGGGATCTGGCGGGTGTCAACGCCGCCCTGGGGACGGATTTTAAGGGTATCGGCGCGATCACCCTGCCGCAGGCGGCCATGCACCACGATTATTTCCAGGCCCACAAGTGGTCGTTGCGCCAGGAATTTCTCACCCGCAACTACAAGGCGGTCGCGGACTACCTGCTCCTGCACGGCCGCGGCATCGTCAACACACTTGTCTACTGCGCCCTGGCCATTGCCCTGGCTCTGATCATCAATCCGCTGGCCGCCTATGCCATGAGTCGCTACCGGATGCCGTCGACCTACAAGATTCTGCTGTTCTGCATGTGCACCATGGCCTTCCCCCCGATGGTCACCGCCATCCCCAATTTTCTTATATTGCGCAAGCTGGGCCTGCTCAACACCTTCGCGGCGCTGGTTCTGCCCGGGATGGCCAACGGCTACGCGATTTTTCTGCTCAAAGGCTTCTTTGATTCGCAGCCGCGCGAGTTGTACGAAAGCGCCCAGCTTGACGGCGCCAGCGAATGGACCCTGTTCTGGCAGATCGCCATGTCCCTGTCCAAGCCGATCCTCGCGGTCATCGCCCTCCAGGCCTTCACCGTGGCCTATTCGAACTTCATGTTCGCCTTCGTCGTCTGCCAGGACGAAAAAATGTGGACCCTGATGGTCTGGCTCTACCAGCTCCAGCAACGCAGCGGTCAGGCCGTCATGTACGCCTCGCTGATCATCGCCGCCATCCCGACCTTTCTGATCTTCCTGTTCTGCCAGAACATCATTATGCGCGGCATTGTGGTTCCGGCGGAAAAATGACATTCGGGGAAAATGTTCGTTTATGATTGAGGACAAAAAAATAAGAAGAGAGATTTGCAAGAGTAAGGGCCACGAAAAGGCACGAAAATTAAGAGGGGCAGGAAGGGTTCTTTTTTTGGGCTTTTTGCGCTTTTTTGTGGCTACCCTCTTCCCAGTTTTCAAAAAGTAGCGTCGAATCAGTGTGAATGAGTGGTTCCTCGCATTGTCCTTTTGACAAATTCGGCGGGAGTGATCACCGGCTGGCTAAGCATGTCCTGCGGGAAATGACGGGCATTGCCGGTCACCAACGGACATTGCGCCGCCTTCGCGCATTCAGCAAAGGGTCGGTCGTCCGGATCAGGAAGGTTGACATTTAAGCAATCCGGGGGGATAGCCAGCCAGACGGCAAAAGAGAGAATACTGTCAAGAACCAGGTTGATTTCGGCAAGGGGAAATCCGAACTTCGGTCGGCAAAGCACTTCCCGGTACTCAGCGGTTACCCGGTCGTCCACGACCGCATGCACATACCCCTGGCGCAACCAGTCCACAATTCTACCGGGCGGTCCGTGCGCGGAGAGAAAGCCGGAGACAATCACATTCGTATCGAAAACGGCAATCGGCTCATCCATGCCGCTGCTGCCTTTCCGCCCGGGACGCCGCGATCTCGTCGTTGATCTGTTCGGCTGCCATTTCGGCCGAGCCATGCTTTTTGGCTGCTTCCCGAACCCGGCTTAACGCCAGCCGACTGCGTGCTTCACGAAATGCCCGCAGTGCCGTCTCGGGATCCTCGTCGACTCCCACTTCAACCATGATTGCCATAGGCCGACCGTTGTTCGTGACCAGCAGTTCATGTTCCACGGCGAGCCGTTCCCGCAACCAGCGCGGATGTTTCAGGGCATTTACTGGAACCAAATTCATGACATGTCTCCTAAATATCTAAAGAAAGTGATTATATATGCCCAAATATAGTGCTTTAGAAAGATATCACAACCTGATCAGACAACGATTTGATGAAGGTCTTTCGGTAAGATTGTTTGAATTTGGCGCGGGGAGAATGAATGCAGGGAGGAAGATTAAGAGCGCGAAGCGTAGAGGACGATTACGGGAGACGATTGGGGGCGCTATAGGCGGGGCAATCTCAAGACTGCTTTGGAGACATCAGCGCTCCACTGACCTCGGCCCGGGTGCGGGGCAGGCTTTCCGGATAGTTTTTCTGAATGAAGTCGATGATGGCTTCCCGGAGTGCGCAGCGCAGGTTCCAGGCCGTCGACGCGTCTTTGGCGCTGACCAGCAGCCGCAGTTCCAGAACGGCGGGTTTGCTGTCGGTGACTTGGACGACACAGACCTGCTTGTCCCAGTCCTTGGATTGCGAGACAAACCGTTCCGTCTCCTTGCGAATGGCATCGACCGGAACCGTATAATCCGTGTAGATGAACACACTGCCGAGAATATCCGCCGAAGTCCGCGTCCAATTCTGGAACGGTTTTTCGATGAAGTATGAAATGGGCAGGACCAGGCGCCGCAGATCCCAGATGCGGACAACCACGAAGGTCAGGGTGATCTCCTCGATTCGCCCCCATTCATTTTCGACAATGACCACATCATCGATGCGAATGGGCTGAGTGAAGGCTATCTGAACGCCGGCGAAAAGGTTCGACAATGTTTTCTGCGCCGCCATGCCCACGATAATTCCAGTGACGCCGGCCGAAGCCAGTATGCTGACACCAATCTGGCGAATACCTTGAAAGGTCATCAATGCCAGTGAAACAGCGATGACTAAAATAATCCCGATGGCGATTTTAACCAAAATATCCACCTGAGTCGTTATTTTTCTGGCTTTGAGGTTGTCGGCGACAGTCACGTCATGGGCTTGATAAATGATGGCCTTGAACGCGCGGACACCATTAATGGCCAGGTAGGCGAAGGACGCGACCAGTAACAGGTTGATCACATGGGTGTAAAACTGTGAGATATTGTCTGGAAGGCGCGGCAGAGACCCGCTCATTTTCGCCGCGAGCAAGGGAATCAGCAGCAGAGCCGGTCGCCGCGCGTAGCGGAGAATGATATCACATCTCCGCGAGTGTGAGCGCCCGCACAGGCGCTTCAGCGCAAAGAAAAAGATATATCCCAGCGCGAGCCCGACGGCCAAGGCGAAAACGGGAATCATGACTGGCTGGGTGGCAACCTCATGAATGTATGCAAAAAACGTGTCGTTCATTTGGATTCCTTTCTTGTTTTACGCAGGTCAGGCCAGAGGGTGCCCGGAAAGCATAACATGCTGATCTCCAGAACCTTGTCCAGAACCTTGTCCAGAACCTTGTCCAGAACCTTTCAGAACCTTGTCCAAAACCTTTCAGGACACCTTCAGGCTAGCCGTCGGCCACAGCCATCCACCCGGACTTTGGTTGTTTTCTTCATGGAGATGGCGCCGGTCGGGCAGACACGCAGGCATTTGCCGCAACGGATGCACTCATGGCTGTCAATCCAAATATACGTGCCTTCCCGCGCCCGGCTGGCGTCCATGACACTGGTGACATAACCGTCCTCATCATGGAACACGCGTGACACGCGCTTAATGCACTCCCGGGGAGAGACACCGACGCACCAGTCGCAGTGGATACACTTATCACTATCAATCTCAAATTTATAGTGACAGAAGTAGCACCGGTTGGCGTTGCTGAGGGCTTCGGCCTCGGTGTGGCCTGTTTCCACTTCGTTGTCATCTTCGGCTCTTAAAGGCACCGGCAGAATGGGCATGGACCGCGGGGGCCGCAAGTCATCATCCCGCAGTCGGCCGGTCTCCCCGTCAGCGTCCAGGTCAATCGCTTCAATGCTCACCGCGTCAAAGGCCCTCGCCTCTCCCATAAGAAAGGTGTCAATGGCATCCGCGGCGCTCTTGCCGTGGGCGACCGCGCTGATCACATCGTTGCTGCCGGTCGAAAAGTCTCCGGCGGTGAAGAGATTGTCCTGAGTGGTCGCATGGTCATGCGTAAGCGCCACGCCATCAGGCAGCAGGCTCCAGTCCTGTTGTTGGCCAATGGCGATGATCAGGTTGGCGCAGGGGATGTCAAATTCGGAATTTTCCACGGGAATCACCTTACGTTTTTCACCATCGCTCTCCCGGGTGATCATGTTCCGGCGGAACGTGACAGCGGTGATTTTCCCATTTTTGGAACGGGCGGAGACCGGGGCCACCAAGGTGCGGACGGTGATATTCTCCCGCTCAAGTTCCTCAAGTTCCGCGCTGTCCGCGGACATAAAGTGTTCCGTCCGTCGATACATCACCGAGACATTGCCGCCCTCCCCCAGCAAGCGGCGGGCGGCCCGGGCGCAGGAGCGGGCGCAATCCACGGCGGTGAACCCGCCGCCGATAATCACCGCGTCCCCTTCCATGCTGGTGATCCCCCCGTTATTGTACGCTTTCATAAATGTCAGCCCGTCAAGCGCCTGATCGGGTGTGACCCCGGCCAAGGGCAACGCGTTAGGCACCGTCGTGCCGGCGGCGACAAGCACCGCGTCATGCTCAGATGACAGCCTGGCGACCGCCGCTTTGTCGATTGTCACACCGGTTTCAATGGTTATGTCCCCCACGGTGATATGGCTGATATCAGCCTCGATCACACCCTTGGGCAGACGAAAGCGGGGAATGCCGTCCATCATCATGCCGCCAAGATGGGATTCTTTCTCATAAACCACGACAGCATGGCCGTAACGGCGCGACTCCCGGGCCGCGGTCAATCCCGCCGGGCCGCCGCCGATGATGGCGATGGATTTGCCGGTGGATTCAAACCAGGGAGCCAACGGCCCGGCCGGCAGGGCGTTGTTGTCGGCCGCGTACCGTTTGAGATGGCATATTGTGACCGGTCCATTTATATTCGTCCATTGATGCCGACAGGCCGCCTCACAGGGACGGGTGCACACGCGTCCGAGGACGCCAGGGAAGACGTTGCCTTCGCGGTTGACGCGCTGGGCGGTGTCGTTATCGCCCCGGGCGATGGCTTCGATGTATCCGGGAACATTGGTCCGGGCCGGGCAGGCCGCCTGACAGGGAATGTCCTTGGCGATGACTTTCTGGTCAACGCGGGCTCTTCCCAGCCCTTCAGAGACGGAATTCTCCCGAAGTTCGGGAGCTTTGGAATAGGTGTATTTTTCTGTCATTGTCCCGCGCTCAATAAGGATGTCTCGATGTCCATGTTACCCGGGCGACCCCGTCAAAGTCACAGCCGCGCGCTGAAGAGACGGTCAAAAGCCCCGTCCACGGCGGCCAAGCTTGGATTATTCACGCGGCGTGAATAAATCAGGGTAGCGGGGCCGCGCCACCTTTTCTGAGACATCTAAAGCATAATGACTTCTTTAAATTTCTCAACCCCGACCCGTTCCACGCACCCCCGGAGGGTTTCATTATCCTGTCGGACAGCCATGAAATGAGCCAGCACTTTTCCGGTTATTTCCACACAGTCGGTGGTTTTGAAATCGCCGAGTTTAACGCCGTGTTTCGTCTGGCTGCCGCCAATCAGCATTTCATAGCCTTCAACCGAGCCGGTCTCTTCCCGAATACGCATGCCCCGGAAACCAATATCAGCGATTCGATAGGGAGAGCAGGCGTTGGGACAGCCGGTGATATTAATGGTGGCGAAATCCCGTATGCCGGCGAAGACGGGCGCGTTGACAAGCGGTTGGAGGCGTTCAAATAATTCCCGTGTGGTGGCGACCGCCTTGGGACAGTAGGTGGTTCCGACGCAGGCCACCATGTCCGGCAGTCCGTACACTCCTTCGGTGGCGAAGCCGATTTTGGCTAATTCCGTTTTTACTGTGTCGACGCGGTTCTCGCTGACCCCGTGCAGTTCGAGATTTTGGCGATTGGTTGTGTAGACCCGCTGGTCGCCGTACATTTCGGCTAATTCGGCCACCCGAAAGAGCTGAACATGATCCATTTCACCCTTGGGAACCATGATGCGGACGGTTCCTTCGTCGTCATGTTTCATGAACGTCTCAGTTAATGGATTTTCGGGAACCGCCGGGCCCGCCTCCGCGACCGGCGCGGTGTCAAATCCGGATGTGTCGACGTGTTCATCGGCGCAATATCGCAGGATGATGTCCCGGCACGTATCGACACCGAGGCGATCCACGACAAATTTGAGGCGGGCTTTGGCCCGGTTAAAGCGATCCCCGTAGTCCCGGAAGAGCAAGGCGATCGCCCGGGTGAGAACAACCGCTTTATCCGCCGGAACGAAAGAGAACAACTCCCGGGCGACAAACCCTTTCCAGCCCATGCCGCCGCCAATGACGACTTTAAAGCCTTCTTCTCCAGTGGCCTTTTTGACCGCGATCATGCCGACACAGTTCATATACGGCTGGGCGCAGGCGCCGGGGCAGCCGGACCACGTGACTTTGTATTTGCGCGGCAGGTTGTCCAAATCCCGGGACGATGTCAGGAGACGGGCCGATTCCAAGGCGTATGGACGGACATTAAACCGTCGGTAGGCGCAGGTTTCAGCCAGGGGGCAGGCGGCGACATTCCGGGTGACATCGCCGCACCCGTGGAAACAGGAAATAGTCTCTTCCGCCAGTTGGCGCAACACCCGGGGCAGATCTTTCAGCTGCAACCAGTGAAACTGCAAGGACTGCCGAGTGGTGATATTGATTCGTCCTTGAGCGAAATCTTCAGCGGTTTTCGCGATCAGCCGGGCTTGCGCGGAGGTGATTATGCCACCGGGGACGACCATTCGGGCCATATAGTTGCCCGTCTGACGGGAGCCGTAGATGCCGTACCACTTGGCGATGGCGCTCTCTTCCCGGGACATTGACCCCTTGCGGGCGATTTCATCAAAATCCAAGGTTAAGCCAGCCGCCTTGATTTCTTCATCTTCCGAGACTTTTTCAAAGGTTAATTTTCGTTGCATGAGAGTGAAACGTTCTATGATTGGGTTCACGATTAGTCTGGATAAAACCGAAACAGGAAACACGCGTTAAATCGTGAAATTAATGGGCGCTTTTTCACGGATAACTTTACCATTTTCAATATGCAGCCCGCACTCCCGCTGGTCATCGGTTTCCCACCACCAGCGCCCGGCGCGCGGGTCTTCAGCCGGCCGCACCGGCCGTGTGCAAGGGGCGCAGCCGATCGTCGGATACCCTCTGTCATGACGTTTGTTGTAGGGCACGCCGTTGGCGCGTATGTAATCCCAGACGTTGACCTCATGCCAATGCAGTAATGGGCACACCTTGATCACCTGGCAGGCTTTATCAAAGGAAAAAACACGCAACCCGGCCCGGTTGGTATTTTGCGCGGCCCGCAAGCCGGTGATCCAGACCTTCGCATCGGTCAAAGCCCGTTTCAGCGGCTTGACTTTACGGACATAACAACAGCGTTTGCGATTTTCAACGCTGGCGTAAAACAGGTTCGGTCCACCGTTTTTGTACAAGTCCTCCACGTCAGCGGGATCCGGCGTGTACCCTTCAATGTGAATGCCGTAACGGTCTTCACACGCCTGCCAGACATCGTAGGTTTCCTGGTAGTTACGCCCGGTATCCAACGTGAACACCCGGGGTGCGGCACCCCGGTTAACCAGCATGTGCAGCAAAACCATGCCCTCAGCCCCGAAAGACGTGGACAATTTCACCTCTTCCGGAGAAAAACGCTCGTAACACCACGATAAAACGCGATCCGTGGTGGCGTTGTCAAACGCCTCGTTTAATTCGTCCAAGTTGACTGTGTCGATCGATGCGCTCATGGGAATGGTGACAAATCCGCATTAATCTTTACAAAGTTTATATGAATTGTATAGTAATATAGATCGTCTTTTGAATATTTACAGATACATTCGAGAATTATTTTCCCAGCCATCCCACAAACGTCGTCTTTCCGCTTGACGGCGCCCCGTTGCCAGAATATCTTTGGCCTGTTGTTGAGGAAAGCTATTTCCTGTTTTTTAAGCCGGTTGAATCGTTCTGAGCGAGCGATCCGCGGGTGACGTTGGAATGGCAGTGTTGACAGATGGAGACCAAGCCGCATGGGTATGCCAGGTGACCTGTTGAATCGACGGCGGCGGCGCCGTCATCCAGGCGGTCGAGAGTCGTTAAGGCTCCGAGTGGACCTTTTTAACAGAAAGCGCGCATGAGCAAGACTAATTTCAAGCGTTTCCGGCCCCGGCGGATTGACGCGGCGGTGAGGGATGCGCATCGGGAAACGTGTTTACGTGTTCAGGACTTTATCTGGCCGGTTTTTCTCGTGACAGGTAGAGGGGTTAAGGAGGACATACCCTCGATGCCGGGTGTGTGCCGCTACAGCTGTGACGCGTTGATCCGGGATCTCCCCCCTCTCATCGAAAACGGTTTGACCGCGGTGCTGTTATTCGGCGTTCCTGAGCGTAAAAACGTGGCGGCGGCCTGGTCCTCTGAAGGCATTGTTCAACAGGCGCTACCGCTTATCAAGGCCCGGTTTCCTGAACTGGAGTGTGTCACTGATGTCTGTTTGTGCTCTTTCACTGAGGACGGGCATTGCCATATCGGGGAAAATGACGCGACATGCGAGTTGCTGGCGCAAGTGGCCGTCAGTCACGCCTGGGCGGGGGCCGATGTCGTGGCCCCCTCGGATATGATGGATGGGCGGGTCTGGTATATTCGCCGGGCTCTGGACGGGGCCGGCTTCGGTCACCTCCCGATTCTTTCCTATGCGGCCAAATACGCGTCCGCCTGGTACGGCCCGTTCCGGGACGCCGCGGACTGCGCGCCGAAAAGCGGCGATCGGAAAACCTATCAGATGGATCCCGGCAACAGTGACGAGGCGTTGGCGGAAATCGCGGCGGATTTAGAGGAAGGCGCGGCGGGAATTATTGTCAAACCCGCCTTGTCGTACTTGGACATTATCCGCCGGGCGCGGGACCGTTTTTCCTGCCCGGTGGTGGCCTACAACGTCTCCGGTGAATACGCGATGCTCAAACGGGCGGTGCGGGACGGCTTGGCTGACGCGTCAATCATCGCTGAGAGCTTGTTATCCATCAAGCGGGCCGGGGCGGATCGCATTATTTCTTATTTCACCCCTCTCGCCCTCAATTCACTCCTGAAAAAACATGATATTTCCTGAAACATACCACAGCGAAGCGAAAAAATATTTAGCCGGGGGAGTCAATTCCCCGGTCCGTTCATTTTCCTCAGTCGGGGGCGCGCCCCCGTTCATTGAGCGGGCGGCGGGAAAATATCTGACCACTCGGGACGGACAAACATTGTTGGACTTTTGCCTGTCTTGGGGGCCGTTGATTCTCGGGCACGCCCCGGCGCCTGTCCTGGCGGCGGCTCAAGCGGCCATGGAGCGGGGCACCACCTACGGGATCCCGACCCAGGGGGAGACTGATCTAGCCCGCCTGGTCTGTGACTGTGTGCCGTCCATCGACCGAGTCCGATTTGTCAATTCGGGCACCGAGGCGACCATGTCCGCGCTGCGCTTAGCCCGGGCCTTCACCGGCCGGGAAAAACTGATTAAATTTGACGGGTGTTATCATGGGCACAGCGATGTTTTTCTCGTGAACGCCGGGTCTGGCGTCAGTCATTTGCCGTCCGCCAGCTCCTCGGGAGTGCCGGCGGACAGCATTCGGCACACGATCAGTGTTCCGTATAATGATCCGGCGGCTGTTCAAGCCGCTATCCGCCAATGGGGTGACAGTGTCGCGGCCGTCATTGTCGAGCCGGTGGCGGGAAACATGGGTTTGGTTCCTCCTGAAAAGGGATTTTTGGAACAGCTCCGGGATCTCTGTGACCGGCACGGAATCCTGTTGATTTTTGATGAGGTGATCACCGGTTTCCGCCTCGGTTTGGGCGGGGCCCAGGCATTCTTCGGCGTGACACCGGATTTGACCACATTGGGAAAGATTATCGGCGGCGGATTTCCAGTGGGCGCGTTCGGCGGGCGGGCGGATGTCATGGCGCTTCTCGCCCCTGACGGTCCTGTGTATCAAGCGGGGACGTTGTCCGGCAATCCAGTAGCCATGGCGGCCGGGAAAGCCACGATTGAATGGCTCAAAGAGCATCAGGAGGTTTATCCGAAAATGGCGGCCTTAGTGGAGCGTTTCGCAGTGGGCATAAGCGCGAAAACAGCGATGACGGTGAATAGAGCGGGCGGC
Organism: Lentisphaeria bacterium; assembly: GCA_032251435.1. Lineage (GTDB taxonomy): Bacteria > Verrucomicrobiota > Lentisphaeria > Oligosphaerales > MVZH01 > JAVVEH01. The sequence continues at coordinate 70,420 of JAVVEH010000009.1, read as the reverse complement.
ATGTTCACTATTTTCGCCACGAACCAACCGGTTCGTTCCGCGGCCGACGCGCGGCGGCAGGATGTCGGGCGTTTCCAACGCCAGTACCATGAGTGGCTGGAGGCGGGTATCTACATGCCCCCATCTATGTTTGAAACGGCATTTATCTCCACCTGCCATACGGAAAAAGATTTAGCGGCATTGATGGATGCCACCCGCCCGTGGTAGACGGATGACCACGGCGGCGGCATGGATTTAGACGGCCTTGACAGCCGCCGGAGTCATGTGAAAAACGGGCGCGGGCCAACTTCAGGAAACAGTTCCGCCGCATGGACAATTCCCGCCGGTAAATTACATTACCCGCCTGATTAATGAACGAGCTTTTACCATGTTTGCGAATGACACGACGACGGGATCGAATAACGCATGACTGACGCGGGCGGCAAACCCATTGTTTTTTTCTCCAAGATGGCTCAAGGCGTGCCCTCTCTCGGGCCGCCGCAACGGGAAGCCGGAGGCGTGTTCATAACCAACCGCAGGGAAACTCTGACATTCTTTCAGCGGAATTTTCCCGGCTTGGCGGCGCTTAAACACCGAAAACTCCTCGCGTCGCTGCAAGCATCACACCGGTGTCTCCGGGCGGCCGCGGTGATCGTCAGCGGCGCGCCCCACACATCGGTCCTGGGGCGTTACCAAGCGAAACGCGCCATGATTTTTCATGGGACATTCCGCAACCTGACGAAGGTTGGCATCCAACAATTAAAGGACTTCGATCATGTGTTTCTAAACGGGCCGCGGATGGAGCGGATGCTCAACCGGCATCCTGACCTCATCACATTCTCCGCCACGGTGTCCGGGTACACTCCCTTCGCGGATTTTCCACAGCCCAGTCCTGAACACCGCCGGAATGTCTTCAGTAAATTAAATTTGGATCCTGGGAAAAAACTCGTTTTTTACGCTCCCGCCCGGCGGGGTTGCGGGTCCTGGACCGCTTGCGCTGAAAAGATCGCCACAGACCTGCCGGACGACTGCGTGCTGGTCATGCGCCCCCACCCGAATCAGGCGCTGCATGGCACAGCCGCTGAGAAAGCGCTTTATCAACGCCTGACCGCGCTTTTTGACACGCGCCGGAATGGTTTAATTGATTTAGCGACCTGCTCGTTTCCAGAACTGTTATCGGTCGCGGACCTGTTAATCTCTGACGCGACATCCCCGACAGAAGAATTTATGCTGTACAACCGGCCCCAGATCATCACTGAGACATATCCACGCGGGAAATGGCGGGAAAACTATCAACACGATGGCATGCATCAAGATGATATCGACGAATTGATGGGGCTCTATGACTGCGCCTGGTCTTTTGAAAAAGACGGGTTTAAAAATTGGCGGCAAGCGATACAGACCGCTCTGGCCGAGCCCGAAAAACATCGCGGGATACAGCGGCGGTATTTCGCCTCCGCGTTTGGCGAAACCATCACCGACGCGCCGGCTAGAGTCGCGGAGGTTCTTACCCGTGGAGTGGGGTAAGCGGCCCGCCGCCTGGCGAGTTTTCGGGAAGGTCGCTCCATGCTTTACAACCGCGTCACATGGTATTCAAACAGCCGTTTGGGAGTATAAAAATCTTGACAGCATCCGTCCTCATAAACTGCTACAACCAAGAACCCTATATCGCCGAGTGCCTCGACAGTGTGCTGGCGCAATCTCAATCGGCTGATGAGGTGATCGCGGTTAATGACGGCAGCACCGATGGCTCCCGCGGAATCATTGAAAGCTACTGCCGAAAGCATGCGGCGATCCACCTAATTGACCAAAAAAACGGCGGGCAGTTGTCAGCGATTGAGACGGCAGTGCTGGCGGCGAAGGGTGATGTCTGTTTCCTTCTGGATGCGGACGACACATGGAAGACTGACCACATTGCCCGGGTGATGGCGGTTTATAAAGCGCGCGATGACATCGATTTTGTTTATACGGCTTACGAGTGTTTTGATGGATGCGCCGACGTGGCGCGGGAATACACGAGCGACCATGATCACGGCATGACGGTCTTGGTCACGCTGGCCGGTGTCGCCAATATTGGCTCTTTGACCTCCGGCATTTCTTGTCGGGCTCATTTTTTACAAGCCGGGTTTCCTGTGACTGATGAAAAACTTCGCGCCGCATACAGGATTTGCGCTGATGACTACGTGCAGAAAGCGACATCCGTGGCCGGGGCCAGGAAATTCTATCTCAATACTCCGACGGCAAATTACAGGATCCATGGACACAACAACTTTGCCGGGCACAAGAGATCCAGGCAAGAAAAATTCCGGAACGAATTACGGGCGGCGATGGCTTTGAATTATCTTCGGCGGCATTTTCTTCTTGAGGATCTGGCGGTATTGGATCCATCGCGTGAATTTCTTACGATTCCCCGGCCTGGCCGTAAAGAGCGACGGCGATGTGTGAAGGCGATCAGCCGACTCAAGACGCGCGGTGCCCCTGTTTTTCTCACCGCCGCGTACTGGCGCGCCTAGGGCCATTATCTAAAACCCGGTCTCGCGCATGAATGATTAGTCTGATCCATTGGAGGAGTTTTAGAATTCGGACAGCTTTGAATTCTGTGCCGTTTGCCTTGGATGGCTTGCAATTATTTTCCTTATCACCAAGGCTCATAGTGAAATGGAATATTGAGACGTTTGTTACTGAAGCGGGAATGTCATTCTCCGTCACAAATGATGTATTCGAGCTCAAAGTCGCCCTGCTGCCCCAGGACACTTTCAAGAGTTGCGCGGACAAACCGTTCGCCATTTAAAACAGGTGTGATAACTGATATTTTCAATGCCAGTCTCGTGTGAATTTGCCAGTTTCCCAGCTTAATATAGCATCTTAACCTACAACAACGACACATGCGATCAACAGAAACTGTTCGTCGTATTCAATCAACGGCTGGGGAAAAACACATTCGTTATTTGGATATTACACAAGACAGATTAAGTTTCGCAACGAGACTGGTTAAAGAAAAATAGACATGCTGTAGAGAAAACCATTGCAACAGAGCGACAAACGAGTTCTAGTCATTATTCCGGCCTTCAACGAAGAGACCGCGATTGTCAGGACGGTAACGTCAATCATCGATGCTCCCATGTCATCGGATCTTGAAGTTTTAGTTGTCAATGACGGTTCGGTTGATGACACACAGCAAAAATGTGAAGCGATGGTCGCCGAAAATCCACGTGTCCATCTCGTTAATCTTCCGTTTAACTCGGGGATTGGAGCCGCCGTGCAGACGGGGTTTCTTTATGCCCAACGGCACGACTTTGATTTCGCTGTCCAGTATGACGGAGACGGACAGCATTGCGTGGAATCGCTTGAGACCCTCATCCATCATGCCATCACCAATGATTTGGATTTATGCATCGGCTCCAGGTATCTCAAACTGGATGAGGATAATTTCAAAAGCACTTATCTGCGGCGTGTGGGCATCCGGTTTTTCGCCACACTTATTCAGGCGCTGACCGGTGCGAAAATAACCGATACAACCAGTGGTTTCCGAGTATATGGGAAACGGGCGATCGCCATGTTCAGCAAAAATTATCCGGATGATTACCCTGAACCGGAAGCGGTGTTTCGATGCGTCCACTCCAAAATGAGGGTTGAGGAAATTCCGGCGAAAATGCGGGAGCGGGATGGAGGGGAAAGCTCAATAAATAATCTAAAGTCCGCATATTACATGCTAAAAGTGACCATGGCCATTCTGATTGAACGCTTGCGCAAACGTGAGGTGCTTCACCAATGACTGCGGAAACGTTACTTTTAGTTGCCGGAATTGGTGGATTGCTGACGACGGTTTACTGGGCTAAGCAACGGGAAATGCGCGAGAAGTACGCGGTGTTTTGGGTGCTTCTCGGCCTGGGTGTTTTTATTCTGGGCGCTTTTCCCGTAATGATCTACAAAATGGCCTCATGGTTTCAGTTGGCGAACAGCTCTGTTGTCCTGTTCTTCACCCTGATCGCCCTGTTTTTGTGGGCGTTCAGCGTGACCATTTCCCTTTCACGCTTGTATCGTAAAACAACTCGTTTAGCTCAGGAAGTCGGATTACTCAACAAGCAATTGAGTGATATTAAGGAGGCTCGTGAAGATGTCTGACCCCTCCCCGTCGCATGACGACATGAAGCGATGTCTGGCTCTGGCGAGCCTTGGTCTGTTTCTTTGTCTGCCCATGATTATCTGGCAGAAGCTCCCGCAGACGGACGCCCGGAATTATTATATCCCCATGATTCAGGCTTTCGCTTCCGGAAACTGGGATCATGCGTATTGGCCGATGATTCCCCCGCTGTTTCCGACCTTTTCAGGTATTTTAGCCACCCTCCTCCCTCTTTCAGCCTTTACAGCGGCTAAGGTGGCATCCAGTTTATTCTTCGCCGGGACAGTCTTTCCCCTCTATTTTTTGACCACGCGCGTGTTTAAAAACACGCGCGTGGCGACTGGCGCTGTGGTCTTATACTTATTCTGCGACCGGTTGCTGCGTTATGGCGCCGCCGGCATCCTGGATTCCGGGAAAATATTCTTCTTTACTTGCTCGGTGTTTTTTCTCATTGCAAGTATTCGGGAACGGACCGTTTTAAGGACTGTGTTTTTTAGTCTTTCGCTAGCGGGATTATCGTTAATCCGGGGAGAGGGTATCGCTATAGCCGCTGTGCTGGGGGGAATTTTCTTGCTTTTTGAATTGCGGGGGAACCAAAACGCCTTTACGTCTTTTTTCCGCCGAAGCATTCCTTTACAATCTGTTTTCGTTCTCGCATTGACAGCCGCGCTGCTCTCTCCCTGGCTTTTTTACCAATTTAAACATGTCGGCTATCCTGTTGTTGACAGTCGTCAAGTTGGCTTCCTGCCCTTTAAGCAGGTGTTAAAAAACAAGCGGGCCTTGTCGCTTCCCCGTGAGTCGGCCGAGATAAAAGCGTTCCGCGCGGTCCCTAAAGAACTCAGCGCGGTCCCTCGGCCATCACCCGCGGAAAAAAACAAAGCCACTCTGTGGAATAGGCTTTTTGAACAGATTTTCAAGGGTTTCTATCCGCTTTACCTTCTACTGTATGTGCCCGTCATTGTTCAGCGTATTCGAAAAAGACAATGGACTGGACCTGAGAGCTTATTACTTTTTCTGGGTGTGGCGCACACACTCATTCTAATCATCAGCCTTGGTGGGACCTGGGTTCAAAAACGGTATGTCATCGCCGCGCTGCCCTTGTTTTTAGGGTGGGCGGCCATGGGCTATTTCCGGGTGTGGGACAAGGTCAATGAGACCATGAAAAACAGTCGTTTGCGGTTATTGCCCAAATGTATTGTCGGCGCGGTTATCTTAGGCATGTTGTGGAGCGCCACCAGTCGAATTCGGCCACCAAGTAAAGAGAGCAAGACGCAATGGCTGCTACTCAATGAGCGATGTGTGCGCTGGCTTGCCGCAAACAGCTCCACGTATCAACTCCCTGATTTCCCCGCTCTTAAAAGCGATCAGGGAACATACCATTCGGGGCAACTGCCAACCATTATCGGCGGCATTGATTTACCGGTCTTCAAAACGCATGCTGAAACGGTCTCACCTGGCAGTTACCGAAAGCATTACACCCCGGATCAGTTTGTCCGTTTATGCGAACTGAAAAGAGTTCAATTTATCGTTGTTGATAAAACCCTGACGGGATTGGGCGTGGATCTGCCACAGTTACTGGGCAGGCCTGAGTTTGTCCTTTTGACATCTTTACAGGTTGGCGAGCAGTCGGCCGCGATTCTTGGCTTTCGGAAACACTTGAAAAGCGTTGACTAAACGTAGAGATCGGCACCTGTTTTCATACCGAAACCGTCGCTCACAGCGCTGGCAGTGTCCGTCGTCATCGTCTTGTACCGGAAAGATCCTCATGGCGGGAAAAGAACCCGCTCCAGAAGAACGGCGCCCAGAAAGACTGCTTCTTTGATCAGCCGATCAGCTGTCTTTGTCGGTCTCCGCAAACAAAAAATCCCAAAACCCGAGAAACCGAAATTGCCCCGCCTACATGCTGGCGGCACATCATTTTTTTGAGCACAGGCAAATAAAAATTTGTGCTTCCTTCTTGTCCTCCTCACTAATTCCCTCGCAAATCCGACTTGTTTTTCCGCCGCCTTTAGTTTGTTGATTCCGGCTATACTGGGCAAATTCTTTTTCCACAACAAACAAGTCAGAGAGCACATTAATAAATTGCTGATAGTCATAGCTAACCACGTGGAAAACCGACAACCCCCAGTCATTCGGTGTGGAAATGAGCAATTTTCCATCCGGTTTTAACAACCGGGAGAACTCATGCAGAAGCTGCTGTGCATTTTCGACATGCTCAATCGTTTCAAAGGAAACAATTAAATCAAACTGCCCCTCATCAAGCCCCGTATCCGCCCCATTGGCGCAATGGAATGAAATATTCTCTCCTCCATGATATTTTGTCGCGTATTCTGTGCACCGGGGATCAATATCAACGCCTTTAACGGTCAACGCCTTGCCGACTTGTCCCAGCATACTGCTTCCATAACCCGTCCCACAGGCAATATCCGCGACACACTTCCCTGACGCGTATTGACACGCCAGTTTATAGCGATCCAGATGTATCTGCTGGCGTGACGTGGAACGTACAGGCAACGAAAAATCACTGCGCTCACCATTGCATTCATTCATCAGCCACTGGATATCCTTAAAATCGCGTCCATAACGTGAAGCCATCCAGCGATTTTTAAGTTGTTTAATCCATGGCAGACGCGAAAGTTTTCGCCTAAGTCCCATTTTAACCTCTTGTTTAAGGATAATGATGATGAAGGCCCAAAACCCATAGAAAAAGGTAACACTCCCTCTTTTCTATAAAATAAGGCGATTCGTTTTTTTAAATGCTCCATTTTCATGCAGCGTTTGTCTGACGAGAGCCACCCTTCATCCAGTTCCATAAGAATTTCGTAAGTGATCCTCACCAGTGATTCTTAGTCGGGTAATATTATAGTCAAGCGGGGTTCTCCTTTCAACTGCTTATTCTGCAGTTCCGCCAGATTGGTTGTCCTGAGTTTTTTTGGTTGAAGTGGCGTTGTTCACCATGTGACCACGCATGTGCCGCCAGTCAGCTGGCGGCTTTCGGCCGTGTATTCGTGGAACTCAATCCGGACACCATTGGGATCGGTCACCCACGCCTGCCACGAGTTGTCGGCCCCGGTCTTTTTGTCACCCACTTCATATCCGTATGAGCGGACGCGCTCAATCAAGCCATCCAGATCCTCCACTTCAATCGCCACATGCCGGATGACGCCACCCTCGCCCGGCTCACCTTGAAACACCTCAATAAACGTGTTATGACCCAGTTTAATGTAAAACCCGAACAGTTTGCCCTCCCGCTCAAAATCGAACCCCAGTTCCAAGCCCAGAGCTCCAAGATAGAAATCCTTCGTTTTCTCCAGATCCAATGAATGAATACAGACATGGGCGAGTTGTTTGATCATACCGCTGTTCTCCGGTTTGACTGTTAAAGCTTTTATGCCGAGTCGGCTTGCCGGGATTCAGACAGCACCCGTTTCAACATCTTCGGAGTCAGCACCCCTCCCCCGCTGGTGTAGTCAGTCTGCAAGCCCAGGAAGGTGTGCAGTTTGCTGCTTCCGCATACGGGATCCTTTTCCCCTTTCGCCGGGTTTTCCACCAAGCGGACCGCGCCGGACGCGTCCTTTTTGGCGACCACCATGGCGGGAATCCGCTGAGGGTTGATACATTCCACATTGCAGAACTCGACCAAACCGTCTTCAGTCCCCACATCGCAGTACTGCTTGCTGAAATCACTCCATTCATCTTTTTGAAGGAGATCATCAAGCCGACGGTTTAGAACCTTGCACTTGTCACATCCTTCTTTGCCAAAAACTTTGATGATGTATTCACTCATTAGTCTTTATCTCCTGGTAAAAAACGTCACACGTTTCTGATCTTTGATTGTGTGGTGTCTCCGATGGTGTTTTCCCATTAAACGCCACAGTGTGTCCTGACATTAAGCGGTGACGATCTCAGCTTCGTCCAACTGCGTGGCGCCGTCCGCGGTTTCCACGGCGTAACGGCCCCGTTGCCGGGCGACCAGCTCCCCGTAGCGCTTGGATTTATTCCAGTTCTGCACCTTGCTGAAATAGCCGACCACACGGGTTTCACCGACGACATCATCGGATCCGCAGGCGGTGCAGGACTCGACCAGTCCACGGTCATTGTGTTGGCAACTGTTGCAGTAGGTGAACTCGGGAGAAATGGTCAGCTGCGCCGTCTGCGTACGGAAAAAGGTCTCCGTCGCCAGTTCGGCGATGGATTCGGGACAGGGCCGTTCCTCGCCGACAAAGGCGTGCGTGATGGCCCCGGATTCAATCAAACTATGGAATTTGGCCTGCTGGCGGATTCGCTCCACCAGGGTGACCGGCGCGTCGGCGGACAAGTGGACAGAGTTGGTGTAGTAGACCACGTCCTCATTGTCGCCCTTGACAATGTCGGCGGCCTCGTCCCTGAAGAAGCGCAAGTCGGTTTTCGCCAGACGCCGGGCGGCGCTCTCGGCCGGGGATTCTTCCAAGGTCAGTTTGATCCCATGTTTCTCCGTGAGTTTTTTCGCTCTCAAAAACATGTGGCTGGTGATTTTAAGCGCCAGATTCATGGCCGCTTCAGACTCGTGCAACTCCTCGCCGGTCAAGAATTTCACCGTGTCGTTGACACCGATCAAGCCGAGGATGTACGTGCATTTGTCCAGTTCGACGTAGGGACGTCCGTCACAGGCGGTATGGCCAATCTGATAAAGCGGTCGTCCCGGCTCGCTGAGCATGACATCGATTTTCCGCTGTTTTTCGAGATGGGCCTGGACAGCCAAGTCCATGGTTTTATCAATTTCCTCGTAGAGACCCTCCAGATTTTTCCGGCCGGCGCGGGCGGCGCGGTAGGCGGCCTGCGGGATATTGATGGTGACATTCTGAAAACCGCAAAACCGCATGCTTTCAGGATGTTTAAGCATCCGGTTGTCGGTGATCGTCGTCCGCAACCGGCAACAGGCGGACAGCGTGACTTCATCCCGGTCAAAAATAAAATACGTGGAGCCGTTCTTGCTGGCCAGTTCGCAAGCCTGCATGAAAATTTTGTACTGCTCCGGATCGGTAAAGGTTTCGTCACAAATATGAAAATCACATTTCGGAAATTCAAAGATCCGGCCGTTGCGGTCTCCCTCGCCAAAGACTTCCAGCAGGGCGCTGGTGAAATCACGGGCCTCTTTTTCGTAATCACCGTAAACCACAATCGCTTCCCCGCGCTCAGCCAACTCGGCTTCCACAGCGGTGTCATAGTGCATGCCGCGCGTGTCGTCATACAGCTCCCGCAAAACCAGTCGTTCCCGGCCGTCAGCGTCCGTGTGATACAAATTCATCAACGCGTTGCCGTTGGCGTCGGTATCATCCCGTAACGACTCCGTGAGACCGACTTTCGCGCCGTCGGCGAGACGCAACATGTACTGACCGCCCGGGCCGATGGCGGGAACGGTTTTCAAATAACTGGGCACACCCGTGTGAATATTGAAATCCAAAAACAGGGTCTGCCCCCCGCGGGAGAAGGCGTTTTGACTGCCGTTGAAAATCAACTCCTGGGCGACCTGTTTCATGGCCTTGGCATCCGTCCCTTCCAGCAAGGGAGCGTATAAGATATTGATGTAGGCGATACCGAGGGCGCCGGCGTAGTTGGCCTGCATACTGGCCAGGAACGTGTTGAGATGCCCGGTGAGGACAGAAGCGCTCCGGGCAGGTTTGGATTCAGTATTCAGATTCGCCAAATCTTTCAACCCGTATTTTTTCACATATTCCACGGAGTGGGAGGAGCAATAGACCCGATGGGGATAGCCCAGGTCATGCAAGTGGATGGCGCCGGTCTCGTGAGCGCGTTTTACATCTTGAGAGAAGATCGTGTCCAATCCCCACTGTTTGAGGATGAGTTCGGCCAACCCCAGATTCACGGCCTCGGGGTTGTTGTTCACAATATTGCTGTTCTCAGTGGACTTGGTGAACATCAGCCGTTCGATGAAATCGCGGGGCACACGGTAAAGGGACAGGTCACGCAATTGCTCGGACAAACCACGCTCGGCGAGTTCATTGTTGACCATCTCCCGAATCAACGTGGTGTTCACCGTCTTCAACTTCCCGTTGATGACCTGATTCTCAACCGCCTTGGCGATGCTGATGGCTTCCTCGTCGGAAAGAGTGGTGTTGGCCTGAAGCTGTTTGGTAATGCGCTTGCGATCCCACGTGGAGGTCTCATTCCGCTCGATGGAGTGAACGAGCAGGAGACTGGCGTCGGTCACGTCCGCGTTTCCGTTTTCACCCGCGTCACGGACGGAAATTTTGCGCCGGGAAACCTCACGTTGCTTCCGATAGCGCTTGTAACAAGCGACAACGTCGGCATGACCGCTTTCAGACAAGACAATTTCAACCAAATCCTGAACGTCCTCGATGGCGGGAATCCGCTTGCCGTCGCCGTCAATATGCACATAATACTCACTCAGAGGGTTGCTCAGGTTCTGCAACACCTTCTCGCTGACCTGTTCCGGCAGATCCCTGTCCGGATCCTGCCCGTCGCGCCGGGCGACAACCTCCGCGGCCCGGGCGATGGCGGTATGTATCTTTTCCAGCCGGAAGGGCACCACCATGCCGTTACGTTTGCGGAACCCGTCAAATGATATGGTTTCTTTTTTTGACATCGATCATCCCTCTTGCATTATTTTATACCTTTTCCAACACCACTAGCCTAATTCATTCATGCGCCCTGTGGCGCGTTCATGAATCACTTTTGTCCAACGAGTTGGCCAAAAGCCGTGAGGCCGGTGGACGGAAAGGGCTCACACGGTCATCACACCCGTCCTTCTTCAAGCGATTCAACAACAAAAACCCTTGGTGAGTCAACTCAAATGAAACACAATATACAGTGTAATTAGAACTTTCAACCACCGAATATAGTGTTTTTTTTGCTTTTTTTCACAACTCGTTGAAATTGAGCGTGACTCTTTCAACAGCCCTTTTTTTATCGCTTTTTCCCCCGGTTTGTCTTATTGAAAAGTCGCTTAACCCGGCGCGGGCATGGGATCATCAAAAAAACACGAAAAAGCCATGTGTATACTTGCAAACCGCCTATGCTTTTATTATAATAACCACCCCATGCGGTTTGTCGGTTATGACTCACGAAGGTATCGACCCCACATGAGGATATCGTGTGGAATAAAAATAAAAACAGGAGTACGTTAAATGCCAGCTAAAGTAGACAAAGACACATGTACCGGTTGTTCCGCCTGCGTTGACTGCTGTCCCGTGGACGCGATTGAAATGGTTGATGGCAAGGCCGTCGTTTCCGACGCCTGCATCGACTGCGGACAGTGCGTTGACGAGTGCCCGGTTGAAGCCATTTCCATGGACTGAGCCGCCGGCCCCATGACCAGCCGCGTGTTTGGGCTCTTTAAGTCTTAACTCGGAACATATGTCTGGCATGGATTTTTTGGCGCCGCCGCACCGGATGGCGCTTATTTTTCAGCCCGTTTCCGCTCCGTCGGAGGCGGGTTTTTTCGTTACAGATAGGACACAGATGTTAACCAAGCCCACTCCGCCTCCTCCCGGTGGGGACTCACCTGTCATCTGGCATGGCAACGTCGCTTATGACGGAACCCGGTTCCATGGCTGGCAGGTTCAGCCAAACGTGGCGACCGTGCAAGGAGAAATCCTCCGGCGCTTGCGGCTGATGTACAACACTGAGAACGTGACACTGGCGGGGACGAGCCGGACAGATGCCGGGGTGCATGCGCTGGACCAGCATTTCAGCTTCGCGGATCCTGAGCCCGGGCGCTTTTCCGCGGAGGAATTGGAAGCCCGTCTGCGGCGCTGGCTGCCAGACACCATTTATCTTAAGAGCTTGACCCGGGGCGCGGAGGGTTTTCACGCCCGCCACAGCGCCCGCGGGAAGGGCTACACGTACACGGTTTCCACCGGCCCCGCGGTCTTCCCCTTTGAAACGCGCTACGTCTGGCATTGTCCCTTCGCCGTGAACCGCGACGCGATACGCGCGGCGGCCGCGCGGTTGATCGGGACTCACGACTTCACATCACTGGCGGTGACAACACGGGAAGAGCTGGTAAACCCGGTGAAAACAATCCACAAATTGGATGTCATTGAGGCGGAAGACACCTTGTTCTTTAACGTGGTGGGCACGTCATTTTTGTACAAGATGGTGCGGAGCATCGTCGGCTACCTGATGTGGACTGTCGGTCGGGATCCCGATTGGCGGGAGCGGAAAACAGACGCGTTGCTCGCCGCCCGCGAACGGGATCAAACAGTCCAGACCGCCCCCGCCGCGGGACTCTTTTTAGGAAAAGTCTTTTTCCGGGACGATGAATGGAAAGACTATATTCCGCGCCTGCCCCCCTGGGAGCGGGGAGATAATAGCGCTCCGGGCGACGCGGCTATCGGGTGATCCCGCCACGGCGGCTTTTATCGAAAAGGACCGCTTCAGCGAAAGTCATGCCCGCGCCTCCGAAAATATCGAGCGAACTGCCGACTGTGGCGTCAATTTCCCCCTCCCCCAAACTCTCAATTCGCAGCAGATCCGCCATGTTCCGGATGCCCCCGGCGTACGTCACGGGGCGCCGGGTCCAGTCTTTAAGCGAGGCGATAAGCGTCTCATCCATTCCTTGTTGTTTACCTTCCACATCCACCGCGTGGATGAGAAATTCGGAACAAAATGGCTCCAACTGTTCGAAATGCCTCCGATGCAGCTGAAAGTCAGTGAACGTCCGCCACCGGTCGGTGACCACATAATAGGCGCCATCCCGCGGCCGGCAGCTCAAATCAAGCACCAGGCGGTCGGCGCCAATGGCGCCTGTCAACCGATCCAAAACATCCCAGTATATCCGGCCGTCTTTAAACACGGCCGATGTGATGATCACTTTGGCGGCCCCCGCGGCCAGCCAATCAGCCGCGTTTTCCAGCGTGACGCCTCCTCCCACTTGAAGGCCTCCCGGATACGTCGATAAAGCCTCCCGGGCGGCGGTCTCATTGCCGGCGCCCAGCATGATGACATGCCCGCCGGTCAACCCGTTTTCCCGATAAAGAGAGGCGAAATAGGCGGGAGGCTTATCGGCGATGTAATTGGTCACAACCCGCCCGCCGCTCTGGTTGGATAAGCTGCCCCCGACAATCTGCTTGACAACACCGTCGTGCAGATCAATACATGGGCGAAAGCGCATAAAAAACTCCAGTCGTATGGTCTTGAGGAATAAACCGGGAAGATAGCCTCTCTTTTGCAACCAGCCAGTGTGTCCCGTGTCGAAATGTGTGATTGAGGATTAAGAATCGGGACAACATGACATGGCCATTTAATAGACGGATTATTATGGGTGTTTGGCGATTTTTTTTCTTTGGATGCCTGACGGTGACGTTTTCAACGCCTTCCGCGCGGAGCCAGGAAGACACCGGGATTGAATCAACCGGGCAGCCCGTGTGTCTGGTCCGGGTGAATGATGAGGTGTTGACCGAAGCGATGGCGATACAGGCGCTGAAGAGAAAAATGCCTAAATACGCCAAAGCGGATGATCAGCAACTGAAGATTATGTGCCAAAGTCTGGCCCCCGCCATCGTGTCGGAGTTTATTAAACATGTGTTATTGAAACAAGAAGCCCTGAAAGCCGGGGTGGTGGTTCCTGAAAGCGAGGTGGACAAGGTCCTCAGCGCCTGCGAAAGATCCTTGCCCGATGGCCTGACTCTGGAAGAGGCCCTGGGGAAAAAAGGCCTGACACTGTCAGCGATGCGGGAAAAGATTAAGGAGGATCTTATGATTCCCATGCTTCTCCAAACCAAGTTCGGGGAAAAATTCGAGCCGACAGATGAGGAGCTGAAAACATTCTATGAGGAAAACCCGAAACTATTCACGGTTCCGGAGACGGTTTCGGCCAGACACATTTTGCTGAAATTCGGCCCGGAAATGACCGATGAGAACAAGCGCGGGCTACGCGAAAAAATGGAAGGTCTCCGAAACCGCCTGATCGCCGGAGAAGATTTCGCCATCTTGGCTCAAACATACTCAGATTGTCCGTCAAAAGCTCTTGGCGGAGCGCTTAAGCCCTTTGCCCGGGGAAAAATGGTCAAGGAATTTGATGACGCCGCCTTCGGTCAGAAAACCGGCGAACTCGGCGACATTGTTGAAACCCGCTTTGGGTACCATCTCATTGAGGTCACCGCCCGCGATAAAGGGGGGCTGAAGCCTTTTGACGACGTGAGAGAAAAGCTGTCCGCCACCCTGGAAAGGCGGCAGCGCGCCCAAGCGATGCTCGCCTATCTCGCGGAGTTGAAGAAAAACGCGGACATCGAGTATTTCCAGTCCAACGTGCCCGTTTCCCCTCAACCTTGACCCGGGCGTCATGCCCTGCCCTCTTCAAGGGGACTTCTGTCCTTCATCCCCATCGCGCGTTCCCGTCCGCGGGGTTGTGTCAAAATTTTCTACAGAAATTATTCCTAATTATCTAATTTAGAGCTCGTTGCCGCGCAGGACTCGCTCTCCCTGTTTTTAGACAGAAAAATTGGGGACAGAAAAATGACGAGTTTTAAAGCTTACGGTCTTCCGTGAAATATTTATCCACTGTGCGGACTCAACCCTTGTTGCCTGCATTAGGTGCGCCATCTGTTGCTGAAAACTCGCGTTGCGTGAACCTGGAAAGATCTTTTCTTTCTCTTAATCGGCATTTTATCACCCCATTTTTCTGTCTCTAATTTTTCTGTCAGATTCTTCGCTTTTCTCTTTCTTCATTTCTTTCATACTATTTTTGACAGTACCGTCCGCAGCGCGCTCAGCATCCCCGGCCTTAGTCGCTTCAATCGATTTTGCCGCCGCGATCGACGGCGGCGGATGAATCCCAAAAATCGATCGACAGGATGGCACCACCGTCTCGCCCCGGGAATAAACTCATGAGTCCAGACAGATGAAAAGTCAAACAAGTCAAAATATGACATTTTATTCTTTTTTTTGTTTTTTTGATTTGAAATATTTTTTTTGTCGTTTATTGTCTTGTTTTGTCAGAATAAATGTCGGGACCAAATCTGGAGGTGTCTTATGCAATTACGCGACTCTCTCAAACCGGAATGTATTGAAACCGGACAAGTCTTTGAATCCAAGGACGCGGCTTTGGCGGCGATCGCCCGGATAGCCAAGCGCTGTCCGGACTTGGCGGCTGTGAGCGAGGAGGAACTCCTTTCGGCGTTGCGCGAACGGGAAAAAGCGGGCTCCACGGGTGTCGGTGACGGCGTGGCTCTACCCCATTGCCGCTTATCGAAAGTGACAAGCTTCGTTGTCGGCATGGTCACGTTAAAAGAACCCTTGGAGTTCCGCTCCGCCGATGACCGTCCTGTCCGCTTGCTGGCCTTTATCATCGCTCCGGCGGAAATGTCTGAATCACATGTGGTGCTTTTGTCACAACTGTCCCAGGTGTTAGTCGGCAAGCACGCGGTGGATAAACTGGTCAGCGCCGTTGACCCGACAGGCTTGTATCGTCACATCATGGCGGCGACAAGCGGCGGCACGGTGACCGCCAAAGAGAATTGGCCCGCCAGCCTTTTTCAGATTAGTCTCACCAATGAGGATCTTCTTTACGAGCTTCTGCCGATCTTTTCCGCCGTGCCAGGGTGTCAGGCCATGGTCACCGACGCGCTGAAATCCACCTCTTTTCTGAAACACATGCCCCTGTTTTCCAGTTTTTGGACATCGCGAAGCAATGATGAGTTAAAAATCATCACCGCGGTCGTCCCCAAAAAAATGACCAATGAAGTTATCCGGCAAGTGGATCAGGCGACGGGCGGCATCGCTGACCGGGATGACGCTCTTCTGATTGTTCAAGACCTTTTCTTCTGCTCCGGCAATCTTTACTGAGGAGCGAAAAAATGGCGGCGCTTCAATCATTATTCGCCTCTGAACCCTTTTTGTTGCTTGGGGTCATCCTCATCATCGGCCACTATTGCGGGAAACTGGCCCAACGGGCGAAATTACCCTCGTTGATCGGTTTCATGCTGCTTGGTGTCGCCTTAGGCCCGTCCGGTTTAGACTGGGTGTCGGAAGCGACACAAACCCACTTTTCCTTCCTGGCGGATCTGGCTTTGGGGTTTGTCGCCTTCGCCATTGGCAGCGAATTGAGCCTAAAAGAGCTGCGAAACCTGGGCGGAGGAGTCATCTCCGTTATTTTCGCCGAATCCTTCGGGGCGTTTATTCTCGTGACCGTCGCTGTTTACCTTCTGACTCACAGTTTGCCGCTGGCCTTGCTGTTCGGCGCTCTCGCCCCGGCCAGCGCCCCGGCCGGAACCGTAGCGGTCATTCAGGAATGCCGGGCGCGGGGGCCCTTAACCAAAGCGCTGTACGCGGTTGTCGGTTTTGACGACGGGTTGGCCATCTTAATTTTCGGCTTCTCGGCCGCGTTGGCGAAACGGCTGTTACTTCAGGATATCGGGGTGACCACGGGCGGGGAAAGCCTGCTCATGGCCATGCGCGGTCCCTTGCTCGAAATCGTCATGAGCCTAGTCATCGGCGCCGTCTTAGGTGTTCTTTTCACCCTGATCATCACGCTCCTGAAGTCGCCCCGTGACATGCTCATCGCCACATTTGGCGCTGTCTTTATCGGTATTGGCTTGTCTATTCATTGGCATTTATCCTTGATTCTCACCAACATGGTTATCGGATTTATTCTCGTCAACACCCGCCGGAACAGCCTTGTCAAGCAAGTCAGCGCGCCGCTGGAAGAAATTATGCCGCTTATTTTCCTGCTTTTCTTCTCATTGGCCGGGGCTCACTTGAAAATCGCCGATTTGCCGAAACTGGGCTTTGTCGGCATTGTGTATATCATTGGCCGCACCGTGGGTTTGATGGGAGGGGCGCGGCTTGGCGCGGCGATTGGCAAAGTTCATCCCAGTGTGAAAAAGTACGTGGGGATGGGGATCCTTTCCCAGGCGGGGGTGGCGATCGGCTTGTCGTTGATGATTATTAAAGAGTTTGAGGAATTGGCGGCCCGGACGGACGTGGCCGCCGCCGTCACCAGCTACGCGGCCGCCCATCCCGCGGCCGCTCTGTTCCTCTACAACCCTTTGGCCATCAGCGCGGCGCTCATCACCACCGTCACCGCGACCTGCATCGTCTTCGAAATCGCCGGCCCGATTCTAACCAAAATCGCCTTGACAAAAGCGGGAGAAACGGCGGCCACCCGGGAGTAAGAGCCATGTGCCCCGTTTTCGACAGCGGCCCGCGGGCGCGTGGGTGTCACGACCGGCCTTACCAAGACACGGATTTATTGCTTCCCCGCTTGCCGATCAAGGTCTCTTTCTGCCAGAACCGCAGACCCGTCCGCAGATTGGTTATCCGCAACTGAAAATAGTATTCAACCTGCCTGGTGCGCTTGTCATAAAAGACATCCCGCTGAATGATTTTGCCGGAGACACTGAGATCCGGAGCGACAAGCCGCCCTTTCGGGGCCAGTGTGCCCGCGTCAAACTCGTCCGATTTCCGCAGTTCCCGGGCCTCATAAACCATGTCATCTGTCGCGTCGCCGGCGCCGATAGCGGATGTCATGACCACTTGCCCGCTGTTCATCAACTCCTCCTCAATTTTGGCCATCAACTGATCCGTGTCAATCCGTTGCATGGTGTCGTTGACAACTTTGCCCGTCGCCATCACATACCGGCCGCCATCAGGTTTCTTAAGCGTGCCTGAGGCGAGCGCGGATTGAACCATCTGACTGGCCGCCAGGTCGAAATCGCGGTAATCCAGTCCCATGACCGCATGTCCGCGATCATTTTGAAGATCGATATTTTCCGGCACATGGGCGCACCCGGAAAGCAATAAAACAGCCAGTGTTGAACACGTTGCGAACAGGCGGTTTTGTCTCATTTTCACACCTCTTTGTTTAAAACTTAATAATTGAAACGGCGGCGGGAACCCCGACTTGGGGAAGACGCACATGGACGATCGCGTTATCACACGCCGGCAGCTGGACAGGTATACTCAACCGTCCACCATCGGAAACAGTCAAGCGTCGATCCGGAGAGATGGGAAAACGGGCCACCTGGATATCGCTCGGCAGGGCCGTCCAACTCCGGGTGTCAGCGGCGGTGCTAAAGGTCTGAAACACCGCCATAATAATCCCGCCCAGATCACCATATTCGCGCTGAACCATGTACTGCAGGTACGTCTTCGCCGCTTGACGCGCGACTTCCCTGCCAATGATCATGGTTAAATCTTTTTTAAATTCCGTGCGGATCACCCGATCCATATCGCAAATGGCTATCGTCCGCGCCGTCTCAGTGGCGGTTGATATGCTCAGGGAGTCAACCGCCCGCCCCCGGGTTGAAAGCACAGGAAAGGCGACGTTAACCATTTTCAGCTCCCGGGTCACCAGGAATATGGGTATATCCAGACGAAATTCAACCCGTTCGACACATAACCCGTTTTCAAAAATCACCCAGCATTGCCCCTTGGGAGCGCGGCCGGCCTCCGCGTCAGCGAAATCCGCGCGGACAACGGGATGATCCGGATCCATTCCGAAAGATTCCTTCAGAATGCCACTGGCTTTGCCCGTGTCCCCTTCCAACAGAAAAAACAAGCCCGCCAGATAGGTCGCGAATGGATTGATAAAATCCGGATAGGCCTGAAACGTGTCAAGATTGGAATAGGTTTCACGCATGGCGTCCTTAAATGAATCACTTTCCAATGTGTCAGTCACTGAAAAAGGCGCCCCGGTTCCATCGACCGCCTGACGATTCGCCAGGCTGTCCTGTTTGGCCAACTCCGTTTTCGTCTTCTTGATTTGCCTGGCGAAATGGTGTTTCGCCTCCTCTTGTCTTTGCAGAGCCCGGTTAAATTCAACCCGGGCGTTTTCGTAATCTCCCAGCGCCGCGAAACACAGTCCTTTGTAGCTGTTGACCATGATCCGGTCATACTCTTCCCCTTGATACGGTGCGAAAGAATCATTCAACGCCAGCGCGGCGCCCAACTGAACGGCGTTTTCCGCTGTGGAATCCAAATCATAAAATTTAAAGGCCGCTTCCGCCTGATCATACAAGGTCACGCTTCCAGCGAAGTCCCCCAGCAGGAGCCGCGTTGTCCCGCCTTGAAGATTCCATAACAATGCCTTATGCGGATTCTTTTTGTTGATCCGATGCCCGGCCACGTCATCCGCGGCCTCATACCGTCCCTGTTCAAAGCTGGCGTTGAAGGCGCGGAGAGCCTCACGGTTCGTCGCGCACCCGCTGACGAGCAAGGCGCCCGCGGCGAGTAATACTCTTAAAACAGTGTCTTTCATACATCAACTTGATCGCTCATGCCCATGCCCGGATGACAGGTTTCTCCCCGTTCGACACCGGGCCGGTTTACGTGACAGACACTTAGACAACAAACACCTCGTCCCTGACATGCTTTCGACCACTCAAACAAGCGAGTGTTCATTGAATGGAACATAAAAAAGGCGCGCTCCCGCTGGAAACGCGCCTCGGCGAAACAGAACGGCTCAGCCAATCGCCTGACAGACGGTAATGGCGGCCACGCCGACAATATCATCAGCGCTGCACCCGCGGGATAAGTCATTGAGCGGCGCGCCCAGTCCCTGCAGGATCGGACCGTAAGCCAAGGCGCCGCCCAGTCGCTCGGTGATCTTGTAGCAAATATTCCCCGCTTGCAAATCGGGGAATATCAGGACATTGGCCTTTCCAGCCACCGGACTGCCCGGGGCTTTACCAGCCCCGACCGCCGGGACAATGGCCGCGTCCGCCTGCATTTCACCATCGGCGATGAACGGCAACCCCTCCGCCGCGATCCGCGCCTTTGTGAGCGCCGTGGCGCGGGCCATTTTTTCCACCAGCTCATGCTTGGCGCTGCCCATGGTCGAAAACGATAAGAAGGCGATGTATTGCCGCCCGCCCACCAGCGCTTTATGCGTGTTGGCCGAAGCGATGGCGATGTCCACCAGCTCCTCCGCCGTGGGATTGATATTCACACCGCAGTCGGCGTAAATGAGAACATCCTCACCGTTCGGCGCCTCCGCCGCCAAATCCATCACAAAGCAACTGCTGCCGATTTTGATGCCGGGCGCCGTTCCGATACAATGGAAAGCCGCGCGCAGCATATCCGGTGTCGAGGCGATACTACCCGCCACAAGACCGTCAACAAGGCCTTTGCGGACCATGAGATTGCCAAAATAAAGGCGGCTGGTCACCATTTTCTTCGCCTGTTCCAAGGTCACGCCTTTGTGGGCGCGAATCTCAGCGAACAATTCAGCCAGTTCACCCGCCAACGGCGTGTCCAGATAATTGATGACCTCAATCCCCAGCTCAGCGGCTTTCGCCGCGTCCCATGCGTGGCCAGCCGCGGCGAGTTCTTCCGGGGTGGCGAGAACGGTCACGGCGGCGATATTCCGCGCGGCGATTTTCACGGCGGCTTCTTGAACCCGGGGATCCTGTCCCTCCGGAAGCACAATTCGTTTATGGCCCGCCGCGGTTTTCTTCAGTAACTTGTCTAATAAATTCATTGTTTTCTCTTCGCGTCTTTCGCGGGCTCAACCGGCCCAAATTCACACTCTGATCATCTCTTCAGTCATCACTTCAGCAGCAACGCCGTCTCACGACCGATCATCAACTCCTCATCCGTCGGCAAAACAATCGCCCGCAACTCACTGTCAGGGGTGGACAGAGTCACCGCCTTTTTGGTGATTTGGATCGCCGCCCGGTCCATATGACAGCCGATACCACTCAAGCGGGACAGAAAGGCCGCCCGGGCCGGAACACTGTTTTCGCCGATGCCCCCGGTGATGATCACCGCGTCAGCACCGGACAGCAAGGTATAATATCCGCCCACGTAAAAGGCCAGCCGGTGCGCCCACAGATCCAACGCGATCCGCGCGGTCTCGACCCCGTTGGCGGCGGCGTCGACAATATCCCGCATATCACCACTTTTGATTCCGCCAACCCCGAGCAAGCCGCTTTTTTTGTTCAAAATACTGTCAATCTCACCCGCCGCGTACCCTTTTTTCTTGAGGTAGAAAATAATCGCCGGATCAATATCACCGGAACGGGTTCCCATAACCAGTCCGCACAGGGGGGTCATCCCCATGCTGGTGTCAATGACTTTCCCGTATTTCACCGCGGCGATACTGGACCCATTGCCCAAGTGGCAACTGATCAACTTTAATTCGTCCACAGGCTTGCCCAGATAATCGGCCGCCGCGTTGGTGACAAATTTATGCGAGGTGCCGTGAAACCCATATTTGCGGATGCCATGGTCTTCATACAATTCACGGGGAATGGCGTACATGAACGCCTCCGGAGGCATGGTTTGGTGAAAAGCCGTGTCAAAAACCGCCACATTCTGAGTTCCGGGAAAGGCTTTCTCGCACGCCTCAATCCCATCAAGATTCGGAGGATTGTGCAGCGGCGCTAAATTGGCGCACAGGCGGATCGTGTTTTTCACATCGCTATCAATCAAAACCGGTTCACTGAATTTTTCACCGCCGTGCACCACCCGGTGGCCAATGGCGTCAATATCAGATAACGACTCCAGGACACCGCCATGATCGGTGTCAACCAATTTCTCACAAATCGCTTTCAACGCGTCCGTGTGATTGGCGACCGCGACAACTTTCTCCTCTTTGTCATGACCCGGACGCTCATAGACAAAATTCGGCTCTTTGAGCCCGATTCGTTCAACCAATCCCTTGGCTAGAACCGTCTCCGTCTCCATCTGGTAAACAGTAAATTTAACGGATGAACTGCCCGCGTTCACAACGAGGATTTTCACTACATTTTTCCTTATTTTCAACGTGATGATGATGCCGTTCCGCATGCGAAAAGATGTCGGCTTAATATATAATCACCACCTGAATTTGACCACCTGTCCACGCTCAATAAAGATAAAAATATATTGTTTGACAAACACCCGGAAAAAAGGTGAAGTATATTACCTTTTTTTGTGTCAGCATCCGTTGAAAGGCTCTCCGGTTCAATGCCGGACAAGACATGACCACCATGCGGAAAAACAAACGGCTGGATATCGCCGTGATCGGGGGCGGTGCCGCCGGCGTGTTCGGGGCTGTCGCCTGCGCGGAATCCGCGGAGGTTCCGGTGACGATCCGGCTCTTTGAAGCGGGCGGCGCCTGTCTGCGCAAGGCGCGGATCGCCGGCGGAGGACGGTGTAATCTCACCCATCACTGCCAGTCGGTTAACGATTTCTGCCAAAACTACCCACGCGGGGCGCGGGAACTTCTCGGTCCCATGCGCGCGTTCGGCCCCGCCGAGACGGTCACTTGGTTTGAAACCCGGGGAGTCCCTCTCAAAACCGAACGGGACGGCCGTGTGTTCCCGGCCAGTGACACCGCCGCGGAGATTGTCAACTGCCTGCTGGCCGAGGCGGATAAAGCGGGTGTCCGGATTGATACGGCCGTGGAGGTGACAGAGCTGCGGCCGTCGCCGGACGGAGGGTTTGATGTCCGCACGGGAACGGCGCGGGCCTGGCGGTTTGACAAAGTCCTGCTGGCGTTGGGAGGCGGAGCGCCAAAGGCCTACGCCTTAGTCCGCCGCCTGGATCACACGGTCACCCTCCCCGCGCCGGCTCTATTTGGTTTAAAAACTGAAGACGGCGCCTTTCATCATCTCGCCGGCCTGGCCGTTCCGGATTGTGACTTGTCGCTGCCCGACTTAAAGGTTTCCAGCCGCGGGCCTATGCTGTTCACGCAGTGGGGAATCACCGGACCGGCCGCCCTGAAACTCTCATCACTGGCGGCGAAAACACTCCAGGCGCGGGGATATAAGACACCACTGCGGATCAACTACTGTCCCGCTCTCAAATCCACCGAAGTCGATCAGTTCCTGCAACGGACAAGCCAGACGAAAGGCGCTGGAAAAGTGCGCAACTCCCCGCTTTTCAACCTGCCTTCCAGATTATGGAAAGGGCTGGCGGCGCGCGCGGGTATTCACCCTGACCTGCCATGGTCCCGTCTGTCCGGGGGACAACGGCAGGCGCTTGTCGCGGTATTGACCGCCTGTCCCTCCTCAATCCAAGGAAAAGCCCCCAGTCGGGAGGAGATGGTGACCGCCGGCGGCGTGACTCTCAGCGAAGTCAATTTTAAAACCATGGAAAGTAAAATCCACCCCGGCTTGCATATCGCCGGTGAGTTGCTGGATATCGACGGACTCACCGGCGGGTTTAATTTACAGGCCGCCTGGACTACGGGATACCTGGCCGGTGTGGCCATGGGTTTAGCCCCCTTTCACCTTAAGGAATGACTGTGAATCTATCTGAGTTTGATTATGATCTGCCACCCGGCTTGATCGCCCAGCATCCCGCCCGGCGGCGGCATGAATCCCGAATGATGCTGTTTGACCGGCAAACCGGACACTACGCCTTTCACAGATTCAGTGATATCGGCCGGTTTTTACGGGAAGGTGACTGCCTTATCGTCAATAACACCAAGGTCATTCCCGCCCGCTTGCATGGCGAACGACCCACGGGAGGACATGTCGAAATTCTGCTGCTGGAACCCCTGGCGGACGGTGCCTGGCAATGCATGATGAAACCGGGGCGGCGCATGCGCCCCGGTGAAACAGTTCACCTGAGCGGCGCTCAAGGAGCGGTCAGCGTCCAGACACGCCGCGGCGATGGCACCTTCGACATCACCTTCACGGGAATCACCGCGGAAGCCGCGATGCGGGCCGCGGGAAACATTCCCCTGCCCCCCTATATCGACCGTGAATGCGGTGACGCGGACGCCGAACGCTACCAGACTGTTTACGCCGAAACCCCGGGCGCCATCGCCGCTCCCACCGCCGGGCTGCATTTCACGCCGGAAATTATGGAAGCCCTGGCCGCTCAAGGTGTCCGCCAAGGCGCCGTCACCCTGCATGTCGGGCCCGGCACCTTCCAACCCGTGAAAGTGGATGACATCAGCCAACACGTCATGCATGAAGAACGCTTCGACCTGAGCGCGGAGACCGCGGAGTTGGTCAACGACACGCGGGAAAGGGGCGGCCGGGTCGTCGCCGTCGGCACCACGTCGGTACGCGTCTTTGGAGAGCTGCTGGGACGAAAAAACCAGCGCCGTTGTTCCCCAAAACGGGCGCACCCGCCTGTTCATGTATCCACCCATGCGGCCGCGCGCCGTCGATGGCCTGTTAACCAACTTTCATCTGCCCAAATCCACCCTGCTGATGTTGGTCAGCACCTTCAGCAGCGCTGAGAACGTCATGGCCGCCTACCGCCGGGCGGTGGCGGAAAACATGCGCTTTTATTCCTACGGCGACTGCATGCTGATCCTCTGAGCTGTTTTCCCCCCTCAAAATCTCCACACAGTCAATAAAATAAAAAATTATCTAAATAACGCGTCAACAGCTTGAAATAGTGTGGAAATAATCAATCCGGACGCTAAATTATTCGCTTTACATGTCAGCAATACGCGGTTGTTGATCCATACTATAAGCACATAAAGGGTTCTCAGATGTCTCTTTTAGTTGACGGACTTAAACTCATGGTTGTCGGAATGGGAATGGTTTTCGCCTTCCTGGTCATCATGATCTTCTGGGTCATGCTGTCAGCCAAAATCTCCGCGAAATTCGCCCACTTACTGCCCGACGACGTGAAACCCGCCCCCCGGCGCAAGAAATCACCCGCTACGAAACCGGCGGCCGGGTCTTCCGATCAGTCCACCGTCGCCGCCGCTGTCAGCGCCGCGGTCCAAGCCTACCGGGCCGACCGGACCTAACCTTTTCCACTCATTCGCCGCATATTATTTCTCATAAGCCAACTCCCACACACAATCATATAAGGTAGTCCCATGAAGCAGATCAGAGTTCTCGACCTTTCTTTCCGCGATGGTTTTCAGTCCGTTCTCGGCGCCCGCGTCAAAATGGAGGATTTTCTCCCCGCTCTTGAAGCCGCCTGCGAGGCGGGCCTCGACAGTTTCGAGGTGGCTGGTGGCGCCCGTTTTCAAAGCCCGTTTTTCTACTGCCAGGAAAACGCTTTCGATATGATGGACGCCTGCCGCAAGGTGGTCGGCCCGGATGTCAATCTACAAAGCCTCGCCCGCGGGGCCAATGTCGTGGGACTGATCTCCCAGTGCCGCGAAATCATTGATCTGCATGCGAAAATGTTCGTCAAACACGGCATCACCACGATCCGTAATTTTGACGCGTTAAATGATGTCCGCAACCTCGACTACTCCGGCCG
Organism: Lentisphaeria bacterium; assembly: GCA_032251435.1. GTDB lineage: Bacteria > Verrucomicrobiota > Lentisphaeria > Oligosphaerales > MVZH01 > JAVVEH01. The sequence goes on along the minus strand of JAVVEH010000009.1, from coordinate 45,192 downwards.
CTGCATCAAAAAGCATGGCGGCAAACATCAGGTTTCCGTGACCCTCATGGGCCTGCCTCCCGGCATCAAAGACGACTACGCGCACACGCCTAAGTTCTATATTGACACCCTCAAAAATATCATCAAAGCCGATATTCCCTTTGACAGCGTCTGCTTCAAAGACGCCTCGGGGACAGCCACACCCGTGACCGTGCATGAGACCATCAAGATGGCCCGTGAGGTCCTCGGCAAAGATGTCGACATCGAATTTCACAGCCACTTCACCGGCGGCACCGCCGGCAACTGCATGATGGCCGCGATTGAAGGCGGCGCGGACATTATCGACTTGACCATGGCTCCCGTCTCCGGCGGCACGTCCCATCTGGATATTCTTTCCATGTGGCACATTCTGCGCGGCACGGACTACGTGCTCACCAATATGAAGGGCGAAGAAATCCAGTACGAAAAGATTTTCAAGGCTGAAGAAAAATTCAAGGAATGCCTTGAAAAATATTTCATGGGCCAGGAAGCCAAGGAAACCAATCCGCTGATCGTGCTCTCCCCGATGCCCGGCGGCGCCTTGACCGCCAACACCCAGATGATGCGTGACAACAATTGCATGCACCTGTACAATGATGTGATCAAAGGCATGCAGGAAGTGGTTGAACGCGGCGGATTCGGAACATCCGTGACCCCCGTCAGCCAGTTCTATTTCCAACAGGCGTTCGCCAATGTCACCCAGGGAGCTTGGAAAAAGGTGACGGACGGCTACGGCAAAATGGTCTTGGGCTACTTCGGGGCGACCCCCTCGAAGCCCGATCCGGAGATTGTCAAACTGGCCAGTGAACAGCTGGGCCTTGAGCCGACGACCGAAGATGTTCACGACATCAATGACCGCGATCCGAATCTGGGTATCGCTCCTGCCACCAAAAAGCTGGAAGAAAACGGCTTGGACGTGACCGAGGAAAATATCTTTATCGTCGCCACCTGCGAAGCCAAGGGCGTTGAATTCCTCAAGGGGAACAGCCCGTTGATGACCCGCATGGCCGCCGATGAGGAAAAATCGAAAGCCGCGGCGCTGCTGAAGAGTGATAAAGCCTTCGCTGAAAAAATGCTGGCCGACATGGGTGCCACTAAGGGCGCGGCGGCGGCCGACACCGGTGTTTACACCGTGAATGTTGACGGCCGCGCCTATGTCTGCCAGGTCACGCCAGGCGGCGCTGTGCAAAGCATTCAACCTGCCGCCGCCCCCGCGGCGGCGGCGCCCGCAGCGCCCGCGGGCGGCCCTGTCACGTCAGTGCACTCACCGATGCCCGGCACCGTCATTCAGGTGCTGGTCCATGAAGGCGACACCATCAGCGAAGGTGATGATATGTTCATTATCGAAGCCATGAAGATGGAACAGCCCATCAAGGCCAGCGTCAGCGGGACCGTCGCCAGCGTCGATGTCGCCGAGGGTGACACGCTGGCCGCCGGCCAGACTGTGGCGGAAATCGCTTAATCCATGTCACTACCATATAGGTTACCATACACAATGATCACCCAGAGAACATCTATTTCACTCATCTTGATGAGTCTGTTCTCCGTCTGCCTGCTGGGCGGGGCGCCCCGGACTTTCGGGGCCGCTCCTGACGCGGCGGCGGCGGATAAAATCCTGACGACGGGAGAAGAAGCGGTCCGTCATTTAGCGGCTGGAGACACACTCCTCGAACAGGATGATGTGTACCAACTCGTCCAAAAGGCGGATGGCGACCTGCATGTGTATTACGTGTGGGGAAAACCGGCCACGGTGTATGCCGTCAATGTGGAAAAAGGCATTGAAGCCCGCCCCGGGCGCCAACTGTTCATTTTGGACATCAAAGGCCGCAGTAAGGCCCATTTCACCGCTGGCGACACCTATGTGCCTATAGCGGTCAATATCAAGCTCGCAGACCATATCGAGCCGGGACACGCCGAACCCCTGCTGGTTATGAAGCGCCGTCTCCTCAATCATGATTCCGCCGTTTCGGGCGAAACCACCGCTAAATTGGGCAGCATGAAGGATATTCTCACGAATCTCTGGGAAAGCACGGGGATTTATGAGCTGTATTCAAAAACCACGCGGGAGTGGACCCTTGGCCTAGGTAATTTGGTCATGATTCTGGTGGGGATTTTGTTGCTCTACTTAGCCATCGCCAAAGGATTTGAGCCCCTGTTGCTTGTTCCGATTGGCTTTGGAGCTATTCTGGCGAATATCTGGCTCGCGGACATGGCTGGCCCTGACGGAGCGCTGGGGATGATTTATCATGTCGGTATCCACACCGGCGTTTTCCCTCTTCTGATCTTCATGGGGGTCGGCGCCATGACCGACTTTGGTCCTCTGATCGCCAATCCGGTCACCGCCCTGCTCGGGGCCGCCGCCCAGTTTGGTATTTTCACCGCATTGCTCGGCGCCTTGTTGCTGACCCAGTATATTCCGGGCATTGAATTCAACCTTAAAGACGCCGCGTCCATCGGTATCATTGGCGGAGCGGATGGTCCCACATCCATCTTCCTGGCCAGCAAGCTGTCGCCCGCCCTTCTCGGGGCCATCGCCGTGGCGGCCTACTCCTACATGGCGCTGGTGCCCATTATTCAGCCGCCGGTCATGAAACTGCTGACGACCAAGAAAGAGCGGCAAATTAAAATGCACCAGTTGCGTCACGTATCCAAGCTTGAAAAGGTCGCTTTTCCCATTGGCATCACCATGCTCTGCGCCTTTTTACTGCCGACCGCCGCTCCCCTGATCGGGATGCTCATGTTCGGTAATTTGATGAAAGAGTGCGGCGTGGTCGAACGCTTGAGCAGCACCGCTCAGAACGCGTTGATCAACATTGTGACCATTTTCCTGGGGTTGACTGTCGGCAGCAAGCTATCGGCGGAAAAATTCCTCAACCTGCAGACCATCGGCATTCTGGTGCTGGGCTTGATCGCCTTCGTCATCGGCACGGCCGCCGGCGTGATCTTTGGTAAAATCATGAGCCGCCTGTCCGGTGGCAAGGTGAATCCGCTGATCGGGGCCGCCGGTGTTTCCGCCGTGCCCATGGCCGCCCGCGTGGTCAACAAAGTCGGTCTGGAAGAAGATCCCCATAACTTTCTGCTCATGCACGCCATGGGCCCGAATGTCGCCGGGGTGATCGGATCCGCGGTCGCCGCGGGTGTGCTGCTCAAAGCCCTCGGCTAAACAGCGCACACTGTAAAATGCGCGAAGAGCGCGGGGAGTTTTCCCCGCGCTCTTTTTTTATGACTCACTGCGAATCGTTTAGTAGACGCAACGCGTATTCCGCGCTGCCGGTCACAGCGGGATGACGGCTTTGCAATAGTTTGCGGAGATCAGAGTCAAATTCTTTCAAGCCTAAATACCCAATCATCGTGGCGGCATAGCTATGCGTGTTGCCGTCATCGGGCTTCTCCAGCATTTTCCTAATGACCCAGGCCAGGGGCCGTAAATCCAAGTCCCCATCTTTTAACGGCAGAATAACGACCGTTTCCGGGCGGTTAAAGTCTCGACACCTCAATGCGTGACTGGCGACGATCTTCTCCAAGGCTGAACCCGCCCAAATCGCAATGGTGGAATCCGGATCGTTTAGGATGAGCGGCACCAACACGGGTATCGCGTCAGCTTCCCCGGAAGCGGCGATTGTCTGTAAAGCCGTGACCCGCTCTTTACGATCGTCGCTGTCTAACTTTTTAATTAAAGCCGGGTACCCCTGCTTAAATCGTTGGACATCCAGGGAGCAGATGAAATCCTCGTACCGCGGGTATTCCTCATCCGCGGAGTCCGTGGAAGCACTCTCCGCTTCAGACTGAACCGTGCCGCATCCCGGAAGGGCGACCGCGATCATTCCCGCCGCGAACATTAAAACGAGTTTACCCATAAACCTAATCCCTTTCCGGATCTTCTTTCCTCAAAAACATGTGCGCGGCAAACGATTGAAGTGCCTCCCCCCAGAACACAACCAAAGGTCACACTTGGGGATGTACACATGATCACCGGTCCCGCTAATCCTCAATCCGTAATTTTATCTCATCCGAATTGCCGCGCAATTCCGGCGCGTACATGGCGGATATTTTCGTTGGTAACGCGCTGAATTTGCCGGGGATCTCCGCCCGGAGACGATAGCTGACGCTGTGTTTACCGCGCCCCAGCCAGCGGACAAAGAACGCCACCCGTTCATCCCGGAATTCCACGTAGGCGCCCATATCGTTACCGGTATAGCCGCTGCGGATCTCCACCGGTTCAAAGCCAGCCGCTTTCATGTCCTCGACCACAATGTATTCGTAGTCATTTTTGCTGTCAATCGTCATTTCGATTTCGACCAAATCCCCGCTCTTGAGGGTATCACCACTCTTCAGCGCCTGGCGCTTATATTTGAGAATCTTTTGATTGATTCCCTGCCCCCGGCTGCCGGCGGCCTGAGCGGTGGCTTCTTTATCTTGAACCAGCTTGTAAACCTCCCGGTTCACTTTGACTTCAAGACCCGCTTTTTCGATGAAATCCTCCAGGGTGAAATAGCTTAAATAGGCATTGGCGTAGAGCGGACCGGTGCCCTTGCGAACCAGCTTCACCTCGTGCTTGCCACTTTCAATGGTGTCGCCGTTGAGAATGAACCGGGCGTCGAATTGGAACAGGTTATCCGGCGTGATTGTCACGTCTTTCATCTTCCGCCCATCGACATACACCTCGACGGTCATGTCCGGTTTATCCTCGCCACTGGCTTTCATGTATTCGGCCAGAGCCTCAATGCAGTAAGCCGTGTCACGCGTGGATTCCCAGTACGTGGCGTGTTTGCGGTTATTGAGCAAATACTTGACTAATCCCGCGGCTTTCGCGCTCTTAGGCTCGGTACGGGCCAGCAGCTTCAGGTAAAACGCGTGGGCTTCCATCTCACCGCCATACCAATACCACCAGTAATGGGTGTTGGGCAGCTTGAGGTAAGCGGTCTGGTTCTCATCATCCATCACCAGATACTGCTCGATATTGCGGGTGATCATGGCCAGTTTCTCATCATCTTTAGCGCTCACAAGGCCCAGCCCGAAAACGGCTTTCCCGTAAACGGACAACTGATTCCGGTCGCGGTAAAGGTATTGACGCATCTCCGCGGACTCCGCGCCATTATCCGTCAAGACCATGTAAATCAGGGCGTCCAGGTTGTCCGCATAGCGCTTCCAGTGGCCGTGTTTCGTTTGCTTGTCATGATTTTCCAGATAGCCCAACTGATCTTTCTGGTAGTTTTTCAACCATGCGATCCCGCGTTGGATCGTGTCCGGCACAATCGCCACGTCATTATTTTGGGCGGTTTTCAACCCATGCACAACCACCGCCGTGGTATGGGGGTAAGAGTGTTCGCCATATCCGGAGAACCATCCCCAGCCACCGTCTGAGCACTGCATGGAAGTCAGGCGCTTCACGCCGTCTTTCACCATGCGCTGGACTTCCGCCTGGTCGAACACCGGGTTCCGGTTCCAGTGTTTCCACTGGGCCGCCCGGTCGCCGGCTTCGCCCAGCTCCTGAGCGTTCAGGTTATTCTGTTTGTCCCGGATCGCTTTCAGATCCAAGCCCATGTCCAGCAGAATTTTCCGCGTGATCACTGTCGGCACGAAACGGTTCAACGTCTGCTCGGTGCAGCCATAGGGATATTCCACCAGATACGGCAACGCGTCGACCATGGCGCCGGCCAGCGTCGGGGAATAATTCACCACCAACCGGCTGTCGTTGATCCGCCGTTCCTCGGGCACATCCAGCATGAACACACACTCCGTTCCTTCAGGACGAATCACCCCGCTGAAGCTGACCATTTTATCCATGCCATGCACAAAAACCGGGAACGCCATTTCCATCGCGTCGGATTCCTGCCGGGTCAAAGCCTTCATGCGGACAACCGCTTCACCTTCCTTCATGACTTTCACCCGCCAGTCAACCCGTTGCTCTTCACCAGCTTTAATCTGAATCGTTTTCTTGACTTGAAGCGTCACCCCGTCTCCCTCAACAGCGGTCACTGTCACATTAGCGACTCCCAGCTTTGAGAGCTGATCCAAAAGATCCACTAAAATTTTATGTTTGACCGCTTTCCCGGACTGGATGGTGACCGGTCCGGCCATGGGCAGCAATTCGCTTCCCGCCAATTCCAGGATCGCTGTCGCTTCCACATCCTCTTTCAGGTAGTTGTGAATATTCGCCGACAAAACAACTTCATCTTTTTCCACAAAAAAGCGGGGCGCCTGCAGTCGGAGAATGACATTTTTCCGCGTCACCACTTCCGCCTCTCCCTGCCCGACTTTTGTGCCATGACCCATGCCCCAGGTTTTCACCTTCCACCCCGTGAGGTTTTCCGGCATGTCAAACGTCACCTCGGCAACTCCTTGAGCATCGGTATTCAGTGTCCCCGCCCAAAACGCGGTGTCCGCGAATTCCTTCCGCACCGTGACGGCGGCGGGGGCTTCTCCGCCGCCATTGCCCGCGGGCGCTGCTCCAGCACCTTCCATGTCGACCGCGCTGTCCGCCATAGCCGTCATGGGAGCGGCTGATTCCATGACGGCGGATTTGGCCATCATTCTCATCCCTCCCTGCGGAGCGTTACCAAAGACCATGCTCTCTTCCCGCAGGGCGCCCTCGGGCTGAATCACGTTGCCGAAGGCGCCGATGCCGGCCATGCCAATCTCATGCTTCTTCAGCAATTGGTGGAACACGCGCTGTAGATTGTGGGCGATTTGGGGGCTATGCCGCCGCCGCCATTTCCAGAAAAAATCACGGATTTCGGGCACATTGCCGCCGCCACTGATGTACTCAACTGATTTATCATACACGCTCATGGCCAGCGACCCGACAAAGGGTTCACCAAAGAAATCGGTCAACTTGACTTGAATCGTGGCCTTTTCCCCGGGCAGATATTCCTTCTTCGACGGCAGCACGTCCACATTCAGCACCCGTTTTTCCGGCGGAACGACAATCTCCCGGATCACGTTATGAACATCACCGTCACTGATGGTCACTGCCTCGACAAAGAAGTTCGGCATGTCCTTTTTGCTGACCTGGATCGTCTCGACCGCGCTTTTGCCGGCCAGATGAATCACCTTGGGCGGCAGACAGACACCATTCGACGGCCGGACAAACAAGAGCACCGTGCCGCCCGCCCGTTCGGTGTTGATCCGCAATTCAACGGTCTCACCGGGCGCGTAGTCTTTTTTGTCGGGAATCAATTCCAGCTGATTAAAACGGAATTCCCGGCCGTCAAAGCCCTCACCCGCCACCACGAAAATATAGCCACCCTCAATCGTGTGCCCCTTGCTGTCGGTGACTGTGTACGACAAACGATACTGCCCCGGACGGGAAGCGGTGAACATGAGTTCCGCGCGGCCCTCGTCATCCGTGTCGACCTTCCAAGTCTGAGCCGGGGTTTCCACCGGTTTCCCGGTCTGGTCATACTCCAAAGAATACAAAACAGCCCGTCCTTGTCCTTTGACGGGTTTCCCGGCCAGAGTCTGGGCGTTAAAGCTGGCCCGGACCGTGTCGCCGCGGCGATAATGCCCCCGATCCACCCAGGTGTAAACGGAAAACGGTTTCCGCGCCACGAGCACCTTTCCGCTGCCGACGATGGTCCGGCGGGATTTATCCGTCACCTCCGCGGTGATCTCGTAGCGGTGATCCGTGTGACCATACAGTTCCTTGGCCAGCGATGTGTCAATAGGAACCTCCAGTATCCCGTCCGCGGATATCTCCGCTTCCATGTCCACCACCAGTTCCGGCGGGGTGTGATTCCGAGGCCACCACCACCAGCGGGGAGCGGGCATACACCACTCACTCCAGCCCGGGTACCAGGTGTAATCGTAAGCGAACCACCAGTAACCCGGCCCGTAGAACCAGTCCCAAGGGGCGACCGGCCACCAGTCGGCCGAATGAGAATACCGTTGCACCTTGACGTTTACCTTGCCCGCCGAAACCGGGCTGCCAAAATAATATTTCGCCATGACCTTCGCCGTCACGGTCTCGCCCAGCATCACCGGTTCCGAGGGCGCTTCGACCGTCACCTCGAATTCCGGCTTCTTGTATTCCTCCACCCGGAAGCTGCCGCCACCATGCCCGTCCACCTGGATCCAATAGACCCCCAGGGCCGCTTCCCCACCCAGACGCAGCTCATCCTCAAATCCCCCGTATTCGTCAGCTTTCAGCGTTTTGGCATACACCTCCTCGCCCTGCGGCGTCCGCACACGCACCATGAACTGTCCGCCGGCGAACTGAGACACATCTTCTTTATCATATTGCGCGTGGCGCACCCATATTTTAAACTTGACATCCTGATCCGGCCGATACACCGGGCGGTCTGTGATCACATAGGTCTTCCGCTGATTGTATTCCTGATCATGGTTCCGACCATACCAAACTCCCTGGAACCCCAGATACGCGAACCGGCCATCGGCCGTGGTGGCCGTGATCAGCCAATTGTACCGGGGGGTCAAATCCTGGGTGTCAGGAATCACCAACCCGTTGTCATCCGTGAACTCGGCGAACTGAGAGATCTCCACATGCGGCTCACTGCCCCGGCCAATCGTTTTCTGCCGCCAATCCTGTTTATAGCCGAAAAAGTCCAGCGTCGCTTTCGGAACGGGTTTACCGGTTTGAGCGTCGGCGACAAAATACAGGTTTTTTCCATCCAGTTTTTTCTCGACGATCGCGGTGTCCGCGATCCAGACAATGATCCGGGTGGTATTGCCGCCTTTCATCGTGGCGGTGACCAAATAGGCCCCTGGGGTTTTCACCGGCACGGGCACCGTGATCCGCTTGTCAAAATGAGCGGGAGCCGGCTCCACCGTCATGGACCAATCAGCGACCTTATCCAATACATACTTCTCTTCATTTTCCCAAACAATTCGCCGGCCAATATCATGAATATTCGTTTTGTTCCAATCAAGCTGCTTTGGTTTGCTCTTAATGTAATCCTTGACGTCCTTCAGCAATTTCGGCACATCGATCGCTTGCGCTTCAAAGGTGATTTTATCGCCATTTCGAAACACCATGTCCACATCGGGGGTCACGCCTTTGCCGGTGACTTTAGCAGGCTCAAACCGGGCCCAATTCCCGATAATTTGGTCCAATTGTTTCCGGCGGTAATCATTGTGTCCGGGACCGTATGCGGTTATCGCTTTCCGCCAGCATTCAGCCGCTTGCGGAAATTGACGGCGGTTGGAGAAGATTTGCGCCAGCGTATCCCATGGATTATACCCTTTCGCCGCCTCTCCCATAGCCACCATATCGCGGTAAATCCGGATATAATTGAATTCATCCGGCAGCTCAAACCGCTTCACCCCTGTCGCCAGTTTGGCGATTGTTTCACTTTCTTTCAATGTGTGCATGGAGAAAATACTGTCTTGTTTCTCCACCGCGTCTCCCGCGGACCGATCCCGGAACAACCCGGGATAACCTTGCAGGGTCTGAACCCCGAACTGCTGGTGTAAAAACTGGGCGTATTGACTAAGGATGTCCGCCTTTTGGCTCGGGGCGTATTCCATGGCCTGCATCATTAACCAACGCCACCGTTCGCCATCATTCGCCGCCGACTCAAAATTTTTGGGCATAGTGTAGTAAACCGGTGTGCCATCTTCTTTGACCGGCGCGCCTTGCCCTCCCCCGCCATAGTATCCACGGCCCTCAGTAAAATCAGGAAGCTCGGAAAAATCCGTCAAAAACTGCAGCTTCCAAGCCTCGGCATAACCACGGTAACCTAAAATAATCCGCGCGTATTCAACAAAGAAACTCCCGATTTCACCACCTTGGGCGTCGGCGTCTTTCAGAGCCAGCCCGCGGGCTTGTTCGAGTAATTGCAACGCCCGGCCCCGATCCCGTTCTGTCGCGTCCGCCCACCGGCCGCCCCCCCGGTGATTCCCGCGTTTAAACTCGCCCGAGATCATGAACCCATAGTGGTTGCCATTATAATACCGTGTCGCGAGAACTCTAAGCAACCGCCAGTTCCCCGCGTGCGTGTCGGCCGCGGCTGTCCATAACGCGTCCAACTCATCTTGCCGTCCCAAACTATTTAAACAAGCGGTCGCCTGGTTAATATCACTGGCCTGAGCCGCGTCCTTATCCAAAGCAAGTTCGCGGAAAATATCATAGGCTTCTTTATGATTCCCCTCCCGTTGAAGTTTTTCAGCCCGGGCGCGTTTTTCCGTCACGCCGTCCTCCGCGGCCGACACTGAAAACGAAAGAAGGCTTGCACCCAAGAGCAAAACAAGGGCGGCACATCGTGGAACAATTCTGCTATTCATATCACTTTACTCCAGGTTTATGTGAAAAAAGCATACACACACATACTTAGGGGCTGTTCAACAATAAATACAATTCCTGCTCAAACCAGCTTTGATTTGCCCGCAAAATGTGACAGTTAATGTGTTACGACACCTTATAAGACGATCACAGCACCGGTTTTTTTAAACGAGTCAAATCTATATGCCGAACTTTGGAAAAGCGAGCCGGAGTCAGCCATAATCCCGCTGGTTTAATTTGCAACCAGGCCGTCCTCCAGATCCTCTCATCCTCTGTATGGATTCCCATTGATGAAAAAAAATCTCATGGACACCGAAAATCACCTGACCGTCGATGATGGCTGGGCGGAAGAAGCCCCGTTCGACCGCGTCATGTCACGTGCCGCGCCGCTGATCGAGCGAAGCTTCGCCTCTCATTTCGCACGCGGTTCCGCCGCCCGTTTGAATTCATCAACCGTCATCATATCTCTGGCCGTTTTAGATCCCTGAATCCGCTCGATGATCGGATCGGCTTGGTCGCCGAGCACGTCTCTTATCCGGGGAATAAGATATTCCGCCTCGGCGCCAAACGTACTGAGCAAACGCTTTCTCTCCCGCGCCCGCGGCCCCCCGCGGCCAGTGGGCTCATTGATGGTGTTGACTGTGTAATCCATGCTTTCCTTGATGCCCAGACGATAGAGGATCTCCAAGGCCTCCTGGCGCCCGGCGCCGGTGTATGAGGTGTAGCTCTTGTCCTTGTCCTCAATCAGGTAGACCATCTTGTCGATGACCCGGGGAAGATCTTCTTTGGGAATATTGTTAATCAGGGCCATGCCGACTCCCCGGCCGGAAGCGTGTTTGTGGCCCAGCAGCTTGGCCACGCCCCGATAGAAGAGATCCTTGTCCAGATCTGTCGCATAGGGATCGGGCTCATAGAGCTTCACCAGAGCGCCCCCCAGATAGAGGTCCAATTCGCGATACGGGTCGTAGGGTTTGTCCTGAACGAGCACGGTAAGAAGCTCGGGAGCATATTTTTTCGCTTCTTTCATATTCCCGATGGTCCTCGCGGCTATCTGCCGCACCCAGAGGTCGTCGTGTTCATTTTTAATGATGGCCAGCAGGTCATCTTCCGTATCCTCAATTTTCAGATTCTGAATGGCGTGAATCGCTCCGACACGCTGGTTGAATGCGCCTTTGGTCAACAGTTCCATCACCTCATCATCCACTTGGGCATCCCGCCTGGCCAGCGCCTGCGCCGCCCGCAACCGCACGGGAGGAAACGGGCTTCCCAGTTGGTCCAGCAAGGCCTTCTCACTGGATGTGTCAATATGCCCGGCCTCGACGATTGCCCGGGATTCTCCGGCCGTCAGCCAAAGCGACTTATCCATGCCTTTGCCGGTCAGGTGGATCGCCCGACGTCCCGCGCAAAGATTCAGCAGGTGCCCGCCGGTTGTTCCCAGCCCCCCCGAATTCGGAGCTGAGCCCCGTCCCAGTATGCCGACATGACGGCCAGTCCAGGTCCGGGTAACTGTTGGCAGCCAGTGGGTCTTCTGGCTGTAGGCGGTCGCCATCTCGGGGCCGAGGACATTGGCGCCCAGGCCTGACCAGAGAATGTTCCAATCACATCCAGTATGGCCGGTGAGAATTTCCTCACTGGCCGCCGCCGACATGGCGGCGTAGAAACTCGCCCCCTTATTATTACCAAGTAAGGCGAAGGCGATGGCAAGCGAACCGCTGGTGCCGTTGTTCGTGAATTCAGTTTCTTTGGGGTTGTGATTGCCATACGGAAGCGCCCCTTGGCCGATCCACTTGTTATAATGCCCGTGGGTTCTTTCAATCGCGTCCCGCACCAACTGGTCCTTCACGCCACACTTCTCGGCGAGGATCAATGCGATAAAAATCGACAGGGAGGGCTGATTCATCACCCCGTAGCCGAAGGCGCGCCCGAGTTCCGGATGGCGCATCCGATGCCCCCAGAGACCGGCCTGGTCCTGCCCGGCGGCCAGCCCCCGGGCGAATTTGGTGATAGCCGGAAGAACGAACGCATCGCCGGTCAGCAAGTAGTATTCGGTCAATATCAACGCCTGATAGCCCCAATGCCAAGCGGTGGAGCTTTTGGTTACGCCCACCAGCTCATCCAGATTTTCCGGAGGTTGAGCCCATTCGGCCGCATGGAGATGATCCCTGACCACCTTGATGTATTTCTCTTCACCCGTCGCCAGCAAACCCAGCAACCCCCAGTTCAGCTTGCCGTAGTCCCCGCTTTTCACCAGATAATCGGCGGTTTGCGTGATCAAAGCATCGGTCTTGGCGCAATTGACCGGCGCGGACGGGCTGTAGGCGCCCAGCACCTTGAGTTGGAGGGTGACATCCTCTTCCCTTGAGGCGTTGGATATTTCCCCCAACGAAATTTCGGATTTCGGATTTCGGATTTCGGATTTCGTTGATTCTTTGGGTGGTTGGGGCTTTGGGTCTTTAGACATTAATTCGGGCGCTCTCCGCACTGTTAATCTCAGTTTACCCCCGCCCTCTTCAGTTTCAGCCTTGTCGATGGCTTCCGTGAATAGGGTGTAGGCATCGAGCGGGATCGGCTGGCCATCAACCGCCACAATGACATCCCCTGCCTGAAGCTTCCCGTCCGCCGGGGATCCCTGCTCCACCAAATCCACCACCAAGTGATCGGGGTAGCGTTTTGCAAAGAAACCGGTGGGGCCGTAGTGGCACAGGTTGCCTGGGTCCGGCGGCATCAGCAGATCGTAGGTGACGGTATTGCCCTTGCCGCCGCGCAGACTCCCGCGCTCCACAGTCACGTAAAAATGCCAATCCCAATCGCGCCCGATACGATACAACCGCACACGGACCAGGTTAGGAATGCCCCCCCAGCCGTCCATACCCCGGTGTTGCATGCCGCGAATGAGATCACCCACCTGAATTTTCCCGTCGGCGACCGAGCCCGGGATAATATGGGTCACCTCGATATGATCGGTTTCCACAGTACCGCAGATACCCGTGTTCCCCATTCGATAGACCTTTCCGGGCAACGCGACCACATCCTCGGCTTTGGCCTCGGTCAAATCATCGAACGCCAACCCGTCAACATCCGCCGAACCAGCCTGAAAGCCCGCGCAACCTGTCAGAATGAAAGCAGCCAGCACCCCGGTCATGGCAAGATAGTTTATCATGGCTATTCCTAAGCTTTCCTTTTTAAAAAATGCTCGCCAAAGGGTATCCGGAAAATATGTCCGGCGAGTGGCGCACCCCTCGCGCGACCATATTGATGTAAACCGGAAAACCTGACAAATAACCTGCGACACAAGTATTGCCGTATGGAAGTAAGACTGAAAAACTAAAAGTTGTCGGGGATCACGTTTTTGTCCCGGGCAAGCAGAATCGCATCGCAGCGTCCGTCGAAGCCGGTGAGGCAACGAGATCACGTCCCCAAAGGGATGGATTATTCACGCCGCATGAAAAATCCAGGCTGGCTCACACCCCAAACGCCGCCATCGCTTTTTCGATGGCCTTCCGGTTTTTCACGTGCCCACCGGCAATCAGCACGATGTTGTCAGCCCGGCCGGTCTGGTCGGCAATAATACGGAGATCCTCCAGGGAGCCAAAGAGTTGGATTTTCTTGCCCGCGTCGGTAATCTTGCGGTACACCTCAGGCCATTCAGTGATCGGTTTGGCACCGGCGCCGGGAATCCACTGGACCCCGGCCAGGGCTTCGATCTCCAGCAGACTGTCAAGGTGGTTCAACTGTCCCGGTCCATCCAGGTGATAGAACGCGTGATCCAGTTTTTCACAGGTTCTGGCCAACTCCGGTTTCACAAATTCATCGAACATATCCGGACCGATCATGTAGCAGAAGTCGCATTGCAGCATGTAGTAGGGGGCGTCGCTGAAAATCGGTGTCCAAGCGGTGTAGCCGGGATTGATGGGTTGCAAGACCTTGTTCAACGCCTGGAAACTCTCCCACCAGAGCCGGTGGGCATCCCAAGTCTTGGTCTTGACAGCTCCGGGGTTGTCGTACAGGTCAAACAGCAGGGCCTCGCCAGGACGGAAGGTCGACAGAATATCCAGGTTGCCGCCCAGATCCGTCATCCCCACTTGGACCCTCCCCTGCCAGAAGTCCGTCGCGGTTTTCATAATCTCGGCGATGCGATTGAAACACGTCGAATCCCGGTCAAGGGAGAGTTTCAAATCGTCGACTTCCCGTACCGTTTCCGGATGAAACCACACAGTGCGGTCATCGCATTCCAGACTGGCGCCCGAGAAGGCGGCCGCCACCCCGGGCCCGAAATTAGGCCACACATGGGGAAAGGCGTCACCCAGACAAAGCGTGCGGGAAAGATCATAATCCCAGCGGTCGACAATGGTTTCGGGGGAGACCGAATCGTCATAGAAGGCGGCAAACGCTTTGGATAGCGCCACTGGTTCTGGACGGGATGTTTCAACCCCGTCCAGCCGCATCTGGATCAACGGGCGCCCCAGTTCCCCGCGCCACCACCGCCGATGCGCTTCCCGCGCCCGGGCCCAAGACTCGTCGCTAAAATCAACCCTGGATGCGAATGTCTGATGCGTCATGCCAGGAATATAGCCTGCCTTTCGCCTGTCCGCTTGCATTGTTTCCTCCCATGCGATATTTTTCTGAAAGCAGAGCACTAGCCTCGAAAAAGCCAGAACCTCGATCATGAAAGGAGCACAACCATGACGATCCGCCCATTCTCAATCCGTATCCTATGCGCTCTTCTAGTAACCTCGCTGAGCTTGGTTTCTGTAAGTCATGCCGCGGATGAGTATTATACGCAGGCAAAGGTCTACAACCTGCGCCCGAATCCGACGCGCGAGCGCCCATTCGGGCACCTCGGCCCGACCGGGATTCATGCCCATATCCACAAAGGCGTCGCAGTCACGGTCGAGACAGTCGCTGACGGCAGCCCCGCGGCGGGGAAAATTGCCGTCGGGGATATCATCCTCGGTGTCAATGGCGCCGCGCTGAAGGGGCTCAACCCGTTTGTGGAGGTCGGGAAAGCCATCACCGAGGCCGAAGCTGGCGATGGTCAACTCGTCTTTGACATTCAAAGAGACGGCGGCCAGCGGAAAATCACAGTGAGCATCCCGGCCCTGGGCGCCTACAGTGACACCTGGCCGGTCGATTGCCCGAAATCAAAGAAGATTATCGAACAGGCCGCGGCATATTACCACAAGCGTCTGGCGCGTGATCAGAAAGAAATCGATGGGATTCCGGGCGCGAAAGACGAAAACCAGGGCATCCCCGGCGCGTTAATGTGCCTGTTCCTGCTGTCGACCGGCGACGACGCTCACTTGCCGGTCGTCAAAGACTATTTCAAGCCGTTCATCGCCAATCCGCAAAGCATCGGCGATCACACATGGAACAACGGATATAACGGTGTCGCCTGTGCCGAATATTACCTGCGCACCGGAGACAAGGACGTGCTGCCGGTCCTGCAATACTACTGCGACAACGCCAAGGAACGGCAGAAATTTGGCAGCGCCTGGCCGCACTGGGGCAAAGACATCAATCCCCGATACGTCGCCGGTGGCCTGATGAACCCGGCCAGCGCCCAGGTCTTGACGACCTTGCTGCTGGGGAAAGAGTGTGGTGTCGATGTGGACGACACCACATTGCTGGGATCTCTGACGTTTTTCTACCGATTTGTGGGACACGGGACGGTGCCCTACGGGGACCATCGCAGTGAAGGGGGGCTTGGCTCGAACGGGAAGGATGGCATGATCTCCGCCGCCATGCAGATCGCCGCCGGCGCCGCGGGCGACACGTCGATCTATCAGTCGGCCCGGGATTACCTGGCGATGTCGACACTCAAAAGCTACCCGTCGCTGGCCACGGGGCACGGTGACAATGGCCGCGGCGATGGCATGTGGCGGGGCGCCTCGGCGGCCTATCTCCGGGAAAAGAAGCCAGAGGACTACCGCGCGATGATGGATCGCCTCAAATGGTGGTTCGACCTTTCACGCTTCCATGACGGCGCGATCGGGATCGCGACCATCGGCGGTTTCAACGATCCCGGCTCGGGAGCGGGCATGGCGCTGGCCTACACGGCCCACCTGAAAAACCTGCGCATCCACGGCGCTTCCAAGTCAAAATTTGCCGTCGGCTTCACGTTGCCCGAACACCTATGGGGTCGCGAAGCGGATCTCGCTTTCCACAGCATCGAGCATAACCCAAAGTTCTTTGAACACGGTAAAGAAATGGCGCCGCATGAAATCATGAGCCTGCTGGGCAACGCCTACAACCAGACCGATCCCGAACAACTGGGGGCCACCCGCGAACAGATCCTGCAGAACGTCTATCACCACCGCTACATGTTCCGCTCGCAGGCCTGCAAAGCGCTGGTCAAATCCGGCGAGCTGGAGATGATTGAAAAGCTGCTGACCGACCCGGATCCCCGTCTCAGGCGCGCCGCGCTCGATGGCATCATCGACTGGCGTTACTGGTTCGCGATGGGAAAAAATCCGCTGCCGACTGAACAATACACGCCGGGCATGATCACAGCGATCACCGCCATGATCACCAATCCGGATGAATCACTGCTGGTCGTCGAAGGCGCTTTGTTCGCGATGCGCAATATGCCGACAGACGTGATCGAAAAACACGTCGATGCCATCATGCCATGGACCACCCATGACGAATGGTGGCTGCGGCAGAGCGCGTTCATGGCGCTTCAGGGCCTGGACAAGGATCCGGTAAAATACATCACCGTCCTGCCCAAACTCATGGATATTTTTGTCGCCGAATACCACACCCAGGGACGCGGAGGCATGGGCGGGCAGTTAGGACAGGCGCTCAAGAAAGCCGGAGCCGACAGCGAGATCGGCCAAATCATTCTGGCTGGCCTGGCCACCGCCGCGAGCGAAAGCGCTATCAAGCCCGGTCTCCGAACACGCGAGGGGGCGTGGAACGTGCTCACGTCGATCCGCCTGGCGATGGACAACTCGACCGAATCCGCCGCCGATCTCGCCGCTCGACTCGGTAGGCGCGTAAACCAGTTGGATACCGGCAGTCTGATCGAGATCCTAGCTGTCGGAGGCGCCGGCGGCACGGGTTTCTATCCCATGCTGGAGCGCGCCGAAGGTGACACGAGACAGCGGCTGGTGGATGTCCTTTACGAGACCTATCTACCGGAACTTACCGAGCGGTTGAAACAAGACAAGGGCGCGAACCTGTCGTTAATCGATTCGGTTCTGATGCTGAAGCGACTCAAGGAAGATGTCGCCGGCTGGCAGGCGCTGGGCGCGCCGGCGCCGGGTGAACGAGCCTGGCGGTTCGTCTCCCTCGATCCGGCCAGCGAAAGCGATATGAAACCCCCTCGCGAACGCAAACGGTTCCGTGATATCGCATTGCCACAACAATACAAGAACTGGTTCAAACCGGGGTTCGACGACAGTGGGTGGAACGAGGGGCGGGCGCCAATAGGCGTGGGCGAATTCCGGGGTCGTGAGATTCCCTACCCCACTCAATCCGCCTGGGGGGATGGCGAATTTCTGCTGGCTCGAACCACGTTTGACGTGGAAAACCCTGATTATGACATCTATCGCCTCCGGGTCCTGAACAACCAGGGATTCCACATCTATCTCAACGGCACAAAAGTTCAGACCTATGTGTGGTGGAAAGACGGCGGTTCCTACTGGAAAATTGGCCTGTCCGAGCAGGAAGGCAATCTGCTCAAGAAGGGGACGAATACCTTGGCGGTCTACGCCAACGTCGAATACCCATCGGCGATGAAGCCGAACTGGAAACAGGAACGCTTTGGAAAAATCGATGTTTATATCGAGGGTCTGCGCAAGTCAGACCTGTATTGACTTTTCATACAACATACGGGTTTCAGCGACATGTGGGCACAGGGACGCCGCGAGTCTCACCCCCGGCCATGGACGGGTGCCGCTCCACACCGAACACTGAACGCTCTCATTTTTCCCCGCTCAAAACGGGCTAACGAATCCCGCCGCCAGGGCGGCGGCGACAATCAACGGCGCGGGAACCTTGCGCGTGGCAAGTAGAGCCACTGTCACCACGGTCACCAGCAAGTTGTCGAGTCGCGGGCCGCCGGCCTGCATGAGAATGACGGCGGCGATGGCGATGAGCCCGCCGGCCACGGCGTTGACACCCCGCAGCGAAACGCGCACCGCGCGGATTCGCTTCAGGCTCTCCCACACCGGATAGACAAAGTAGATCAATAGCAGTCCCGGCAGGAAAATGCCGATCCCGCCGAGAACCGCCCCGAGAACCTGGAACGCTCCGGAACCGCCGCGCGCCGCGAGGCCGCCCGCATAGGCGGCAAAGCTGAACATCGGTCCCGGCAGGCCCTGCACAAGCCCGTAGCCGGTCATAAATTCCTGGTTGGTCATGTACCCGCGGACCTGCACCAGCTCGCTGTGCATGACGGGCACCACAACCTGGCCACCGCCGAACACCAGGTATCCGTAGCGGTAGAAATTCTCGAAAACATGAACCAGTCGGTGATGGGTGACACCCTCAAGCGTCAGGCCGCCCAGAGCCAGTAGCGCGAAGACGATCAGGTACCGCCAGGGCGGTTTGATCCGCACGCGGTTCCAAAGGTTCTTCTCCCGCTCCGTGAGGATCGCGACGGCTCCCCCGATGATGAGAACCAGCGGGAATATCCACGGCGCGCGAATGAGGTAGGTCGTCACCGCGCCAAACACCATCAGCAGCGCCGTTGACCTGTCCTTGACCACCTTTCGCCCGATACGGAAGGCGGCCAGAATGATGAAACCGACCGCCATCGGACCGACATAGCGGAGACCATCGGCGGAGATCCCGCGCCCGGCCAGGAACTGGTACAGGAACGAGAGGATGGTCATGACCGTCAAAACCGGCAGGGCCCACACCAGCATGGTCAACAGCGCCAAGACAGGCCCGCCTGTCCGGTAGCCGATGGAGACGATGGTTTGAGTGCTGGTCGGGCCCGGCAGCATGCTGCACAGAGCGACCAGCTCAATCAACTCGCTCTCGTCGAGATACTTGCGCCTAACCACCATCTGTTCGGTGAACACGCCCAGGTGCGCCTCGGGGCCGCCGTACGCGCCCAGGGAACAGATGAACACGTCGCCAAGGAACCGTCCCCAGGCGGCATTCGGTAATTGAACAACTTCTTTCATGTTGCCCGGAATATAACACATTTGGGAAAACCTGCGACACGATCAGGTCAGGGGACAGCGATGAAGAATCATTGCCTGGTGTCCTTGGTCCATGGTTTGGATTACATGCGGCGGCGGGACTCGATGGCGGGATTGCGGGCGCTGAACACAGCGCTGAACGGCGGGTTGTACTTGTCGGCAAAAAAACCTTTATAGGTTCCTTAGTCATAGCTGAGAATGTTCCTGGCGGGCCGTCGGCCGAGCGCCCCAAGAATACCGACCCTTCTCTTCGAAAAAAGCAAAAAGTACGGTTGACCCAGCCCCTCGGCTCAGTGGAGACAACTTATCGAGCTGACCGGGGAATAGAATCCCTGCTCGACCATCTTCGCCAGGACATCGTCCGCTTCATGGTCCGGCAGCCTTCCTTCCCTGACCCAGGCCAGCAGGATGCCTATGGTGCCGGTGACAGGAATGCGATAGTCCGCGCAGGTGGTGCGTGCGGCACGATCATCGGTGACCACGGTGGCCGCCCGGCCGACGGCACAGGCGATACACGAAGCCTCGCCCGCCCCCAGATGACGGAGGAGGCGCACTTTGAGCCGACGCTCCCTGGCGTTTGGATGGACGAGGGTCAGTTGGTTGTCGGCGACAAGGGCCTCGACAATCGTTAATTTCTCCCGGCCGGCCGCTATCCCGTTTTCCACTTCGGATAGAACATCGGGGGTCAAAACAGCCTGCTTGCCATAGCGGTCGACCAGCAGGCGCATGGCATCGGCCAAGGCGAAGTTCGCAAGCGTGACCGTGTCGAAGAAGAACAGCCCTTCAGGCACGGTCGGCGTCTTCCGCAGCGAACATGATGTTCTGGGGAATCTCATGCTCCGCAAGCCAATCCCTGGTCTCCACCGGCGACATGCCCATCTTCTCGGCCAGCTTTCCCAGACTTATAAAGCCTCCTTCATAGGCCGCTAGCGCCTGCTGCTGCTGGCGGGGAAGGCTCTCGGCAGTCAACTGATAGCAGGAGGCCACCGCCTGACGAACCAGTTGTCCTTTGCTGACCTTCCGCTGGCGAGCCAGCCGCCGAAGGCGGGAATCCATCTCCGGATCAAGCTTTACATGAAGCGTCGCCGTCTGCATGGAAAAATACCTTTCTAGGGTGATATGTACAGAATTGTTTACATAACGTACTATACTGCGCCCTGCGGCCAGGTCAAGCCGAAACAGTCTGCCGGGACGCAAGTCACTTCCACTTGAATGCCACCACCCCCGCTGCTTTAAAACAAAACATGTGGCGCATAGACTTTGCTTTTAAGCCCTTCCAAAACGCTTCGGATTCAGCTTAACTCGCTTCTGCGAAAATAGTTCGCCGCGCACGTCCCCAATACACATTTCATGGATTACAGATATATCGTTTTGCGTTATAAGTGCAAGCAGATAATACCAAATAATGTAATTAATGCGACCACTTTTTCTCAACAGGTGTCTTGGGCCGCGCGATGGTGTGTCACACCGGCACATGGATCCCGATATGTCACGCCTGATCCGGAAAATGCGGAATATCAGGTGGATATAAACTTGTGCAAGAGATTGTGGCATATCAACCCGTCTTCTTTGTTTGAGCTGAACCTTAGGTGAGCCTAAAACCAATTCATGCCGCCCCTTCAGGGCTAAAAACATATTCCATTACCAACCCAGGGCAAGCCCTGGGCTATGTCATGTCGGGGCTTCACCCCTGAAATCCCCCCACTTTTCGGACATTGCCAAATTCTTAAATCGGTTTTTTGCCTTTGCGATTTTTGTTTTAAAACTGTTTAACGCTTGTCTTTAAAGTTGCAACCCTTTCTAGTTTATTGTGTTGTCATTTTAAAACACGTATCTGACCCCTATGTAAAAACCCCTATGTAATTGAAAGTAGGACTGCCCCGGTGCCCTCAGTTCAGACGGTTGCGGCAGCGGGGCTTTCCAGATTCTTGCGGCGGGCGGAATCCGCATGACTCTCCGAATTTTCGCAGTCGTCTGGCTCTACCTTGACGTAGGGCACCAGCTTTTGATAGCTGCCGTCAAAATTCAGCGCGAAATTCAACAGTACTTCCCCGTAGAACTGGTGGATCTTGCCGGTGATCTCCTTGTCGCCATTGACATGCTCGGCAATGTCGGCCAGAGAATCAAGCAGATCCCTTATGGCAAAGACATGCTGTTTGATTCTGGCCGCCGCGGGAAGCTCCTTTTCATCGAAAAGAATGCTCATTGAGCAGTCAACTGCATTCGAGTAGGCGGCAATATCGCCCCAGCGCACATCGGCGTCGCAGGCCGCTTCCAGCTTTGAGACCTTGCTGGCCGTGCATCCCATGCGTTCCGCCACCTGCGCCTGGGGCAGTCCCGCCTGCAATCGCATCTCCGTCAGGGCACTGACAAGCAGCGTTCGTCTGCGACAGGTTTCCATGCGTTCAACGATGGCACTGTCACCCGTCAGCGCGACAGCGGCGCTGGCAACACTTTCATTAATCGCGCTCATTGGAATTCCCTTTCCTTTGTTGTTCCGACATTATATAACCCACCAACCCGAGGCAATTCTGAATATCCCTTTTTTGACTGCCCTTATCTCCGATGCCGAGAACATGAATCACTTTTTCAATTACAGCAAAGAAGATATACAGGCGGGTTTCTTTTGCACTTTTCACACCCGTCTGCCCGATTCTGTACAAACCTTTGCCTTCTGAACGCAAAAAACCAAAAGGCGGCGGTTCTATAGGCCGCCCGCTTTGAAGGTAATCAATCACCCGGGCCAGATTCGAAAAGACGGAAGCTGTTTCACGGGGGTGCTTCTGGTTGTATTTGGCAAAACTGGCTTTCGATGCCCTGTCATAGGAAATCGTCCATTTATTCTGAGTCATTGGACTATGCAACCCCGCTTTTGTTCCAAAATGGAACATTAAAGCCTGTTCTTTTTCTTTTCACGAATATACCTGCGCAAAGTCACCCAATCAAGCAAACAGCGGATTCTTTTGGAGAAACTCCTAAAGGCTTCTTTATGCCGATGTTCCGCATCGCCGGCTTCATCTTTTTCTTCTCAGGTTTCATGTTGCCGTTCTCCTGTTTGGAACGGGGATTGCGCCTAGGTCACAGGTGCTGCCCCGCCGCTTGTTTCTCTGAAGTCATGCCGCCATCTTTTTGCCTTGAGAAACGCTCCGATCGCTTCCTGAATCGATGGCAGTCCTATTCTTTTCGTTCAATCAGTTTTGCTCCGAATGTCCGCTCGAAAAACTCCAGATACATCTCCTGTTTCTTCTTCGAGATCACGGTTGTGAAGATGGCCGCCGCCACAAGACCAGCCAGGGCCGCCATGGCTGCGAGCAAGCCCCAGACGGCGTGCCAATTGCCTTCGATCAGGGACGATGCGGCCGCAAAACAGCCGACGACGGCAAAAAGGCAAGCCCAGAACAGAAACAAGACCATAACTGGAATGACGATCGGGTGAACGGTGAACGACCCGGTAATTTCCGAGCCGCCGCCAGAAGGCCGCACGCAACCGTTGAAATAGGGCAAACCTGAGTTGCGATAGAGACACCGCTCCTGCAAGCGAAATCGGCCTTGCGAGATAAGTTTGCCAAGAATCGGTGTCGCACCGGTATGTCCCGCCGTTGGAATGTGACGCGGTTTGTCGATCGACTCCCTGAATCGCATGGCAAACTCTTCCGGTGAAAGCTCGGAGACGAGTTTAAACTGAGGCCCACCGACAAGCCATGTGAATGGTTTCATATTCTCTCTGTGAACGTGAAAATCACCGGCGGAGATTACGACATCCGCTGAAGTGATTGGTTGGCTTCCATCTTTCTGCCTTTTTTCGTTGTCGTTGTCGTAATCGATCTTCTTCCTCTTCCTTTTCGTGCCCCCCCCCGGTTCGATTATGATGACGACAACCGCTTCGCTGACAACGACAACGAGCAGGTCGATCAGATCGCGCCATCTGGCGCTCATCTCATCTCCCAGCCAACAAGTAATTATTCAGCCCTGCGTATCATCCCGTATGCGAATAATCTCGGCAAAGATCCTAAAGGCTGCCGCCTGCCGTATCCGCTTATCGCATGTACAGTAAAGGTTTAAGCAGGGGGAGTCAACTCGGCTTTTCGGGAAACGTCAACAAGGGTCCTGATTTTGCGGAAACAATCAACGTGTCCCTGAATTGCACATTCTGTTCATCGAAGAAACGTCGAATCGAATGGGTTTCAAATGCCACCAGAGCGTTGTCATCGGCCATGATCCACCTCGATAGTTCCGATTTCCTTGTCAGAGACCTTTCTGTATATGCTTTATTAAAATAGCATATATAAATTTGAAATCAAGGCCCGTCAATCTGGTTCGCTAATGCCATTTAGGCCGTCTGCAGACTCCGCAGGTTTTTAAAGCAAAATAGGTGGCACATAGACTTTCATTTTAAGCCTTTTCAAAATGCTTTGAATTTGACTTAAACCGCTATTGTTCAGATACTTCGCTGCGTACGTCCCCAATACTATCATGGGACTCGGTAACGATGGCAATTGTACAGTCTCGATATAAGTATCCCAGCAACGTGATTCAGCAGCAGAGTTCCGGCAATTTGAAAGTGCGATCTTATCCTCAGGATGCTTGCAGTTGACCAAATCGCAAGTTTTA
The DNA here is from genome assembly GCA_032251435.1 of Lentisphaeria bacterium. GTDB lineage: Bacteria > Verrucomicrobiota > Lentisphaeria > Oligosphaerales > MVZH01 > JAVVEH01. The sequence continues at coordinate 21,171 of JAVVEH010000009.1, read as the reverse complement.
ATGCGTACCATTCCAGGGTAGGCGACGGCACCAATCTTGTCGGAGAAAGATTTGGGCAGTTTATCGTAGCCATTGTCAAGTGCAACAAAGTGCCGTCGGTCTTCGGGAATGCGCCAGATGTGCTGCCACCCGGCATCGGGATCGTATGTCTTCGGAACCACCAAGGTTTCGCAGATTGTTTTGCGAGGCAGTTTTCGCCCGTCCGCAAGCAGAACTGGAATCACGTTCCAGTTGAAGTCGTTACCGGCGTGTTTGACAAGGAACGTGGTGGCTTCCACAAGTTGGAAATCTTCGAGACACTCGAAACAGCGTTCAAGATAGCCGCCCACCCTATCGCAATATTTTTGCATTGAAAACGGCTCGACTAGCAAAATCCTTGTCATCCAGTCTCGGATGTCTTTGTATTCCTCTTGTTCTCTTAGCAGCTTATCGAACTTGTCTGTGACGAAAGCCACTGGCATTTTTTCCCGCAGCCACCCGGGGATAGACTTGAAGTTTTTCCTGTCCTGCTCGTCCAGAGGAAAGTAGAGAGGTTGCTGGTTGTCGCAACTCAGCACCCGCCTTTTCTTGCCGGCTTCGCAAACCGGAACCAAAGGAATGCCGGCCAAGCGGCATGATTCTTCAGCTTTGACCTGCCGCAGCTGCGAGTACAGTCGCAGCAACCACTCGTCACCTTGCTTCTTTATCCATTCAGAATCGCCAAGGCAGGCAAGTTGGTCGTCAAGAGAAAGATTCTTTACGCCGATCTTGTGAAGAGCATTCTTGGCTCCGCCCGGGATGTCCGGGTGGACGAGAAACATTTTCTCGCGGATTAGAGGGCATGGGTCGCTTTCGGGCGCCAAAAGTTCACGCCAAGCCTTGTTTGGCCATCGGCAAACTTCAGGAAACTGAAGACCGGAGTTGTGGCTGACAAGCACACATGCCGTTTTACTCAACCTTTCTTGAATTTGCTTCATGACCGGTTCCAGCCACGGTTCATGCGCCTGAATCGGAATGGATCCGTACGCCTGCGCTCGTTGTTCTACGGGCAGCTCCGCATTGCCGACACTTGCCACCAGCGCCTCGGTATAAATCTGCGCGATGCAATCACGCAACCAAAGGTTCCAAGGTTCATCTTCGTGAAGATCCTGGCGCGAGGGGACCAGCAAGAAGTCGGCGTTGATCAGGAAAGGCAGCCCGGTACTTTCCCAAACCGGCAGGTAGGCGAATAGCTTTCCGGGGTTGTCGCAGCCATCGTCAAGCGGAATGGCCACGGATACCGTTCGGGCAGACACGTCCGGACGCTTCTCAGGGTTGATGTCAGGTGGTTTGGCGAACTTGCTGGTTGTCACCCAATATCGGCGGGAATCCAGTTCCTCCTGCCCACTTTGATGTCTAAGGTGGGTCAGCTCGATAAGTGGGGCGTGCCTGTCGTCTTTTTCGATGACGATCTCGTAGGATTCGTCTGGGAGTTCCACTTCGATCTCGATGGTTTTCAGCTTGGAGAGGAAGAGGATGGTCTCCGGAGCGATTTTCTGAAGTGCCTTCTTGATGGTTCCCAGCGGTGTTCCCTGTTTTAGCGGGAGTATAATGGTTGTTTTCTGCGGATTACAGACAGCCGTAGCATTTTCAGACCAGACGGGCACGATATAGCCCAAGCCAGTATCCGGGTCAGACTTGGGTAGGCAGAAATGGAATCCATTAGAGTGGATGTAGGGGCAGTCTGTCACCTGAAAGACCGATTTGAAGCCAATCCCCTTCTCACCGATGTCACCTTGGTTTTTGGTTTTGGTGGATTTCGTAGCGTCGCAAAGCTTTACAACATGCTTTTCCTCGAAGCCTGTTTCATTGTTCTCCACCGCCAGGCAAATCCTGGTCATGCCGGAAATATCTATTTCACGCAGGCAGAAGCGCAGAGTAGGGCACACGCCATCGGCATATGCGTTGTCTTCCGCGTTCTGAATAAGTTCTAAGATGAAATGTGCGGCATTGCTATTCAGATCATCGGACACCGTTTTAAGGAGACCTAAAACAGTTTGGCGAAGATCATCGGGACAAGCCATATATTTGGCGCGAATGTCGGCAATTATCTGCTGATTGGCCTTCCGTTTATCAACATTCATGACATCCCTCCACCTTCAGCACCCCCCAGGCGATGGGTTGGGCGTGGATATCGGCGCGTTCGACGGCTTTTTCGAGGTCGGCTTGGCGGCGTTGGCTGTCGTGGTTGGCGGTGGCGAGCTCGCTGGTATGCATGCGGCGGATGCGGTCGTCAGTGGCCTGTTCGATCTTCTGTTCGAGGACGCGGTAGCGGGCCTGGTGGCTGGTTTGCAGACTGCGCAGGCGGTGATCGGCGAGGGCGCGGGTGTCCTCGCGGTGCCGTTCGCGGGCGGCGGTCCACATTTGGTAGTGGGTGGCTTCGAGCGCGTCGAAGACGGTCTTGGCGGGGAATTCGCCAGCCTCTATCCGCCAGGAGGTGGCCTGCGGCAGCAGTTCGCCGAGGCGGGTCTGGAGACACGGATCGGCGCAGACCGGTTTCAGCTCGAGCTCCGGGCGCACGCCTTCGCGCCGCCACTCGTGGACGACGAACGGGTATATCCCGGCGGGCGCGTCGGCACAGCGGACTTCGAGGGCGGCGTGGCAGGTTGCGGATTCCGCGAGCGTTTTGCGGGCGGCCAGCCGCAACAGCGGATGCAGCGGACTGAGCAGCTCGATGGTGGAGTCGTTGGCGGCGGCGGCCGACTCGAAGGCGACTTTGATGTACGGTTCGGCATCGGTCAGCAGCTTGCGCCAGCGGCGCGATGCATCGCCGGAGGGCAGGTCGGCGGCCTTCAGCTCGGCGAGCAAGGCATTGCGCAGGTCCTGCGAAAGCCGCAGAGTTTTTACCTTGCCACCGCCGAGCATGGGGGATTTGCCGGCGGCCAGCGAGCGAAGATAGCGGTCGATCAGATTCTCGACCGCCCGCGGGGCGATCCAGGAGCTGCACGCGGCGTCGATGTCGTCGCGGAAACGCTGTTCGGAGAGGTCGAGACCGAAGAACGCCTTCTGGTTCCGCTCCAGCTCGCTGCGCTCGGCGGCGAGGCGCAGTTGGTTGTCGGCCAGTTGCTGTAGCTTGGCCTGGCGCTCGTCGGCGGAGAGCTGGGTGTCGGCGGCGATTCTGCCGATGTCGCGGGTCAGATCGCCGAGGATGTCCTCGCATTCGCCGACCGAGCGTTCGAAGATGCCGATGCGCAGCAGGCAGCGGCTGTAGATGTCGGCGTCGATGGTGCCGGTAGTGATCAGATTATAGATGAACACCGCCTCGCTCTGCTGGCCGTTGCGGTCGAGGCGGCCGATGCGCTGTTCGATGCGCATTGGGTTCCACGGCAGATCGTAGTTGACCAGGGTGTCGCAGAACTGGTAGTCGAGCCCTTCGCAGCCGACCTCGGAGAAGAGCAGCAGATCGATGGCTTCGGCATCGCCGGTCGGCAGCATGAAGCGGCGGCGGAGAGCCATGCGTTCCGGGTCGGGAACGCCGCCGTGGACAAGACCGACGCGCACGCCGGCCGCCGTCAGCCGGGTCTCCAGATAGCGCAGGGTGTGCAGGAAGGTGCTGAACAGCATGATGCGGGGATTGGGCGACTGGCGCTTGTTTTCGACCACTCTCATGAGGGCATCGAACTTCGGGTCGTCCGGCGGCAGCGACGCGGCTTCCTAGACAAGCGCGGCGGCGCCCTCCCGCAGCGCGTTGTGCAGCGTCTCGTCGAGGCTGGACAGGCCATCCTCGGCCAATATCCGCAGTTCGTCGAGGCGGCGGCCGAGAATATCGCCCAGCATCGGTGCGAGCCCGAAGATGCAACTGGCGGCCTGCCGTTTGAGGGTGGTCATCATGAAGTCGACGCATTGGACATCGTGGCAGCGGGTCAGCAGCAGACGGTGCATGGCCAGCAGCCCGTCGTGGATCTGCCGCTGGGCCGGGGTGAAATCGACGGCGACGGTTTCGGGCTTGCGCACCGCGAAGTCGCCGATGTCCCGGCGGCGGGTGCGGTTGATGAGACCGGCGAAGGTATGGAGGCTTTCGATGGCGGAAATCGCCTCGATGCGGCCGCGGCTGTCGCAGTCGGCCGCTTCCAGCAGCCGCCGGGCCTTGACATAGGCGGGATCGGCGGGGTAGGTGGCCTTGCCCCAGCTCGTGGCGACGGCCGCGTCGAGTTCCGCTAGGGCCTCCGTCCGCCAGTCGACGGCACCGCCGCGGGCGGCGGTGGCGGCGCGGTTGATGTGCGGGTTCGGCGCCGCCATTTCGGCATAGCTGGCCTGATCGATGACCCAATCAGGACGCAGGGCGTTGAGCAGCACGAAAAGATCGTTGTCGCCCGTCTGCAGCGGGGTCGCGGTCATGAACAGGACGGCCTCGGCATTGTCACAGAAGAAACGCACCGCCTTGTGCGCGTAGGTGTTCGGGTTGCGGATGTGGTGGGCTTCGTCGACGATCACCAGATCGAAATGCGGCGGCGGATTGAGATCGCAAAGCCCCTTGCGCTTACGGCGGCCCTTCTCGCCTTTCAAGAGCTTTTCGTCGAACAGCGAATAGGGGACGATCACCCGCGAGTAGCGGGGATCCCATGTGCCTTCGAGGTGCATTTCCTCGATGCAGTGCCGCAGGGTCGGGCCGTCCAGGTGGACGAACCGTTCGTCGAAGCGCCGCATTTCGGTTTTCCACTTTTCCTCGGCGACCAGGGGGCGCGGGCAGACGATTAGAACATTGGCAAGCGGGCGGCGCGCCTGCAGTTCGCGCAGAATGAGCCCGGCTTCGATGGTCTTGCCGACCCCGACGCTGTCGGCGATCAACAGCCGCGGCAGGTCGGCGCGGATGAACTTGATGACTGGACGGAACTGGTAGGGGATGAAGTCGATCCGGGCGGCATTGAGCGAAAACAGCGTGGCTCCGCAAGGATGGGCTAGATGGGTGGCCGTCAGGCAGGCGTGGAAACGCTCGGCGGCGGCGACTGCGATCTCCGCGTCAGCGGGTTCGCCGTCCGGCTGGATCTGGGATGCGTAGAAGGGGCGCTTGCCGCCATCGATGAAAACAATCACCCGATCCTCGGGATGGCCGGATTCCGTCGTCACAACCACGCCGGTCTTGCCCGGATCGGATTTCAGACACACCAGGCTGCCCGGCGCAAATGCGGGTGGGGTCGGCGGCGGTGGCGCTTCGGCTTGGGCGACGGGCGGCGGCGGTGCAGAATCCGCAACCGGGCTTGGCGCCTGCAGAGCCTGGCGCTTGAGATCGTCGAGCGCGGACACGGCGGGGTGGTCGGGCGCGACCGCGATCAGCAGGCGCTGCACGGTATCCAGATCGCGGAAGATGGTGTCGGGCGACGGCAGCGCGGCGGTGGCGTGCGCCCAGCGGTTGCGGACCGACTGCATCTCCTTGAGATAATGGCGGCACTCGGACGGCAGGGACTCCCGGTTGCAGATCTCCCACCAGTTCGCATCGAAGACCCTCAGCAAAGCCGCCAAATCCAAACCGCCAAGATCCCCGCCACGGGTCTGCCGCTGTCGCTCCGCCTGTTGGTGCGACAGTTTTCCGACCACCAGCCGCCCCCACCAGTCCGCCGGTTGCAGGCGTGGCAGAACCCTGGCCAAATAGTCGCACAGAGCCCGGCTCAACTCGCCAAGAACAACCGCTATTTTCGCTTCGATGTGATCCGTCATCCCTGCCCATTCCTTCCGGATGCGATGAAAACCGGTCGGCGGCCGGACACCCGCCCGGTTGCCGGCAACGGAAAATAACCTAGCGGGGGAAAACGGGTTGGCAAGGCGACCGACACTCCAAAGTGCTTCGCACGGTAGCGTATCATTCCGCTCGTCAGTATGTCGTGCTTAAGTTGACGCATATGCCCGTTGGGGCCGGGATAAATCGAACTCAAAACATAGCCTGTGTCTCTCCGACCACCGACCACTGGACACGTGCCGATGTCATTGTCGGGCTTCGAGTCGCTCAGCCAGTTGATCGGGGTCAGTGGTTGGCAGCTTGCAGACGTTGTTCTCGCAGACGTAGGCGGTGGCTTTGCCGTCGATGCAATGAATGGACTCGATGAAGGCGAAATGCCGGGCCAGCTCGTTTTGGCCGTTTCCGCCGTCGGCGAGCATGAGGATCTTGTTGGGAATGAAACGGGCATGGACTTCGCGCAGCAGACGTTGCGTGTCCGCCGCCTCCGGATCGCCGGCGATGATGATCTGCTTCGGCGTGTCGAGGTGGTAGTCGAAGGCGGCCATCATCCGCGGCATGGCGTGCGGGGCGCGGGTCAGTTGCCGGGCGAAGGCTTGCAGCGTTCTTTCCGCCTGGCCTTGGAATGTCACGGTATCGGTCATCCGCGCCAGGCGCAGCAGGTTGAGGGCGGCGACCGAGTTGGCCGCGGGCTCCGCGCCGTCGTAGTCGTCTTTCATCCGTAGGAGAACGGTTTTGTCCCCGCCGGTTGTGCTGAAGTATCCGCCGGCGCGTTTGTCCTGGAACAGCTCGGTCTGCTTCTTCTGAAGGGTTATCGCCCACGTCAGGTGGTTGATCTCGAACGAGGCTTCGTAGAGGTCAAGCAGCCCCTGGATCAGGAAGGCGTAGTCGTCAAGATAGCCGTCGATGGCGGCCTCGCCCCGGCGGTAGCGGCGCAGTAAAACGCCCAGCGGTTCGTCATAAAGCCTGTCACGGATGAAGCCGGCGGCCGTCCGGGCGGTCTCCAGGTACCGCTGATCATCGAGAACTTGACAGGCCCGGGCGAAGGCGGAGATCATCAGGCCGTTCCAGGCGGTGATGGTCTTGTCGTCGAGGTGCGGACGCGGGCGTTCGTCGCGTCTGGCCAGCAGCTTGCCGCGGGCGGCGGCCAGCAGGCGGGCGGCATCATCGGCATCATCGGCATCTTTGCCGAAGCGGGCCGCGGTCTCCGCGACTGCGCGCGCGGTGTGGAGGATGTTCTTGCGCTGGAACTCGCCATGGGGATCATCGCGGACATTGCCGTTTTGCCCGATGCCGTAATGGAAGCTGAAAATGTCAGCCAACCGGTCACCGAGGATAGCGGCGATCTCAGCCGCCTCCCAGACATAGAACGCGCCCTCGGCATGCTCATCCGGGTTGCCGGGAATGCCGCTGTCCGCGTCTTCGGCGGAATAAAACTGCCCGTGTTCACCGGTCATGTCGCGTTGGACATAATCGAGGATGTCGCGGGCGACACCGGCATAGAACGGCTCATGGGTGATCTGATAGGCATCCAGGTAGGTGCAGGCAAGCTGCGCCTGATCGTAGAGCATCTTCTCGAAATGCGGCACGTGCCAGCGTTCGTCCACGGAATAGCGGTGGAAGCCGCCGCCGAGGTGGTCATGGATGCCGCCCCCGGCCATCTGGCGCAGCGTGTGAAGGGTCATGTCCAGGGCATCCCGCGTTCCGGTCCGGGCATGGTAGCGCAGGAGAAAATCCGGCACGGATGGACGCGGGAACTTGGGCGCCCCGCCGAACCCGCCGTAGCGCGCGTCATAGGATGACGTGATCTGCCGGTACGCCTGATCGAGGAGTTCCCGTTCCAATTCGACGGCGGGATCGGGGGCGACATTCGTCGCCTGGCGCAGGTGGTCAATGGCGCCATCGGCGGCGGCGATGATCCGGTCCCGGTCGTCGCTCCACGCGTCGGCGACACGCTTCAGGACAGTGATAAATCCTGGCTGTCCCCATTTGTCTTCCGGCGGAAAATAGGTGCCGCCGAAGAATGGTTTCAGGTCGGGGGTCAGCCAGACACTCATAGGCCAGCCGCCACCGCCGGTGGTGGCCTGGACGTAGGTCATGTAGACTTTGTCGACATCCGGGCGCTCCTCCCTGTCGACCTTAACCGGGACAAAATGCTGATTCAGCACCTTGGCGACCGCGGCGCTTTCGAACGACTCACGGGCCATGACGTGGCACCAGTGACAGGTTGAATAGCCCACCGAGAGAAAGATCGGCTTGTTTTCACGCCGCGCCCGGGCGAACGCCTCTTCCCCCCACGGATACCAGTCCACCGGGTTGCGTGCGTGCTGAAGCAGGTAGGGGCTTTTCTCGTGAATCAGTCGATTGGCGCGCATAGTGGCCGCGCTCACCGGAGTTCAACCCAGTCGCCATTGTTCTCATAGGCGGAGCGATACATGGCATCCAGGACAGCCTGTGACCGTCGGCCGTCGCGACCATCGCAAACGAGCGGCGCGCCGGTGCGGATGTGGGCGGCCATGTTGTCGGGCGCGTTGAGCCACTCGGACTTCACCGGATGGGGTGCCTCGTCCGACCAAGCGCCATCGACATACCACTTGTTCATCGGCTTGTCATAAGGCCCGCCGGCGGCGTGGGAGTAGGCCCCTTTTTCACCAGTAATCTCCGTTTTCGAATACCAGGTGGGCTGGGGATAAGATGTTGTGGCATGCAGGCTCAATACAAAGCCATTTTCATACTGCCACGTCGCGAAGGCCACGTCTTCGGCCTCGATATCATGGGTCTGAGTCCAGATGTTGGCGCGGACTTTCGCCGGAACCCCGAAACAGAAGACAATCTCATCGATGTTGTGGATCGCCTGATTTGACAAAACCCCCCCGCCATCCAGTTTTCGGGTTCCGCGCCAGCCGCCATTCTTCTGGAAATATTCCATGGTCCGGAGAATTTTCAGACTGCACTCGGCACTGAGAAGTTTGCCAAAGACTCCTTCTTCGACGCCCTTTTTCAACGCCAGTGTCGCATTATCGAAGCGCCGGCCAAAGTCGACCGCCAGGATCAGACCTTTCTCCTCCGCCAGCTTGATCATCGTGTCAACCGCCTCAAGCGAGGCTTCCATGGGCTTGGTCGTCAACACATGCTTGCCTGCTTTCAGCGCCTCAAGCGCGACCCGCGCGTGGTTCCCGGTTTCGGTGACCACGTAGACCACCTCCACCGCGGCGTCATCCAGCCATTTTTTGTAGTCGGTGCCATAGGGTACGTCAAAATGCTCACCTGTGCGCTTTGCACGGTCCTCGACCAGGTCGGCCACCGCGACCAGCCGACAGCCGGAAGCCTTGTTTACTTTCTTCGCGTTCTCATGCCCCATGCCGAGTCCGACGACAAGAAATCCGACTGGATTGTCGTCCCAATCGCGCACGACCGCCTCCCCACCCGTGTTCTTCGCTTCACTCTCCGGCGCCGCGGCAGGCCAGGCGCGACGGATGGCTTGGATCAGTTGTTGGGTCCGGTCGACATCGGAGACGCTCTTGTCCGGATTGTGCGTCTCGGCACTGACCGGACCGGGCATGCCAAGATTATGGCAGGCACTCAGAACTTTACCATAGGGGATCAGTTCACGCTTCAGCCCACGCTGTGGGTTTTTCTGGGCCAGCTGTTTTGAGCCAATCCCACATTTTCCCGGTCGAAATTCTTTGAGGTCTTTTATAAGATCGGGCAGCGCCCCCCTAGCTTTGACATGCACACAAAGTGACCGCTTGATCATGCGTTCGATATAGGCATCCTCATCTTTCAGTCGTTCATCGCAGTCCCACGTGTTTGCCACATCCCAGGCCATGCCCCATTCCGGCACATCCAGCGCGTCAAGGAGAGCAAACACTTCATCGGTTGTCACGCCGCAGTTTTCAAACGCCATGAGCAGACCGGCCTCCCGGGCGCGGTCGGCGATGGGGCCGAACATATCCAGCACCTTCTGCATGGCGTCCGGTTGAACGGCCAACGCTCCGCCCTTTTCTTCCGTATTCTTACCTGGCTGCCAATAATGGAACGAACGGACCAGCCGACAGTCCAGCGCCTCCGCCGCCCGGATGATCCCCTCCAGCTTTTCCGCTTCCTTCTGTTGCCGTTCCGCATCCGGTAGATGCACTTTGCAGAGCGAGGTCTGCAGGCAGGCGACGGACAATCCATTGTCGTCACAGAGCTTCCTGAGTTCCTTCAACTCCTTATCATCAAGCATCTCAATGCCTTTACGGAAGACCCGGCCGCGGAAATCCACGTGGCTCATGCCCCAGGACTTGATCATCGGCAGCGCTTGGGTCACATCCGTGGCCAGTTCATCAGAAAACACCGATAGATACATTGTATCGCCCTTTTTCTTTTTGTTTATTTCGGAGACTCTTCAGCGTAGCGCATTCACTTTAGCATAGCGCGGCTTAGATCCAAGCTGAAGCTGATTTCCGACGGCCATATTCGATTTCGTCAACTCGATTCTCGTGTCGGTTCTATTGCTCTCGGCCCCAGTGTGTTCTCAGATAGTTCATGTATCGCAGGCACATCTCGTCGGAGACATTGGCCGGAATGTGATTGCCGACGGCAAACATGTGTCCGGACATCCCACGTGTGAGCGCCAAGGTCGCGTCGATTTCAGCCTTGACATCATCCCAGGAGCCAAAGGACATCGTGCGGCAGTCAACCTTGCTGCCGGCCAGCATATGGGTCCCCCCAAGTTTTTCGACCAGCCTGTCAAAATCATTGCATGGTTCGAAGATAAAGCCATCCGCGCCGCAGGCCGCGATGTCTTCCAGGAACATGTCCACCTTGCCGTCCGAGCAGTAAAGAATCTTCTTGCCCGCCGCCTTGAGCGGCTTCCACAGCTCACGGTAAATGGGAAAAATCACTTCGCGATAAAAATCCGGTCTCAAGAAGGGCCCGTTGGTCCAGACGATATCGTCATGCTGGATGTAGACCGGAATGGAGGTCTCGGCCCAGGCTTGGGCGTGATGCAGAGTATAGCGCCCGATAGCTTCCAGCACCTTGGCGAACTTCGCCTCATCGGCCGCCGCGACCAGCAACATATCCCAGCCGAACGCCTGGATCGCCCCCGAGATGACCGTCTTGTAATACCCGCCGGTGCAGACTTGGTTGGGAAAGGCCGCGCTGCGTTCCTGATAGTCCTTCTCATACCCCTCGACCAACTCGTCGAACGGGGTCAGACCATATTCTTCGACGGGATCAAACGCCCAAACCTCCTCGGGGGTCGAAAACGGACACGCCTTCGGCTCGTGCTGGTCACTCCCGTCGGCGGCATAAACGGCATGGCCCATATCCGCGCAACGGCCCGCCTTGGCCCAGTTGACAAAGCCGTCATGGGTGCCCCATAGAAAGTCATAGTCCCAGGCATCGTAGAAACGGCGCAGCACCTCGCGCGGGCGGAGGGCGTAATCTGATGCGGTTCGCGAGTTCACGCCGGCGCCACTCTCAACCCCCGTCACCTGGCTGATCAAGGCACCATGGTATTCCATCGAGTATTCGACGTGCGCCGGGCGTGGTGTCGGCCGACAGCGGATCGCGTCCATGCCAATTGTTCGGCTCATTTCATTGTCCTTTTCTGACACCGTTTATTTTATCTGCTGATCACATTTTTGCAGTTTTCAAGCAGAATAGGTTTGGAAATGATGGCTTCGGCGCCGCTATCCCCGATAGTGTTGTTCTCAATAACCACACCTATCACGTTCCGGAGATTGATTGCGGATGCTGAGTTTTTTGCCCTTGGGTCGGTATGCCATCCAGAGATAGTGTTTCCGGTGATATTGATATTCCGAGCAAATGCCCCTTTCCCATTGGTGTAGATCTTGATGGAATCAAAAAACGTATTTTTGAATGTGTTATTTCGGACCACTGTATCGCTGGGTAATGGGCCTTCGTAAAAACTTCCGATCTCGTTATTAAGGGTCACACCGCTGCCACCGACACCGTCGATAACGTTGTTCTCGATCAACCCGCCACTGGAACGGGCCAGCACCGCGTGGCGACGCTGAGGGCCGAAGGTGTTGCCCCTCACAATGTAGTTCCTGCCCGAGGCGTCGAGGTTGTACAGTCCGGTGAACGCCAGCTTGTCAGTGCCTCCGGGAAACAGATTGTCGCCTTTGTGCAGTCCTAAATCAGGAATCGGTTGATTGAGGGTGATGATGTTCCACTTGCCACGCATGCCATCCGGGGTGGGCCGGGGTTCCACCGCCTCTACAATCAGGCCATCGGTTATGGTGCCGGGGCTCGGGCGATATGCCATCAAGGTGTCTCCTTCGCGGGGGGAAAACTGCACTTCGGCAATGAGATAGCGGTTGTTTCCCAGGTCCTTCCGCACCCAATAAGGGCAGACTGAAATATTAATCGAGTCATCGAGCATGCCTTCGTAGAGCCCGTCCTCGATGATGGGGCCCACCGCATTGTGCTTGCAGTGAAAACCGTCTTTAGGTGTGGTGATAAGACGGTCTGTACCCGGTCTGAACGTGATCTTCACCCCCTTCACATGAATCCGCCCGCGGTTATCGCTCAAACCGTGAGTCATGCCATATTTCGCGGTGTAGATGGTGTTGTTTTCGAGGCGGCAGTTCGCACTGCGGGTTACGTAGAAGTTGGCACCCCCACGACCATATTTCAAGGTGATCACGAATCGGTCGCCCGCCGCGAGCTCCGCCGCATGCTTGCGGGCCTTGTCGGCGAGCTGCACACGGAGAAGATCATCGACTTCGGTCACACTGTCGATGTGGAAATGCATGATCGCGCCGGGCTTACGCTTACGTTCCACCGGATCGAAGCACACACCCCAGCCCCAATCCGGCTCTTCTTTGCCAATACGGCGGTAGACTTCGACAGGATTGTCGTAACCCTTATGAACCTTCAGTAGAAATGAGCCTGCCTCGGCATCCACCTCGGTGATGGTGCCCTGGGTGAACGGCAGCGGATCACAGTCGACGACGAAGCCGCGCACGGTGACATCCTCGCATTCCTCCACCGTGACGATGTTATTCCAGGGGGTGTTGGTCAGCTCCGCACCATTGCCCTCAATAACGAGCCCCTTCACGCCTTTGAGCGCAATGTGGTAGTCCACGTCAGCCTTGGCCAGGCGATATCGTTTCTTATCAAATACGACTCTCGACCCCGGCCCAGCCGCGACGGCAGCTTCCACGGCCTGGCGAATGGCCGGACCGTCATCGGCAGCTCCGTCACCAACGGCACCGTAGTCCCTGACGTGGAACTCTTTCGCGAGAAGCGGCAAGACTGCTAACATTAGGCCCATAATAACGATGTGGATCTTTCTCACTGTTTTGCTCAGCTATTTCATCCAGTTTTCAACTGCCAGATGGGGAACGCGGATAAAATGGCGCATGTGAATCGTTTTGGCTGGGATCTGCCTTTGGATCACTGGTATTGCCAGAATTTGAAACCTGTTTTGACAACCGGTAGTCGCCTTTCTTGTTACCGAAGGCGTTATTGTTTTCACATACTCCGGTTGCACCATCTCTGGTATAGATTCCTTCAGCTCCATTTTCGAAAACCTGATTATTCCGCCAGTCGATGTTTTTTGTGACGGCTTTTTCCGTATTGGCAAGAAGGCCTACTGTTCCATTTTTTGCAATAACACAGTTATGGACTTTAAACCCGTCTGAGTCAGCTGCCCGGATCCCCCTGAAATGATTTCCAATCATCCTACAATTGACGACTCCGATATCTCTGGAGTATGAGATATTGACCCCATTTGCAGAAATACAGTCATTGAAAATGCAATTCGAAACCTTAACGGTGTAGCATCTTCTCAAATATAGATTATGGGCATATCCTTCTTCGCCCTTGGTCCCGTTCCTGCTGAAATTGCAGTTCTCAATAACTAGATTCTTTGCGCCCTTAATATGCACTCCCCAACCCGTGTTGAACACATGAACATTGGAAATCGTGATATTCTCGTGATCCTTCTCGTAGGATACCAAGTGGATTCCGCCACCCTTCTCTGCATTTGTCCCGATGATCACAAGATTTCGGATTACCAGATTGCTCAGACCATTGGTGCTCGCAGTGATCATCTTTATGTTTTTGGCAGTCTTGAGTGAACTCTCAAGGGAACCTTCCCCACGCACAGTCACATTACTCCACAGCTTAAGGGGCACATCGATGGTATGTGTCCCCTTCTTCAGTATGACCGTTCCGCCCCCATCCACCGAAGCAGCTGTATCGATTGCGGCTTGTATGTCGCCCCCCACAGGGACCTCGATATCCACTTCAGCCGCGGAAGTCCCTAAGACACTCAGAGCCAGGGATGCCATCACCAATATTGCTTCTATTCGGATGGCGGCATTATAGCGCTTCATAGAAAACATTCAGTTATCTCGAGTGGTTCGTTTGTTCATATTTACCTTTTCACCGCCGGAAGAAAACGTCTCAAGCTCCGTTTCTGGTGTGTTCACTATGCTGAAAAACTGTTGCATCTGATCGGCACTCCATTCTCGCTCATCAATTCGTCCTGGGCCGATCTTGATATACTTGCAGTTTTCGATGAGGACGGGTGGGACTTTATTCCTAGTGATTAGGTGGTTGCCCACCAGCGTGATGCCCTGCGCATTCCGAAACACCAACTGACGGTGGATGGTATTGTTAATGTAGGTGATATCCCGCCCCAGAATGTCAATATTCTCTGAAGGAAGGTCTTTGTGGACCAGCGGTTCGTAGCTAATCAGCCTAGCGTTACCACTAGGCACAGGGCCGAAGACATTATTTCTGAACATCTGGTGCTGCGGCAGAGGGCATTCCACAGGCGACCCGCCTCGAAAGCGTTCGGTGACCCACATCCACCCCTTGAACGTATTGTTCTCATAAATTCCCGGGCTGCGAAAGCGGACGGTACCGTGGAAGTAACAGTTCCTTACAATGGCCCAATTATGGTACTCTCTTATGGACAGGAGCACCTTCGCATCTTTGCTGCCACTCAGAGTTCGGCCGCTCTCTCCACCCTCGATGTTCTTGAGGGGACGATCCACGGTGATAATCATGTTCCAGTATTTCCTGCCATTCTCAGTTCCGGGACTGTCCCCAGGCGCGACCTTTAGAATCTTCGCTGTCCCGCAGTTCTTCCCCGTTTCGTAGTTCCAGGCTTCCACTGTATCTCCTATGCGGATTTCCGGGAACCCCTCACCTATGAGGACGCGAATACGGTAGGTCTTGGGGTCAATAATCTTCTCCATCGCCAAGGTGATATGCGAAATATTGATGTCATCATCATAGAGACCATCGAAGTAACATTCCTCAAAGACTACCGGACCACGGTTTGTCTTGGTATGGAATCCATCACGCCAACTGGCGAAAACGGAGGGTGAACTGGCTCCTTCGGGTGTTACTGGTCGAATCTCGCACTTCTTGATGACAACCATGCCCTGGTTGTAAGCGACCAGATAGGAAAACTCATTGGCGGCATGGGTGATCACCTTATAGAGGATAACGTTCCTGTTCCCGGTGATTCTCGAGTGAGTACCGGACGTTCTGGCCCCATTTCGAAGGACGGGCACCAGCATGCGCTGGCCGATCTTAAGGCCGCCGATAGACTTCTCGGCGCTATCTTGAGGGAAGATACGGAAGACGCCCTTCTTACTGGATTCGGGATCGATCTCCTTGATGTGCTTGATCCAGAAGTGACAGTTAGGCTTGATGCCCCACGAGAACGCCCATTTGCCGTGATTCGCGGTTTCGCCCGGAGGGTCGAAGTTGGGTGGAGAATAGCCTTGCTCAAGTTGGACATCGATGGCTTTCAGCTCCGGTTGCTTCGCCACGATTCGCGTCTGGGCGCAGGGAAAGGGGTCGTAGGTCATCGTGAGGTTGCCTATCCACACATTCGCGCTTTGGTCCACACTATTGAATTTGACGGGCCACGTCAGGATCAGCGTTGAGCCTTGTCCGTCGATGATCACATTCTCGGCGTCACTGATACTGATCACATGGGGATTACGGGTCTTGAGGCTTTTCCCGTCATAAGAAACGCCAGATGTAGAGAGAATGCGGTATTTCCTATTGGGTTCGAGAAGAAGTTGAACGTTGCCATTGCTTTCAGATATGATCTCCATCGCTTTCCTGAAGGCAGGCCCGTCGTCCGTCTTTCCATCGCCAACGGCGCCCAGGTCTTTGATGGATAGGGTTCTGCTAATCTTGGGAACCAGAGATTTCCCATCACCCAGGTTGCGTATGACATTGTAGGTTTCATGTAATCCAGCCTTGAGAGGATGCTCTTCGCCCATTACTCCACCAGGCACCTCCGGCTCAGGCATCGTCATCTCCTGGGCGAAAACACTTGCACAGATGAACTGCCAGCAGAGCGGAATGCAGAACATGATGCGTATCATTTGTCCGATTGTAGAGGTCTTGTTCATACGTATCCTTTCGCTTTTTACTCTGAAAAGTGAACTTGGCAGTCCTTGTCCAAGGTGATCCGATTCTTCAGATCAGCCTTGCCGTTACGGGTGTTTTCGCCTTTGAAGGTTATGGTAGTCCCGTCAGTGGCCATGATGATGGTTTCGGGGCCGTCCTTCCACTGCACATCCTCAAACGTCGCGAGATCAGTATTACGAAAGATTATCATTGCTGGACCTTCAAATAGGGTCTTCGATATCTTCACATCCCATGCGTCAAAGCCCGTGAAGTCTATTCTCTCCTCAATCACAGACTTGTCAATGACGATGTGGCGGGGACGGGGACGTTCGATCGTCATACCATCGCCTGCGTAGATGTGAAACGACATGTTTCGAAATGTGCAATCCTCGATTTTAACAGGCGTTCGCCAGCGGTTCGAGGCGTGTTTCCCCAGTCGGCTGTTCGTGCATCGTCGGATGACCATATCCCAGTTGATGGTCTCTTCATGAAACAGGTAATCGCCCAGTTGGAGATCAACGTCCCGATCCAGCACAACCCGGAAACGGAAGTTTGCCCCCGTGCCTCTGGTCTCCGAGCCCTCTACCGGTTGGATAATCCGCGCGATGCCCTTGCCTGTCTCTACCTGCTTGGGGTCCCAAGCACTGACCCAGTCGCCGGGCTGGAACATGTGCATGGGGCTGAGGCCGTAGAGCGTGACGTCCATCCTTCCACCGGGCAATTCCTTGACTGCCTCCACTTTGTTGAGCATGGAGTGCGGGCTGAATAGATCGTCATACATAAGACCGCCGTCATAATGACCGTCTTCGATCAGGATGCCCATACGATTGTCACGCACATGAAAACCGTCCCGCCAACTCACGAAACGCTCCGTTTCCGGGTTCGGCGTTCTCACGTCGACCTGACTGAACGTCACCGGCCCCCAGTTATGCGCCGGAATGATTCCCATATTGGCCATCGATTGTATCCAAAGTTTCGTAAGTGAAATACGCCCGGAACGTGTGATATCAACATGTCCACCGGTGTAATGGCCGTACAACTGGTGTGGCATGATCATGTCATTTCCTTCGGCACCGTCCCTCTTTGCAGCTTTCAACCTAGCCTCCATGTTGTCACGAAAATGGACCCTGACCCGGTAGGGGTTGTCGGGGTCTGATTCCGTCCGCTCGATATAAAGGTGTTGGCAGCTGATATACCCCGGCACCGGCTTGTCCAGCGGGTCGGACAGAGAGCGAGCAAAGAATAACTCCTGCCGGGCCTTTCCCACCATGGGCAGGGGGTAACGCTTCGGTACATCGAGATCAGCATACAGCTTGTCTGGGACAATTTTCAAGACCTTTCCCTGGTAATAAGGCTGCGGGTCAAATGTCTGCGTGAAGTCGTCGATCTGAATATTTTCGCAGTCCTCCAGGCGAATGAACGACAGCTTTTCGGGATGGATGATCAGCCGCGCGCCGTTCCCCTCGAACTTGATGTTCTTATTCCCTTTGAGCTGAAAGACAAACTGTTTTTTCTCAAAATCCTCGGGATTCTCCAGTTTCAGCCGGTAGTCCTTGTCCTTCTCGAAACGGATGATTCCGCCCCCGGCTTCTATCGCCGCCGCAGTTGTCTTCCACAGCGCAGGCAGGTCATTGTGTTTGCCATCGGCTTTAGCACCGAATTGTTTAAGAGTGAATACCTTCATGCCATCAAAGGTCGGCGTGCCGAACGCGAGTTTATATGCCAGCTCGTATTGTGTCTGGCCTTCAGGTATGCAAGCAACGCGTATCCGGTCGCCTGATTTGAGATTCTCCAGCCTGAGCTGAAATCGAAACAGTGGCGCGTCATAGGGTTCGACCTTTCTGCCCCGTTCAAAGCCGTGTGTCTTCACGAGCTTGTCATTGACGGAGATTTCAACCCGAAGTTTATCTCCTTTCAGGATATGGACCCATGCCTGGCCAATCTGGTAGTTACCCGCCTCGGCGATCCGGTGTTCCCATGTCTTTGAAGTGCCTGCCGCGCTCTGCGCTACGGAGTGCACAATAGTAGCAGGGGCCGTCGCTGTTGTCAAAGTCGTGAAGCACATGGCAATTACCGCTATCATAAGTGATCTAATCATTGTAGAACGTCTCTTTTACTGCTATTCTTGGGGCCGTTTGAAGTCCACAGGAGACCAGCGAATAGCGATCGTTGTACTCCATGAAGCTGTTCGGACTCGTCCCCTTTGGGTGTGGGTTATTCTGATAGAGGGGGCCAGGAGGGTGCGCGCCCGGGCACAAGCTCTTGAAGAAACATCGAGCAAGGCAGGCACAGCACGTCGTCAACCAAAAGCGTTTCATTGCCCCGATAGAGCAATGCAATGTGCGCTTCCGGATAGTCATCTCTGAATGACAGTAGCGATTTCAGATCTTTTCGGTAGACGTTGCTGGAATTCTTGACTTCCAGGGCGAAAAAAGTGTGTGGCCCGTAAACAACAAAGTCCACTTCACTGCCCGATTTTGTGCGCCAGAAGAAGAGATTCGTCCGGTCCATATCACCATAGGCTATCCAGGCGCGCAGATGCTGCGCTACCAGTCCTTCTAAGGCGGCGCCGCTCATCTCCTCCAGGCTGTCAAGTGGCCCACCCGGACGCAACGAGCGGAAGACACCGGCATCAAAGAAGAAGAACTTCGGATGACTGATCAGGTGTCTCCGAGCACGACGTGAGAACACAGGGACGCGGAAGCCGAGAAGCAAGTCCTCCAACACTTCCACATAGGTCTGCACGGTATTCCGGTTGACCTGGCACTCCCGGGCGACCGATGTGATATTCACCACCGCCCCATGTGAGAAAGATATGGCTTCGAGAAAGCGGGCAAAGCTGCCAACATCCCTCACCATGGCTTCAGCCTTGACTTCCTGTTCAAGGTAGAGCCCGATGTATGCGGCAAGCGCTTTCGCCGGCGAAGGCGCCGTATGGACCACCGGCACCAGGCCCCTGGTCAAGGCAGTCTCCATATCGAAATCCTCTTTCAATTCGGCCGCCATGAACGGGTGCATGCTGGTTGACACCGCGCGCCCAGCCAACAGATCCACCCCTGTGCGTTTCAACTTCCTGGCGCTGGAACCCGTGAGGATGAAACGGTGCTGCGGGAGATCTTCCATCTGTTGATGAACAACGTCGAGAAGCTCGGGAATCTTCTGTATCTCGTCAAGGACAATGGTGACAGGTCGAGTCTGGGCCCGGACCAGATCGCGAAGGCGCTCCGGCCGGGCAGCATAGAGACGAAA
Source organism: Lentisphaeria bacterium (assembly GCA_032251435.1). Lineage (GTDB taxonomy): Bacteria > Verrucomicrobiota > Lentisphaeria > Oligosphaerales > MVZH01 > JAVVEH01. The sequence goes on along the minus strand of JAVVEH010000009.1, from coordinate 1,832 downwards.
TGTTTCGCGATCTAAAAGGTCCAGGCGCAGAGCTTCCGGGAAATGCTGCTTCAGCCAGGTCGACTTGCCGGTGCCACGGGGACCGAAAAGAAAGAAGCTCCCTGCAGGAGGGCGGAAAAATCTTCTTACGGATATCATTTATGCTTCCTTTTTTACATTTACAACAGAATAAAGTAGTCGCCTATCCCTGTTTGTCAAGTAGATCCTGGAGTCGGTCTGTATGCTGGCAAGGGGAGGAGGAACACGAGTAAGCATGAGATGATCCGCGAAAGGGGCAGGGATCTGTTGACATCCTCTCAGAGGCCAAACGATCTGCCATTCCTTCTATTCCCTTCCATTTTCAGAGTCGCATATTTTCCCACCTTCACATCGCTGTAAAACCGGTTGTTGTATAGATTAATGGCCTTTGCCTTGTCAATGCGCAGCGGTGCCTGAAAGGTGCTGTCTTCTTAACTGCATAGTGACGGGCAGCCTTGGGACTTTTACCGTTCTCGCACCAGACAAAGTGATTTATTAACGAAAAGAGCATTTTTTTATCTTTTCACCCATATATACGTATATCAAACACCTCTACAGATTCCGATCCATGAGTCTGGAAAAACTCAAATTTGAGTTTTTTTGTCGTTTCCGTATCAAATGCATGCCTGCGGAACCGAAGATAGTTGTCGGTTTCATTCACCAGCACTTTCCATCTTTGGCCATCAAAACAGGAGATTTTGTAATCCCTTACCAGTAGAGGGCAGATACAATGTATATCCGTCCTTATATTTCTTGAATTTGTGTCTGAGTTGAATACAAGTTCAATTGAAGACACATCTCGTTCACCATCAAACACATATTCAAGCCATTCCGGGGTATTTTTCCGCATGGCGGCAGAACACCACACATGGGGAAGTGCCAATGGACGAATATGCCCATCCTGAAGATGCCTGGCCATATATACCCTCTGTTCGGGGCTGATCCGGAAAGCCGGTATTTGGTGCTGATTCGCATCAATACGACTCTTTCCGTCAAAGCTGTCACCATTGATTGACAGGCCGAAAACACCCGTGAGATTGCTGTTATCATAGGCAATGAAGACCTTTGGATTTGCTTTGAGCAGCAGCATGACCTTCCGGGTCTCGTCATTGGCCAGGCCGATCGGAAAGGTTACCCAATTCTTGCCGGCGCCAACATCAACTGACACCGTCTTCTCGATCCGCTCAAGACGGTAGTTCTGAATCTTGTTTGACCGCACCACATCCATTTCAAGTGTCGTATCTTCCTTGGCGTGGATAAAGAGATCGACGCTGTCTAGAATGTCGGACTCCAGGGGCAGAATCAATCCCTTCCGACCTGCAAGGTGATGCCAATTCACAGTGGATGTCTGTTCCATGACGCACTCACTGCTGGCTGTGATTTTTGCATTTCGGGAATGGTCGTCAGACTCCAGGAGCTGATATCCTATCATGCTTTGATCGTGACGGGCCAGTGTGCGCTGGAGTTCCTTAATATGATTCTTACTTATGTCAGCAGGGGTACAACCTTTATCAATACAGATACCCGCCGCTGCACCTGCAGCTTGTCCCATGACCGCACCGGTACAAATCAGGCGCAGGGTGCCGAGCGCAACATGGGTGCAGGACACGTCCCGCCCGGCCATAAGCAGGTTGACAATGTCTTTTGAATAGAGTGCCCTGAAGGGAATATCGGTAATCCCCGGAATATGATGATGGATAGCGCCCGGTTCCGGATCCAGGTATCCCTTTGGAGGGTGAATGTCCATAGCCCAGCCGGTATAACCTGAAAATCGGATAAAACGTACACTATTTGGCGTTCACTCCCAGGTACTT